>CAJFPJ010000086.1 GCA_904399395.1 uncultured Clostridia bacterium | reverse complement strand
CTGTTTTGCTATACCCTTTTTGAGCCATCTGTTTTTTCACCATCACTCCATTTTAGGGATTGACTTCTAATAGTTAATCTTTCTGTATACCAAGAGGATTCTGTAGAAAAAGCGGCCTTTCTTTTTAAACAGCCAGGTTATCGGGTAACTGCTTTGACTACTACTTTAAACATTAAACATAGCTTTCATTTTTTCCGTTTTTAGGGGAAATTAGTTTTGTGCGCCCTTTTTAAAATGGTAATTATTTTACAGCAGTTTAATTTTATCAAATATACAATATCAAATATATTAAAAATAATCAATATATATCGAAAAAACAAATAAATTTCTATTTGTATATAAATATATTGTTGACAAATGTAAATTAACATGGTAAAATGCTGCCAAATGGTAAAAAATTACATATTTTGTCGATGCGCAGATAAAAAAATGTTTATTTTTTAAAATAGAAAGATTTGCAATCTCCGCAGTATGTAGAAAGTAGGAATATTAGCTTTTCGCAGTAGTTGTTTTTAAATTATTTATGGAGAGAAAAACAAATGAACGGAAATTTATTAAAACTCCAAGAATTGATACGGAATTTGTGGTCGAAAGGAACCCAGAACATACTTGCTAAAGATAATACGGCCCGAGGTGGTTCTTTGTGCTTTTGTAACACTTTTTATGAATCAAAATGAATTAAGGTTTTTGGACAGAAAACGAGATAAATTTACGATTTGATGTAGCCAAAAATAATATTACGATTAGTGGATGAAATTATGGAAAAATTACTCGTACAAAGTAACAAATTTAAAAATTTGTCTGAGCTATTTAAAATTGAACCCGGTTTTGCATTTATTGCGGGACCATGTTCAATAGAATCTCCTGAACAAATGGAACTTGTGGCCCAGATTCTTATGAAAAATAATGTGCAATTTATTCGAGGGGGAGCCTATAAACCACGGACGTCACCATATGATTTTCAGGGATTAGGCTTAGAAGGGTTAAAAATATTAGACAATATCAGAAAAAAATATCATCTAAAAGTAGTTTCGGAAATAATGGATCCAAGGGACATTGAAGCGGGAATGAAATATACCGATATGATACAAATTGGATCTCGAAATATGCAGAATTATTCTTTACTAAAAGAAGCGGGTAAGACTAAACATCCCGTTTTGCTAAAAAGAGGAATGATGTCCACTGTAAAGGAATTTCTTCTTGCTGCAGAATATATCGTAAGCAATGGAAATGAAAACCTTGTATTATGTGAACGTGGGATACGATCTTTTGATTCAAATACCCGAAATATTTTGGATATTGCATGCATTGCTCAAATTAAACAGCAGACAAAATTGCCTTTGGTTGTCGATTTAAGCCATTCTTTAGGGAGAAAAGATATTTTATTACCGATTGCAAAAGCTATTTTAGCAATTCAAGTCGATGCAATTATGTTAGAACTTCATCCTGATCCGGAGCATGCTTTGTCAGATAATCAGCAACAATTGTTATTTGCTGAATTTGATTCCTTTTATCATCAGATCTCTCAATTTATAAAAATTATCGAACAGTATAAAGAGAACCCAAGTGAAGGAAATTAATATTTTGCCATGATACATTATTAGTAGAATATATGCAAATTGAACAAAACGCAGAAAACCACAGGATAACGCATATCTAAGGCAGGTAGCCGAGACTATGCTGAATTACACAGCTGGTATTTAGGAATTTTATAATTACCTAGGCATGTTTATAAAATTTTCGCTATCTTATGGAAAATAAACGGGTGATTCATATGATGTTTGTGGACAAACTAAAAGATGAACGGGTTATTTTTTATTATATTTCAAAGCAAAATTCAACCTGGTTTGAACGCATCCTTTCTTTATATGACATAATTTGTATAAAGTCCTTTAAAGCCCTGGACGAATTGACATCCTGTGTACTAAAAAACAGAAATCAGGATGTGAAGTTTGTTTTATGGATAGAATTGTCGGCAAAGGAATTAATAAAAATGTTCAGGGTATTTCGCAATGAAAAAATTGATAATTACCTTTGTATTACCAATAATGACTATAAAGAATTATTAGATGCATATCTAATTAATTATCTAAAAAAGGAAGAAATAAACCTGGAAGAAGATATTATTAAAATAGGCAATTATAAAATGATAAATTTTTTTAAAGAAAAAGAATATGGTATTGAGATGGAAGATTTCATATTGCCCAGTTTATTTAATGATATGGGGATGCTTCAAGACGGACCGCATGAATATGGCCCGGTTCGGCTGTCGAAAGGAAATGTTGTATTAGATTGTGGAGCACACAACGGTGCGTTTTCTATGTATTCTCTCATAAAAGGTTGCGAAGTGCATGCGTTCGAGCCGGTACCTTCGACTTTTCGCAGGTTGCAACGAAATTTGTCTTTATATCAATCGCCATACGTTCATATGGTTAATAAAGGCGTATGGAGCTGTACAACACGGCAGTCTTTTTACCTGTCAGACGATTCCGCTACGGATTCTGCAGTTTTATCTAAGCCTGGAAAGATCGAAGCGCTAGACGTAGTTTCAATTGATGAATATGTTCAGGCAAATAATATTAACAGGGTTGATTTTGTAAAGGCAGATATTGAAGGCGCCGAAAAAAAGATGCTGGAAGGTATGCGTAAAACTATTCAAAAATATCATCCCAAGCTTTCAATCTGCAGTTATCATAATCCGGACGATCCGAGGGTATTGGAAGATCTTATTCGTTTTATCGACAATCGCTATGTAATTCAACATAAGTGGAAGAAAATTTACGCCTATTTTCAATAAAAAAGAGGATTTATGTATTACGAAAATATTTCAATTCAATCAGGTACCACTGTTACAACGGAACGGGGATTCTATAAAAATGAAAAAACAGGTTGTCTCATTCAAATATTACATACGTTGGTCGGCATATTTCCGGGTGATAAAACAAAAGAAAATGAACTTTGCAAGGGACATTTTGGATATACATCTGTTGGAAAAATTGTTGTTGCAGGAAAAGAATGCGATTTATTGGAAGGTCGACATGTACTATTATCCCCAGTGTTTAGTAAATATATCATATGGAATGCATCCGTTTCACAGAAACATTATCGAATTCATCCAATACCGACTAATGTCGATTGCGTAGAAGCGCTATTTATTCCTTCACTATGTGTTGCTTTTCAGTTGCTTAACCTAATAATAGAGTCTGATAAAAAATCAAAAAAAATCTTGATATTTGGCTACTCTTTAATGACAGAAATCTTATATCGACTATTAATTGGGAATGGAATAGATGCGGTTATTATTGATGACAGCGGAGCAGGAACATATAGGAATTATATATATGATGATTATTATTTATCGAGTATAAAGCCATCACAGATTGGGCTGGCTGTAATATTTAACCAAGAGTGCACACAATCACCATGGCTTTCTGGAAAAAGGAATGAGATCGTATTCAAGCAACTTGAGACACCTGTATTTTCCGCCGCCTCTTTCATGCAGAATATCCACTATGATCTGTTTATCGAAGTAATTGATTATTTAAGATCCAATAACTCATTTTTGCATGAATTGGTAGTACAGCATGTCCATGCGGAAAGTATAAGTCAAACTTGCAAAGCGATAGAGCAATTCCGTTATTATGGGTCTTGTATTGTATATGACTGGTAAATATCTGTTGGGAGGAATATGAAAATGCAAATACCATCTTTAAAAATTGATTTTAACAAACAAGATCGTGAGCAAATATTAATGGACATAAATCAATGCTTAGAAACAGGACAAGTATCCATGGGACATTTCACCGAACAGTTTGAGCAAGAGTTTGCCCAATATACAGGTCATAAATATGCAGTTGCAACAAGTTCCGGAACTACTGCGATCGAAGCAGTAATGCGGGCGTTAAATTTGAATGGAGGCGAAGTCTTAGCACCAACCAATACGTTTATGGCAACAATAACTGGTATATTGTTTGCTGGCGGCCGGGTTCGCCTAGTAGATGCAGATCCCCAGACATTTTCTATCACAGTGGAAGAGTTAGAAAAACGACTTACTCCCAAAACAGTCGGCGTAGTTATTGTACATATTGGCGGCATTATTACGCCCCAAATCAACGAAATCGCCGCTTGGTGCCAAAAAAGAGGACTTTGGTTGTTTGAAGATGCAGCACACGCCCATGGATGTAGCTTTAACGGACTTCAACCAGGTGCTTTTGGGATCGCAGCCGCCTATTCTTTCTTTTCGACTAAGGTCATTACTTCTGGTGAAGGCGGGATGGTGGTCACAAATGACAAGCAATTGGCCCAAAACGTGAAATTGTTAAGAAATCACGGCAAACCCAACATGTGGGAAACGTATAATGTTGAAGTGGGAACAAATTATAGGTTGAACGAATTCTGCGCAATTATTGGTCGGACGCAATTGCGAAGACTTAACGAAATTAAGAAGCAACGACAGGCCATTGCGGAAAAATATACCGAGTTAATAAAAGAAACCATCCCCGAGCTCACGCCGATTTTGCCTGCAGATGAAAGCAGTTATTATAAATATATTGTGATGCTGCCAACATCAATTGACCGGGACACGCTTAAGAAGGAGATGAAAAAGCGTGGTGTGAGCTTTCAGGGAGAAGTGTACGCTATTCCTATCCATAGACAGCCATCCTCAAAAAAAATTGGGCTGGAGGGCGAGTTTCCAATTGCTGACGATATTTGTAAACGACATATTTGCCTTCCGATCTACCCTAGTCTGAATCATGTGGATTATGTTGTTTCTCAGTTACGCGAGATTGTCGCGTTATTAAAATAAATTTCTTTGTATATTGAAAATAAGGTGCAACTATCCAGTTTCTGGAGGAGATGACGTTTATGCCAAATGACTTTTACATCTGGGACACAATAAAAAAGGCATGTGAAACATATGCTGATAAAACGGCAATCGCCTATGAAGAAAAATGTATGACCTATGGTGAATTATTTCAGTCGGTACAATATTTTAAGAAGACATTGGAACATATAGGTATTTGTTCCGGCATGAGAGTCTCAATTATGCATAATAATCCCCAGATCTTTCTTTTTTTATTACTTGGTTTGTGGAGTTTGCACTGTACCGTAATTCCATTGGACGAGGAGACACCAGATGATGAGTTAAAACACGCTTTTGACTCTTGCGACTGCCATTATGCTTTATCCGGAATATCTCGTGAAAGCTTTGTGGAGAGCGACAATTTATATATACGATGTTTTAAAAAGACAGTCCTCATCAAATTTGATAACCCTGCTGTAATGTTCTACACGTCTGGAACCACAGGAGAATCTAAATGCGTTGTATTTGATGATGAGGCGATGGTTTCTAACATCCTGGGATTGTGTTCGTTTGTCGGAATCAATAAGGATGATATTATTTATACACCACTGAAAATATCATTGACTGCCGCAATGACTACTGCTGTGTTACCAGCTTTGGCTGCAGGAGCCGCTCTGGTGCTAACACCATCTAAAATGCCCGGATCTATTTGGAAAGTATTAAGGACCTACCAAGTTACCGTATTTTTTTCAGTTCCATACATATATGATATGCTGACACAGACAGAAGTATGTTCCACAGAGCATACCTTGCGCATTTGTTTGACTTGTTCTGCATATATGGATCCAAAAATATATAGCCAATTTTATAAAAAAACAAAATGTGATATCCATTCTATCTATTGTTCTTCAGAAGCGGGCGTTATTTCATACGTCGCTTCAAACGAAATGGATAAATTGATGTATACGGTGGGAAAGCCGGTTAAAGGTGTATATATACGAGTGGTTGACGACAATGGGGATCAACTTCAAGTAGGGAAAACCGGCCAAATAGAAGTAAGCGGCAGTAATTTGGCAAAAGGTTATTATAACCGCAATGATTTGACCAGAAGGGTATTTATTCGCGGCTGGGTAAAAACAGGAGATTTGGGATACATAGACGAGACCGGATATATTTATTTGGTAGGTAGGACAAATGAAGTGCTTAATATTAGTGGCCACTTAGTTGGAATACAGGAAATTGAAAAAGTTATCAATCAATTTGTACAAGTTAAAGATTCTCTTGTCTATGGATTAACCGATGATCATTCTCACCAGCGATTAGCCTGTTATATTGTTTTGAACAATGATGAAAATGCATTTGATGAAAATAGCTTTCTGCGTTTTTGTCGTTTAAAAATGCCAGCCTATAAAGTGCCTATAAAAATACAAATTGTCAAAGAGCTGCCCCAAAGCCGATACGGCAAAAAGAAACGCGTTTTTTAGACGTTAAGAGGATTCAAATATGATTTTAATAATTGGTTGCGGCGGATATATTGGGAGTAGACTTGCCGCACAGCTGTTAGATAAAGGCCTGCCGGTAAGAGGCTTTATTTTACCCCATGAATATCATGCGTGTAAGAATCTCATTGACAGGGGGCTCGATTGCCGAATCGGTGATTTGACAAAAACAGAAGATTTTAGGGAGCTCTGTAAAAACGTTGATTGCATCTACTATTTAGCAGGGGGACATTTTCGTTCAATACAGAGGACAAAAGAAGTATATATAGATGGAATGCGCCGGTTGCTTGACGCGCTCCAGTATGAAAAAGCGGATTGCTTCTTATATGCAAGCAACGGAGCAGTATATGGCAACTTAAATGGTACTTTTCACAGAGAGGAAGAAGCTGTTCAACCTAATCATCCATTTGGACTGGTTGTTCGGGAAGCAGAGCAGCTGTTGCTGCAGGAAGCGCCGGTTCGTCCAATTATTTTGCGTATTGGCGAAGTTTATGGATCAGGAAAAAATAATCCGTTTCATTACAAAACAAATCATCTGACATTGTTGGGCAATGGACAAAACTATATGTCTCTCATACATGAATACGATTTACTCTCACTACTTGTAATGGCACCGAATTGCTTAGATTCGGGAATCTACAATATATCGGATAATTTGCCTGTTATCCAATCAGAATTTTATCGCCAGGTTGAAGCAATTTGTGGACATGCTTTTTTGGAATGGGTCGACCAAAAAGAAATGCCGGAGCGTATCTTATTTAGTATTCATGGTCTCCGGTCATTAAGCATAAAAATGTCAAATCAAAAAATTATTAAGGCAACACATTATAAATTTCGTTATCCTAATTATAAAGTAGGGCTGCAAAGGTTATGGCAGGATTATGTTCATAATGACCAATTCGGTAAGGAGCAGAATAATTGATGAAAAAAAAGATTTTGTTAATGCCCAGTCCCCCGAATTCCGGATCAATTGGGTCGGTTACGAAATGTATTGGTTTGGCAAAAGAGATTGAAAGACGCGGGGGAGACGTACGCTTTGTAATGGGAGGAAAGCTAGAAAATTTAATTCGGAGTAACGGCTTTATGGTTTATAAAAGCCCTGTTCCCAATATTGACGCAAGCATCTCCTCTATTAATAATGCAGTAGAATTTATGAAATGGACGGGAATGACACAATCTCAATACCTAGCGGATTCCGTATTGGCTGAGCTTCAGGCAATATCGGACTTCAAACCGGATGTAGTCTTTGCAGAAGCGCGACCGAGCGCTTCCATCAGCACACGTATAGCGAAAGTCCCATCCGCTATGATCGCTAGTTGGCCGATACATCCTGCGTTTCCGTCAAACAAAAGTTGCGATGGCGTGGGGACGCGGGATGTCAATCAAATTTTAGCCAAGCATCATTTGCCAGAAATAAAAAATATTACTGAATTGATGTTTCAAACAGCCGATTTAAAAATTGCCCCCACTCTGCCGGTTCTGGAACCCGAGCTACAAAAATTCAGCGATATTTATTTTAATGGATATATTTTGGATACGGTCACCACAGAGACAGATCCACAGATGTCTGCATTTATGAAAATTAATAAGCCCCTGATCTTTATATACCTGAGTGTCAGCGCGTTATCTCCCCAACTCTATAAAGAAGTCATTTTACAAACCTTTCAAAATAAAGATTTTAAAATTCTTTGTTGTTGCGGTTACCATTATCATTTGACAGAGCTGGACTCTTCTGTTGATCACATATGTTTTACACGATATGTTCCAACAAACGCTGTTATTAATCAGGCCAATCTGGTAATTTTTCATGGCGGTCAAGACACTATGCTAACGACATTGTTGCATGGCCTTCCGAGCATTACTGTTACTGGACGCCATTTTGAAAGATCTTATAATGCCGAACAACTGGCACGGTTGGGGGCTTCCATTCACTTACCTGTACATGCGTTTCGGCCTGGCCGGTTGAATCAGGCCGTTCACAAGGCTATTTTGGGTCCTTACCAGGAAAAAAGCAAAGCTTTATCTCGCCAGTTAATGGAATATGGAGGTTCGGCACAGTGTGCCGATTTACTCTTATCTTTTTAGACGTCTTGACAAATCTTCCATACGGAATTACATTTCTGCGGTACTTCCTTGTGGAATCTCGATTAAAACGCTACCGATGAAATTCATGAGAAAGGGGATATACTGTGAAGTTTTCTGTGGCCTATAATGGGGATTTGGATTTAATTCACCGTTTATCTGAATATAAATCTGTAAAACATATTTACGGTGTAATGTCTAACAATCAAGTAGGAAGCGGACGACGGATGAAAGGCCTTCCCCCACTTGGACAGGAGAATATCGAGCAAGCGGTTCGCATAGCAAAACAGTATGGGATGGAGTTTAATTATCTAATTAACGGTTCCTGCATGGGTAATCGGGAATATTACAGAGAGGAACGTTATCATATTGAGAAACTTCTAGATTGGATCGATGGAATAGGAGTAACTTGGATCACTGTTGCAAACCCGATCATATTGCAATTATGCAAAAAGAAGCATCCTAAACTAAAGATAAGCTTGTCCTCCTTTGCAAACGTTGATAATGTAGAACGGGCAAAATACTTTATTGATATGGGTGTGGATGAAATTACAGTTCGTGAAAATATAAATCGCGAATTCTCATTATTAGAACGACTTAGCCAACTGTCTTCTTGCGAGATGCAGGTTCTTGCTAATCAGACCTGTTTATATCAATGCCCGTTGCAATTTTATCATGACAATGTAATGAGTCATGGTTCTCTGGTTTTAAGTACAGATGAAAAAAATGATTTACCTTTTGATCAGTGTATGTTTTTTTGTACATACAAAAAATTCTCTAATCCCCAGAATCTTATAAAAGCTCGCTGGATACGGCCAGAGGACTTATCAATATATAAAAAATATGGTATTCATAAATTTAAAATTACCGACCGGATCAAAAGTACAGATTGGTTAGTAAAAGTCGTTGGCGCGTATCATCAGCAACGCTATCCAGGAAATTTAGCCGATATTTTGAACATCATTCCCTTTAAAGACAAGCGAAGCGCCGGAGTGTTACAAAAAGGAATTCATTTTAACGTGGACCGTAATTTCCGTAATGCGGCTGTGGCATTGCTTTCTATGCATGTATTTATTGACAATCAGGGCTTAGATGGTTTTATCAAACCATTTACAGAGCAATCATGTCAGCAAAAGGACTGTAATACATGTCAATACTGCCGCAAGGTGGGGGAAAAAGTACTGTCTTTTAACGCTGAAACAGCCACTGGCGTTGCTGTTTTACGCAAACAATTATCTTATATTTAATTAGGGGGTCATTTAATTGAACTATGAAAATGTGAAAAACACGTTAAAGGATATTTATAGAAAGGTACTGGACAGAAATATTGACGATACCATATTTGAACCTGGCAATCATTTAATTGATTCCCTTTTAATTGATTCATTATTGGCGCTGCGGATGCTGATTCTGGTGGAACAGGAGTTTTCTATCGTCATTGAAGACGACGCGCTGGCTATTGAACTGCTTGATGATATTAACAAGGCCTGTGACTATATCATGTCGGAGGCCTCATGAATATTCAAATTCAGTCAACAATAGCATCGTTAGAGATAAAAAAGCTTATAGAGAATGTCCAGAAAGCATTTTCTGATCGTAATTACAGGCTTTGGCTGGACTGTTTCGACTATAAGGATGATATGTCTTTATCCGCAGAAAAGGACTGGTTTATTGGATATGTATTAAATGATTACCTGTCTGATATCAATATAGACTGGCAAGCGGTACAATTTTCTAAAAATGAGGGAATATATCGGATATCGTGCCATATTACTTTTTGTTATAAATTTTATATTGATCATGAAGAATGGCATGAGTACTTGGTTAAAGAAAATCAGGAAAGCAGACAATGGCGTATTTATGTGATTCAAAAAAAGCGACAGGCGTTTTCAGATACTTCTGTAACAGTTGTCCCCTATCACTTTTGTAAAATTCAGATGATATATCCCGCTTTGGATTTTCCGGATAATAACTTTATACATCAGTTATCCACAATTAAGGATTATGGTCAAACTTCATTTTATGCAAGGGCAATTCCGCGCAGTATACGGTACAGGCAAACGCACCCGGTAATTGAATGTGCCTCGCTAAGGGCAAATATGTTATCTCCTTATATTGCAAAATTGGCAGCAACATATTATGACAAAGATAAGAGAAGATTTGCCGCAAAAATTTATAACGCTATCAGTGATAGTGTCATGTTAAGTATCGAAAGAAGCGATCGTGATAATAGCTGGGCAAGTAAATTCCAGGTATCATGGCAAGGCATTGATGAATTAATGGAAACCAATGTACAAAACGGAAAACTAACTTGTAGTTGCTCTTCCTATATGTCCCTCCTACATAGTGTGCTTCGCCTGGGGGGATTCGAGTGTGATGATATTCTTCAAATCCGGTTAAAGACACAGGACATTTTGATTGTTTTCATTAACGAAACGCCATTTTTAATTGATACTGAAAGGATGGTTCCTGTAACTGACCAGGTATTGTTTCACTATCAGAAATCCTCTGTTATTTATACAGATGAATGGTTTTGGACCGAGGAAGGTTCTACCAATTTACCGGCTGCTAGAAGAAAGAAAATTCAGCAACAAATAAAAAGGATTCATTTTCTGCAATTTTCTTTTTGTGTAAACGATAATACGAATATACCTAATCCAGCTGCTCCCCTGCGGCCTGTTGCGGTTCCCTTTGATTTTATTGAATATCATAAAAAAGTTCTCTCCCAAGTACTTCAGAGCTATTCTCATGAGCCGAACAGCGTCGATGCATGGACTTTGTATGCCTATCAAACATTATTCGTCAAAAAACCGGAAGCTTATATGAACTGGTCTATTCAAAGCAAATTGGTACGGCAGAAAGCAGTGGGACTGCAAAAAATGGAAGATATCATTGATTTGCTTTCTGAAATTGAGGACGGCTCTATATTTGTTGAATCTCACCGTATTATGACGGCTGACCAGGTGTTGAAAACAGGGCGGGGAAACAGCGTCGCAAAAGCGCTTTTGGCTGCCGCTCTTTTTAACCTTGCTATGGAATATACAACCGCTGTATTTCTTACCGTACAGAAAGCCTACTGTATGATATATGACGGAAATGACGTGAGATGTATAGAAATGCCCACGGGTCAAGAAGTTTTTGAAACATGCGGTCTACCGTTGCTTATGTTTGACGAAAATACAAATATTTGGTTTGACCAGCAAACAGGAGTGGACTTTTCATTGAAAAACAACTTTTTAAATCTCAAACATCTAGAGGTGTATTAGTATGAAATGGATATCCGAAATTACCATAACCGGAGCGCAAGAGCATAATTTAAAGAACATGGATTTATGCATTCCCAAAAATAAACTGGTTGTTCTCACCGGAGTCTCTGGTTCGGGCAAATCAACAATTGCATTTAATACATTGCAGCAAGAATGCAGGCGCCAGTATATGGAGTCCCTAGGATTTCATTCCGAACATATCAGCAAGCCAAAGGTTAAATCTATCACAGGATTGTCTCCAGCCATTAGCGTGGACCAAAACAATACAAATCGTAATCCGCGTTCTACGGTAGGTACAATTACCGAAATACTGACGAAATTACGGTTGTTGTATGCTAAAATAGGCGTTCTAAAATGTCCGGCATGTGGAACGCAAATTCGCTCCTTGTTATCCAATATAAATGAGTTGGAAGACATACAGGAATACGATGACAACGAAGACGATTATAGCGATGATGCAGATCTGATAACATGTCCTGTTTGCAAAAAACAAATAAAGGCACTCACAATTGCAGATTTTTCTTTTAATAACCCATTAGGAGCATGTCGAAGATGTGGCGGTTTGGGCTACGTTTCTGAACTCAAAATTGATAAACTTATAAAACCTGAACGGACCATTGCCCAAGGGGCGGTCACCTATTGGAGCGAAAGTGAAAAGAAGATGTACACAGAAGTGATTCAGCGTGCCGCGGATTACTATGGCTTTACGTTTAATCAAGACGTACCGTTGTGCGATATGCATGAAGCCGCAAGAGAAATCATTTGTTATGGGGTCGATAGTCCCAAGCTGTTACAATTGTTTCCTCAAAAAAAAGCGCCATCAAACATAGCATATGGACGCTATATAGGTGCGATTCCTTACATGAAAAGAAGGTTGACACAACAACGGGACGACGACCGATATAAAAAGCAGAAAGAAGAATATATGACGCAGGAAGTTTGTCCGGAATGTTTAGGTTCCCGGCTAAATGAACATGCCAGAAGTATTTTGCTAAATGGTAAAAGCATTGACGAATTATGCAATCTCTCCATTGACCAACTGTTTCTGACAATAAAACAATTAGCCGAAAATTTAGATCAGTCCGAGCGTGTTATTTTTAACTCTGTTTTCGATACTATTGATGAACGGTTAAAAAATATGATTGATCTAGGATTGGGGCATCTTACCCTGAATCGTTCGACGCCCACACTATCAGCTGGAGAATATCAGCGATTACGGTTGTCTTCCTTACTGGGGTCAGGACTTACCGGGGTTCTATATGTACTGGATGAACCAACAGTAGGATTGCATCAATGCGATACAGCAAGGATGATAAAAATTCTGTCAAGATTACGAGATATGGGCAATACCATCCTTGTGATTGAACATGATGTAGAATTTATGAAGGCTGCTGATTATATTATTGACATTGGCCCCGGCGGCGGCAAAAACGGGGGCAGGGTAGTCGCCTGTGGAACAGTGGATGAAATCATACGGTCAAAGGAATCTTTGACTGCCCGTTATATAAAAAATGATTTTATCAATATAAAAAAGACACGGGGGAGAAAAGGCAACGAGAGCGAGCTTACTGTTTTAAATGCGTCAGAAAATAATTTGAAAAATGTCAACGTATCCATACCTTTAGGAAAATTCGTTGCTATCACAGGGGTATCCGGAGCAGGGAAATCGACTTTACTGTTTCAAATTATTGCCCGTGCAGCGCAAAATCGCTTTAATAATTCTCATACAGTTCCAGGAAAACATCAGGACATTATTGGATGGGAACACATCGATGCAGTAATTTGTATCGATCAAACACCGATGGGGCGGATATCCAGATCAAACGTGATGACTTATACCGATATTTTTAAAGCAATACGGGAAATTTATGCAAAGCTTCCCGAGGCCAGATTGCATGGGTATGAAGCAGATTACTTTTCTTTTAACCTTCCACAGGGAAGATGTAAAAGATGTCAGGGAGAAGGGACTATAACCGTAAATATGAGTTATCAAGATCCGGTGGAAATACGCTGTCCCGTTTGCAAGGGAAAAAGGTATAAAAAAGAGATTTTAAATATTAAATATAAAGGTAAGAGTATATCGGATATTTTTGACCTTACAATTGACGAGGCGCTCCAACTGTTTCAGGATAAGACTGCAATTTGCTCTAAATTACAGTCTCTTAGTAATATAGGCGTAGGCTATCTCAGGCTTGGCCAAAGTTCTCTTCAGCTATCTGGTGGAGAGGTACAACGGATCAAATTGTCAAAAGAGCTGGAAAAACGAAAAAAAGGACATGTTTTATACCTTTTGGACGAACCTACAAAAGGGCTACATCCTTATGATGTTGAAAAACTTTTAATCATTTTAAATGAACTGGTGGATAGAGGAAATACAGTCGTTGCAGTAGAACACAATATCGATTTAATTCAAGCCGCGGATTACCTTATCGATATGGGCCCGGGAGGGGGGAGCGACGGCGGTAGAATTATAGCTTGCGGAACACTAGATGATATTATGCAGTGCAACCAGTCGGTTACTGGAAAATATTTTAAAAAGAGGGTTGAAAATGAAAAATGAACAAATGAAGGAAAAATTTATGAGTATACTGCAAAAATATGTGGGAGCAGATGTCGACATTGATTTTGAAAAACCTTTGAGTGAATACGGATTGGAGTCATTTAATGCGATTCAGCTAATTGTAGATTTGGAGCTAGAGTGTGAAATAGAGTTTCCGGATTATGTAATGGAACCGGAAATGTTTGAAACGGCCGGTACATTATATAGTTGTTTTTCAAAAATAGTGTCGGGGACTTTAGAAAAATATTGAGGTATCAATATGACATATTTTTTATATCTCGCGCTTGGCGACAAGAAATATGTAAAGGAAGCCTGCTACGCTATCGCTTCATTAATTTCGACAAATCAAAATACCGATATGCCGTATCGAATTGCCTTTATGGTTACCAATCCCCAAGCAATTCACCCTCAATTGGCACAAAATGAGTTGATAGATATTTTTCATATATCAGATGATATAATGCGAGATTGGATCGGGCCTTTAGGGTATGTGTATCGTGTAAAAATCATGGCAATAAAAATGCTGTTTGCATGTCATCCAGATTCAAATATTATTTTTATCGATACCGATACCGTAATTTTAAAGGACCTTTCACCTTTGATGAGACATGTGGATAACGGCGGCTTTCTAATGTATTCCCAGTGCCAAGATATTACAAAAGTGATACAAATGACAGAACATGTTGAAAAATCACAAATATCCAAGCATACATATTTACGAATTCAGACTTATAAAAAAGTTCTGTGTCTAGATCGGATCGGATCGGACGACCAGTTTTATTTAAAGCCGAATCCCTTGTCATTCTACAATTCGGGAGTAATAGGGTTGAACCATCAGCATTGCCACTTGCTTGACGATGTTGTAAAATTAAACGATTTAATGGTTAAAGAGTTCCACTACGGTGCAGAAGAAGAAATGGCATTCAGTTGGATTTTTCAATTGCATGGCCCAATCGCTATTTGTGATGACGCATATGTATATCACTACGTAGAAAACAAAAAAAGCAGGCTCGTAATCGGATATTATTTTAATATGCTGTACGACGGGGACGCAGAAAACCTTCAAAAGTTTTTGGACGAAAATCAAATTCCCAGTATCGATATTTTTGACTTAAAAATAGAGGATTTACCAACGTTTATTCATTATATTTTATCTAAAAAAAATACGGCCTATAAGGAGCTAGAGTTAGTATCTATTCTTGATTCAACTACCTATTTAAATACGGATTCAGCATTTTATCGTAAAATCATGTCGCCAGCAACATGGAAAAATTATATGAAAAAGGAAACATTATATTTGAAAAATGTACGGAGGCGAGTATGAAAGACATAACGTACTTGCAGATTGAACCAACAACCAAGTGCAATTTTGCTTGTATTTTTTGTTGCAGGAATAAGCTGGAGCAAAGGGATATGAACATAGATCTTTTTAAACAAGTGTTGGAAGAGCTGCAACAGATACATCATATACACATTCAGGGCGAAGGCGAACCATTGTTACATCCAGACATCATTGAAATGTTTCAATTTGCTCGTCAAAAAGCGTATGTCCTTACTACAATCACAAACGGAAGTTTACTATCTAAATACTACAAGGCCTTAGTAGATTGTGAAATCGATCGAATTGGCATTTCAATTGAGACAGTGGACAAAGAAAGATTTCGGAAGATTCGAGGGGGCTCGCTAGACGCAGTCATTAAAGGAATTAAACAGGTCGTACAGTATAAAAAAGATTCTGGCAAGTTGAAGCCCGCGTTAGGTTTTGAGGTTGCTCTTTTGAAAGATAACCTTTCAGAATTAAAAAGGATTTCTGATTTATACCGTGATTTAGAGATGGATGGAGGAATATCGGTGCAACCGTTAAATACTACTCCTTTTTATTTCGATAATTACGATGATTATTTAAAAGAACAAATTTTGACAGATACTGAAAATTTATATTTGGCAAAAGAAGTTGAAAAAATTAATAGAAGTATTACTGTTAATGAATTGGTTAATCGGTCTCTTTCTTTACGTCAGCCGGCAATGAAAGAAAAAGATTGTCCTCTTCTCTCTTCCGGGTTATTTGTTCATTCAACCGGAAAAGTATCGTTTTGCTGTCTCATTAAATCTGGAGAAAATGCTTTCTTGGGAGATTTGTACCATGATCAGTTTTCAAATATTATAAACGAGCGGTTTAAGCGATTAAAAAAGTTTGCACTATCTGGCAGATGCCCGGAAGAGTGTAAAAATTGTATGAGATGGCAGCAATGAGGAGTTATTATGAAAAAACGAGTGCTAATAGGAACTTTGGTGCGACAAAAACCAGCTATTTTAAAAGAATATTTAGAATCCATCGCACAGCTAACGCAGGATACAATTTCCATTGATTATGCTTTTGTTGAGGACAATCTGATAGAAGAATCAACTGAGATGCTTGTTCGTTTCAGAGAAGAACATCTTAACTGTGAAATTCTACATTATACATTTCAAGATGATCCTGAGTTTGAATACCACAAATGGACAATGTACGCCATATTGCGTATTGCGGAATTTAAAAACAAAATTATAAAAAAGGCCATAGAACAGGAATATGACTATTTATTCTTAGTTGATTCCGATACTATACTTCGTCCAATTACAGTAGAACATCTAATAAGTACAGAGAAAGATATTGTATCGGAAGTCCACTGGACTTTTATATCTAACACATTAGCGCCTAATGCATGGCTTTATGACAATTTTGATTTTGCGTATAAAAAAAGCAAAGACGAAAAAATTACAAAAGCTCAGCAGTTTTTGCGGATGTTCGAATTTCATCACAAGCTCAGAAATCCGGGGCTGTACCCTGTAGGGGGAATTTGTGATATTATTTTAATGAACAGAAAGGCTATGCTGGCAGGCGTCAATTTTGAAGATATCTATAATGTTTCGTTTGTCGGGGAATCCGCCCATTTTGCAATACGTGCCGCCGTTTTAGGTTTTCAGATTTACATTGATACATGTTATCCAGCTTATCACATATTTGATGACAAACAGCTGGCGAATGTCAACGACTATAAAAAGCAATTAATAGATCATGGGGGCTGAATCATGTTTATGGATAAGGCGGATATTGCTATCATTGGCGGGGGGGCTATGGGACTAAGCTGTGCATATCAGCTTTCAAGGAACAGCAAACAGCGAATTGTAGTAATAGAAAGAGAGTCATACCTTGGAGGACATACGACAAGCCGTTGTGCCGGGGGATTTCGGTATCAGTTCTCAAATGCGTTAAATATAAATCTGTCTTTACTCAGTTACCAGCTACTATTGGAAATGCAGCAGGAAGGATTGCGTCTAAATATTCAACCTTGCGGATATATGTTTCTATTGGAAGAAGGGCAGGACATCCCATCTTACAATGCGGCGGTAGATCTGCAAAGATCCTTAGGAATTAACACTGAAGTCTTAACGGAAGCGATGATAAAAAGACGTCTACCGATGCTGAACACAGAGGGGATTGTACAAGCAACCTATTTTCAAAAAGATGGACTTATTAATGTACACGACGTAACAAGTTATTATATAGAAAAATCTAAGAAAAGTAATGTACAGTTTTATACAGACACAGAGGTAGTTGATGTCGACTTAAAGGATAACGGGATGCATGAAATAATAACCTCAAGGGGTAGCATTCTGTCACGGATAGTAGTAATTGCAGCAGGACCCTGGTCAAGTAGGATTGGTTCGCTATATCATATAAATCTTCCTGTTATGCCTGCCAAACAGCAGATTTTTATTACTGATCATGTTAGTCTGCCGAGTGAAAATTTTCCTGTTGTCCTTTACATGAAGGAAGGCTTAGGTTTTCATAGAGAAGGGGACGGTATCCTATCGGAAATGAGCCGTCCTCCGACTGCTGTCGCAGAAGGTGAAAGCCGAGATGCAGAGGTTGACCTCAAGTGGGAATTATTACACTGTAAACAGGCAATCTATCGTTTTCCCTCCCTAAGCAGCTGTCGAATTGTAAATCGCTGGGCCGGATATTATGAAGTTACACCAGATGAAAACCCCATTATTGGCCCAATTGACTCTGTGAACGGGTTGTATTGTGTGGCCGGATTTAATGGGCATGGGTTTATGCATAGCCCCGCATGCGGCTTATTAATGAAGGAATGGATTTACGAAGGTTTTGCACATACTCTGCATATGGACGACTTTCTTTATCGGCGATTTATGAACCATACATCAGCAAAAGAAGAGACATTTGGCTTTTAAAAAGGAAATAAATTGGGGGAAAAACATGAAAATACATAAATTATTGGAAAAGCCAACAACAAAAAACTACGTAATAAGAGCAATAAAGTATATATTTTCAGTAACACCGGCGCTGATGATCAGTCTTATTTTCATAACTGTGGTAAACGGATTAGCCGCGACAGTAAATGCCTCTTTAACGCATATTACGTTGGATTCTATGTCAAACATGCTGGAAAATAATCAAGATTTTCGATTTATAATCGGGATAGTGGCGTTAATGGTATTGACAATGATTTTCTTTCCAATTCTGACATCTTTGGAAGGTCTGCTAAGAACCCGTATAACACAGAAAATCAATAAATCTGTCAAGGCGGATTTAATGGAAAAAATGTCAAAAATAGAGTATGAAAACTTCGATGACAAAGAGATATACGATCTAAGTACACGGATGCTGACGGAAGTGGAAACGAAAGTCAGTCAAACCGTTTTCTCTGTATTGTCATTACTGTCAAACGTAATCTCGGCTATCGGCATATCATATGTTGTTATTTCTCTTGCATGGTGGATGCTCCCTTTGTCAATTGTGGGAGCTATACCAATGTTTTTTGTCAAGTTTAAATCATCTGAAGAATTAAACAAGGCAGAAAAGGAAATGACGTACTTTAACAGAATTTCTACCTATATTTCTAATATTATCCTAAATAAAGAAAGCATGAAAGAAATCAAGTTGTTCGGCATTCTGGATTATCTAAAGAATATATGGAGAAACAATACGGAAAAGAGCTTTAAAAGAAGACTAATTGTGGAGTCCAAATATGGGAAGCGCGGTGCCCTAGTAAATATATTATATGTATGGGTTGGGACGCCGCTAACGTTTATCAACATTTTATTTGTTATACGTGGAACGCTTACATTGGCCGATTACTTAGTTTTACTGAATACAGTGGGAACATTAGGACTTACATTGGTGCATGGAATTCCCAATCAATACGGAGAAGTCAGAAAATATAAACTGTTCTGGGATGATTTGTCTGTATTGAGCAAATTGAAGGATGTAACCTATAAAAATTTTCCCGGTTTAGAGGAAAGCAAGCAATTTGAAATTGAATTTAAGGACGTATATTTTCGCTATCCACAGTGTGAAGAAGATACCCTAAAGGGAATAACTTTTACTATCCATAACGGTGAGAGAGTTGCAATTGTAGGAGAAAACGGAGCAGGAAAAAGTACGATTATCAAGCTTTTATTGGGGCTGTACAAGCCACGCAGCGGTATGGTTACCGTAAATGGCTGCGAAGTAAGTGCCATCTCACCACAGATAAGGAAAAAAATAATGTCATGTGTATTTCAGGACTTTACCAAGTATTTTTTAAGCGTTCGCGAAAACATTGGATTTGGTGACATTGATCAGATACAAAATACAGAAAAAATAAGGGATTCCGCTATCAAAGGGCTTGCGGATCCGTTCATACAAAAAATGCCCCAAGGATATGATACAATGCTCGGCAATATCTATGGAGAGGGAACCGACATATCTGAAGGACAATGGCAAAAACTTAACATATCCAAAGCCTATAACATGGACTCTAATATTATTATTTTGGATGAACCTACAGCTTCCCTGGATCCAATCGCAGAAGCGGAAATATACCATACATTCAAGAACTTATCCGAAGAAAAGACTTGCCTTTTAGTATCGCATCGTCTGGGGAGCGCACAAATAGGGGAACGGATTTTAGTAATTCAAGATGGGAAAATTGTGGAAGATGGAAATCATGAACAATTACTGAAAAACAACGGTAAATACGCAACTATGTTTCAAGCACAGTCAAAATGGTACCAGGAGGGATAAAAAATTGAGAACATATTTATCTGTTGTTAGATTGGTATATAAGTCAAACCACTGGCGCTTTTTGGGCATTATTGGCCTGTCAGTACTCGTAGGGCTTATTGAAGGCCTGTTGACCCAAGTAAATATTATTGTTTTGACCTCTATCCAGAATATCATGGAAGGAGGCACCAATTATTGGACGCTAATTGTTTCATTTGTAGTCTATTACTTTTTTGCGCCAAACTACTATGTCTATTTACCTATGGAAGCGTATCTTAAATCAAGGTTAAGTCAGAATCTGAGCATGAAAATGCTAAACGATGTATTCATGAAAGCATACGCCCTAAATATGTTGGAACTGGAAGATACCAATTTTTACGATCATATTAGCAAAGCGACGGAGAATATTTTCAGTGGCCGTTTTATGGCAATTATAGAATCCATTATCCGCATTCCTGTTTTATTTACTGCCACTATTTCAATTATTACAGTTTTAAGCTTGCAGAATGCCTCTTTAATCGTTTTAGCTGTTCTCGGTATGGTACCGGTATTTTTATCAAGATATTTCCAGGGAAAGCGTTTTTTTAAGCTGAAAGATGTCCAGCAGTCCCAAAATCGGTTTTTAAACTACCTATGGTCAATGTTCGTTGACCGTAATACGAACCGTGATATACGAACATTCGACACTTATGAATACTTAAGTAATAAATATACCAGCAATCTGGAACAGGTAACAAAGGAGAATTGGAACTATGAAAAAAGGACCTTCTATATCAATACTTTTTTGAACTCGTTTCGCCCAATAGGCCTTGGCCTGGGATTACTAATATCAGCATACATGGTATTTAATGGACAGATTACACTAGCGGTATTCGCCTCTATTTCCGGCGCGCTTTCTTTGGTACAGGAACATACAGACGGGCTGATCAGTATGTTTTCCAATGTATTAGACAATCTTCCGTTTGTCAAAAACTTTTTTCGATATTCCGGTAAACAGGAAGAGCCTTTGGGAGAAATTCGACTGGAAGAACCAATTCACAGCATTGAATTTCGAGATGTATATTTCCGGTATCCTGTCAATGATTACGAAACGTTAAAAGGCGTTTCTTTTGTGATTCACGATAAAGAAAGCGTAGCGCTTTTGGGATATAACGGAGCAGGAAAAAGTACCCTTGTAAAGCTTCTCTGTGGTTTTTACAAGCCGGATAAAGGAGAGATATTAATAAACGGTATTTCGATAACTAAACTTGAAAAAAATTCTTTATGGAAACAGATGTCGGCCGTCTTCCAAAATTATACACAATACAATCTGACATTACGGGAAAATATCGGTTTTGGAACGGTTGAACAAATTAAAGACAAAGAGCGGATCTTGGAATTTATTCGGAATAATGATGGATTTGAGTTTGTGGACAATTTGCCAAATGGAATCGACACCGTTCTGGGAAGAGAACTTGGCGAGACGGATTTATCCGGTGGTCAATGGCAAAAAATAGCGATTGGTCGCGGTCAATTCCGAGATTATTCTATGATTATTCTGGATGAGCCTACCGCGTCCTTGGATCCAATTGCGGAGGCAGATGTTTACTATAAATTTAAGGAAATAACAGCAGACAAAATTTCTTTAATCATTTCGCACCGTATTGGGTCGGCTTCTATCGCCGATCGGATTATTCTTCTGAAGGACGGCGTTGTGGCCGAGAATGGTACTCATGAAGAATTGATGTCATTAGATGGAGAATATAAAGCACTGTATTATTTGCAAGCAAAGTGGTATGTCAAACAAGAAGTAAAGAATGATTAAAGGAGAATTTCTATGGAAGGAACTCATACAAAAGAAAGTATATTGCTTTTTATTGAAGGAATGCTACGCGACAACATCCTTCAAACAGAAGATTTACGTGTTTTTCAACGCCAAACTAATCCAGATACGCCAGACGCGGTTAGAGCCATGATGGAAGACTGGTACGTTGGAATGGGAATTGAATCCATCATTGGCAGGCGATTGGTTTTATCGCAATGTCCATTTTCCCAAGAAGAAATCCAGGAAGCTTATAGAAATGAAGAAGCAATTTTATGTGTCCCAGCAAATGTTTCTCGTGCGCAGTTCGGCGAGTTGTTTCGGATCAATACATGGGCATTGTCCGATCCTCTCATAACACAAGTTCCTGAAACAGAAGATCTATGGTTCCGTACAAAGATGAGCGAAAGCCCATCAATGATTAAGACAACAGGGATTGATGTTGCAAATTTATATGGAAGCTATCCTTATATACAATTCAGTTTGGAAAGATATTTGGTGTTCATCGGATGGTATCGGCACCTATATGGCAAAAATCCCGATCAAGAATATTGGATTTGGCTTCCGCATGGAAGATATGACCGATCAGGTATGTTGATGGCTGGATTTGACAGATTTCACAATTTTAATGTGCATGGGTGGATGCCTCAATTTTCAGCCGGTTTTCTAGGTGCTCGCTTTGGTATAATATCTCAAAATAAAAGAACGGAGTGATTGTTATAAAAAAGCATAGAATTGCGTGTGTCATTCCGCCATATTACAGGTTAATAGGATCTAAAAACAATCGTCTGACGCCTGCTATGCACTACGTTGCAGAAGTATTACATAACAAAGGACACGAAGTATGTTTTATTAACGGTGATTTTGCCGATGACACCGTTAGTTACGCTGACCGCATAAGTCTTGCAGAAAATAATTGGCTTTTTAAAAGGGAGAATTTGCCGTTTAATCCGGCATTTGAAGGGCTGTTTCAACAGATAAAAGATTTTAATCCGCAAACTGTAATTATAGGTGCTGGCGATGTTCTGATGCCTACCGTCGAGTTAGGGAGTAATCAGATATGTGCGTATGTCAGCAAAAATATTAAGTCGCAAATTGGAGAACATGTCCATTGCATTGGATATGGACATTTATTAAAGTTTTTAAATAAGGAAGATCGCAGTTATTTGGATACAGTCATTCTGTGTGAGGCGGAAACAATCATTGAAAAGATTGTGGAAGACGAATTAAAAGGTGAATTTGATGAAGTATGGACAACTGACTTAGACAATTTACCAATATTAACGAACGATTATATTTCTCAAGATGTTAAGCCATACGATTGGGACTATATCATGTCGATGCGTGGTTGCCCGCACAAGTGCAATTTTTGTTTTCACCCATGTATGCGGCATGGCCGTATTTCGTTTCAATCTCCAGAAAGATTTCTAAGGGAAATTCGCCACCGTTTATATCAAATAGGAACAAGCCAATTCTATTTTGCAGACACAATATTTTTACCGAATAAGGGTAATCGCACAAATGAAATGCTAAAACAGCTTACGCAATTAAAAGCCGAAGCTTCGCAGTTTAGTTGGTGGGCAGAAGCGCGGGTCGATCTTTTTTTGTCAAAAGAGGATTTTCTCAGGCTAAAGGAGGCAGGTTGCCGACACATAAAATTTGGAGTAGAAGCCGGCAATCAAAAGATGTTGGATCGTTTAAATAAGGGAACAAAACTAGAAGATATTCAAAACGCTTTCAAGTTATCCTCTGAAGCGGGTTTACAACGCACTGCTTATATATTATTGGGATGTCCTGGTTTCACCGATCAGGATTATCGAGACACCTTACAATTTTTCAGGGACTTGGGAGCAGAAAACTATGTTCTTAATATTAATATACCGTATCAAGGAACGGTCTCTTATAATGAAGTAAAAGAAGAACTGCATACCCAAGGCCTTTATTTAGATGGAGAAGAAGGATTTATGCATATAGCAGAAGATATGCAACATTTTTGGGGTATCTCGGACACAACATTAGATTTATTTTTACAGTTAAAAAAACAAAAAGAGGATTCATTTTGCCGGAAGTATATCACAAAAATTGCCGACAAAGAGCTTTTTAATAAAACTAAGGAAATCGTTTTTCACGAACAAAATGGGGAATGACATTTCCTAAAACATTGCCATTGTAGGAGGCGGGCACATGTCTTTAAAAATTGTTGTTTGCGTGAAGACAATCATTCAATTAACAAATGTAGATTTAAAAAATAGAACGTTAACCAATATAAGAAGCAACTTGTCCGGATCAATCAATCGCTCTGATTTACAAGCTGTTATACAAGCCGTCGAAATAAAATCACGCTTAAAAAATGCAACGATTACAGTCATCAGCATGGGGCCAGCATCTACGAAAGAAACCTT
The DNA here is from genome assembly GCA_904399395.1 of uncultured Clostridia bacterium. Lineage (GTDB taxonomy): Bacteria > Bacillota > Clostridia > Oscillospirales > Acutalibacteraceae > UMGS1264. Next base: position 12,501 of record CAJFPJ010000086.1, on the reverse strand, counting down.
GCAGAACCTGTACGCTTACGGAGTAGATCAGGTAATTCTTTTAAGTGATTTGGCATTTGCTGGGGCAGATACGCTTGCAACTGCGGCCGTATTGGCCGCTGCAATAAAAAAATTAGGATTATATGATCTTGTTCTTTGCGGAAAGATGTCCGAAGATGGGGGAACAGGTCAGGTTGGACCTGAAATTGCTGAAATATTAGGTATTCCGCACGCAATAGATGTTCAACACTGTGAATGGGGATGTCAATCAGTAGTATGCGAACGATATATGTGTATGCGTAAACAGATAATTGAGATGACATATCCATGCATGGTGATTATAGATCAACAAGATTTACCGTTTGTAGGTCCTACGTTGCAAAACATGGTCGAGTCTATGTATCGGGTAACAACGATTTGGGATCATACGGATATTGGAATTGACGTTGAAACGTGTGGAAAAAAAGGATCTGCAACAAAAGTAAGAAAGCTATATCTTGATCGTTCCACAAAAAAAGAAAACCAGATCATACAAGGAAACGCAAAGGACTTGGCGCAAACATTTGTAGAATTTATTCGCCAAGCCAAAGAAAAGCAAGACAGCGGTCAGCCGGAGATTATAACGACGTCTTTCGATTCAACAAGTAAATCCAACACTTTTATTAATATGGATGACAATCAAAAGCCTATATGGGTATATATTGAGCATACGAATGCCAATGTAGCTGATGGAACAAACTATTTGCTGCAAAAGGGTGAAGAACTATCGAAACAAATAGGAAGTTCTCTGACCGCAATTGTGGTAGGGTATCAACTACAATCAGTTGTCGAATATGTTTCAAAATGCCGGGTGGACAAAATCTTGGTATTAGATCATGAAACGTTGAAGGAAGGAGGAGAACGGGAACTTACACAGGCAATAGCTTTTTTAGTAGAAAAGGATACGCCTCAAATTATCTTATTCGGAGCAACTGCGCACGGCCGTTCCCTTGCTCCTCGGCTCGCGGCAAAATTGCGCACAGGTTTGACTGCAGATTGTCTGAATATTAAGCCGGTATCCCAAGGAAATTTTGTAATGACGCGTCCTGCTTATTCTGGGCGAATATTGGCTGAAATTGTGAATGAGACGTTTCCGGTAATAGCAACATTAAGATTGCAGAAAGCACAGCCAAAACTTTTGTCTGAGAACTTTTCCGCTATAATCCCTATTTACCAATTTGAACGCTCTTTTCCTCAGGTTGGGTTCCACTGTATTTCCCAAGAGGATTTAGAGCAGGATCTTTTGCATCAAGATAAATTTTCTATTGTGTTCGGTGTAGGAGCCGGTATTAATCATCCAGATATTTTACAGCAATTTGATATTTTATCCGCACGGTTACACGCCAATATTATGGCTTCGAGAGAAGCCGTAACACGAGGATGGATGGCCTCGAAATCTCAAGTTGGTATTTCCGGTCGCAGTATTGCGCCAACAATATATGTGGCTTGCGGTATATCCGGGGCGGTTCAGCATATGTTGGGTGTTCAGGAAGCGAAATATATTATCGCAATTAACAATAATATGGATGCACCAATTTTTAATTATGCATCGCTTGGATTAGTAGGAGATATCAAAGAGGTCTTACCAGCCATTCTCGAAATAATACATATCGATTCAACAGTATTATCCGGGGGAAACCAATGAATATTCAAAAACAAAAGTATGTTACATCTCCGTATTTTCAACATTGTGACAATAGGCCTTTTGAAAATGCTTGGTCCATTTTTCCGGGAGACGAACCTATTCGTCTCAATGATGAAGAATTGTCTCTTCTACGTTTTTGTACGAAACCGATATATTATAATCAATTATTAAACGTTTTTTCACAAGAAAGCATAACGAAAATGATTGGATATCATTTTTTAACTAAATATGAAACGGCTTGGCATCTTAACCGGCTGCAGAGCGTAGAAATTGAAACATCCAAATACTGTAACTGGCGTTGCAGCTTTTGTCCAAATAAAGATAATCAAAATCTGCAGCAAAAGATTATGGCCAATCAACTATTCCTTGAAATATTACAAAAAATTCAGGATTTTGGCTCTGTTAACTATGTAACGCTCAACACATATAATGAACCTGTTCTAGATCCGCTTTTCTTAGAGCGAATACAGTATCTTAAAAAATTTAATTTAAAGCTTATTTTATATACCAATGGCAGTGCGCTTACTAATGAGATGATTCAAGAACTAAAACAGTCGGGATGTCTTCAAGAAATATGGTTTAATGTTCCAAGTTTACAACCGGAACGCTTTAAAGAGATAACAGGATACTCACATTTTAACAAGGTGATAGCTGTTGTTAATAAAGCTATCGAGGCTGGGTTAAATGTAAACTTCTCAATTCAAGGTCAAACAAATGAACGTCAAAAAACGCTTACATGTATTCGGGAAAAATATCAGGAGCAGATAAAACATCCCATTATATCCTGGCCGACACATGATCGTGCAGGCAATTTAAAAGGAGAGTTTAATCAAAATATCCATATAAAACAAAATCGTCTATTTGGCTGTAATGCTGTTATATCACAATTACATATAAATATGTGCGGTGACGCCTTTCTATGCTGTAATGATTATTTTCAAAAGCATAAATTTGGAAATATTCAAGATGCATCTCTTTTTGACTTACTAAATAGTGAAAACGCAATTTTCCTTAGGAAACAGGTCTATGGAAATACACAGGCGCCGGATGATCTGCTATGTAGGCATTGTATTGAAATGAAACGTCAAATGGTATTATTAAAACTGATCGGAGGGTAATAGTGATCTTTTTCTAAAAGATTTACAGAGAAAAATGGTGATACTATGACTAATTTTAATTTTAATACAAAACCATACTATGACTGTGCCGACTGCATTGATGCGGCTTTCTATTCTATATTAGAACAAGATATACGCCCAAAGTTTGCAAATAAATTTAATTTCAATTATATACAGTCTCCGAATGGGTCCATTTTAGATACACAAATCCAAACGGAATATCGAAAAGATAATTTACTGTATAATTATTCCGGTCTGGAATTTATTGAAGTTTATCCATCTGAAATAAAAATTGATTTGATGGAAGAGCTTCTAAGGGCCAATAAAATACTGGGTGTGTATTTCAATAATTATTATTGCTGCTGGAGTAAATATTACAAACAGTTACACAGAGACCATATGATATTGATTATTGGAATCGATAAAAACAAACAATTATTGCATGTCTATGACAAATACTTGGTAAATGAACCACAAGTTATATCTTATGAAGATTTTAATCTAGGCGCCCGTGCATTTATTTACTATAAAAAAAAGAGCGATAAAGATAATATAATGCCACAGGATCTATTCCGGCATTCTTATGAATTGATGACTGAAGCGGCAGAAAAAGATGCTGTTCTTGATAGGAAACAAAAACTTGATGATTTTTTTAAGTGGATTGAACAAATCGATTTTAAAACGGGGAATTTAAAAACGATTGATTCCAGCACTTTTTGCTTATCAATGACATATATCTGGTGGAGCCGACTATCGTATTTGGATTTTTTACAATGGATGAATCAATTTGAAGCTTTAGAGCACCTCATATGCGATTTAAAAAAATGCAGCGATCTATGGCTTTTATTCCGGAATAATGTTTATAAAAGCTTGCTTTATCAGAAGAATATTCTCTCGGAACGAATCAAAATGCTTTGGCCCCAGATAATTGATATTGAGAGTTCTTGTATTGATCAAATAAGGAATACCGTTATCAAAATAGACAATGAACGGAGGATATAAAATGAGCGAAACAAAAATGAGGCAGCAGGCTCTACGACTGATACAATCGATGATTGACGACCATATTATAAGCACCCAGGATTTGCTTAGATTCCAAACAGACACTATAAACATATATGAGCCTGAGTATATACGTAATGAAATGGAAAAATGGTATATTAATTATGGCATAGAAACAATATTAAAAAAGAAATTTACGCTTGATTTGCCTCATTTTACAAAAGCAGAAATACAAGAAGCTTATGAATCTGGAGATATGATCATTTGTCTGCCCAAAGGAATAACGCGAAAACAATTAAGCGAACTGTTTCATATGAATACTTGGGCGGCTACAAATGAGTTTGTTATGGATAAAATAGAAATAGAGGATTTTTGGTTTCAAACAAAAATTTCTACTGTTCCAGAATATTTAGATAAAACAGCCTCGGAGATAAAGGCCATTTTTGCAAGGGAAAATAAACTTGCGATGAGTTTAGAAAGATACATGGTTTTTGTTGAAAGAATGCGCTCTATATACAGAAAACTACCGGACCAAAAATACAAAACATGGTTACTCAATAGTAAATATGAAAACAGTGCAGTATTAATTGCTGGACAAGCTCCTAATCAGGATTTTTCTGTCCATGCCTGGATGAATAATTTTCATTCTCCTATGGTTGGTGGCCGGTATGTGATAATTCCGGATCATATTTAGCCATTAATGAGGACAACCATGTTTATTAAAAAAATATTCATTAGAGACCAGGTGGCATTTTTTTCTCTTGTACACAAGATCCAATTTAAAAAGCGTACCAAAAAAATAATTGGTTGTGGATTCCCTCATTTTTTGAATCAGTTTATGCAAATCGCAGGTTTATGTGAATTCTTCATTGTACCTGACGAAAACTATCAAAACATGTATACAAAACAGGTGCCAATAAGACCAATTAGTCAAATATTACAGGACGATTTAAATGAGTTTTTTATTGTATGTTTTTCATATAACAATTATGCCCTTATAAACAAATTAATACAGTATGGGTTAAATGAAGATAATATCGAATACGTTGATGTGGATTATTTTTTAGAAATAAACAAAGAAAAATTTTCTCTTTTAACGAACGAAGAGCAACTACTCAAAGCGCCCGAAATAGAATTGATTGGACATGATTTTGGCAAATTTTGTATGCATAATGCCATGAAAGTGGCAGGAAAGAATCAAATTTATTTGTTATCCAATGCGCAATTTGATTTTTCCTATCTTTCAATGGAAGATTCACAAATAAACTTATACAATAACATGAATCTGATGATAGAAAATGTATATATGAAAAGGAAATCAGAAATTAATGTGTACGAAAGCGCATTTTTGTCCGCAAAAAGTCTGTATTTATGTGATCATGTCCTTATAAATGTTTATAGTGGGCGTGCTGATTTTGGGCATGTTTATGTTGGCTCAAATACAAGAATAATGGTTTACGATTATTTACATATAGGGAATGATTGCCTGATTTCCTGGAATGTTTCTATTATGGATGGCGATGCTCATATGTTGAAAATTGGTTCTCAGATAAATCGGTATCAACCAATTATTATTCACGATCATGTTTGGATTGGAAGTAACGTAACTATATTGAAGGGGGTAGAGATTGGAGAAGGCAGTGTTATTGGAAGTGGGAGTGTGGTTGCAAAGTCGATACCTTCACATTCCTTGGCGGTAGGAAATCCAGCAAAAGTGATTAAGCAAAATATTATTTGGCGAACTGACTATTTATAGTAAAAAATCAGAATAGCGAGTAAATTATGGTGATGAAGTCCAAGGTTAATTTAAAAAATACAATGATTTGAGTTGTTTTGATGCAGTGATATCGGATGTTGGTAAGGAAAAATAGGTGGACACCTTAATTTCTTTTTCCTCATACCACCGGCCTACGGGCAGTCCGCTGCTCCGGCAAGCCTCTACACGCCGGCTCCATTCCGCCAGCCGGTGATGCTTTGTAAACTCTCGACTTTCTCCATGTCTGCCCCTCACTATCTTAGAGTCTTAGGTACTCTCTGGTACTACTATGTACTTCTTTGGACTTTTATAGTTTGGTAGAGACAGCCGCCGGATGATTTTACGCTTACATAATAATTTGGGGAAAATTATATACCATATAAAATAGACTGAGTTATATTGCAAACTCAAGATATAACACAATGTTTATGTCTGGATGACATGACGAGATCATTCAAAATATAAAAAATATTTGCGGAGAATGGGACGCTGTGAAGAATCATTTCATTAAAATTCTTGTATCTAAAAACGTCAGTCGAATTGGTCAAGCCAGTGAGATGATTAAGAGTATAGCGTATGCTGAAGAAAATTTGGCTGCAAAGGTGCTGAAAGGATTAGTATAATGCAGATAATTACATCGAATGAGTTGAATAGCATAGAAAATAAAATAAAGTTGAATTTTGATCGTGTCGGGTTAATCTTAGATAGAAATAGCTCTTTAATATCTGCAATGTATAATTGCTTTAATAAGCAAATCACCTACGTTCCGATTGATCCAAGTTATCCCCCATCACGAATTGAAAAAATTCTAAATGAGGCTAAAGTGAATACCGTTATTACACATAAGAGGTATATTGAAAAAGTCAGGGATGCAAATGTTATTTGTATCGATGAAAATGAATATGTTGATTTTGATGTAGACATTGCTAAAAATAGTATATCCTATATTCTCTTTACCTCTGGTTCTACAGGAATTCCTAAAGGTGTTGAAGTAACACGAGAAGGGCTGTTTAATTTCATTGAAGGCATCTCAAGCATCATTGATTTTTCCCATAAAAAACGAATTGCATGCCTCACTACAGTATCCTTTGACATCTTTTTTCTTGAAAGCATTATGGCTCTATATAAGGGGCTTACAGTTATACTCGCAAACAAAGAAGAACAGCGTAATCCGAAATTCATGGCTCAACTTATTCGAGATAATGCTGTAGATATGGTTCAAATGACGCCGTCCAAAATGCAATTACTCTTGAACCATGACAAAGAGCTTTTCTGTTTGAAAAATGTTAAGGAAATAATGATTGGGGGCGAACCATTTCCTATCAGTTTACTGCATACGTTGCAAGAGAAAACAACAGCCAAGATATATAATATGTATGGACCTACAGAAACCACTATTTGGTCAACGGTTAGTGATCTTACTTGCAGAGACCGAATCGACATTGGACGCCCAATCAAGAATACAGAAGTTTATATAGTTAATGAGAACCTTTCTATTTTACCAGTTGGAGAAGTCGGAGAGATTTGCATTGCCGGAAAAGGTCTAGCAAAAGGATATGTTGGACGCAGTGATTTGACGAAAGAGAAATTCATCTATCTTCCGCAGAAACCTGATATTAGGGCGTATCGAACAGGAGATAGGGGGCGCTACCTTCCAGATGGCGATTTGGAGTATTTGGGGCGAATCGATAATCAGGTGAAAATACGCGGTCATCGAATTGAGCTTGAAGAAATAGAAGCTTATCTTAATCAGTTTGGAGGTATAAAACAATCTGTCGTTATTGCATTAGAGACGAGTGAAACGGATAAAGTTTTAGAAGCGTTTTACACCAGTAGTAGCCATATTGAGACGAAAGATATTATATCGTATTTATCATTAAATCTGCCCGATTATATGATTCCGGTTATATTTAAACGAGTCGAAAATTTTATCCAAACGACTAACGGTAAAATCGACAGAAAAAGAGTATCGGAATGTATTGAGATAAATGAGGAAAATTCTTCGTTAAAAGACTGTAGCACAATAGAATTGAATAATACACAAGAAAAGATATTTCAAATTATTGTATCTAATCTAAATTCCGAAATTGGTGATGTTACTTTAGAAACAGATTTTTCATATACTGGTGTTGATTCAATCACTTTTATTAAGATAGTAGTTGATCTGGAAAGTGAATTTGACTTTGAATTTGATGATGAAATGTTGCTAATAACCGCTTTCCCTACAATCAAATCAATGATTGAGTATGTCGAAACAAAAGTAAAATAAACTGCGAAAATGATTAGGTTCGCCTTCTCACCAAACCACGAAACACAAAGACGATATGAAGGAGCAACATGTATGTTCGAGGCGGTCATTCTTACAGTTATCCCTGAGTTTATACCAAAAGACTTTGATGCTCTGCTGCCTCTTGTTAGTCCGGATAAACAGGAACGAATAAAACAATTTCATTTTTTCCGGGATGCGAGAAATTGTCTATTGGGTGACATTTTAGCTCGTGTTAAAATATGCCGTTTTACGAACCTTAGTAAGAGGCAGATTGAGTTTTCGGTTAATGAATATGGCAAACCATTTGTTGCAGGCACCCCCTATACAATTCAATATTTCTCATGCCGGTAATTACCTCGCTTGTGTCATAGCTAATGAGCCTGTAGGTGTTGATATAGAAATCATCAAAACAGCGAATATGCAAATAGCAAAGCGATTCTTTACGCCGGATGAAACAGCGTACACAATGCATGGTCATAAAAACATTCGATTTTATGAAGTCTGGACAAAAAAGAGAGCCGAATCAAATGGGAAGGAAAGGGCTTGCATAAACCTCTACCCTTTCAGTGTATTTGAATCAAACACCCAAAAGCAGCTTATCTATCACAATGTATTTCAAAACAATGAAGCCATTTGCCATGTATGCTCAACAAAGCAGAAGCCGCCATTGGTTAGGATGATTGACACAACGAGGTTTATAAATAGTATAATATAGCCAGAAAATTTGCTATAATGTGAAAATAAAATATGATATATAAAATAATATTTTATTATTTTGAATTATTATTTCATATTAGAAAATACTAAAAGAAAAAAGGTGTGTTTTCTAATGGAGATTAATAACAAAATATTAGAAGAGTATTTCAGTTATCTAACTGTTATAAAAGCAAGATCGCCACATACAATTGCTGAATTTCGCGTAGATCTTAGACTTTTATTTATTTTTGTCTTACAACATAAAAAACCATTGGTTACACCTTTGCCTGATTGTTCTTTTGCAGACATAAATTTTATTAAATCTATTACACTCAATGATATATATGCTTTTATAGCATATTTGCAAAAAATCGTCACTGTTCTATTGCCACATGTAGTCGAAAAATTATTTCAATTAGACAATTTTGGAAATATCTTAAAAAAGTACATTTAATAGAAAATAATTTTACGGAAGAATTAGATGTGCCAAAGCAACCGAAACGCATACCAAAATATTTAAGTTTAGAGGATTCTATTCGATTGTTAATGAGTGTAGAAAATTCTCCTCGAAATTATTGCATCATTACTTTATTTTTAAATTGCGCTTTACGTTTGGCTGAACTTACAAACTTAAATGTTGAGCAGATTAGTGCTGAATCTGTGACTGTAATAGGAAAAGGGGATAAAGAACGACAAATCTTTTTAACACCAGCAGCCAAAAATGCTGTAAATGAATGGTTAAATGAACGCAAAAACTATAATCCGAAAGATAATGCACTCTTTATAAGTAAAAGAGGAAGCAGATTGACCACACGTGCTATTCAAGTTGTTATCAAAAACGCAGTTGAAAAAGCCGGACTTTCTCACGATATTACACCACATAAATTAAGGCATACTGCTGCGACATTATTGTATAGGTATGGAGGTGTAGACATCAGAGCTTTAAAAGAAATATTAGGGCATGAAAGTTTAAATACAACTCAAATCTATACTCATATAGATGATCAGCAGCTTCAGTCGGCGGTTAATACTAACCCATTGGCAGGAATAGTCAATCATATGCAAAAAATATAAATTAAATATAAAACAGGAAGTGTAAGTATGCAAAAATTTTTATTCACATCAGAATCTGTTACAGAAGGACATCCGGATAAAATTTGCGATCAAATATCTGATGCAGTATTAGATGCTATTATTGCTCAAGATAAAAATTGCCGAGTAGCATGTGAAACTGCAATTACTACCGGCGTCGCAGTGGTAATGGGAGAAATATCTACTTCCTGTTATGTTGATATTCCTAAAATAGCCAGAAAAGTGATAGAAGAAATAGGTTATACTAATGCTGATTATGGATTTGATGCTAAAACATGTGCGGTTATGACTTCTATTGATGAGCAATCACAGGATATAGCTTTAGGTGTGAATAACTCTATGGAAATCAAGACCGGTTCACATACTGATGAAGATGTAAATGGTGCAGGAGATCAAGGAATGATGTTTGGATATGCTTGTGACGAAACACCGGAGTTGATGCCAATGCCTATCTCTCTTGCACATAAATTGGCTGTGCAATTGACAAAAGTAAGAAAGTCAGGAGAACTTGACTACCTTCGTCCGGATGGCAAAACTCAGGTGACTGTAGAATATCATGATGGAAAACCTGTTCGGGTAGATACTATTATTATTTCTACACAGCATTCTGATGACGTGGATATGGCACAGTTACATAAAGACATCATAGCAAAAGTTGTTTTTCCGGTTATTCCGGAACAGTTATTTGATAATAACACAAAAATACACATTAATCCAACGGGAAGATTTGTTACCGGAGGCCCTCAGGGAGACAGTGGACTTACCGGCCGTAAAATAATCGTGGATACATATGGAGGCTATGCTCGTCATGGCGGCGGAGCTTTTTCCGGAAAGGATCCGACAAAGGTAGATAGAAGCGCCGCCTATATGGCACGATATGTGGCAAAAAATATTGTAGCTGCAGGATTAGCTAACCAGTGTGAATTGCAGATCGCTTATGCGATTGGAATTGCACATCCTGTTTCTATAACAGTAAACACCTTTGGTACAGGTAAATACCCTGATAATAAAATTGCAGATGCAGTCAATCAAGTTTTTGATTTGCGTCCGGCTGCCATTATAAAGCATCTTGATTTAAGACGGCCTATCTATCAAAAACTTGCTGCGTATGGACATATGGGAAGAGAAGATTTAGGTGTCAAATGGGAAGCAACCGATAAGGTTCATGCATTAAATTATTATTTTAATATTGAACAATGATTAAGGTCTGCTTGATAAAACAAATAATCATTCCTCCTGCAAATATATACCAGAATATAATGAATGCATATTATAAAATCGATAAATACCAGCATTTAAAAACATCTGCTGAACAATTTTTAAAATTGTTCAGCAGATGTTTTTTACTCTATTTCAATGACTCGCTTGCTATGCTCTCGAAGCCATTTCTCCCTTACGGAAATGGCTTTTTTACTGTATCCTTTGGCTAAATGTATTCCGGCTATCGGCAATGTGTCAAGCTGTGCCCAGATATCATCATCACAGTATGGTTTATCATTATATATGGGGTTTACCACAATGTTTTTGTATTTGCATTCGGCTCCCAGCTCTTGAAGCAGAACAAGCAATCCCTGTGTGTTATATCGGTTGTCTCCGCTGCAAGCAAAGACAGTAAAACCATCTTTTATCGCTTGTCGTATGTTTTGTCTGAGCTTATATGATTTACTATGCTTTTCATCTTTGATGTATTCGGTTTCCGTATCTTCTATTCGGTCAATACAGCCTATAATACTGCATATCGGCTGTGGCAGCATGTCATTCACCTCATAATTTATAAATTCTATATCTTGTTTTTACAAATATCATTACTGTTTTATTTGTCTTTTTCTAAAACGGCTTGAAGCTTTTTGACACATGCACGACATATGTTTGAGCCATTGTATGAAATTAAATCATGATTGGACCCGCAAAGTTGACAAGCTTCATCGGGGATTTTTATAATGATTTTTTGATCGGCGTATTCGATCTGTAATTCTGTTCCGATCCCGATTCCCATCATTCTGCGCATACGGACAGGAAGAACGATTCTGCCCATTTCATCAATTTTTCTCTTAATAATCATTTCTTTCATATTGTTACCCTCCGGAAAATATGGTAATTTCCATTTGTCAATTTTATTATAACTGTTTTATCCTTAAGTAAATCCTTTATTTTGGTTGCAAAATCGCTGATTAACACCATTAGGCAATAAAATCAAAACCACTAGTAAACTAGTGGTTTGCTCAAACCCCAGAGGGGTCAGTACTTGCTGACCCCTAAAGGGGTACCGAGGATTTGTCATCGCATCACTATTACAGGCAGCCGCTAAAAGCGGCTGTTTTCTTTTGCATACTTTCTCTTGCTACCCGTAAACGGGTCCATATACTCTTTGAGAGAAATTTGGTCACTCTCCAAATCTTCTTCCAGCTGGTTTTGGATATATTCTTGGATCATCTTCGCATTCTTTCCTACTGTATCCACAAAGTATCCCCTACACCAGAAATTTCGACTTCCATATTTGTATTTCAGATTTGCGTGTCTATCGAAAATCATCAATGCACTTTTACTCTTGAGCGTCCCCACGAACTGTGCTATACTCATGTACGGCGGGATACTCACTAAAATATGAATGTGATCCGGACATGCCTCTCCCTCGATGATCTCTACTTTCATCTCCTTGCACAGCTTTTTAAAGATTTCGATGATATCCTTGCGTAATGCCTTGTAAATCACTTTCCGACGGTACTTCGGTGCAAATACCAGATGGTATTCACACCGGTAGCTAGAGTGCGCCGTATGTTTTACTTCATTTTTCACTTGCGTAAAACCTCCTTACTTTTTCGTGATGCGGTTGCCAAACCATCTCGATTGTAGCACGGAGGTTTTATTTGCCAAGGCTTTTTTATTTACCCCTGGTAGAACCAGG
>CAJFPJ010000085.1 GCA_904399395.1 uncultured Clostridia bacterium | reverse complement strand
TTTTGCCATGAAGACTCGTCTCCTTTCTGGGAGTACATTGTGTTTGTGGTAAAACCATTGTACCAGAAGGGCTGACGGGTCTTCAATTTTCATTTTACTTTACAGTCCGAACAAAAACATAGGGAGGAATTTGTATGAAACAACTCGCAGACTCCATAGTCATCGGCTCCGTTACAACCAAAAACCGGATTGCCGTCCCACCTATGGTATGTTTTCACTGGTCTGATGACAGCGGCCGCGTGACAGAAAAAAATGTGGAGCACTACCGGGCCATGGCAGCAGGAGGCGCCGGGCTCATCATCGGGGAGGCCACCTGCGTCACTAAGAGAGGCCGCCTGCATGAGACCCAGCTGGGGTTATGGGAGGACAGCCAGACAGAGGGATGGAAACGCCTAGCGGATACTGTGCATGCTTACGGCACCCCTTTTTTCGTGCAGCTGCACCATTCCGGTGTGTCGGGCATTGACCCGGAAGCAGATTGCCCCAGCGATTATGTACCTTTGGAAGGCTCCAAGGCCTGCCGGGGCCACGAAATGAGCGCTGCTCGCATAGAAGAAATCCAGGAAGCGTTTGTAAAGGCCGCTCTGCGGGCCAAAAAAGCCGGGCTGGACGGCGTTGAACTTCACGGCTGCCACAGCTATCTCATCTGTCAGTTCCTAAACAAAAACATCAACCGCCGAGAGGATATCTATGGGCAGAAAGAAGAGACCTTTGTCCTGGAGATCCTAAGAGGCATCCGGCAGGCCTGCGGACCCGATTTTGTGGTTGGCATCCGTTTAGGAGCCTTCGAGCCCACCCTGAAGGACGGCATCCGCCATGCCGCTGCACTTAGCAACTATGTGGACTTTATCGATGTCTCCTATGGCTTCAATGGGGAAAGTTCCCCCGAAGCACCGGAGGATTTTCTCTATTCCGCTGCCTTTTACGGGGCTCAGGAAATCAAAAAGGTTCTGCCAAACACGCCCATATTTGGGGTTGACGGAATCACCAGCGGGGAAGAAGCCCGAGACGTTCTGGAAAAAACAGGAATCGATATGGTGGATGTTGCCCGGGGCTTCCTGGTGAACCCCAATTTCGCCAACGACGTTCTGGCAGGAAGAGACTGCGGAAAATGCCTTCACTGCAAACCCGCCTGCCGCTGGAGCCCCTTCCTAAACGACGGAACAGTGAACTGCCCTGGCCGCACGCTCTTTCTCCGCAGGCAGGAATCCCGGTAAAGCCGGAAAGATGCCGGCTGAGATACTGCGTTCTGTCGGCGTCTTTCCCTCACTCCGCCTGCACACATCCGATCTTCTTTTAGTCTTCAACCCTTTTGGGGCTTGGCTCTTCCGGCTTCAACAGCCATCTTTCCCATAAGAGCAAGATCTTCCCTGCAGATCAAACCCGATCGGCAAAGGCTTTCCACCAGTTCTCTGTGCGTTTCTTCATCGTACCATTCCAGAAGCCACTCGTTGAAATACCAATCCAGAGCATGAGGATATTTCTCGGAAATATAGCCGGGGTAAACTCCATCCATTTCCCGGATAATCTCCTGCGTGTCGATCTCTTCCACAGGCCTGTATGTGCCATAGTGGATCACGTGCTTTTTCGACAACCTGCCGGTGGTTTCTTCCACGGGCCTTTCCGAATATCCCAATACTACCTGAATCACAGGGAAACAGTATTTTTCCGGCATATGCAGAAGCTTTTTGATTTTCTCCGGATGATGCCTATGAGAAAAATTCGTTACTAACGAATCAATCTCCATGGATTTTGCTGCGATCACCGCCGTCTGAGCCGCTGCGTGGACATCATACAGGGAAATGAGAAAATTATACAATCGGTTGGTGGGGTAAAAATCCCTATATCCCAGCGCTTCGGCGCAGCGGACGATACGGGTGTGGTCTACAGCATACACAAGACACACGCCGGAGCTGCCGGAAGATTCCCCGCCTGTAATTTTCTGAAGAGTTTCCGGATCGTCCACTACGATCACGGAATAATCCGTAAGATTATCGCTGTTGGCCGTTCGCAGACTGTGTTCAATGATGGTTTCAATGTCCTCACGGCTCACTTTCTTTTCGCTGAAGCCCCAATGGGTGGTGCGCAGGGACGCAATGGTTTTCAGCGTCTCGTTCTTTTGCATTACAATTCCTCCTCTTTTCTGTTTTCTATTTGTTGAAGGGGATCACTCCTGGAAATCCTCTTCTGCGAGATCCCCTTTATAGAATTCTTCCCGCCCACAGTAAAAACGACCGCCTACGGGAGAGAACTCCAGAACGCAGTAATCTGGGTCGTCTATACCCTCGGTATAATATTGTTCGTCCCCATCCTCCCAGATCCGTTCCCTGGCTTCACGATCCGTGCGCACCCGCATGTTGCCCTTCATGGAAAGGGCCAGAGATCTTTCCGGATCGCAGAAATACACACAGGCCTTCGGGTTTTTTATAAAAAGCTGTGTGCGTTGGGCGGAAAGGTTGGTGGAAAACCAGAAAGTTTTCATACCGTCGCTGCCCTTGGCGGCAAACACAGCCTTGATGCTGGGAAAGCCGTCCTCCGCCACCGCGGCGATATAGGCTGCCGAAGCCTTTTCTACCATGTTCTTCAGTTCCTGCCAGGTCTCTTTTTTCAGTTCATTCATTTTGCCTCCTCCTTTTCTAAATTATTGAGAATCCGCATAAGCTGATCTTCAAAATTCACTATTTCTTCATGAGAAAATCCTTCGTAAAACAGACGGTTCATCTTCTGAGAAACCTCTGCGTACCGTTTCTCCATAGAGCGTGCTTTTTCCGTCAGGCGGATCCGAATCTGTCTTCTATCCTTCTTATCAAATTCCCGCAGGATATGCCCATTTCTCTCCATCCTGTCCAACATACCGGTCAAGGTGGTTTTAGCAAGACCTGTCCGCCGGGAAAGTTCCACGATGGGCAAACCTTCCTCCCTCCACAGGACAAATAAAATTCTCCCCTGGGCTCCGTTGAACTCTTCGATCCCTGCCTCCAAAAGCAGTCTTTCAAAAACACGGCCCTGAATCTGCTTGATCTGCGAGATCAGAAAGCCGCCGTTTGTTTTCTCCACAGCATTCACCTCTATATAGGATAGTACTATATAGTATTAAAAATGTCAACTTTTCTTTTTTGGGGAATCCTTTTCAATTAAGAGAAAGTATGCTACGATAGAGTATATTGGAATACGTATTCTGCGCTCTTTCGAAAAGGATAGTTGAAGGAAACGGCTTCTTCGAAACATTGCGCAGGATCCACATAAGGAGGATGTACTGGATGCGATGGGATCTTAATGAAAATGGAATCTATCTCACTCTGGAAAAGAATGAAAAAGACGGCACTCTGCGCTTTCTGCACTTCGGCGCTGAACCCTTTAAGGAAAGCGATATCATAAATGGAACGGATGAAGGCTTTCGCCTTGTGGAAGTGAACGTTCCGGGCTATGACCGGCCCTCTGAACGGATGGGCAACAAATATATCGTCACGGCTCCTGGGTATAAAATGCAGTATGTAAGCCACAGCGATTCCCGGAATGAGAAGGGCCGCAAATTGGAATTCGTCTCTTTCGACCAGGAGACAGGTATCCGCGTCACCACTCATATGCAGTTTTTCGACGGCATTTCCATTATGCAGATCTGGAATGTGGCGGAAAATGCCGGGAATGAACCCCAAGTGCTGGATATGATCTCTACCTTCAACTATACCGGTGTGGATAAGGAAGGCGTCTCTCCCTGGCAGGAAAAGATGGAACTTCGGATTCCCTTTAATGGCTGGCAGCAGGAGTTGAACTGGCGCACTTTTACACTCCCCGAGCTTGGGCTCAGCCAAACCATGGTGGATAAGAAAAAAATGCGTTCCTCTCGTACTATCCGTATCAGCAACGCGGGGAATTGGTCCACAAAGCTGTATCTTCCCATGGGATACCTAGAAAATAAAGAACGCGGTACCAGCCTTTTCTGGCAGATTGAGCACAACGGCTCCTGGAACTGGGAAATCAGCGACCAGAATGGCCATCTCTACGTGACGCTCTGCGGGCCCACCGAGGTGGATTCCCACTGGAGCAAAACTTTGCAGCCGGGTGAACGCTTTGAAACCGTCCCCGCCGCTGTGGGGGTTTCCGCCAAGGGCTTCGATGATTCCATGGGCCAGTTAACCCTCTACCGCCGGAAGATCCGCCGGAAAAACCAGGATAACGACACAATGCCCATCATCTTCAACGATTATATGAACTGCCTTTGGGGCGACCCCACCACCGAGAAGGAATTCCCCCTGATCGATGCCGCCGCAGAAACGGGCTGCGAGTATTTTGTGATCGACTGCGGCTGGTATTCCCCCGGATACTGGTGGGACAACGTGGGCGAATGGCAGGAATCCAAGGAGCGTTTTCCCAACGGGCTAAAAGAAGTAACCGATTATATCCGTGAAAAAGGAATGGTGCCCGGCGTTTGGCTGGAGCTGGAGGTCATGGGCATCTGCTGCGAAAAGGCTCAGCGTGTACCCGATGAATGGTTCTTTATCCGTCACGGCCGCCGCGTCTATGACCGCAGCCGCTTCCAGTTGGATTTCCGCAATCCTGAGGTCATCGACCACGCCAACGAAGTCATTGACCGGCTGGTGAAGGAATACGGCGTGGGCTACATTAAAATGGATTACAATATTGAGCCCGGAATCGGCACTGAATATAAGGCAGACAGTTTCGGAGACGGCCTCCTGCAGCATGAGCGCGCCTATCTCAAATGGCTGGACGACGTCTTTGCCCGCTACCCGGATCTGGTGATCGAAAACTGCAGCAGCGGCGGCCAGCGCATGGATTACGCCATGCTCAAGCGCTACAGCATCCAATCCACCAGCGACCAGGAAAACTATCTCAACTATGCCAGCATTTCTGCCAACGCTCCCACAGGATTAACTCCTGAGCAGGCGGCCGTCTGGTCCTATCCCCTTTTGGAAGGCACCACAGAAGAGGTAGTGTTTAACATGGTGAACGCAATCCTGCTGCGTGTGCACCAGAGCGGCCATCTGGCCCAGATCAGCCCCGAAAGAAGAGCCCTGGTCAAAGAAGGCCTGGATTACTATAAGACCATCCGCGCCGACTTGCGGGAAGCTCTTCCCTTCTGGCCCATAGGTCTTTCCCATTTCGGGGACGAATGGAGTTGCCTGGGCCTGCGCCGGGGAAACAAAATCTATATGGGGGTCTGGCGCCGTGAGGGCGAGCATTCCGCCCGTGAACTGAAAATTCCTGAAGCCGCAGGAAAGAAAGCCGCTGTCCGCTGCGCATACCCCTCCTATGAGGGCTGCGCCTACAGTTACGCTCCCGCTGCAGGTTCTCTCACCGTCCGTATGGATATGAATACCGCCCGGCTCTTCGAGATCACGCTGGAAGACTAGAGCCATAATGTGCCCCGGCCCGCACAACGGGATCGGGGCTTTTCCCATATTCGGTCTGTAAGCCGGTCACACCGGTTTTCTGTCCGCAAAAGGAGGCGCTGATACATCTATGCAATATTATACCTTGGACTCCGAAGGAGCCCGCGCCTGCCCGGCTGAAGAATTGACATCCTCCGCCGTAAAAGCCTGCTATATCTCCCTTGCAGAGCTGGATACCTGCGCAAAGCTTTTCCATCTGCCGGATATCTGCGTCCGGGAATGCAAAAGAAACTATTCCCATTTCCGCAACAGTTTTGAAGTCTACGACGAATACAGCTTCGGTTTTCTCAGCATATTGGACATTCTGCATGTAAAAAACCCGAGAGATCAGGCAGCTTTTATTTTGAAAAAGGATCTGTTTCTGATGATCCGTATACGGGATGAGGACAACAGCACAGAGACACTTTTCCGGCGGAGCCTGGAACGCCTCCACGGCCCCGCCACACTGGAAAAGGCTGTGAGCAGCTTCCTGGAATGCCTCACTGAGGACGGAGGCGCTGTTCTGGAACAGGCAGAGCCTCAAATCCTCCAGTTAGAGCAGGATCTTCTGGAAAACAGAACCGCAGCAGGGATCAACCGAAAAATCTTTCAGATCAAAAGCAACCTGATGACCCGCCGGAACTATTACGAAGCGCTCATTGAGATCGGCTCCTCCCTGCAGGCCAATGAGAACGATATCTTCGGGCGGGACTCCCTGCGTTACTTTAAGATATTCACCGACCGCACCGCGCGGCTCAGCGCCAATACGCAGTTCCTCTGTGAGAACCTTATCCATTTGCAGGATGCCTACGAAGCCTCCCTGGAGCTGAACCTAAATCGAATCATGAAGGTTTTCACCGTCGTGACCACGATTTTTCTCCCTCTGACGCTCATCGTGGGCTGGTATGGGATGAATTTCCCCAATATGCCCGAATTTCGCTGGGCCTATGGCTATCCCGCCGTGATCTGCTTCAGCTGTCTTGTGGTGGCTCTCTGCTTCTGGTTTTTCAAAAAGAAACGGCTGCTGTAGCCTATTTATTTTTCGCGTCCAAAATCCGGCGGAAAGTTTTATCCCATTTGCCGGTTTACCGCAGCTGCAAAATGTGATATAACAGCCATAGATCCAAAAATTGCAGAAGGACGCTTTCAGAAGGCGTTCTGGGAGGTAAAGCAATATGAAAATCACAGATTTTTCTCTGTATCCGGTGGCGCCCCGCTGGCTCTTCCTGAAACTCGAAACGGACGAAGGCATTTGCGGCTGGGGCGAGCCTATTGTAGAGGGAAGAGCTGCCACCGTCAAGGCGGCAGTGGAAGAACTTTCCTATTACTTTCTGGGAAAAGATCCCCGAAAGATCGAGGATCTTTGGCAGACCTTTTTCCGCGCCGGCTTTTACCGGGGAGGCCCGGAGCATATGAGCGCCATTTCCGGCATAGACCAGGCGCTATGGGATATAAAAGGCAAATACTACAATGCCCCCATATATGATCTTCTGGGCGGAAGCTGCCGGGATAAGCTGAAAGTATACCGCTGGATTGGCGGGGACAGGCCCGACGATGTAGCCGCCCAGGCTGTGGAAAGCTATGAGCAGGGTTACAGGGCTTTGAAAATGAACGCCACAGAAGAACTCCACTATATAGATTCCTTCAAGAAAGTGCAGGCTGTCAGCGACAGGATCGCCGCTATCCGGCAGGCATTGGGATACGATATGGACATCGCCGTGGATTTTCATGGGCGGGTTCATAAAAGCATGGCGAAGGTCCTGGCAAAGGAGCTGGAACAATATCATCTGATGTTCATAGAGGAGCCCGTTCTGGCGGAAAATATCGAGGCTCTTCGGGACATCGCCAATGTAACCTCTACCCCCATTGCAACTGGGGAGCGCATGTTCAGCCGGTGGGATTTCAAGCGTATCCTCACCGCCGGCTATGTGGATATCGTGCAGCCTGATCTTTCCCACGCGGGCGGCATCTCCGAATGCAAAAAGATTGCCAACATGGCGGAGGCCTTTGACGTAGCCCTGGCCCCCCACTGCCCCTTGGGCCCCATCGCCTTGGCCTCCTGTGTGCAGATAGACACCTGTTGCCCCAACGCCTTCATTCAGGAACAGAGCCTGGGGATCCATTACAATAAAGGCGGGGAGCTCTATGAATATTTGAAGGATCCTTCTGTCTTCCAGTATAAAGAAGGTTTTGTGGATATCCCCCAGGGCCCGGGTCTTGGGATCGAAATCAATGAAGAACGGATTCGTGAAGTAGCAGTAGAAGGCCACAACTGGAAAAACCCCGTGTGGCGCAATTACGACGGAACCATCGCAGAATGGTAAATAGGAAAGCAAGGGACGGCGGCGCCCGCCTGGGTGCCCGCCGTCTTTTTCCGAAATTCATGGCTCTCAAAGGCAGAAAACAGCATATCTGCCGTTCCGGGGAAATCCGAAATGAAAAACAGTCCGGTCTATGACTAATCATAGATTTTTTGTATTTCTTCCTATACTAAAAGACAGGAGGCGGTCCATTTGAAACAGCTACAGGATATGACCGTTATGGAAGCAATTCTATCCCACAAAATTATCGCCATCATCCGGGGATTTTCCCAGGAACAGATTCTTCACACAGCAGAAGCTCTGTTAAAGGGCGGCATACGGCTGATGGAGGTCACTTTTGACTATGCAGGGGATCCTAGTGCAACGCCCCAGGCCATCCGAGCTTTGTGCAGGGCTTTTGGCAGCGAAATGCTCTTTGGCGCCGGAACCGTCCTGACCCCTGGAGACGCTGAGGCGGCCTGCGAAGCCGGTGCGCGCTATATCATTACTCCCAATACAGATACATCTGTGATCCGGCGCACAAAGGAGCTGGGGCTTGTCTCCATGCCGGGGGCCATGACTCCCAGTGAAGCTGTTACTGCCTATCGGGCAGGGGCCGACATCGTAAAAATATTCCCCAGCGGAGATTTGGGGCCCGGCTATATCAAGGCGCTGAGAGGGCCCCTGGGCTTCATCCCAATGGCTGCAGTAGGCGGCGTGGATGAACACAATATAGCTTCCTTTTTTGCAGCGGGAGCCTGTTGTGCCGGTGTGGGCGGAAAATTGGCCGACAGGGCATCTGTGCGCAGCGGAGACTATGCCGCCGTCACACAGGCGGCAAAACGGCTCCTTTCCGCTGCCGGGGTAGAAGGAGCTGAGACTTCCCAATGATCAACGTATATTTTGACAGCGGCACCACAAACTCCCGCATCTTTGTCCTGGAAGGGGGGCGGATCCTGTACCATGATAAAGCCGGCACAGGCTGCCGGGACGCCGCTCTGGCTGGAGATCCCTCCATTCTGACCCGGGCCCTGCGGCGGCTTTATCAAAATGCCCTGGATACTCTGCACATAAAAGATGAGCAAGTGCGGGGCATATATCTCTCCGGCATGGCCACCAGCCCCAGCGGCCTGCAGGAGGTAGAGCACCTCTCTCTGCCCGCAGGGCTCCGGGAGCTTCGGGAAAACATCGTGAGCTACCGGGAAAACAGCTTTTTTCACAGGGAACTGCTCTTGATTCCGGGGCTGAAAACCTGCGCAAGAGGCGTAACGGTTTCCCCGGAAGAGGCATTCCTAGTGAACAATGTCCGCGGTGAAGAGACCGAGATCCTGGGTATCCTGTGTGAAACGGGCCTTACGGACTGCGCCGTTCTGCTTCCCGGCACCCACACCCAGGCCGCCATGGTGGAGAATGGCCGGATCACTGATTTGCTCTCTACTGTTACCGGAGAGCTTTACGGAGCCATTCTGCAGGATACTATCATTGGATCCAGCATAGAAGAGGGCCCGCTCAGCACCGAATGGGTAAAAAAAGGCGTCCAGGCCCTCAGACGCTTCGGCTTCAACCGGGCTCTTTACATCACCCGCTCTCTGGAGCTCTTTTCCCACACTACAGGAGAGGAACGAAAAAGCTTTCTGGAGGGCGTCGTCAACGGCAGCGCCGTCGCAGAAGCCCTTTCCGTCATAGGCCGCCATCCCCGGATCCGGGACATTATCATATACGGGAATCAGGAGCAGTACGCCGTTCTTCGTGCCGCAGCGGAAGTTCTGCCGGAAAACAAGGGATTTATATTTCACCACGTTGAGGTAAATCCGGGGTTTCCCATGTCCGTCCGCGGAATTATGGCTTTGTGTAAAGAAATATCAGGCACGTAGTACTTGTCGAAAATTATATCGATATAGCTGACGGCCCTCTTTTTCCAGCTATTGTGTCCCTTTGCGCCCATTCCGGGCGGAACCGTTCTTTGTATACATCATACCTGTTTAGCAGAAAAAGCAGCACTCTTCTCTGCCCTTTACATCTGCCCGGCTTTGCGGTATACTGATACACCCAGCAAAATTCTGCGGGATAGCGCGGGAATTCGATGCATTATAAAAACAAATCGTGAGGAGGAACACCGGATGATACTGGAAACAGAACGGCTGTATCTGAGAAAAATGACCCAGGAGGACTACCCGGCCCTGTGCAGGATGCTGCAGGATCCCGAGGTCATGTATGCCTATGAACATGCCTTCAGCGACACCGAAGCCCACGATTGGCTGGATAAACAACTGGCCCGCTATGCAGAATATGGCTTTGGACTTTGGGCCGTTATTCTGAAGGAGACTGGAGAGATGATCGGGCAGTGCGGCCTCACCATGCAGGATTGCAACGGCCGTCAAGTGTTGGAGGTCGGCTATCTTTTCTGCAAATCGTACTGGCATAAAGGCTATGCCACAGAAGCGGCCACAGCGTGCAAAAACTATGCCTTTGACACGCTGCACGCGGAGGAAGTGTATTCCATCATCCGGGATACAAACGAAGCTTCTCAAAGAGTAGCCCAGCGCAATGGGATGAAGGTTGTGGATTCTTTTATAAAACACTATTATGGTGTGGATATGCCCCACCTTGTTTTTTGCATCCACAGGGTGGAGCAAAAAAGCTGCTCTGAATCAGGCCTTTGAATTCCGTTTTTCACAAAGCAATAGATACAAAAGATCATCCTATTGAGTTAGTTTCACTCTATGAAAAACGGAACACTGTATAAGCGATTAGCGACTTTTTATAGGAAAAGCGCCCCGGAATAACTCCGGGGCGCTTTTCTGTAGGGATGAAAGACATAAAAAAACAGAATTGAAGTTTGCAGAAATTTGTGTCTTACTGTTGTTCCAAAAAACGGTCATAAGCCGTCTGCATAGCTGTCAGCATATCCTGCAGGCCCATACTATCCAAATTTTGCAAATAGGAATCCCATTCCTCATCAATCTTTCCATTAGCAACCCATTCAGCGGTTATACGGTTAACATTGGTGATAAGATCCGACTGCACTGCGTTCACGGTATCAGATTCTTCTACTGTATACATCAAAGCCGGCAAAACCTCCGTATCCGTATTTTCGGCTGCACGCATATCGCGGATCTTCTGAGATTTTTCATCCGTATAATGGAGATGATGATATTTCTCATAGGCCTCTGTGGGCATAATATACGGGAAGGAGCTGGCGGGGCAGCACTTATTGCGGAATGTCTGGGTATTGACCCCCTCCGGAGGATCACCTACCATATAAGCTTCTCCGTTATTGCACTCTGTGCAGGGTACAAGACGAATCTGCTGTTCAGCATCCACTTTATCGCCATAGCGCCCTTCCATCCAAGCGAAAGCGCGAATATCATCCTCATAGAAGTAATCTGCTACGCGTACGGCAACTTCGGGATATTGACAGGAAGAGGTAACAGCCCATCTTCCGGGATCTGTATCATAAGGAGAACAATACGGTGTGGGTTCCAGACCATTCAGTCCGGTGAGTGGATCCAAATAGGAATAGTAATTATATGCATCATAAGTGGCAAAATTATCACCTATTTCCCAAGCGGAGGCAACGCCTACAACGGGAGGATCGGATGTAAGTTTCGCCGTATACTGATCACCTGACTGACTGAAGCCGGTTTCATCCAACAATCCCTCATTATAAAGTTCATTGAGCCACTTGATAAAATTCTTATATTCTTCTGTGGCGGCTACAAAATATACTTCTCCATCCTTAACATTCATCAGATTTGAGGGAGAAGGGCACTGGAAGGAATTAGCCAACCAATCCAAGCCGAAATCCCACGCTCCATTGGTGCCCATAACGGCGCCCTGCCAGCTCAGAGGAATTTCATCTGCCTGGCCGTTTCCATTGGGATCCTTATCACGGAAAGCTATCAGCACTTCTTTAAATTCATCCAGAGTAGTGGGCATGTCCATTCCTACCTTTTCCAACCACTCCGTATTGATAGCCCCAATTCGGTTCAGGCCGATCCAAGGAGCAATACCGGAGGTAGGCATAGTATACCGATGCCCATCCGGCAGCGTAGTACAAGCCTTTACCGCCACCATCTTACCATAATCGCTCTCCATTTTTTCCATCAGATTGGGGCAGTATTTTTCCTGCATTTCCTCCAGAGGGATAAGGATTCCATCAGTTGAATACCGGACTAGTTCCGTAGCACTCAATCCGTCTTTGATGATATCAGGCAAATCATTGGAAGTCAGCCGGATGGACTTCTGCTCTCCATATATGGAACCTTCTACCAGTTCAAATTCAAAATGGACGTTCGTAACCTCTTCCATTTCCTGAATCAGAATATAATCATTCCAATCTGCGGGACTTTCAGCATTACGGGAGCCATATACGGATAAGGTCACTGTTTCCTTTACAACGGGCCAACCGCTTTCATTGAAATTGGTGTTCTTCTCCTCTCCGCCTGTGCTTTCTTCTCCCGGTGAACCCGTGCCCGAAGACGCGTTTCCCGAGCAGCCGACAACGGTTACAAGCAAAGCGCCTGCAAGAAGTCCTGCGAAAATACGACGGATTCTTTCTTTACTCATCGTTCTCTTCCTCTCCTGCTTCAGATTTTCTTTATAGAGATAAAGAAATATATTTTGTACTTTTTCGTTCTTTTTGGTTTTTGTTATGGTTGTTATAAAAATGTCTCATTTGATTATAAGCTAAGGCACTTTTTTTCTTTG
>CAJFPJ010000084.1 GCA_904399395.1 uncultured Clostridia bacterium | reverse complement strand
TATTTTACACTTTTTGCCGGGCTTTGTTTAGCCCGGCATTTGGTTTATTATGAATAGAAAAGGGCCATCGCACTAATCGTTTAGTGCAACAGCCCTATTTTGTAACGAAAAATCAAGTATACCGGTATACCGGGACAAAGCCGGGAAAAAGCGAATATCTCGAAATACCCAGGCCATTGGAAGTCAGAAATCTCCTCTTCTTTTCACAGGGCCGCTTTTTGGCTGCTGTTGAGCCCAGAAGCCTTCTCTGTTTCGAGGGCTGCCGTTTCCTCGTTTTCAGCGGAAACAGATTTTCTGTTCCTGGTGGCTGCGAGGGCGATAAGAGCTCCTGCGACGCCACCGATGCATTTTGCTGCCAAAAGGGCTACAGCCAGCTGAGGCTCTGTCCCCATGGTGAAGCCCAAATGAGCTGCCAGAGTGGAGGCGGCGCTTACCAGAAAAGCCACATTTACGATTTTGCCACGGGTATCCATCTGATGCAGCATAGTGAGGACAGGAATTACACTGACCATACCAATCAAGAGGCCTGCTACGCTGGCTTCGTTGATACCCGCTTTTTTTCCTGCCCAGGAAAAGGGCCTGCGCAGCACACGCTGAAGGATTTCAGATATGGGTAGGCTCCCCAGCATGACGATTCCAATAGAGGAGACTACGGCCATGGCATCTTCTAAGGGAGCCATGCCCGGGATGATGGTAAAGCCCGTCATATACTGGACGGCCCCAAAAATAAGCCCCACAGTAATAAGGAACCGGATAAAGGATGCGAAAATGGAAAAGCCTCGGATCATTTGATCTGGTTTTTTCCAGATTCCCAGCAGGAACAGAGCGGCCAGAAGGACTACAGGCAGATTTTGCCGCAGGATCGCTTCTGGGGACAAACCGCAGAAAAGACCGCCTGCAACAAGGGCCACAGGCATAGCCACAAGCCCCAAAAGAATCCCCTTTGCGAACAAGGGGCGGTCTTGGACATCGATAATACCGATGCCCATGGGAATTGTGAATGTGATGGTGCAGCCAAAAATGGCCGCTACGATAATGCCTGTGTAACTGCCGATAAGAGGATCTCGAGCCAAATCCACAGAGAGCTGATAGCCTCCCATATCAATAGCGAGGATCCCGCCCAGCAAAGCCGGATCCACTCCCACGGCTTCACAAAGAGGGGCCACAGAATACTCAAGGCCGGAGGAAATAAGAGGAGCGAGGCAGATAATGCCCGCCATGGAAAGGGCCGTGGGCCCCAGATAGAGGAAGCCTTCTTCAAATTTTCCACCAAGGCCCAGTCGGCCGCCGAAGAGCCTATCCAGCCCGCCGACAACTGCGCCGGCCGCCATGATCCACATGATTACCTGTTCCATTTATGTTCACCCTCGCTTACAGCTGAGTTCCTGCCTTGATGGGGCCGGTATGTGTGCAGAGAAAAGGAAAAGAGGAACCACCGGGAAGATTTGTATTACCGGATTCCCTTGCACATGGTATCTTCAATTTCCTCAACGGTTCTGGGGGTAATGACGGAGAGGTTCTCACAGCCGTCCTCTGTAACAAGGCAGTTATCCTCCAGGCGGAAGCCGATCCCCCACTCCTCATGATAGATGCCCACATCTACGCAGAAGACCATGCCGGGGGCGATCACTTCGGGCACTTCTACCACATCGTGCACATCGTAACCCACGTGATGGGCCCCGCCGTGCCACATATAGGTCCCGATATTTTCCACAGAATCCAGGACTCCTGCATCCTTCAGCTGCTCTGCATTGAAGCGGCGGATAGTAGCATCCACATCCGCCATTTTCATGCCGGGGCGTATGATTTCAAACATGTGATTAGAGGTATTCAGCGCACAGGTATACAAAAGACGCTGCTTTTCGGAATAGCGGCCGTTACAGGGCCAGCCGCGGGAGACATCCGTCATAAGGCTGTCATACTGAGCGCCCACATCGTTGAGGATCATGTCACCGTCCTGAGCCTGCCCCTTATAGGAATAATAATGGATGCAGAAATTATTTTTGCCGGCAGAAATAATGGAGGGGAAGGCAGGGCCCTGAGGACTATGCTGCCCCAGCGCCCGGTCAAATTCAGCTTTATACTGATATTCATACATACCGGGGCGGGAAGCCTTCATCATAGCGACAATGCCGTCGCGGGTGATGGTTTCAGCCTTACGTATAGCTTCAATTTCACAGGGCTGCTTAATGGTGCGGAGCCGGCGGATGAGAATGTTGGCGTTTTCAATGCGCAGGAAGGGATATTCCGACTGCGCACGGCGAAGGAACCGGTGAGCAGGACGGTCTATATCCTGGGGGCTTACGCGGAATAGATCGAGATACAGATTCTCATAGCGGCCGCTGACGGCCAGTGTGTGGATATCCCCCGGGAAAGCATCTGTAAAGCGGATATCGCTGATACCGGAAAGCTCCTCTGCCTCTGCGGGCTTTATGCGCACGCCTGTCCACCGCTCTTGCATGGAATCAGGGGGCAAAATATAAATCCGCTCCTCCACACTGCCAGAGGAATCCTTCATGGCTAGCAGGACGAATTCCTTGCTGTCCAGCCCGGTGAGGTAATAAAAGTTCCGGTCTGTGTAGAAGGGGTAGTATTCATCGTTGGTTTTCCTCAGCTCTGTGCCGGAAAAAAGCACTAAAAGGGAGTTGGATTTGAGCCCCTCATAGAGGCGTTTACGGTTGCCTGTGTGGAATTCTTTGTTCATGAATTGCAGCCTTCTTTCTAGAAAAATATGAAACTGTATACTTGCATTTCAGCTCTATGCCGTCTTTTTCTAAAATAGAGAAACGGGTGAGCTTTTTGTAATTGAATCGATTTAACTATAGCATAGTAAGAGAGCAAAAACAAGAGCTTGCGAACGGATGAAAAGAGAAAAAATCTATGTATAGAATTAGTGAAATAGAATAAAATCCCGCCGTATGCCTTCTGACATACAGCGGGAAAAGAACAGCAGAGAAGCAGACTGGGAACGGCTTTATGACGAAGAAAACAGAAACAAACCACCGGTGCTGAAGCGGTTCAAAAAGAAAACTGCGTTGGAGGTTCCCCGGGTGTATTAGTCATAGGATGCTTTCAGCAGAGAAGGTGAGGGATCCACAAACCCACTGCCGGATAGGACACTCAGATAGACGGTTCCCTCCGCCGTTTCTCCCAGAGGCTCCCCGGCAGTTACTTTATCTTCTTTCTCGCAAAAAGCAGTTTTCATCCCGCTTACTGCAATGAGAAAGCCTTCGGCATATACTACGACGGCGTCCTCTTCTGAATAAATCACAGTTCCGGCGGAGGGGGAAAAGAGTGTTTCTCCTTCTGCCGTAGTATATGCTGTGCCGGTGTAAAAAGATCCGTCCTCTTCCGGCAGGCCAAAGCTTCCACAAAGAGGGTAGGGCCCTTCCAGAAGAGGGTGGGAAAGAACGGAACAGGAACCTTCTGAAAGAAGAATCCTCTCCTCGCTTCTGAGAAAATGTGTCAGGGCCACCTGCGCCCAGGCCCAGAGGGTATCCTCCGTTTCTGATTGGAAGCTCTGGAAAAGAGGAAGAACTGTAAAGCGGGAGGAAGAATCCAGGTCGGATAAGAAATGGGAGGCGTCCTGTGTTGCTTCCGCGCTCATCCCTTCTTTCGAGGTGGCCACAAGAATGCCGGAAAAACCGCTTTGCAGAAGAACGGCTCGGAGATCCTCCGGGGGAAGGGGAACGCCTATCTGCTCCGAGGAGAGGGCAACGCCCTCGGAGACGGGTGGCTCTGAAAGCAATGTTCCGGTCAGAATTCCGTCATTTTCTTCCATACGGATAAGAAGAAAGCGCTTCTCTTCCGCAAAGGAAGCAGTAAAGCTCTGGGTATCGGATTCCTCCGCTTTCGCAGGTCTTTCTGCTACAAGGCTTTGCTGCAGAAGCGGCAAAAGGGAAAAGGAGAGCACAATCAAACAGAGCAGGCAGGCGCACGTGCAGATAAGGGGAGCTACTCGGGAGGTTCTCCATTTAGATCCTTGCTGCTTATTTTCATCCATAGCGTTCAGAATCCGTTTCTGAAAAGAGGAGGATGCTTCCAGCCGGCTCATCCCTTTGCGGTATATTTCTTTCCATTTCATTTCCTGCTGTTTTTTCATTTTGGATCATCCTCCTTCAAAAGAATAGCTAACTTCTTGCGGGCGCGACTCAGCCTCGTGGTTATGGTGGAGAGGGGAGATCGGAGAATCTGGGAAATTTCTGAGAGGGAATACCCTTCATAATAATAGAGATGGATAACGGTTCTATATTTGGCGGAAAGTTTCAGCACAGATTCCAAAACCTCTTGTTCCTCCTGCTCCAAAGCTGGTATATCTTCTTTCAGATCTGTTCGTTTTCGGAACCAGGCAGAGGATAGATGATTTTTGCTGATGTTTACAGCGACGCGAAGTAGCCAGGCCTTTTCATGTTCTCGGGAGGTAAAGACAGGCGCCTTTTCCATATAGCGCAGAAAGGTTTCTTGCACGGCATCTTCCGAATCTTCCCGGTTCTTTAGAAGGGAATAGGCGGCCCGAAGCAGAGAGGAGGAATACTCCTCAACAACCCGTTGCATTTCATCTTGTGCGCGCAAGGCGTTCCCTCCTCCCCGGTGATTCCTGATTATACTATACAAGACAGGATGCCGTTTTGTCTCAATTTCTTTCTATTCAGCAGACAATTTTTTGTTGTAGAAAAGGGCCCGCATCCTTTAAAGAGAAGGATACGGGCCTGCGAACGGCGTTGATATGAAGTGTAAATAGCGGATTATGCAGGTACCCAGAGGAATAAAAAGGGACTATTGCCGTATATATCGGGCGTTGCCAATGGATAGGATGCCATCTTCCGTGAGAAAGCAGGAAAATTCTACCTTTGAGAAACCGAGTGGGGTGGAATACGAAAGCAAAAGCCGGTCCCTCTCTAGAGAATAGTTCCCGGAAAAGGCAGGCCCTAGAAGGGGTTTTATAGAAAGGGAACCGCCCTCAGAAAAGGTAAATTCCATAAGGCCGCTTTCATCGTTCCATATGCCCAGAAGAAAATTATCTGAAGGCGATTCTCCCGAGAAAGTATCTTCCGCTGGAGGATTCACATGTAAATTCTCTTCCGAAGCTTCTTGTCTGCCCGAACAACCTATAAAAAACAGCATACAAAAGGTGAGAAAAATGCAAAGAGAAAACAGGGGAAAAAGTATTGTGTCACCTTTCCGATGACAAGTTTGTTTTTGATCTCTATGGATTAAGGCCATTGTATGTACCTCCTTTGATCGATCTAAGATTTCTAGCTTGGCGTACAATTCAAAAAAAGACGCAGACGGCTGGAGCATAGCGGAAACAAAAAATCTAAAACATGGAAAATACAAAAAAATAATGCATGGATCTGCAATGTATATTCTATCGAATATCATAGAATTCATATATGTAATATAGAATAAAATAATAGGTTGTATATAGTAAATAGTGGAAACGAATTCAAACTAATGTTCTAAAATATCTTGCAAATATCGAACGTATGTGCTAAACTAAAAATAAAGAAGAGATATAAGGACCTCTCGCCTGTATCTGTTTCTTTGCTAAAAGGGTATTTTGATGGCGGTGGGCCGTCGGCATGTGCATCATGTATGTATGTGCAGAATTAAAATGCCCCGAGCCTGAACAGAAAGAAAGGAGAAAAAAGTGCATATGTCAACAGAAAATACGGAATATAGCCTGTGGAGTGCTCAATATATGGAAGAGGCAGAGATCCTGCGGGAGAGAGTGAGAAAGTTGCGTCAGCAAGCTCAGCAGGCCCGCGGTAGCGATGAAGCCGACAGCCTGAACTGGCGGGCGGGTATGCTGTATGGCATGTATTTAGACTGCTTGCACGCGGGCCGCTTGCTGAAGAAACGTTCCAGCTCCGTAGGCGGAGTTAAGTGTGAGTTGGAAAATTGTGAAAAAACACGACGCAAAACTATCGGAATCACCGGTAAAAAATACTTTGCAAACGAGGGAGCTGCATGAAGGGAAGAAACTTGAGCTTAGATCTCTTTGGAGAAAAGTCCCCCACTGCAGTCCTTCCCTTTTCCTGTGATAGGGAAGAAGAGGCCTGGAACCGGAAACGGCTTATTCGCACTCTGCAGGAGGCCATAGAAGGTGAACTTACTCAGCGCCAGAGGGAATGCCTTAAACGATATTATTTTGATGGCTTTTCTCAAGAAGAGATTGCGGGGGAGATGGGGGTCACACCGGCCACGGTTTCGCGCCATCTAAAAAAAGCCCGTAATCGTCTTGAAAGGGTTATCGGCTATGCCTATCCAACGCTGCAAAAGCAGTAACCTTTTGCGTTCATCTTTAGTATGCGATGAGGGCAGATTGGCTGAACATATTCCGCCGCTGAATATAAAAAACCGGGGGCTAAAAAATGCCTCCCGGTCCCCGATGTTGCTATTTGGTTTTTTCTTCAGCATCTACTGCTTCTGTTTTTGCTTTTCGCTTGGCCTTCGGGTTTCTGGTCCGGCTAGCCAGAAGATGATTTAATTCCGCCCCCATGATAACGGTGATGGCGCTGAAATAGAGCCACAGAAGCAGGACGATTACGGCGCCGATGGAGCCATATACCACGGAATAGCGCCCCATATTCTCCACATAAAAGGCAAACCCCACAGAATAGGCCAGCCAGGAGAGAAGAGCGGCGCAGGTGCCGGGCAAAACCTGTTTTACGGAATACTGGCGATTGGGAACCAGAAAATACAGCATCAGCAGAACGGTAAACAAAACGGCGGCCAGGAAGACGAAGCGGAGCACATTCCATGTGTCGATGGAGGCTTTATCCAGGGGCAACCAACCGGAAAGCCATGTAAGGACGCTGCGGCCCAGAGTCATGAGGGCCAGAGCGAAAAATACAATAAAGATCAAAAAAACAGTGGTGAGGAACACGTGGATCTGATGGCGCAGAAAGGAATATTTGCTGTTAATCCTGTAGGCCCGGTGAATGGATTCCAAAAGACAATTAACTGCCCGCATAGTGAAATAGATGGTAAAAACCAGCCCAAAAAGCAAAAGGGAAGCGTTTCGGATTTCAGATATATGTGTGAGGTAGGAATTCACGATCTCCACAATGTCTGCAGGGATAAGCCCTTTGAAGCTTTCTTCCGTTAGAGGGGGCAGATCCAAAAAGCTAAGAATAGCGCTGAGCAAAACCAAAAATGGAAATATGGAAAAAATCAGATAATATGCCAGCGCGGCAGAAGAACGCCCCACCCCGTCCGAAAAATACCGTTTGATGAGGCTTCGCACTATGGAAGACTTTTTGTGAAAGGAGATCAGATGATACGTCGGCTTTTTCAATACGACACCCCTCTGCTGTAGTTTTCTTTCCATTCTCTATGATATAGTATACCAAAATGAAAAATGGAAATAACAACGTTTCCGGGATTTATTCTGGCCAATGTTCCCTAAAATAATGGGAAATCCGATGTCGCGGCTGTTGTGCGGAGTGAAAACACCAAAAATCCCCGGCGCATTCAGAAGAACGCGCCGGGGATTTTCTTGTATTATCGATTTTCTCTGCAGGGGCAGAAAACTGCCTCTTTACCATCGTCGGGGTGTCCCCGGGCAATAGCTGGAAGTTTTTGCAGCCCTGGCCTCCACAAAGCAGCCACAGAGCCTGCACATGCCGTTTATCAGGCAGTCGCATTCCCGGCAGAGGGAGAGCCGCCGCTCATACTCCTCCTTGGGAGCACGAAGACTTTCATCCAGGCTTTCCACATATTCGCTGACTGTGCGGTAGTATTCCTGGGTGTCCATGTCCTTCAGCAGACAGCGTTTGCATTCGCGGATCATCATATGTTCAGCTGTCTTATTCCACAGTGAGGGAGATCACGCTGCAGGCAGGGATGGTAAAGCTGAGCCCGTCTGCGGTGACAGAAGCATCGGTAAAGTCTTCTGTTTTCACAGCGTTGGGATTCTCAAAGGTGTTGTGGTCAGCCATGGCACCAGTCAGGATGCGACCGGTAACTTTGGAGGCCTTTTTGCCCACAATTGTGCACTCCACAGGATATGCAGTATCCAGAGACAGATTGCCCATGGTGATGTGCATAACACCGTTATCATCCACAGAGACAGACTGCGTCAGATTCGGCACAGGGTTTTCGCCGCCGATTTCCTCGGTCTCCAGAGAGCTTTCCAGCAGGGTAGCGTCCTGATGTTCCTTATACATGTCGAATACATGGTAGGTGGGTGTAAGAATCATCTTTTCGCCATCCGTAAGGATCACAGCCTGCAGCACATTTACCATCTGGGCGATATTGGCCATAATCACACGGTCGCTGTGCTGGTTGAAGATATTCAGGTTGATAGCGGCTACCAGTGCATCGCGCATGGTGTTCTGCTGATAGAGGAAGCCGGGGTTGGTGCCGGGCTCCACATCGAACCAGGTGCCCCATTCGTCAACGATCAGACCAACGCGGTGCTCATTGTCATATTTATCCATGATAGCAGTGTGATGCTGGATAAGCTCATCCATGCGGAGAGTGAGCTTCAAGGTGCGATAGTATTCCTCTTCGGAGAAATCCAGCGCGCTGCCTTTGTGCTCCCATCCGCCGGGATGGGTATAGTAATGGAGGGTGATGGCATCGCAGTAGCGGCCAGCCACCTTCATGACGCCATCTGTCCACTCATAGTCAGCCACGTTGGGCCCACAGGCGATCTTGAAGACCTTATTGCCGCTGTAGTTGCGCACATACGTCTGGAACCGGCGATACATATCCCCATAAAACTCAGGCCGCATATTGCCGCCGCAGCCCCAGTTTTCGTTGCCGATGCCGAAGTATTTGACCTTCCAAGGCTCGGGATGGCCGTTTTCCGCGCGCAGGTTGGCCATGGGGGATACGCCGTCAAAAGTCATGTATTCCATCCATTCCTGCATTTCCTGCACGGTGCCGCTGCCAACGTTGCCGTTGATATAGGGCTCACAGCCAAGCTGGCGGCAGAGCTCCATGAATTCGTGGGTGCCGAAGGAATTGTCTTCCACGACTCCGCCCCAGTGGGTGTTGATCATTTTTTTGCGGGTTTCCTTGGGGCCGATGCCGTCCTTCCAATGGTATTCGTCTGCAAAGCAGCCGCCCGGCCAACGGAGTACCGGAATTTTGATCTTCTTCAGGGCCTCTACCACGTCGTTGCGCATTCCGTTAGTATTCGGAATGGGGGAGTTTTCTCCTACATACAGGCCCTCATAAATGCAGCGGCCCAGGTGCTCGGAGAAGTGGCCATAGATTTCTTTGTTGATCTTGCTCTTCTTTTTGAGAGTGTTGATGACCATTTTGCTCACAAAAATCCCTCACATTCTTGTTAAGTAAATTGTAAATACCAATTTGATAATTTTCAAATTGGTTGTATGTACAACTCTCGTTTCTCCTAGCATACTGTTTTTTTTGAGAATTGACAAGAGGTTTCTTGCAAAAAAGTAAAAATTGTGGAACAGATACAGAAGCTTCTGAAGTTTTTTACATGAAACGCTTGTGTATTCATAGAAAGTCCATTGATAAAAGCGAAAGTTTTGGGTATACTGATTTTAGGAATATTTTCCATGGATCCCCTGGAATTGTGACCTGGATTCAAAGAAGAAATCCCCGGCTGTATCCATGGGAAGCTAGATTAAGGAGGAATGTAAAATGGAACTTAAGGGTAGCAAAACAGAAGCAAACCTGTTGGCAGCATTTGCCGGTGAATCTCAGGCGAGAAACAAATATACCTATTATGCATCCCGCGCTAAGAAGGATGGATATGAGCAGATCGCGGCTATTTTTGAGGAAACCGCCAACAACGAAAAGGAGCATGCAAAAATTTGGTTCAAGCTCCTGCACGACGGCGGCATTCCCGCCACCACCGAAAATCTGAAGGATGCAGCGGCCGGTGAAAACTATGAATGGACCGAAATGTATAAGGAATTCGCCGATGTAGCCGAAGAGGAAGGCTTCACGCAGATCGCCGCCACCATGCGCCTGATCGCTGCCGTGGAGAAGTCCCATGAAGAGCGTTATCGCAAGCTTATCAAGAATCTGGAGGAAGACGTGGTCTTCAAGGCAGGGGAAGAGACAGTATGGGTATGCCGCAACTGCGGATATATTCATGTGGGGACCTCTGCACCTGCTATGTGCCCTGCCTGTAAACATCCTCAGGCATTTTTTGAGCGTCGGGCAGAAAATTACTGAGAATCGAATTCTGTTTGTGCAAATAGAAATTCCGGCCGCAAGCCGGTAAGGGAAAGGCGTGTCCTTTAGGACGCGCCTTTTTCTGTATTCCCAGACGATTTCAGCAAATATATTGTGAACGATGGCAGTTACCACACAGAGAGTTCCTACAGGATCGGGTGGAAGCAGGGGAAGGTTGAGAGGCTATATACGTCATATGGAATCAGTATGAAAAGCATGAAAAGACAAAGCCTCCTTATGAATAGATTCGTAAAAGCAAGGTCACTTGACTTTTGATATGATTAGTCATATTATCAGTTTATAATATAATTTAGAAAGCTTCCAATTGTGGGAAGTTAAAAGAAATAAGCAAGGAGGAGAAAATATGCAAACGGTGAAACCTGTGGAACAATTACTTTCAGAGATGATCCGGATCCCTACGGTCAGAGGAAATGCAGAAAAATACAAAATGGCTGCGTATAGGGCATTGCTGGAAAAGGAATTTCCCCATGTATTTTCCGTCATGGAGAAAACGCCTGTGGAGGAAGCCCTTTTGCTGAAATGGGAGGGAAAGGATCCTTCTCTGTTACCCGTGGTGCTTTCAGGGCATATGGATGTGGTAGATGCGGACAGCGATGGCTGGGATCATCCGCCCTTTGCAGGGGAGATCGCAGAGGGGCAGGTCTGGGGCCGGGGTGCCTTGGATATGAAGGGCGCCCAGTGTGCATTCCTTTGTGCTTTAGAAGAAAAGTGCCGAAAAGGCGAAACGCCCCAGCGGACTATATACGTGTATCTTTCCTGTGATGAAGAGGTGGGAGGAAACGTCACCCGTCAGGCAGTGGAATATCTCAAGCAGCAGGGTGTCCATCTGCAGGCTGTTTTTGACGAGGGAGGGACGCTTGCAGAGGACTATCTGGGCCGCATACCGGGTCGGTCGGCAGTGATCGCCATTGCTGAAAAAGGGAATGTCACCTATGAGATCACTGCAGAGGGGAAGGGCGGCCATTCGGCCAATCCGGGGAAAGGAACCCCTATTGCGCGGCTGGCGGCTTTTATCTGCGACATAGAAGATCACACGCCTTTTTTGAGAGAACTTCCTGAGGAGCATCGGGTTTGTCTCCGGGCGGCGGCCCGGTATATGAAGGGGGAAGATGCGAAGAAATTTGCGTCCGCCGCTGAAGAGACAGATCCTGCCTACCCCATTCTGCACGAAATTTGCGATGACGCAGAATCTCGCTTAGGGGCTACGGCTGCATTCACCATGATTCAGGGAGGCACTTCTGCCAATGTTCTGCCAGAGAAAGCGGTTCTAACTATGAATGTCCGTGTTCCCGCCGCCCAGCCGGAAAAGGTTGTGACGAAAATTCTGGAGGAAAAGGCTAAGCAGTATGATCTTTCCATAAAGCTTTGTTCCGGCAGGGATGCTTCTGCCGTCACATCTGTGGAGGGCTGGGCCTATCGGCTTACGGAGGAGGTGCTGAACCAGGTGTTTCCCGGTATGCCTGTGATCCCCTTTGTTCTGGGAGGAGGCACCGACAGCCGCCATTTCCTGGAAATCGCAGAGGAGGCTGTCCGTTTCAGCCCTATCTATATTCATAAAGAGCAGGGTTCAGGTGTACATGGAAAAAATGAAAGGATCGATGTAAATTCATTGTATGAATCTGTAAGGTATTATGAACAGCTATTGAAAAAATTATAAACAATAGGCCCCTATGGCCTATACGTCCTATGTAAAGAAGAACGATGAGAGTTGCGTTTGTAGGAGGTTTATTAAATGGGACATATGCTGGTAAACGAGTTTTGCTGGATAGAATTTGGAGAGGTTGAGCGGGAAAATCTCACAGAGAAAGAAAAATATCAGCAGCTTGTGAGCTGGGCTGGAAAGGCCAGAGGCACAAACCCAAATGCTTTTGATGCGGTGACCAAATGGCTTCTGGATGATGCTCAGTGGCAGGGCGGCCTCTCTGAAAACGAATGTATCTTGATGAAGGATATCATCGGCCGCTTTAAAGAACAGACTGAGAGGCTGCGGGCGTGCTTGCTGGAGTTGAAGACGTCCGGCATGGTGAACGAAGCGGTCTTTGATGCGCTGGACCGATTTGAAGACGAGCTTTCTGGCAGGACACATGCAGAATATTTGAAAGATTCCGTAGAGCAGATGTTCCGCGATTTTTCTTCTATGAAAGATCGGAATGTTCGGGAACAAATTGCGGGAGGCAAAACCGGGCCTACGGGCACGGATACGGTGGAGATATTTGGGTATATCAATTTTTTGAAAGATTGCGATGCTGCAGTGCAATGGACGCTGTTTATGCCAGATGTGGTGGAAAAGCAACAGGATGGCTTTAAACTGGAAAGCTTTGTATACCGGAAAATGCCCGCTGTGCGCTTTATCGGGAAGGATGAAAGGGATGTTCCGGATATGGAAGCTCGCAGTGAAATTTTCAGAATACTGGATTCTATGAACAGTTATCGCTCGGGTTTTGACTATGACCTGCTGTTTATGCATCATTACGGCAAAGGTGTAGACGTGAGCCCTTGGCATGGTTTTTGGGGGCGATTTATGAAAGCGGATGCTCCTGTGCCGCAAGGGTTTGTAAGTTTTGATCTTGTGCCAGAGAACAACGGAAAACCTGGAGCCCCTTTTATTTCGCAGTTCGCTTACGCAATTTTTTCTGGTGATCCTGTTGCTATGCATATGCGGGAAAAATACGACAGCGATGGTATGTATGATGTGACCAGGAATTGTATGCTTGCCCAAGGTGTAAATATTCCATATCCTGATAAGTATTGGACGGCGGAGGTATTTTTGAAAGGTTATAGTGCTGCCAGTACAGCATATTTGTTCAGTGCAGAGTTGTAAATCCTCAGATAGAATGGTGTTAAAAGTCATTTAAAATGCGTGGCTCTCTGTGTATATGAAGTATATGAAGATAAGGGTGCTTCTCTGGTTGCTATCGGTGAAGCACTCTTTTCTTTTTCTAAACATTTTTGACGGATTTTTGTGTTTTATCATTTTACATAAATTTAACAGTATTTTATATAGATTTAACTTTAGTGCGATAGAAAGACATAGATTGCTTTTGTACAATGAAGCCAAAGGTTCAGGAGTTTTCTTACTGCACAGATGGCTCCCTCTTCATAAAAAATGCAGTGATACGAGAGTGAGGGAAATGCCCATGTGCTGGGATTATTGGATCCGGGCATGAAAAATCTGAACCGAAATATGGAACAGGATAGGAGAATGTGGCAATGTATAAGGCGATAACAGTGGAGTATTCGGCTAAAGCGAAGAAGATGGCAGCCAAAATAGAGGAAGCCGCCAACCGGATGGAAGAGGAAGGCTATGAATTGATTTCTGTCTCCATGATGCCCTCGGCCAAAGGAATCCTTATATTCCGAAAGGAGAATGGAGACTTGAAAGCAACTGTTACCTGTGGTCGGAACGAAACAGAAGAAAGCACAGTGAGAGAGGTAGAAATAATCCCGCAGTAAACGGGAGCAGCAGAGCACTGTATGGAGGATATTCGTCTGTTGCGGGCGGAAGAAGCGATAGAAAATCTGCAGATCCTTTGAAAGAATGAAACTGTTTTTTTCGGGCAATCTAAAACAGAAATTGATTGGCAGCTGAAAACATACGGCGTGCCGCCGCTTTTCATGATGGCCGGATCCGGTCATCAGTGGAAGAGAATCCAAACAAAGGATGTGTTTTAGAATGGACGATAACGGTTCCGAAATGAAGGAAAAAAGCAAAGAGATCTCGGAAGGCCTCAGAGGGCCGCAAAATCCGTCCGCTCCTCAGGTGACCAAGGAAGAATATAAAACCATGACGGAAAAGGCCTCTCCACCTTCTCCCTTTTTAAAAAACGCTCTTATGGCCTTTTTGATCGGTGGGGCTATCTGCTGCCTTGGTGAAGCTCTGGCGCAGATGTATATGGCCGGAGGGCTGGACGAAAAAAACGCCAGGGCTTTGGTTTCTGTTACGCTGGTGGGGCTGAGTGCGATTCTGACGGCCTTTGGCGTTTATGACAACATTGCCAGAGTGGCCGGAGCGGGCACTCTGGTACCAATCACGGGTTTTGCCAATTCTGTGGTCTCTCCGGCTATGGAATTTCAGAGCGAGGGCTTTATTACCGGCTTGGGGGCGAAGATGTTTATTGTGGCAGGCCCCGTTTTGGTTTATGGTATCAGCGCCGCTACGCTGTATGGATTGATCCTATGGATTTTCCGCCTGGCTTAATGTTGACGGCCGTACGATTCTAATTGCATATATTAGTATGAAAAAGCTGTTTCTTTTGTTTCATAACAAAATTTTGGTCTGAATGGATTGCTGAAAAGAAAACCGTTAAAAGGGTCGGCATAGATGATATGTACCCAGAATCCTGGACACATTGAATTACGATTACGGCTAACACATGGATGCTTCCCTGTATTTAACAGGGGGCATCCATTTTGTTTTAGCCTGGATCCTCTCGTTATTGTAGTAGTCTA
>CAJFPJ010000083.1 GCA_904399395.1 uncultured Clostridia bacterium | reverse complement strand
TGCGTAATCCTTCCCTATCCTACATATGGTGGTTTTA
Source organism: uncultured Clostridia bacterium (assembly GCA_904399395.1). Taxonomy (GTDB): domain Bacteria; phylum Bacillota; class Clostridia; order Oscillospirales; family Acutalibacteraceae; genus UMGS1264. The sequence continues at coordinate 6,219 of CAJFPJ010000083.1, read as the reverse complement.
TTTCTGTCTATTCCTTCTGGAACAGTTCATTCGCCGGGGGATATTTATTATTTATGGATTAAAAAAGTTCATCTTCTATTTTGACAGTATTCTGTTGGGGAGACGCCAAAATGCCGCTTAAACATGCGTGAAAAGCTGAAAATATCCGCATAGCCTGTTGAAAGGGAAGCTTGCCCCGGCGTATAACCGTATTCCACCATCAATTGAGAGGCTTTCTCCATCCTGTAATCGGTAAGATATTGCTGGGGAGATTTCCCTGTTTTTTTGTGGAACAGAGAACTGAAATAGGAACGGTTCAGATTCAGCTTCCTGGCGAGCTCTAGAATAGAAATATTTTTCATATAATTGCTTTCAATATAATTTTTTGCCAGTTCCACATAGTCGGGTTCGCTTTTTTCTTCCTGTAGAATCTGCGAAAGAATTTGATGTATTTTACCGCACAAGTAGAGCTCTCGTCCCTCCTGCATAGCCTCAGCATCCAGCAGAGAAGAAAAAATCCGGCCACAACGATGGGAAGTAAACACATTAGTAGTCTGCAATTTTTCCGGCAGAGACATACCGGCAGTAAAACCAATCCAGATATATTCCCAGGGTTCCTGTGAATCGGCCTGATATTCGGTGACTTCAAAGGGGCGGATAACAAAGAATTGCCCGGCCCGCACAGGGTAGCTTTTGCCGCCGGAATGAAACACGCCATGTCCATGCACAACATAATGCAAAAGCCAGTAAAAGCGAACAGCGGGGCCGAATGCATGGCCGGGGCGGCAGTCTTCCCGTCCGCATATGACGGGATTGATATCGCGCAGTTTTAGATCTGTCAGCAATATGTCTTTTTGCATTTTGTATACCCCTTTTATATATTCATCAATGGACTTCCACATGCTCGTATATGCAACATTTTACCAAATTGTTCTCACACTATGCAATATGGTTTTGTTTCTTTAGGTGCTATGATAGAAAAAACTCCGGGTAACCGGACGCTTACAGCAGGAGGATGCAAAATGAATAAAATCACTTTTATGGGAGCAGGAAGCACTGTGTTTGTCCGGAATGTATTGGGAGACTGCATGTGCAGCGATGCTCTCAAAGACTGGGAATTCGCTTTGTACGACATCGATCCGGTACGTCTGCAAGAAAGTTTCGAAATCATTTCCGCCATGAACGAAACCAAGGGTGGGCACGGAAAAGTTACCGCTTATCTAGGGGTGGAAAACCGTAAAGAGGCGCTTCGCGGTGCCAGATTTGTGGTGAACGCCATTCAGGTGGGACTGTATGATCCCTGCACAATCATCGACTTCGAGGTTCCCAAAAAATACGGCCTGCGGCAGACTATCGGCGATACGCTGGGAATCGGTGGCATCATGCGCGCCCTGCGGACTATTCCCGTGATGGATGATTTCGCTCGGGAAATGGAAGAGGTCTGCCCCGAAGCGCTTTTCCTCAACTACACCAACCCCATGGCCATGCTTACCGGATATATGCTGCGGTATACAGGTGTAAAAACGGTTGGTTTGTGTCACAGTGTCCAAGTGTGCTCAGAAGGCCTTCTGAAGGAGCTGGGAATGGAAGATAAGTTAGAGGGGCGCAGAGAGTTAATTGCCGGTATCAACCATATGGGCTGGCTGCTGGAGCTGAAGGATGCAGACGGCGTGGATTTGTATCCGGAGATCCGACGCCGGGCCAGGGAAAAGAATTTGGCCGCTATGGAACCTGGGGCGGAGAAGCATACAGATATGGTCCGCCTTGACTATATTCACCGATTTGGCTATTACTGCACCGAATCCAGCGAACATAATGCAGAATACAATATGTTTTACATGAAGTCCAAATATCCCGAGCTCATCGAACGGTATAACATCCCCTTGGATGAATATCCCCGCCGCTGTGTGAATCAGATTGCAAACTGGGCAAAGGAGCGGGATGAAATGCGCGCCACTCATACGTTGGATCATCAGCGCTCCCGGGAATATGCTTCTTATATCATGGAATCCGTTGTTACGGGGGAACCCTATAAAATCGGCGGCAATGTGCTCAATACAGGAAATCTGATCGAGAACCTGCCCGCAGATGCCTGCGTGGAGGTTCCCTGCCTGATCGACGGGATGGGTGTGCATCCCTGTCATGTGGGAAGGCTTCCTGTGCAGTGTGCCGCTATGAATATGACCAACATCAATGTTCAGCTTCTCACCATTGAAGCTGCCGTTACCCGGAAAAAGGAGCATATCTATCAGGCTGCTATGCTGGATCCTCACACGGGAAGCGAACTGGATCCGGATACAATTGTAAAAATGGTGGATGAGCTGATTCGGGAACATGGGGACTGGCTGCCTGCATATCACTGAGACATTGGGAATCTGCGGTGCTAGCCGAAAGCTAGAGGAGGCCCCTTTATCGTGCCGGATGTGCCCACCCTGCCATGCTTAGACATAATATTATGAATAAATCTCAGGTAATTGATTCCGAAGAGAAGGCGCCCTGTCGTTCCCCGGCAGGGCGCCTGTATTTTTGTATATGCATGTTTCCTCACACTTTACTTATGCGGGGGCAGGCCGTATAATAAATGGGAAATCGCATCTTTAAAAGAAAAGGAGTCTTGCAGAATGGAAAGCAACATAACACGGGAGGAAGCTCTGACGCTTCTCAGGCAGTATAACAAGGAGCCCTTCCATATTCTTCATGGGCTTACGGTGGAGGGCGTTATGCGCTGGTATGCTACGGAGCTGGGCTATGGGGAGGATGCCGAATATTGGGGGATCGTGGGACTGCTTCATGATATTGATTTTGAGCTTTATCCGGACGAGCACTGCCAAAAAGCCCCGGAGCTTCTGCGGAAAGCCGGCGTGGGGGAGGATATGATTCGTTCCGTCTGCAGCCATGGCTATGGTCTTTGCTGCGATATCGAGCCGGTGCACGAGATGGAAAAAGTCCTTTTTGCCGCGGACGAGCTCACCGGACTGATTGGAGCCGCCGCGAAGATGCGGCCTTCCAAGAGTGTAATGGATATGGAAGTTTCCAGCCTGAAAAAGAAATTCAAGGATAAGAAATTTGCAGCGGGCTGCTCAAGGGATGTGATCCGGGAAGGAGCTGAACGCCTTTCTTGGGAACTGGATACGCTGTTTGAAAAAACCATATTGGCTATGCGTTCCTGTGAGGAAAAGGTGAATCGTGAAATGGAGGCTTTGGGCCTTTAAGAGTAAAACGTCGGACATGGGGAGAAGGAGAAAATATGCAGATCGAAAAGGTAAAGAATGTCATGCTGGCTATGCAGCGCTTTTCCTGGGAGCAGGGAGTGGCGGCCCAGGCTATGTGGGAGATAGGGGAGGATTCCCTGGCTCTTCTGATGGCGGATGAGGCCATCCACCGGCAGACGGAGGATGGCAGACTGGGAGTTACCCATCCTTCCATGGATGCGGTGGATCCTGGTGCTAATGGGCTTCCTGTGTGGTGGGCATATCGGACGACGGGGAAAAAGATATATAAAGAAGCCGCGGAAAAGATGGCAGCCTATTTTCTTTCTGCTCCCAGAAGCCGGGCGGGGCTTATATTTCATAACGCCGATGCTCACAGGACTATGATTGATGGTGTGTATCACATGGCGCCCTTTCTCACGGCTATGGGTCATGCGGATTTGGCACTGGAGCAGATTCGACTTTTTCGAAAGGTGCACCTGGATCCTCAGACCCATCTTTACTCCCAGATTTGGGATGACGACCAGAATGGCTTTTCTAAAAAGGAGTTCTGGGGATGCGGCGTGGGATGGATGCTTGGGGCCCTTTCTCTTACGGCTTCCCAGCTGGAAGAAAGGGAGAAATCGGCGAAGGAAGAGCTTTCCGCTTATCTGCGGGAGGGGGTGGAGTCCTTTCTGCCATGGGTGACCGAGAAAGGGCTCACCCATGATATTCTGGACGATTCTTCCACCTTTGAAGAGACAGCGGCTGTTGCAATGACTGCCTATGCGATCTACAGAGGAATACAGGCAGGGATTCTTTCAGGCCGTTATAAAGAAACAGCAGACCGGTTTTATACTATAATCGAGAGTTTTGTAGACGAAGATGGATATCTCCGGCAGGGCTGCGATGCTCCCACTTTTGACAGGCCCGGTGTTTCTGCCGAGGATCAAGCCTTTGCTCTGATGTGTTGGGCTGCGAAAAGAGATTTAGAAGAGGGCGCCGCATTCCGTTTTGCAGGGCGGAGGTTGTTTGTTTCCCAGTCTGGAAGCTGTTGATGATTGACATAGTGACCATCTCATAGTATATTTATAGACAATGGATATGAGCTATTTTTTCAAAGGCGACTATTGAGCCTGAAAATAAGCTGTGGCCAGCTTGATGGATTGGCAGTAAAGCATTTCCAGCCGTATCCAAAGATATTTTCTGTAAAGGAGAATTTATACACCTCATGATGTGTTTCATTCGCATTCGCTAATAATACGCAATAGAGCAGCCAGCCGGTAGGACGGTTGTTTTGTTGCGCCTTGTTATCGATTGTGACGAGACGTGAGGTGTATTTTTTTGTCTATATTGAGTCCTGAGAAAGGGAATTCTCCTTTCTCCATTTCACAGAATTTCCTAACCAGCAGAAAGCTTATAGAAGCGCTCCTTCGAAAAACGAATCTCCAAAAGGAGGATACGGTTTTGGAAATAGGGGCGGGAAAGGGGCATATCACCAAAGCCCTGGCGCAGAAATGCAGAAATGTTGTATCCTATGAAATCGATCCGGCTCTGTATCATACGCTGAAATCTGCACTGCCTCCGAATGTAAAGCTGTATTTGAGAGATTTTTTAAAGGCCCCTTTGCCTGAGATGCCTTATAAGGTGTTTGCCAATATTCCCTTTTCGCAGACTACATCTATTGTGCGCCGGTTGACAGAAGGGGAAAGACTACCAGAAAAAGCGTGGCTGATTCTGGAGAAGGGGGCTGCCAAGCGCTTCTGTGGCCACCCAAAAGAAACGTCTTTTTCTTTGTGTCTCCGCCCATACTTTAATATGCGGATTCTGCATTTCTTTCGCAGGGAGGATTTCCATCCAGCACCTAGGGTGGATGTGGTCCTTTTGGAGTTTGCAAAAAAGCCAGAGCCGGATATTCCCCTGGCAGAGCAAAAAGCATTTCAGAGATTTGTCCGTTATTCACAGAAATATGGCCTTTGGGGCAGCAGGGCCCTTTTGACGAAGAAACAGGTTTCTACAGCTCTTCGTCTGGCGGGGCTTCCCGGTATTGCTCCCTCCGGCGATATCCTATATGTGCAGTGGCTTTGCCTTTTCCGATGCTGGCTCCGTTTTGGGAGAAAAATTGGGAGGTAAAATCTGTAGAAGTGCCTTCTGAAAATTGCATATAGTAGGGGCTGTATCTTCATCCAAATTAGAGGTGGATGAAATCTCTTTACTCTGTTATACTGACAGTAGCGTATCGATACGGGAAATTTGTCATCAAAACAGGGAGGAACAGTATTATGGCTGAAATTGTAAAGACATATATGCAACATATGCCCGCTTCCCGTTTTATCGGGAAGCGGTACGGAGATGAAGACAGAGTAGATGGTTATTTTATGGCTCAATGGGAGAAGTGGTTTGAAAACGGCTGGTTTGAGATAATTGAAAAAGCCGCGATGATTTCTCCGGAAGCATTCTTTGAAGATGGGGGAGCTTACATTGGGTTGATGCATGCAGAGGAGGGGAAACCCTTTCAGTATTGGATCGGTATGTTTGTTTCAGAAGACACGAAAGTGCCTGAAGGATTTGAAAGTATTTCCTTTCCTGCGATGGAGTTAGGTGTATGCTGGGTATACGGCAGGGAAGCTACGGGGGAGATCTACGGGCATGAGCAGGGCTGTCTGCGAAAGCTGGAAGAGGCTGGTATTTCGTGTAAAGCTGCTACTGACGGTATTTGGACATGCTTTGAACGATATGCCTGCCCTCGCTTCACAAAACCGGATGAAAAAGGGAATTGTATATTGGATATATGCTTTGTAAGAGATACTTTGGAGATAAAAGAACTATAGAATAATCTGATATCATCAAAAAATATGCAAAAGTAAAAAGTCCGCTTACTGTTTCGTTTTAGTTAGCGGACTTTTTCTTTTATTAAAGCGTAGGGAATTTCATAAACTTAATTTATAAAATTCTTACTAACAATAGGATAAGGTAGAATAAGTTTCGCAAAATTGAAAAGAGGACAAAAGAAGACATGGTTTGCAGCCCTCTGGTAGAATGAAGTCGTGAC
>CAJFPJ010000082.1 GCA_904399395.1 uncultured Clostridia bacterium | reverse complement strand
TCCTATTCCTCCTTTTCTCTATCTTACCATGAAAAAAGCAGACACCCACACTTTTGTGAGTGTCTACTTTCATTTTACAGGTGCAAGTGTCAGAACCGCCCCTCTCTTTATACTTTCACAACTCTGCCCAGAAGTTCCAGAGTGTAAAACCCGTCTTTATTTCACCCGGAGTCCCAGAAGCTTGGAAAGTTCCACCGCCTGCTCCGCTGAAACGGTAATTCCTTTTACATCGGGAATGGCAAACACCGCTCCCTCCAGAGAAGAGGAACTGAAATCCAACCCTTCGATCCCCGCGTGAAAAAATTCTGTGAGCCGGAAGCGGCATTCTTCCACAGCGCTTTTCTGAAACTGGCTTCCTCCAAAAGAACCCTCCGAAAAATCCGATCCCTGCAGAAGGCAGCTCCGAAACCGGCACTCTGCAAAATTCCCATAAGAGGCGCTGCAGTTCGAAAGGAATACGTTGTCAAACAGCGTTCCCGAAAAAGAAACACCCATCAGACGGCAGCCTCGGAACTCCACTCTGTGGAAACCGCCCCCCTCCAGCCGAAGGCCGGAAAGGTCGCAGCCCTGAAACAAACAGTCAGAAAAATGCACTTCCTCCAGTTGCCATCCGGAAAGCCGGCATTCCGAAAAGGTGCAGCCATAAAAATCCGCCCCAACCAGGGCTGTATTTTCCAGTTCATCCCCAAGAAACAGCCTTCCACGCACGTCTTCCTCCTCTTTTGCCCGGCGTATTGCCGATGGAAGAGGCTCTTGATCCGATGCATCCGGCAGTTTCGGAGGCTTTATAGAAACTGCAGACCGCACTACCGTTTGCTCTTCTTCTCCGGCGTCTTTCCTTTTTTTCTGCCTATCCATTCCGATTCCTCCTTGGAGTAGCCCGTTCTGGCCCCTCTTCCCATTCTAAGATCCATTCAAGCCTTCTGATACCGGCTCACACACTGGCAATCTCCTGCCGTCCATAATTTCTCTTGTATTAAATAGCACCTGTGTGGATAATACTACCATATCCATCAGAGCTCTTCAAGCTTGGCTATCAAGTATGCGGAAAGGCGCTGGGAAGCATAGAAAGTGCTTCCCAGCGCCTGCATTTCTCTGTATCTCTCAAGAGAGTCTGAAATATTCCCCTTCCCGGATTTCTGTCTTTTCCGATATTCCGGGAGCAGATTTGAACAAAAAACCTCTTCCGCCGCCCGCAGCCCGCAAAAGATGGTATACGCCGTCCTCTTCCACCAGGGCGGTGCCGTCTTCTAAAGCGATGCCGGGGATTTTCTCTCCCACCATCATCCGATCGAAGCCTTCCTGACCCTTTTGATTATAATGGGGGCAGATAGCCGCCGGAATCAGGGAAAGCCCCCCTTCCCGGCCATAATCCCACCACCCCTGATTCATGGTGGAATCCGAATCGCTGCGGCCGAACACAGCCCAGCAGATGGCCCCTGCGCTGGTGCCGCAAAGGATCGTGCCATGCTGATACGCCTGGCGCAGGCAGGAATCCACTCCGTATTCATGCCAGACATGCATCATGCCGCCGGAAGTATCCCCTCCCCCTACATAGATGATATCCGCAGAGGAAATTTTTTCTTCCACTGTCTTTCTGGCCGGTTTTTCTGAGATCAGCCGCAGAGTGGAGGTCTCGCAACCCATTCCACAGAAATATGCATTGATAAACACGATATACGGTTCAGCATCCTCGCTTGCCGTTGGCAGGAAGAGGAATTTCGGCCGTTCCTTATGCGCCATGCGCACAATGCATTCGTCGATCTCCCTGGTCTGGCCAGCCATCGCGTCTCCGCCGCCGATTGCAACGATTTTTCCCATATTGGATGCCCCCTTTTCTCAAATAGGGTTTCCGGCCCCAAAGGACCCTATTCCCTCTTATCTTGTATTGTATCAGTTTATTCATGATTTGTATAGTTAATTCTTTGTAATATTAAAAAAATTAGTAATCTTACTGAAACACTAAACACTCCGGCCGTCACAGGAAGAGACAGCCGGAATCTCAAAAATCAAAAAATGCAGATACAAGCAGCACCAGGCCTTATCCAGATTTCCCTGCAGTTTGTAAAAAGCCTCTTTCTTCCGAAAACCCGGTCCCTATAGTCTTCGAGCAGTATTATGCAAAGCCCTATGTAGTATTAGACATGTTCTATTTTACTTCAAACTCCGCAGCTACTTCATCTTTTTGAATTCGGTATGTGCCTGCTTCCAAGGGTAATTCAAAATATGTATCCAGCCCAATTACTATTTCATTGGTTTTCTTCGGATACAAAACAACTGCTACAGCGGGGAAATTGGGTCCCTGTCCGTTTTCATCCGTCTTAAACGCCACATCCTGCCAGTTTCCATCCACTTTTTTCTGCAAGCTAAACGCATATCCTTCATAACCAATTTCTCCGTCGCTCTGATTGGAAATATAGAGCCGTATCTCCTTTGTATCGGCAGGGTACTCCGGGTATTCCGTCTTCATGACGACCTTTTCCATATCCCCGATAGCGGACGACATATATTGGGCTTCATCCTCATTCTGCGAAGGTATATAGATGCTGCCCGTTTTGGATTCTGCGCCTCCGCTTCCAGCCGTATTTCCCGCGGCGTGGGATGAGCACGAGCACAATACTAACAGGGCAGCATATACTACAGAAGAAACAACAAAAAATTTTTTCACACAATTCCTCCCGTTACTCAAAATCCTTTTTGAATTCAGCTTCCCAATACACTATGGGGATTTCCTCATCAATCGCCTTATCGCACGAATAATAATATCATCGATCGATACAGAATCTTTCCAGACTAGAACCATTTCTGCCATAACTTGGGTAAAATTCGACCCATCTTGACGTATTTCCATCCTGAGTTACAAAAGAAATTGCCCAATCCGCAGAGGATGAACAACAGAGATAGCTTATGGTATCCCTTTCCAGACTGCAGTCAAACAGGGAAAGGAGTATGCCCAGCCGTTCTTCATCGGCAACATGCAGCGTCCTTCCATAGTGGAAAATTTTGACCTCTGTTATCTCCTCCCTGCTGATACCGAGGACACCATACGTATTTCCCCGAAAAGGGTAGCGTATCAGATTCCAGGCCGCCAGCCCCAATATAAGGACGAGAAGCCCCCAGCAGATGCACTCTTTATCGTTTTCCTGCGGCGGGATTCCGGCTTTCTGCTTCTTTTTCCCTGCGGCGAATCGGATCGGCTCATATGCAGCGCATATAAATCATTCATGCGTTCACCTGCTTTCTCTCCGGCCATTCCACAAAAAATATCGCCGGAACGGCAAACCAATTCTATCTTCTCAATAAACGACCCATGGGAATCCCCTTCTTTCCCGTATATTACATATAAATTTCTTTATTTTTAGTATATGCTTTTTTCTTCGTGGAGTCTACTGACAAAGCAGAAAATTTCCCAACTCGAAAATTATCAAATATTAATAGTACGCTGATTATTAAATATTTAAAAGAATAACCCCGCCTCTGTCAGAAAACAGAAGCGGGGTTATCACTTTAGAAAATATCAGAATACAGTTTAGCTCAATCTATAGCCTTGCTGCCCTCAACACGGAAGGAAGCCTCCAGGCAGGGGGAGCCGGTGAGCTCCAGGGTGCGCTCATCGGGCTGGCCGCCGCCCACGGAAAGCACACACTCTCCGGCGGGAATGCTCCGGCTGCCGTCTTCAGCCACCACCAGCATGCTGCGGGGGCTGACGGTGAGCTCCACCTTCTTTTCCTCGCCCGCCTTCAGATGGACGCGGGCAAAGCCGCAGAGGCTGCGGATGGGCTGATCTTCCAGCCCTTTCCTGGAAATATATGCTTCTACAACCTCATCGCCCTCCACAGCGCCCGTGTTCTTTACGGTCACAGATACTGTCAGGGATTCTCCGGCCTGCACAGAAGCGGGTGCTTCCAGCCCGGAATAGGCAAAGGAAGTGTAAGAAAGACCATAGCCGAAGGGATAAAGGGGCTTTTCTTCCATATACCGGTAGGTGCGGCCCTTCATGCTGTAATCCTTGATATCCGGCAGGGTATTTTCAGAGGAATAGAAGGTAACCGGCAGACGACCGGAGGGGTTCACATCCCCGAAGAGGATCTCACCTACAGCCCGTCCGCCCAGGGCGCCGGGATACCAGGCTTGCACAATAGCGCTGCAATGTTCCTGAGCATAGGAAAGATCCATAGCACTGCCCGCTGTGAGCACCACTACCACAGGCTTGCCCGCGGCAGCCACCGTTTCCAGCAAAGCCCGCTGGGGCTCAGGAAGCAACAGATCCAGCTTATCGCCTGCCGCATAGCTGTTGCCGGTGTCGCCTTCTTCCCCTTCCAGAGTGGAATCCAGCCCCAGGCAGAGGATAACCACATCCGCCATCCGCGCTACAGCGTCCGCTTCGGAGAGCCTGTCGTTGGGGCCGGCGGAAAGGGGCTCCAGCTTATCCTTATAGAGGTGGCATCCCTCAGAGAATACCATCCGGATGCCGTCTCCCGCCGCGGCGCGGATTCCTTCATGGATAGTGATATACTGGGAAGCGGAGCCGTGATAATTGCCCTTCAGCACCTGGACATTATCCGCCGTGGGGCCGATCACTGCCAGGGTGTGGATTTTTTCCCGGGAAAGGGGCAAGATACCATCGTTCTTCAGAAGCACCACAGATTCACGGCTGGCCTTCAGGTTCAGGGCCTGATGGGCGGGGGAATCGTTCTCTGAATAGGGGATCGCATTGTATTCGCAGTTTTCATCGAAAAGGCCCAGCATATACCGGGTGGTAAAGGCGTGGACAGCTGCCTCTGTGATCTGCTCCTCTGTCACAAGGCCTTCCTGATAGGCCTCCATCATATGCAGATAGGTAACGCCGCAGTTAATATCACAGCCATTTTCCAAAGCAAGGGCGGCTGATTCCGTAGCCGTATGGGTTACCATATGGTTGGTGTGGAAATCCCGGATAGCCCAGCAGTCGGAAACAATATGTCCCTGGAAATTCCATTTTCCTCTGAGGATATCCCGCAAGAGGGTTTTGCTGCCGCAGCAGGGCTCGCCGTTGGTGCGGTTATAGGCGCCCATGACGGATTCCACCCCTGCCTCTTCAACGGCAACCTCGAAGGCCGGCAGATACGTCTCCCACATATCCTTGGGAGTAGCCTTGGCGTCAAAGGAATGGCGCAGACCTTCTGGCCCGGAATGGACGGCGAAATGCTTGGCGCAGGCGGCGGTTTTCAGGTATTCCCCCTCTCCCTGCAGTCCTTCGATAAACTGAACTCCCAGCCGCGAAGTAAGGTAGGGATCTTCACCATAGGTCTCATGGCCGCGTCCCCAACGGGGATCGCGGAAAATATTGATATTGGGGGACCACATAGTCAACCCCTTATAAATATCTCTGTCCTCATGGGCAGCTTGCATGTTAAATTTAGCCCGGGCCTCTGTGGAGATCACATCGCCGATTTCCTTCATCAGAGGTTCGTCGAACATCGCCGCCATGCCGATGGCCTGGGGAAACATGGTAGCGGTTCCCGCCCTGGCCACACCGTGAAGGGCCTCGTTCCACCAGTTATAGGCAGGCACACCTAACCGGGGAATGGCCGGAGCATCGTACCGCAGCTGGGAAGCCTTTTCCTCCAGCGTCATTTTCCCAACCAGTTCTTTTGCCAGCTTTCTGGCTTCTTCCCGTTTCATAAATGAAAATGACCTCACTTTCTGTTGCGAAATATATCGTTGGCAAGAGAGCTTTTTAGGGGGTGAGATAAACCCATGCACTTTTGTGTGCTCGTGCACATTATTTGCATCAGTTCTCCTCCCCATAAAAACCGCTCTGCCTCGTTCCATTTTCTTCATTATGAAAGATTACAGGGGAAATGTCAACTGTTTTGCTATTTTTCTATATACTTGACAACGGAAATTGCTTCACATTGGAATACAATACACAACGTCTCTCCCTCTGCAGGAACTTCGATCCACAGGCAAATCCCTGCCCAGCTATTGACATTTCCATTTCCTCTTCGTATACTAATAATTAGCCGATTAACTATTTATACAGTTAAAGTGTTTTTGCATCTCATGTCCCCTGCTGCTATCTGCTGTCTTTTCCCATGAAATGCCACAAACGCTGCAAGTGCATGTCTTTTAAAAACCATTTCTATGCCGGAAATACCGGCGTTTTAGATTACAGTTTCACTTCTGAAAGGAGAGATACCATGAGCAGCTCCGTTTCCGCCCACCAGCTGCCTTTTCTCATGCATTTAATCGACCGCATCCACGTGTTGCACCGCATTCAGATGTTTCGCACCGGCAATATGATCGGGCTTTATCCGGGTCAGCCTCCTGTCCTCCACTACATAGAAGACCATCCAAACTGCAGCCAAAGAGAAATCGCCGAATATCTGCAGGTTTCCACACCCTCCATTGCAAACTCTGTAAAACGCATGCAAAAGGCAGGGCTTCTCACAAAACACACCGACCCGGTGGATCTGCGCCGCTGCAGCCTACAGATTACCGAAAAAGGGAAAAGGCTTCTTCATGAATCCTATATCCGTATGGAAAAAATTGACGCGGCTGCTGTGGAGGGGATAAGTCCGGCAGAAATGGAGATCTTTTGCCGGTGCCTCGAACAGATCGCGGAAAATCTCTCTTCGGAGGAATATAAAAACAAAAACTTTTTCTCTTTGCTGGCTACCATAAAGGAACTGCATCAACAAACCGGAGAGGAGGAAAGCACTTGATTCGAACGCTTCTGCCTTATCTGAAGCCCTACCGGCGCCAGGCAATACTTGGACCTCTCTCCATTATCCTGGAAGTGATCCTGGAAATCAATATTCCCATCCTTATGAGTCGCATTGTAGACGTAGGCATACCCAACAAGGATCTTTCCACCGTTATTATAACAGGTCTCTTTATGATCCTCATGGCTCTCTGCGGCATGGGTGCCGGGGTTCTTTCCTCGAAATTTTCTTCAGAAGCAGGCGCGGGTTTTGCCTCCTGCCTGCGGGGAGCTCTCTTCAACCGGGTGCAGGAATTTTCCTTTTCCAACACAGATAAATTTACCACCGCCTCCCTTATCACCCGGCTTACCACTGATGTGACCAACACCCAAAATGCCCTTATTACCATTATCCGCATGTTGATGCGTTCCCCCGTCATGCTCATCGGGGCCACCTTCATGGCATTTTCCATCGATGGGGAGCTGGCACTGATTTTTCTGGTGGCCATCCCCATTCTGGCTGCAGCCATCTTCATCATTTCCAAAATGGCTTTTAGCCGGTTTGAAAAAATGCTTAGGCAATATGACAACCTGAATACCATTGTGCAGGAAAATCTCATCAGTATCCGCATTGTGAAAGCTTTTGTCCGCTCAGACTATGAGAAGGGGAAATTCAAAAATGTGAATGATATGCTGATGGCCGCCTCCATCAAGGCCGAGAAGGTCATCATCTGGAATATGCCTATTATGAACCTGACGGTATATTCCTGCATTATCGCAGTGCTCTGGTTTGGAGGAAACAAGATCATCGAAGGTTCCATGTTTTCCGGCGCTCTGATCAGCTTCATCAACTACGTGACCCAAATTCTTATGAGCCTGATGATGATCGGCATGGCTCTCACGCAATTGGTGCTTTCCCGGGCTTCCGTTTCCCGCATCGCCGCAGTGCTTACGGAAGAGCCCGACATTGAGGGCGCCGACGAGGAAAATTCCCCTCAGGTAGAGGATGGTTCCATTCAGTTCCGTCATGTGCATTTCCGCTACGCTACCAACAGCGATGATATCCTAAGCGACATAAACCTTTCCATCCGCTCCGGAGAAACCATCGGCATAATAGGCGGGACGGGTTCCTCCAAGACCAGCCTAGTTCAGCTCATTCCCCGCCTCTATGATGTAACCGCCGGAACTCTTCTGGTAGGCGGCAGGGATGTAAAGGAATACGGCCTCAAAACCCTGCGCAGTCAGGTAGCCATGGTCCTGCAGAAAAACGTGCTCTTCACCGGCACTATCCGGGATAATCTCCGCTGGGGGAACGCCAATGCCACCCAAGAGGAAATAGAGGAAGCCTGCAAGGCCGCCAGCGCCCACGATTTTATTATGTCTTTCCCGGACGGTTACGATACCATGCTGGGCCAGGGAGGCGTAAATGTCTCTGGTGGCCAGAAGCAGCGCCTCTGCATCGCCAGGGCCCTTCTGTGCCGGCCTAAAATTTTGATACTGGACGACAGCACCAGCGCCGTGGATACCGCCACAGACGCTTCTATTCGGGAAGCTCTCCGGCATAGCCTGGCGGGAACCACAAAGCTCATTATCGCCCAGCGCATCACCAGCGTAGCCGATGCGGACCGTATTGTAGTTCTGGAAAACGGCCGCATAGACGGAGTGGGCACTCACGAGGAGCTCCTGAAAACCAATGAAATCTACAGGGATGTGTATACATCCCAGCAGAAGGGGGTGGAGTAAATGCCTCCTATGAGACCAATGGGAAAACCCGCAAAACCTAAGGACACCAAAGCCACCATCCGGCGCATCCTTTCCTATATGCTCCGCCGCAAGCTTCTCCTGCTGGCAGTGATGATTTTCGTGCTCATCAGTTCCCTGGCGGGCGTAATCGGCACCTATATGCTCCGGCCCATTATAAACGACTGCATCCTCCCCATGGTGGAGGCTCAGGAAAAGGACTTCGGTCCTCTGATCCGGATGCTAAGCCTGATGGGCGGCGTCTATCTGGCCGGCGCGCTGGCGTCTTATGGGCAGCAGCGCCTGATGATCCAGATCACCCAAGGGACGCTAAATTCCGTCCGTCGAGATCTTTTCAATAAGTTGCAGGATCTGCCCATCCGTTATTTTGACACCAGGACCCATGGAGAGATCATGAGCCGCTTTACAAACGACGTGGATACTCTCCGGGAAGCCATCACCCAGGGTGCTGTGCAGCTTCTTACCAGCGGCATCACCATTGTCAGCACGTTTATTATGATGCTCATACTGAGTCCTGTTCTCACGCTCCTTATCATCGCCATGGTTTTCGTCATGATTCGGATCGTGAAATTCATCGGCAGCCGTTCCTCCAAGAATTTCCGCCGCCAGCAGAAAGCTCTCGGCGCCTCTAACGGCTATATCGAGGAAATGATCGAGGGGCAAAAGGTCGTGAAAGTCTTCTGCCATGAAGAAGCGGTGAAAACAGAGTTTGCGGGCCTCAACGAGGAGCTGCGCCAGGCCGCCACCAAAGCCAATATCTACGCCAGCGTCATCATGCCCATTATGGGGAACCTTTCCTATGTGACATATGCGCTGATTGCCGCATGCGGGGCTCTTCTTTCCATCGGCGGCCATCTGGACATCGGCTCTATCGCCAGCTTTTTGCAGTATTCCCGTTCCTTCTCCCAGCCTATCTCCCAGATCAGTATGCTTGTAAATTCCCTTCTGGCCGCTCTGGCCGGTGCCGAGCGCATCTTCGAGGTGATCGATCAGGAACCCGAAACCGACGACGGATACGTAACGCTGGTAAACGCCCGCCGGAAAGAAGACGGCAGCCTGGAGGAATGCGCCCAGCGCACAGGTCTCTGGGCCTGGAAACATCCCCATCACGACGGCACCCTAACCTATAAAGAGCTCACCGGCGCCGTGGAATTCGACTCCGTCACCTTCGGATATGAACCCAATAAAACCGTGCTCCATGATTTGACCATTATGGCCCACCCGGGCCAGAAGATCGCCCTTGTGGGCAGCACCGGCGCAGGAAAAACCACCATAACAAATCTCATCAACCGGTTTTACGACGTGCCGGACGGCAAGATCCGCTACGACGGCATCAATATCAACAAGATCAAAAAAGATGACCTGCGCCGCAGTTTGGCCATGGTCCTGCAGGATACCCATCTCTTTACAGGCACCGTCCGGGACAATATCCGCTACGGAAAACTGGACGCCACCGATGAAGAGGTGGAAAGAGCCGCCCGGCTGGCCAACGCGGATCCCTTTATTCGTCATCTCTCCCATGGATACGACACACAGCTTTCCTCCGACGGCGGCAACCTGAGCCAGGGGCAACGGCAGCTTCTTGCCATCGCTAGGGCTGCTGTAGCCGATCCGCCCGTCCTCATTCTGGATGAAGCCACCAGCAGTATCGATACCCGCACGGAGCATCTGATCGAACAGGGGATGGATGATCTGATGCGCGGCCGAACGGTCTTCGTTATTGCCCACCGGCTTTCCACCGTCCGCAACGCGGACGTCATCATCGTGCTGGAACATGGGCGCATCATTGAACAGGGCAATCACGAGGAGCTTTTAGCGCAAAAGGGAAAATACTATCAGCTCTATACCGGCCAGTTCGAGCTTTCCTGAATCTGCTTTCTTTCATTTTCTTCCATAAAAAAGTAAGTTAAAGACCCAAAACCTGTTTTAGGTATGAAAACGCCCCGGAAGCTCCTTTTGAAAGGGAACCTCCGGGGCGTTTCTCGGTTCTACTATACCCATTTGTATATAGGCATTTGAGCTATTCCCCGATGCCTACCAAATACGTAAAAAGATCGATGGCATAATCCTTATTAGAGAAAATAGAAGAACTGAGGAAGTTACTGTCTACTAAGAGGCCGCAGCCCATAGCCACCACATTGGAATTCCGGTAGGAATTGCCGGCATACTTATACTTCTTCGTTCCCATAGCGATCAGGTTTTCTCGGCCGGAGGAAACCGTCTCCATTTCCTTGCTCTCTGCGTCGTATACTAGGCGCTCTGCATCCTCTGGCGAGGTCATCAGCACAGACGTC
>CAJFPJ010000081.1 GCA_904399395.1 uncultured Clostridia bacterium | reverse complement strand
TTCCTATTCCTCCTTTTCTCTATCTTACCATGAAAAAAGCAGACACCCACACTTTTGTGAGTGTCTACTTTCATTTTACAGGTGCACGCACCTTCGTGCCTGCCTCCTCTTATATAGTTTTCATTCTCATTCCGTATTTCATCTCAGAAGATGCTTCCAACATGGAAGATTCAGAAGTATCTTTTTTCCATTGTGCATACAGAGTTACAGAAGCTTTCAAATTCGGGATAGAATCCCCTGGCTGATAGGAATCCCCGCTCCCATCTGCTTTCGTATTCCACCCGGTAAAAGCAAATCCTTCTCTGAACAGCGCGCCCGCATCCAACACTTTGGCAGTCTCACCCGCATAATAGACGGTAGAATCCTTTGGTGCGTCTTTTCCTCCGTTGGCGTTATACGTTATTGTGAGCGGCGTCTCCTTCTTCCACTGGGCATACAGAACCACGCTTTCTCTCACATTTGGATACGTAGAACCCGCAGCATAAGAAATTCCGCTACCATCCGCCTTCGTATTCCAACCTGTGAAGGAATAACCTTCCCGTTTCATATTCTCCTGCCCCTTCAGCAAGATCGACGAACCCTTTTCATAGGCGGTAGTATCCACCGGAGCGTTTGTTCCTCCATTTGCATTGTAGGTGACAAAATACCGCTGAACCACCTTATTTGTATAGTATACGTTCAGATCCACATTCCCGGTAATACCAGGCACCTTTCCATCTGATGCAAACTGCCACATATCGTAATGACCGTCATAGTTAAGCTTCATTTTATCCGGAATCTCATCCACAGGGGTATAATTGGGATACCGGGCAAACCAGATCTTATATCGGCTGCTTAGCAAATCTGTATCAAAATTCACAAGGTTGCCGCTTCCATAATACACCATTGGGGTATATCCGGCTTCCTTTACCACTTCGCAAAAAGCAACAGCGTTTTTTGTGATCTGCGTTTTATTGCCCCAAAGCTTATAGGTGCGGAATTCTGGATTGAAGTTTTCCATATCATAAGCCACAGGGTAATCCAGACTGTACTTGCTTAGGTATTTCAGCATGAAGGCCGCTTCTTCCCTAGCCTCTTCCTCATTTAATGCCTGAGAGAAGAAATAAGCTCCTACTTTAAGCCCTGCAGCCTTAGCACCCTGAATATTCTTTTCAAATTGGTTGTCCAATACCAGCGTGCCCGATTCACCATATCCGCGATATCCCACACGGATTATAACAAATTCCACTCCAGAAGCCTTTACCTTGTTCCAATCGGTAATGGTCTGATAATACGATACATCGATGCCCCGGATCATGGTTTTCTCTACAGATTCCTCAGGAGGCTTAGGAGCTTCCGAATTACCTCCCTGTGAGGAAGACGAGGAAGGCAACGAAGAAGAAGGTGTCTCAGACGTGTCCGGCGGGATAATGGGATCGTTCACTACGCCGCCGGCAGCACCACCACCCGCTTGGTTTTTATCATACATGGCATCTTCTTCTTTCGCTATAGTACTATCCTTTCCCGCCACAGTAGTTTCTGATTTGATTTCGATATTTTTATAATCATTTTTTACCTCTGATGATTCGGCAGAAGATTCAGAAGAAACCTCGGAAGATTCTGCCAATGAAGAAACTTCCGAATCCAGAGAAGATGAGACTTCTGAAGAAAACACACTAGAATCCTGCGACGATTCTGCAAAGAAGAGAGAAGCCTCCGAAAAACTGGAGGAAACAGGTTCCTCCGTAAAAGGAGACATTCCACTCATCCCTATTACAGGCACCGTAAGAAGCACTCCCGCCAGAGAGCAGGCCAGCGCCTTCTGCCCGCGCTTAGACTGCTTCAAAAAGTTTTTAAACGCTATCAATCTTTTTCCCATAAAGCCCTCCCGATTATGAGTACCTCACATTCGCACTATTGTCATAAATAATACATGTGAACCTTGCTTTCAAATAAATCATCAATTTTTCTATATTTTAACGTACTATTACAGATTTGTAAAGTATACGCCAGCAGAAGTTAAATTTTCCCTGTAGCTTTCTTCACCAACTTCTCTTTTATAACCCCACACAAACTTTCCTCTATACCCGATTGCTTTGAACCGATATATTGACAAAAAGAAGGCGGAACAGCTTCTTTCCAAGCTGTTCCGCCAAATCATCGCATTGAATTATGCATTTTTACTGCGAATATATTCATCAATGGATTTCGCCGCTTTTTTGCCGCCTCCCATGGCCAGAATAACCGTAGCGGCACCGCTGACAGCATCACCTGCTGCAAAAACCCCCTCGCGGGTAGTAGCCATAGTTTCCTCATCCACCAAAATACATCCCCTGCGGTTAGTTTCAAGACCAGGTGTATTGCTGTGAATCAGAGGATTGGGGCTGTTGCCGATAGCGATGATGACACAGTCCACATCCAGAGAGAAATTGGAGCCTTTCTTTTCCACCGGGCGGCGGCGACCAGATGCATCCGGCTCTCCCAGTTCCATTTCTACACACTCAATGGAGGTGACCCGGCCGTTTTCATCCCCATGAATCGCCACAGGATTATTCAGAAGCTTGAAGATGATGCCCTCCTCCTTGGCGTGATGGATTTCCTCATTTCGAGCAGGCATTTCCTCTTCGCTGCGGCGGTAAACGATATATACGTTTTCCGCCCCCAGACGCTTAGCCGTTCTGGCAGCATCCATCGCTACATTGCCTCCGCCAACCACGGCAACATTTTTCGGCCGGATAATGGGCGTATCATATTCCGGCTTATAAGCTTTCATCAGATTCACTCGGGTGAGGAATTCATTGGCAGAGTATGTTCCTACAAGACCTTCTCCAGGGATATTCATAAAATTGGGCAGGCCCGCTCCGCTTCCGATAAAGATCGCCTCAAAACCTTCTTCGAAAAGCTCGTCCACAGAGAGCACCTTCCCCATCACCATATCGGTGAGGATACTAACACCCTTTTCCTTCAGACCCTCTATTTCCTTTTGAACGATCTCCTTAGGCAGACGAAACTGCGGGATTCCATACATCAGAACGCCGCCAGCAGTATGGAGGGCCTCATACATAGTGACCTCATAGCCCATGTTGGCCAGATCGCCCGCGCAGGTCAAACCTGCAGGGCCTGCACCTATCACGGCCACTTTATGGCCGTTGGAAGCTGGTTTTTCCGCCTTTTTTGCAGCGTGATTCATATGCCAATCGGCCACAAAACGCTCCAGCCTGCCAATACCCACAGGTTCCCCCTTGATGCCGCGGACGCATTTGCTTTCACACTGGCTTTCCTGCGGACATACACGACCGCAAACTGCAGGAAGGGAGGAAGATTTGGCAATCACCTGATAGGCTTCTTCAAATTCGCCTTTTGCTACATGAGCGATAAATTCCGGAATAGAAATCATAACGGGACAACCGGAAACGCAGGGCTTATTCTTGCAGTTGAGGCATCTCTGTGCCTCCCCTACAGCCATGACCTCATCATATCCCAAAGCTACTTCTTCAAAATTTTTATTTCGTACATTCGGTGCCTGCTCCGGCATCGGCGTTTTCTTCAAAGACATATTAGGCATTTTTCGCACCCTCCATCAAATGGCAATTGAATTCTCTGGTTGCTTCCTTTTCCATTTCGGAATAGGTCCGGGAACGTTTGATGACCTCATCAAAATCCACCTCGTGACCGTCGAAATCAGGGCCGTCCACACAGGCAAACTTTGTTTTTCCACCCACAGTCAGGCGGCAACCTCCGCACATGCCCGTTCCATCGATCATAATGGAATTCATGCTGATAACGGTTTTGATGCCATATTCCTTTGTAAGATTACACACAGCCTTCATCATAGGAAGAGGCCCGATGGCAACCACAAGATCATACCTGGCGCCCTCTTCAATATTTTTCTTCAGGGCATCGGTTACAAACCCCTTATTGCCATTGGAGCCGTCATCTGTCATGAGATAGAGGCAGTCGCTGGCCTCTTTCATTTCCTCTTCCAGAATAATCAAATCCGTATTCCGGAAGCCTGCGATCATATCCACCTTAGCTCCCAAGGCCTTCAAAGCCTTCGCCTGAGGATATGCAATAGCACAGCCGGCACCACCGCCGATCACTGCGGCCTTACTATATCCTTCCAACTCAGAGGCCTTACCCAAGGGACCGATGAAATCCAGAATGCTATCCCCCTCGTTCAGAGTGTCCAGCAGAAGAGTGGTCTTTCCTACCTTCTGAAAGATAATGGTCACAGTTCCCTTCTCTCGGTCATAATCCGCAATGGTAAGGGGAATCCTCTCTCCAAATTCATTGACACGAAGAATGATAAACTGCCCGGCCTGTGCCTTTCTGGCGATATAGGGCGCTTCCACGACCATCAGCGTCATAGAGTCGTTCAATGCGCGCTTCTTGAGAATGGGAAACATCTCAGCACTTCCTTTATTAAAAATATACTGTCACCGTGCCCGGCAGGCAGCGCTGTGCAAATGCTCCCAGCCGCGTCCTTGCCTGATACTGCGAAACCTCTCTGCAGGCATTTCTTTCGCCCTTTCTGGCGATATCTATATACTGCAGTATAATCTATTATACTTTTTATCCTCTTTTTTTGCAAGGACGCCATATAATTTTACAGCATAAAAATTAAACGATGTATAAAAGGAAAATGCAAAAAATTCCGTATAATCTGCAAAATCGCCTCTATTTTATGGATGAAATGAAGGAAATCATCAAAGCCTTGCAGAAAAAGCCATAAATCCATTTCGATTTCTGCACCCAAACTGCCGTCAGGGAAAAGGGACGGAATTTCTTCCGTCCCTTTTTCCCATTCAGCTGCAAGGAGGAGTTACAGAATGATGCAGATCAAACCGCTGCATCCGTCGTTGATAATCCTTTCGATGGTTTCCCGCATTTTGTCTCTGGCATCGACAGGCATGCGATAAAGCTTATTGTGAAGTCCTTCGTTCACCAGCTCATGCAAGTTCTTACCAAATATATTGGATTCCCAGATTTTTCCCGGGCTTTCCTCAAACTCTTTGAGGAGATAGGCAACCAATTCCTGAGATTGCTGTTCGGAACCTACAATAGGGGTCACTTCAGTGGTTATATTGGTCTTCATCATATGGATGGAAGGTGCCGCTGCCTTCAGGCGAATGCCGTATTTCCCCCCCTGCCGGATAATCTCAGGCTCTTCCAGACTCAATTCCTCTATATCCGGCATAACGATACCGTAGCCAGTGTTCTGCACCTCGTTGTAGGCATCCCGAATCTTGTCGTACTGTTTTTTCATGGCAGAGAACTGCATAAGGCAGCTTAAAAGTTCCCCTTCATTATGGATTTCGATTCCGGTCTTCTCGCCCAGGACTCTGTAAAACAGCCCCTGATCCATCTCCACACGAAGCCGTGCTTTCCCTTCTCCCAGGGAAATATTGGTCACTTGAGCTCCACAGATATAGTCGCACTCCTTTATGGAATCCACAGCACTTTGGAGCTCGCGGATACGGGTGATACTGCCGGCTGCTTTGCGGATGGCAGCATATACAGAGGAGCGGAGCCAATGTTCCTTTTCCAGTGTACAAAGCCAGCGGGGCATATCCACCCGGATCTCCTTTACAGGAAATTCAAATAGAATCTTCGCCAGAATTTCCCGAATCTCCTTTTCCTCCATGGTTAGGCAGTTCACAGGCATTACAGGCACACCGTATTTCGAAGAAAGTTCCTCCCCTAAGGCCGTCACCCGTTCTGATTGGGGATCGGTGCTGTTCAGAAGCACAATAAATGGCTTATGGATCTCTTGAAGCTCTGAAATAACTCGTTCTTCTGCCTCCTCATACTCTTCCCGGGGAATATCGCTGATAGAGCCGTCTGTGGTGACCACCAAGCCTATAGTGGAATGCTCCGTGATCACCTTCTTTGTGCCGATTTCAGCGGCCATGTTAAAAGGAATTGGCTCCTCATACCAGGGAGTCATGACCATCCTGGGCATATTGTCTTCTATATATCCCAAAGAGCTGGGAACAATATATCCAACGCAGTCGATCAGGCGAACGGAAAACTCCGCGCTTTCATCCACTCGGATGGTCACTGCCTGTTCTGGGATGAACTTGGGCTCCGTAGTCATAATCGTCCTGCCAGCAGCGGACTGGGGCATTTCATCCACCGCCCGGTCTCTCCGGTATTCCTCTTCGATATTGGGAATGACAATGCTTTCCATAAACCGCTGGATAAACGTGGATTTACCTGTACGAACCGGGCCTATTACGCCAACGAAAATAGAACCTCCCGTCCGTTTGGAAATATCGGTATAAATTGTCCTTTCCTCCATATTTCACCCCTCCTTATTCTGTATGCACAGGAATCAGCAACATACGGGAATCCGGGATGCTGTCTCCTGTGAGATCATTTTCCCGGCAGATCGCATCCACAGAAGATCGGTATGTTCGGGCAACCTCCCAAAGGCGTTCCCCCTTTTCTGCATAGTAAATGCACAGCGCAGCGGGATCTTCCTGAACCGGCTTTGTTTCATCCGCTTCCATCCGCTCTATCGTCCGAATCGTCCTACGGCAGAATACAGCAGCCGTAAGACGAAGCTCTGCTTTCAACTCCACTTCGCCCGAAGAGAATCTGTAATTCATATCGGCTACGATGCTATTGGCGTCAATGCGTAGCTCTCCAGCTGCCTGACAAGGGCGATCGAAGGAATACTCCGCTACTCTCTCAAAATAAAAAATTCCGTTTTCTGAATTTATTGCCAGCATACAGATATTGTATTTCCCTTCAAAATGGATTCCACCATCCCTCTGGGAAGCCGTTACGTCACACATCTCACTCCACACGTCTATGATCCGCTCCGCGCCGCCTTCCACCTGGAAGGTATTCTTTTCTAAAAGCGTTTCTTCAAAGAGATCGCAGAGGGATTCTGGCTCCGCCTCCGTATATTCCAGAGTAGCATCATATTTTTTGGAATATGCATCAGAGACCACAGCTGTATTTCCGTCGCAATAGGCAGAAACCGAGGCCAAAAGGCGGATCTGTGTATCAAAATATATTTTGTCGCCTGCATAATCGTTTTTTATCTGAATATCGCACGCAATCACCTGTATCCGCAGATCTGTTCGGCAGTCGTCGGTGATGCCTCCGCAGTCCACCATCTGTGTAAACGGAATCTCATATTCCATGCATTCCGGAAGAGTGCCTTCCTCTGGAATAGGGCAGTAAAGCATCTTCAGCGCAATATCCCCTTTTATCATCACCTTGTTGGGAATCACCTTGAAGTCCAGACTGTTGACTGCCGCCGAGGCGTGCAAGACCGTATCCGCCCCTGGTTTCCCCTCGGGAAGCTCCAGAACTTCTTCCACACTAAAGGGGCGAGTTTCAAAGGCTGTCAACGTGGTGAAATCCACAGAGGTCAGTTCCTGCTCCACATCTTCATCCAAAACGGCTCCGGTCACTGTGCAATCCCCGCTGCAGACTACCCGGGCACAGAGGGAAAAAGCTCCGTGGATGTCCATCCGCCTAGAATTGGCGGCCCGGCAATTAATGTATTCCACGCGGGTATCCGCGGATATGCATCCGTTGTCCGCAGGCTTCTTCAACTGAATTGCCACGGAAAATGATTCTGTATTTTCACAGCAACGGACAGTCGCTCCTTCCGCATCCAGATAAAACACCTTTACTAGGCAGTTTCCATCCAGCTCCAGCCGGTCCCCCGTAATACCCCGCCCTGTGATTCGGGGATACATCTGGCATTTCAGAATCTTCTGGATATCCGGGCAGTAATCCGGTAGGTTGATGGTCATATCCACCGGCTGCTCCTGGCTCGAATCGTATACGACCTCACTGGCGCTCAGCAGGGTCTTTTCCAGTTTATACTCCATAAAGACAGTTCCTCCCTGTTTCAGTTCTATCACAATGGTATTCAGCCCTAGAGAAAAATATGTTTTCAAGGCAATATTTCCTGCTCCTACCGGCTCCGGAACGGAAAGATTCCTCTCTTTTCACTATATATGCCGCATCCTTCAGAAAAAGAAGCTGTAAAGCATAAAAAGGGCCCTTCCTTTTTCAGGAAGGACCCTTTTACTGCTTTCAATCTTCTATTTTTTTGATTTTAAACATTTTACGAAGGAGGAAATTCGTAACACCCGTGCATCTGACCACAACAATTTTCATTATGTATCCGACCTTTCTTTGGATGTACTCAGGAGCGAATCAGAGCCAGCCCTAAGGAAACGATGATCACGGCAGCCATAAACAGGATCAGGCTCGTAGGGCAGAAACAGGAGAGAATCAGTCCAAGCCCAAAACAGACGGCATGCTGCGCCTTCGGGCGGCATTTCATTCGTTTCATACTTTCTCACCGCCGTTCCATCCGTTTA
Source organism: uncultured Clostridia bacterium (assembly GCA_904399395.1). Classification (GTDB taxonomy): domain Bacteria; phylum Bacillota; class Clostridia; order Oscillospirales; family Acutalibacteraceae; genus UMGS1264. The sequence continues at coordinate 41,026 of CAJFPJ010000081.1, read as the reverse complement.
CATTATCCAGTATATACAAAGGGAAGCTGTATGGTTCCTGTTTTAATGGTAGATTCTCTCTGCTAAGCAATACAGGCGCCGGTTTATAGAAAAACCAGCGCCTGTGCGATTTTATATATCCCTGTGTGATTACGTATTTTCCATCAAAACCATAATAAGGGCATTGCCTTCATGCACCAGAATGGTGGCTTCCTCTTCTGTAATTTCATTGCTGACGCCCATTGGTGAAACATCTGTATATAGGGCATGCTTTGTCAGAGGATATAAAAGCCCCGTATAACTGACCACACAGCGGTGGCATGCAAACGGAAACACGGATACTGTTTTCCCTTTCAGCTGCCGGAGAGTGAGCTTTCCCCCGGAAAGATAGAACACACGAGTAGCCTCATCCGCCATCTGCCCCTTTCCACCTTGCTGCTGAATAAACTGCAGGACGCAGAAATTGGCAAAGGTATGATCCAGCCTGCCTCCTAACACACCTGCCAGAGTAATAGACTCATATCCTCTTTCCAGAGCAATCTTTACAGCTGCCATGGTATCCGTATCATCCTTCATAACGGGAAGGCGGACACATTCCACATCTGCGGGCAACGACCCCTGCAAAGAATCAAAATCTCCCACAATGAGATCAGGCCTTATGCCGCACCGCCGCGCCAGATCCAGACCACCATCGGCACAGATAACGTAAGGGGCTTCCTCTAGAAACTCCCGGACATAGGACGCATCCTCCACGGGAGCAGAGCCCAAAATCAAACAAGATTTCATTTCAACTGCCATTCCTTGATATCCTTTACTTCATTATACATCGCCACATAGCTCTCATGCCGGGAAGGACTTATCTGGCCCTTTTCCACTGCTTCTAACACGGCGCATCCCTTTTCTTTCACATGAGAACAGGAAACAAACCGGCAGGATTGCAGATAAGGGGCAAATTCCCGGAAGCAAAACTGCAGATCTTCCTTCTTTACCATGTTGTAACGTTCGATCTGGATGAAAGAAAATCCCGGTGTATCCGCCACATAGCCTCCCTCCACAGGAAGAAGCTCCACATGGCGAGTAGTGTGCCGCCCCCGGCCAAGTTTCTGGCTGATTTCTCCCGTTGCTAAGCCGAAGGCCGGGTCAATGCAGTTTAAAAGAGAAGATTTTCCCGCACCGGTATTGCCGGTAAAGGCCGTGATTTTTCCCTGCAAAAGGGGCCGGACTGCTTCGACTCCCTCCCCCGTAACAGAAGAGACAGCATAAAAGGGAATACCAGCCTTCTCATAAATTGCCCTGAGCCAGCCGGCATCCTGCAGATCCGTTTTGGAAACTACCAATACCGGCTCGATTCCCTGCTCCTCTGCCGCTGCAATCATTTTATCAATCACCAATGTGCTGGGAGCCGGGTCGCATATAGAGACTACCAAAATCAACTGATCCAGATTGGCAATAGGGGGCCGGACAAGCTGATTCTTCCTGGGAGTTATCTCTGAAACGGTCCCTGTCCCATCCTCTAAAACAACAGCTGTAACTAGGTCACCTACGAGAGGGGACATATTCTTCTTTCTGAATACGCCTCTAGCCCTGCACTCATAGACAGTATCGGCGGCTTCCACATAGTAGAAACCGCCGATAGCCTTTATGATTCTTCCTCTTATCTCTTTTCCCATATTCATCCCCTAGGGCCCCCATCAATCCTCGGCCGGCTCAATAGGTACGCTGGGATCCGGAACATCTGAACCGGGCTCGGATCCCGACGATTCGGAGGGATCCTCCGGCTCGGAGCTGGGTTCAGAAGGCGCCGGAGGCGTATAGCTCCCCTGCCATGTTTGATCCGCCTTTCCGGTTTCAAAGCTCAGCGTATAGACCGCCCATTTCTGCCCATCGATCTCTATGGTCAGCTCCTTATCTTCAGAAATATCAAAGGAGAGCTGCCATGTGCCGTTATAAGAAGGATTGATAGTGGATTCATCCACCAGTTCAGAGCCAAGATAGGCCTTTACATGCACATCTGTTTTGACTTCTGTAGGCAGAGCGACATTCACCTTCACCGTTTTCGGGTTCATCTTTCCTGAGCTGTATACAACATTGATCTTTGTTCCCTTTTCGACCTTCACGCCGGGCAAAGGTGAAGTTTCTATAATGGTTCCTTCCGGCTTCCCGGTATCATCCTTGGAAACGGTATCCCCCAATTCAAGCCCCATACTCATAAGGAACGTGCGGGCGTCATCTACATCCATACCGATCAACTGAGAGGGAACTGCTACCATATCTCCCTCGGTAGTCCCACTTACATACAGCTTTACTACTACACTCTTTTCTGCAACAGAAGTGCCCACAGGGGGATCTGTGCGGATTACACGCCCTTCCTCTACAGTGTCATCTGCAATTTCAATCACGGTGCTTTCCAAATTATATTTCTCCGAAAGCTCCCGGGCTGCATCCTCCGCCGTATAATTTGTCAAGTCCGGTATTTCTACCATCTTCCCACCACTGTTTACATAGAGGGTGATTTCAGTGCCGGGGTGTACCTTAATACCCGGCGTGGGTTTTTGATCTAGGATTTCTCCTACTTCTGCATCCAAATTCTTCTTACTATCATCCTGCTTAAAGACGAAGACATCCTTGTATTCTTCATTTTCCAGAATTTCCGTAATGGATTTACCCACAAAATCTGGAACCTCTACATCGCCTTCTCCGTCTCCGTTGAAGCTTCGGATCAGAGCCGCTACGCCCAAGGCGATGCCCACAATGAGAAATGCAGCCAAAATGCCAATTCCCACCAACATAGCCTTGCTTTTGCGGCCGCTGCTGTGCTGCTTATCAAGAACCTCTTCATATTCAAAATTATCGTCATAAGCAGGGGCATCGCTGCCTTTTACCGTATTGATCGCATTGGCATATTTGCCGGGAGTATCCTCTGAGAAATACTTATATTGGAATACAATGCTGGGATTCCGTTTAAAGGCTTCAATATCCGCCAACATCTCTGCCGCCGACTGATACCTCTGAGCCGGGTTCTTCTGCATGGCCCTGAGGGTGATTTCTTCCAGCCCGTCTGGAATAGCAGGATTAATATCCTTAGGCGGCCGCGGATCAGCCTGCATCTGCATGATTGCCACCGAAACGGCGTTATCCGCCTCAAATGGAAGCTGACCCGTCAGCATCTCATACAGCATGACGCCTACGGAATAAATATCAGCCTTTTCATCTGTCAGATCACCTCTGGCCTGCTCCGGTGCAATATAGTGAACCGAACCGATTGCCTTGTCGGTAATTGTTCTCGTTTCGCTTCTGGAAAAACGAGCAATTCCGAAATCCGTTACCTTGATGGTTCCATCCTGCAGAAGCATGATATTTTGGGGTTTAATATCCCGGTGGACTATCCCCTTCTCATGGGCATGCTGCAGCGCCTGCAGAATCTGCACAGTGAAATGAATAGCTTCCTTCCACTTGATTTCCTTCTGCTGAGAAAGATAATCTTTCAGTGTGATACCGTCGATATATTCCATGACGATATACTGAATCCTATCTCCAAAGCTCACATCATAAACTTTTACAATATTGGGGTGAGATAAAACCGCAATCGCTTTGGACTCATTTTTGAACCGCCGGATAAACTCCGCGTTGCCAAGGAATTCATCCTTGAGGATTTTTATGGCTACCGTCCTGTCGTCTATGGTATCATATGCCCTGTAAACCAGAGCCATCCCGCCAACACCGATCAGTTCGTGTATTTCATACCGGCCGTCCAGTCTTTTTCCGGAATATTTATCCATTGTCTGTCAGCTCCCTTCAGCAGTATTTGGCAGCGGCGATTGTGATATTGTCACCACCGCCGTTTTCTTTTGCGAGGGCTATCAAATCATTGCAAAAATGTTCCAGAGGTTCACTCTGAACGGATTCAAGAATCGTGTCATCTTCCACATAATTGGTAAGCCCATCTGTGCACAGGAGCAGAACATCCCCTGGCGAAAGGGATTCCTGCATGTAATCTGCTGCAACGGTTTCATTGACTCCCACAGCCCGCGTGATTATATTTTTCTGCGGATGTGTCTTAGCCTGAAGGGCCGTCAAATCTCCACTGCGGACCAGCTCCTGAACCATGGAATGATCTGTGGTAAGCTGGGTAATTCTCTCCGGCCCTACATGATAAGCCCGGCTATCCCCCACATGGACAATATATGCCTTTTCCTCCTGAAGAACAGCCGCTACTACAGTAGTGCCCATCCCGCTGAGCTCCGGTTCTGTCAAAGAAGAACGGTAAACCACCGTATTAGCCTCCCCCACAGCCTGCAGAAGAAGCTTCTTTATACCATCGGAATCCATATTTTCGTGCAGCCCTTCTGAAAGCACAGTATATACGGTATCCACAGCCATTCGGCTGGCCGTGCTTCCTCCGTTGGCCCCGCCCATTCCGTCGCACACTACAAGCAAAGCAGTATTTTCAGAAAAACTCTCACAGCGAAAGGAATCCTCATTGGCATGTCTCACCAGGCCTATATCGCTGTTTCCATAAATCTTCAAACCTTAACTTCCTCCTCTTGCACTCTGCGGCGCAACTGCCCGCAGGAGGCATCTATATCAGAACCGAGGGTTCTTCTTACCGTTGCCGTAATCCCTTTTCCCTCCAGAATACGAACAAAACGTTTTATTCGTTCAGGAGAACTCTTTACGTAACCGTTGCCTGTCACATTGTTCACAGGGATCAGATTCACATGGCTGAGCATTCCGTGCAGCCTCTGGGCTAATTCTTCCGCACAGGCATCAGAATCGTTCACACCGCTTATCATGGCATATTCAAAAGAAATCCTGCGCCCAGTGGTTTTTCCATAATACCGACAAGCCTCAAGCAACTTCTCCACTCCCCAACGCCGGTTTATAGGCATTGTTCTAACCCGTATCCTGTCGTTAGGAGCGTGAAGAGAAATAGAGAGGGTCAGCTGCAGCTTCCGATCTGCCAAATCATATATTTTATCTACAATTCCACAGGTGGAAAGAGAAATATGGCGCATACCAATATTCATTCCCTCCGGAGAGGAAACTAATTCCAAAAAACGGAGGACATTTTCATAATTATCCAACGGCTCCCCCATTCCCATCAGAACAATATTAGAAATCCGAGTGCCGCAGTCAGCCTGAGCTGCCTGCACTTGGGAGAGAATCTCTGAAGCTCGCAAATTACGGGAAAAACCGCTCTTCCCTGTGGCACAGAAGGTGCACCCCATTTTACATCCCACCTGCGAGGAAATACACACAGAATAACCGTGATGATATTTCATCAGCACAGATTCCACACACTCCCCGTCTATTAGCCGAAAGAGATATTTTACCGTCCCATCCAGAGCGGAAACCTGCTTACGGAGAATTTGAGCATAGGGAATATAAAACCTCTCTGCCAACTGGCTTCGGAAATCTTTAGATAGATCCGACATCTGCTCAAAAGAAATAACTCCCCTGTGAAGCCAGCGATAAACCTGGGCCGCTCTGAAAGAAGGTTGACCCATGGACACCATGACTTCTCTGATCTCCGCAAGATTCATGGATTTTATGTCCTGTTTTCCTATTTGTGTTTTCTGCAAATCCTGTAACTCCAAAAAGACACTTCCCGCTATGATCATATGATCTTCGTTTATATCCTTTGAAAAGCAGCAACAAAGAAACCATCGGAATCCGCCGTAAATGGAAAAATCGTTATCTGATTTTCCGGTTCACTGATCACATGAGAAATTCCTTTCGGAAGCTGTAAGAACAGCGGCCGGAAATCAGGATGATCCCTCAGGAAACGATTGGCCACCTCACCATTTTCTGCCGGATTCAATGTGCATGTCGAATAGATGAGTCTGCCGTTTTCGCGAACCAACTTGGCGGATTCACACAGAATAAGATACTGCAAATCGGGCAAGCCGTCAAGTTCTTTCATAGATTTGTAACGAATCTCAGGCTTCCGGCGTATCACTCCCAGGCCGGAGCAGGGCACATCGCAAAGAACACAGTCTGCCTTTTCCAAAGGCTCTTTAGGAAAAGAAGCGTCCCGGAGTCCGGTTTTCACAATGGATAGGCCCAGACGTTCCGCTCCCTGTTGAATCAGGCGAACTTTTCCTTTGTATTTGTCGAAAGAAAGGATTTCACCTTCATTTTTCATATTTTCTGCCAATGTGAAAGTTTTTCCACCGGGAGCTGCACAGACGTCTATCACTCTTTCTCCAGGGCGGGCTCCCACCAAAAAACAGCAAATCTGAGAGGAAAGATCCTGCACATGAAACCATCCTTGCTGAAAGGCCGTCAAATCTGCTATAGACCCCGAATGCTCTAAAGCATACGCCCCTTCGATAGTTGTAATGTTATTCACCTTTACATCTAAGCTCGTAAGCGAATCGGTCAATTCCTGACCACCCACCTTGGTTGGATTCAGCCGTATATAGAGTGGCGGCCTTTTCTCGAGAGATTCGAGAATGCGGCCGCATACTTGATTTCCATAGGATTTTTCCCAAAAATCGATCCATTCCTCCGGGCAGGAATATCGGATGCTTTTTCCTTTTTGTGTTGTTTCATCCGGCCATACAAAATTGTTTCTATTTCGGAGCACAGATCGTAAAATACCGTTTATAAAGCCAGACGCCTTTACAGCCTTATTTTGCTTTGCCAGGTTTACAGATTCATTCACTGCTGCCGAATCTGGGATACGATCCATAAATAGTATCTGAAAAATTCCCATACGCAGAATTTCCTGCACTACGGGCTCCATCCTGCGAAGGGAAATCTTAGAATAAAATGATATACAGTAATCCAACGCAATCCTTTTTTCAAGGACCCCATAAAATAGGGCCGACGCAAAAGCTGTATCCCTTGGAGATATATTCAAAGAACGAACCGTCTTATCAAAAACGATATTGGAATATCCCTCATCTACACGCACACGAAGAAGTGCAGCCAAAGCCGCCGATCTTGCTTTATCCATTACCGGACCTCGTTTCTCGCCTCCGTTCCACCCGAAGAGGGGACGGATTAATTTCTGTTTCTCCCCTGTCTGGCTGCCACAATAGCAAGTAGCCGGAGAAGAGACATGAGCGCCGTAAAAGTGGCGGCCAGATAGGTCATAGCAGCAGCACTCAGAACCTTTTTAGCACCGCGTAGTTCCTCCTCCTGAAGAATCCCAGCCTCGTCCAAAGCTTTCAGAGCTCTGGAGCTGGCATTGAATTCCACAGGCAGTGTTACCAACTGAAAAACAACCATCAAACTATAGAGCAAAATTCCAATTGTAACTACAAAATCATATTCCACAGGAAGCATAAGGCCAATAAGAATCAGCGGAACAGACAGATTGGAACCAATATTGGTGATAGGCACCAACGCGCTGCGAAGCTTGATAGGCATGTATCCCCTCGCATGCTGGATGGCATGACCAGCTTCATGAGCTGCCACCCCCACGGCCGCTATACTGTTCACATCATACACAGGCTGTGAAAGCCGGATAATGCCGGAACGGGGATCAAAATGATCCGTTAGCCGACCCGAAGTGGGTTGTATTTCCACCCCTGTTACCTGGCCGTAACGAAGTACTTGCCCAGCGGACTCCCTCCCGGTAACTCCCCTGAACGTAGAAATCTGGGAATATTTTTTAAATGCAGAATTCACCTTGAACTGCGCAACCATAGAAATGATAATGGCCGGCAGCATATAGAGAAAATACGTGTAATCAAAAAAGTAAAATCCCATTACCATGCATCCTTTCCGGGATCATTCTGAAGAAGCTCCGAATCTCTCACCAGGAGCAAAGGAATGACCCCGCAGAAAATCGGCGGTCTGCATCCGCTTCTTCCCCTGGCACTGCAACTCCGATAGTTCCAGAAGCGAACCACCACCACAACAAACATACAAGCGACCTTTTTCCTGTATGATCTCTCCCGGCTGACCATCTCTATTTCCCGCAACAAAGGAACTATATATCTTCAGCATTTGGCCTTTATAGAAAGTATAGGCAACCGGCCAGGGATTCATACCGCGGATTCTGTTATGGAGAACATCTGCCTGCTCATTCCAATCCAAATCCGCCATATCCTTGGAAAGCTGGGGTGCATAGCTTGCTTCCTCACTCCTCTGTTTTTCGGGGTGAAGAGAACCTTTTTCCAGCTCTTCCAAGGTCTTACCAAGCAACTCAGCTCCCATGGGCGCCAGGCGGTCAAACAATTCTCCCGCCGTCTCCTCCGGAAGAATCTCCGTTTCTGTCCGCAGAAGCATATCCCCCGTATCCAGCCCTTCCGCCATAAACATAGTGGTTACGCCCGACATCTTTTCTCCGTTAATAACAGCCCATTGAATCGGAGCCGCTCCCCTGTATTTGGGCAACAAGGAACCGTGCACATTGATGCACCCCATAGGCGGAATCTGAAGGATTTCTTTTGGGAGAATTTTTCCATATGCCACAACTACAATACAGTCGGGCGCCAGAGCTCGGATACACTCTACCGATTCCTCGTTTCGGAGAGTTTTGGGCTGATATACCGGAATTCCCCTTTGAAGAGCCAACTCTTTTACAGGAGGAGGTGTAAGGATATATTTTCTTCCCTTAGGTTTATCCGGCTGCGTGAATACGCCGCAGATTTCATGGCCCCTTTGCAAAAGAGTCTCCAGGCAGGGCACGGCAAAATCAGGAGTACCCATAAATACTATACGCATTATTTCATATTCTCCAATTCTTCCGGACTTAACATACGAACCGCCCGTGTTTTAAAAACAATCCCGTCCAAATGATCAAATTCATGGCTGCACACATTTGCTAAAAAGTCATCCGCTTCAAATTCAAATACCTTTCCATGGCGGTCTTGCGCTCTGACTTTCACATGCTTCGGTCGCTTTGTGATACCGTATTCCCCTGGAAAGGAAAGGCAGCCTTCTACGCATTCCTGTTCTCCAGAAGTCTCCAAAAACTCAGGATTTACAAGCTCCATCACGCCTTCGCCGATATCAATGGTTACCACCCTTCTGCGGATTCCCACCTGCGGTCCCGCCAGCCCCACTCCATCAGCCTCATGCATGGTTTCCGCCATATCCTCTAAAAGCTGCGCCAGCTTATCATCAAAAACGGTGACAGGCCGGCAGTTCTTCAAAAGAATGTCGTCTCCATCCTTCACAATATTACGAATCGCCATACTAACATCTGTCCCTTCCGAAAAAGATTTCTTGATACTCTCTATCTATAAAACCGTGTCCGGGTTCATATCTGCAAAGACTGTAATGGAAGAAAAACGTCTTTCTGAAGAAAATTCTCTCAGCAGCTTTCCAAGGAATTCCCTGAACACAGTCGTGTTCCTGCATTTTATAATAAGCTTATACCTATATTTTTTATTTACCTTTGCTACAAAAGCTGGGGTAGGCTGAAGCACACGAAGAGGTATAGCGGAATACTGTTCTTTTGCCAGCTCGCCAAACCGCAACAAAAATTCTTGGCTCGCTTTTTGAACCATTTCCTCTCTGACACCGACAAAACCCACCATGCAGATATCCGAAAAAGGAGGATACAGCATAGCCTTCCGCAGAAGGATCTCTCCGCTATAAAAGCTTTCGTAGTCTTGTTTTGCGGCCAACTGAAAAATCTCATTTTCTGGTGTAAAGGTCTGAATAATAGCTCTGCCCGCATACTGCCCACGGCCGGACCTGCCTACTACCTGTGTAAGCAAACTGAAAGCTCTTTCATAGCTTCTGAAATCATCACTGTAAAGCGTCTGATCAGCAGACAACACACCTACCAGTGTCACATTTTCAAAATCCAGGCCCTTTGCAACCATCTGGGTACCAACAATCATGTCATATTCGCCCCGGGCAAAAGCCTCTAGATTTTTTTCGTAAGAATATTTTGTAAAGGCTGTATCTGCATCCATTCGCAGCACCTTGGCTTCCGGAAGCAATGCCTTCAATTGATCTTCGGCTCTTTGAGTCCCAAAACCAGCATAATGCATCCGTTCCTCATGACACTGAGGGCATTCCTTTTCAAAGGGAACAGAATACCCACAATAGTGGCACATAAGCCTGCCATTGGCGGAATGGTATGTCAGTGAGATACTGCAATTTGGGCAGGAAGCTACATATCCACAGGAGCGGCAACTCACAAACGTATTATACCCTCTTCTGTTCAAAAGAAGAATAGACTGCTTTCCCTGCTCTAAATTCTGCTTCAGCGCCAGATATAAAGGCCTGCTGATCACAGAATCATTTCCCGCCTCCAGCTCCTCATTCATATCCACAACGGATACCTGAGGCAGGCTAGCCAGGCCATAGCGGCCGCCAAGCTTATTATACTGATACCGGCCTTCCAAAGCACTGTAATACGTCTCCAAAGATGGCGTAGCAGATGAAAGAAGCAAAAGGCCCTTGTGATATGCACAGCGGAATTTTGCCACATCCCTTGCATGATACCTGGGAGAAGACTCGGATTTATACGTATATTCCTGTTCCTCATCCATTACGATCAAGCCAATATCACGGAAGGGAGCAAACACCGCAGATCGAGTTCCCACAGCGATCAATGCATCTCCGTTTTTCACCCGCTTCCATTCATCCAAACGTTCTCCCATAGAAAGAGCGCTGTGAAAAACAGCTACTTTTTTACCATACCGCCGATGGAAAAGCCCCATTGTCTGAGGGGTCAGGGAAATCTCGGGAACCATAACTATAACACCGCGCCCTTGCGCAGCCACATGATCGATCAGCTTCATAAAAACCGAGGTTTTCCCACTGCCTGTTACACCGTAGAGCAGTGAAACGGAGCCCTTTCCTTCTTCATAACAGGTGAGAATATTCTCAAACACTTTCTCTTGCTCTGGAGATAGGATCAGCTCTCTTTCTTCTCTTTCAGGAGCCTGTTGATAGGGGTTCCGGTAAACTTCTGCATCAAAACAGGAAACAATTCCCTTGGCCAGAAGATTCTGTATAACCGCTGGAGTAACACCTGAATAATAGCAAACCTCTTTCAGAGAAGCCGCTCCTGTTTCTTCCAGAAGAGCAATAACTTTTTTCTGTTTTGCCGTGAGCTTTTCGTCTGTTTCTCTTCCAGTAAGCTGCACCATTTTTTGCGTGGCGTCACCTATCCTACGAACCGCACTGCTGGACTTCTGCAAAATTCCTTCTTTTACAAGCTTTTCCAGAAAAGAAGGTTCTTCCTCTATCTGCAAAACTTTCAGCAGCTTTTCCTTCTCTACAGGTTCTTTTTTCTCTAAAAGATACGCAACCAAACGAGCTTCTTCCGGCGAAAGGGATCCCTCCTGGGGAAGTCTGCCGATTCCATAGGAAAACCGGAGCTGATAGTTGATGCCCGAAGGCAGCAGCAATTTTACCGCATCAAACAGGGTACAAAAATACCGCCCTTTTATCCAGGAAACCAGAAACAGCATTTCTTGCGTAAGAAGCGGCGCTGGATCCAGCACCGCTTCTATTTCCTTTGCAGACTCATCCGGTTCCGTTTCCAGCCGTTCCAGAATCATTCCCATACGTTTGCTGTTGGAAGTCCCAAATGGAACGAGAACTCTACATCCTGGCCAGGCACTTTCCTCATATTCCATTGGGATAGAATAATCAAATGCCTTGTCAAAACGATAAAGAGTTTTTTCTACAGCTATTCTGGCAATACTCATAGCCTCTTACTCCGCCGCCGGCTCCTCTTCATCTTCCTCCGACGGGCCTTCTGTAATCACATAATCGTGGGTCATAAAATCATGAACAGAAAGATCCACAGGCTTATCCACCAAAATCTCTCCGTTCTTCTCAGCCTCTTCGGCTATTTCGCGGGCATGCTTGGCAATAGCTACGACCAGGGCATACCGGCTCTGTTTGGGATCTATAATCAAATCAGCAGAAGGTTTAAGCATTTCTAAGCATCCTTTCAATCTGTTCTTTATTTCTCTGGCTTCTGCGTTTTTCCGCGCGGAGAATTGCCGCTATCTCATCAGCAGCCTCATCCAGATTATCGTTGACGACAGCATAGCCATACTGATATACTTTTTCTATTTCTTCTTTAGCAGCGTTAAGACGCTTCTGAATAGTAGCCTCATCCTCCGTCCCCCGGCTGCGTAGCCGGTTTTCCAGTGCGGCGATAGAGGGCGGCAATATAAAGATACTAACGCATTCAGGGCGCTTTTTGAGCACCTGGGCACCCCCCTGCACCTCAATTTCCAGAATCACATCGTGCCCGTGAGAAAGCCATTTCTCAATAGGCTCACTGGGAGTACCATAATAGTTTCCACAATACTCTGCATGCTCCAGCATCTTATCCCGATTGAGAAGTTCCTGAAATTCCTCGCGAGTCATAAAGAAATAATCTTTCCCATGTTCTTCTCCAGAGCGTGGGGAACGGGTTGTTGCCGAAATGGAAAGCCGGATCTCTGGATATTTTTCCATGAGACGTTTCAACAACGTATCCTTTCCCACTCCGGAAGGCCCTGAAAACACTATCAAAAGCCCTTGCTCATTCATTCTCTTCCAGATCCTCCTCTTCCAGATCGTCGTCTCTGTCGTTCAGCCTGTTAGCCACCGTCTCCGGCTGCACGGCAGAAAGAATCACGTGGTCGCTGTCCGTAATGATAACCGCTCTGGTACGCCGTCCATAAGTAGCGTCAATCAGGGCACCCTTTTCCTTTGCATCCTGAATGATTCTCTTAATGGGGGCAGATTCCGGGCTGACAATAGCCACCAAACGATTGGCAGAAACCATATTGCCAAAGCCGATATTGATCAGTTTCATCTTCTTTTCCTCCTGAAGCATCAAGCTCCAAACTATCATTCTATATTTTGAATCTGCTCACGGATCTTTTCAATCTCTGCCTTAACATCCACTACCATGTGAGCGATCTGTGAATCTGTAGCTTTCGACCCAATGGTATTGGCCTCCCGGTTCATTTCCTGCACAAGAAAATCTAGTTTTCTGCCTACAGCTTCCCCGGAAGACAACATGGTCTTCATCTGCCCGAAATGGCTTCTTAACCGAACGGTTTCTTCCGCAATGGCCACTTTATCCGCAAAAATAGCAGCCTCGGTGAGGAGCCTTTGTTCATCGATATTTACATCGCCCAACATTTCCTGAAGACGGGCCAAAAGCTTTTCTCTGTATTCCTTCAGCGTCTGCGGAGAACGCTCCTCTATTTTTTCCACAATAGAAAGAATAGTCTCCGCTCTCGATAGAACATCCTCTTCAAGCTTCTTTCCCTCTGCCTCCCGCATGGCCATAAAGGAAGCAAAAGCCTGGTCCAGAACGACCTTCACCGCGTTCCACACCTTTTCTTCATCCTCAGGAGCTTTATGAACAGAAAAGATGTCTGAATACCGCGACAGAGTGCTCACAGAAATATCATCCTGAATATTATATCGCTCAGCCAATTCTCTGAGCGCTTTTACATATCCCTCTGCCAAATCGTGATTTACAAGCACCTGCACTTCGCCGTCGTCCAACGTCTCCACTGAGACATAAACATCTACTTTTCCTCTAGCAATTTTGGACTGAAGATAGTTTTTCAGTTTCTCATCCAAAAAACCGTATCCGCGGCTGACTCGGGAGGAAAACTCAAAATACCGGTGATTTACGGACTTCATTTCAACAATAATATTGCGACCATCCACAATGGCAGTATAGCGGCCGAACCCCGTCATACTCCGAACCATGTTCCATCATCTCAATTCCTTACAGTAATTCCCGGAAAACAGCCAACTCTTTTCTTCCCGCCATTCTCCTGGGATTCGTATATGCCAAATCGCCCTTGCATATAAAAAGCACATGAAGCAGCATACGTTGTTTTCCTATTTTCCATCAACGCTAAAAAGATTTGCAGGGATTCGGAGGCCACCGTTGTCGCCACAATCTGCTATCCAGGAAAGAAGGGGCGCAACATGCGGCCAATCTGCTCGATCGTGTTCCACTCTAACTTCTGAAGAGCAATAATCTAACGCATATACATATTCTTACTTATTGTACCAGTTCTACAATGGAATTGTCAATGTTTGGGCAAAAAACCACTCGCATTCTAAGAGAATTCAGCTCTGACATGGAGTATATTACGAACACTTTCATAAACTCTTCTCTTATGCAGTGCTTATAAGGTACCGGAAAGGATGTTTTGCGCCCATCAATTCCGCAGAAGCAATCCAATCCTATTCACAATTGGCGCCAAACTTAAGCACCCACCTGTTCATCGTAACCGTAATGACTGTGAACATTTTCTGGCAATCGAGTTTGGATTTTCACAACGGATCTACCTCCATCCTATCCCATCGGTCAGAATCGCGGTTGTCTACTTTCGATCCGTTCATGATTCTGCAGTATACTAAAAGAGATACAGCCCCGGCAAAGAGAAAAAGAAACGGCACGGCTCACCGCCATACCGTTTCTCTTATCTAATCCATTTACTGCTTACACAGGATGAATCTCCTGAGCGGCATCCCCATGCTTTCCGTCAATGCCATACTTGGCGTCACGGCGCTTTTTGAAGAAATCCAAAGCAACCTTCGGGAACTGTGCATAAGAGAGAACATCCTCTTCCTGCTCAATCCACTCGGCACACTCCTTACGGAGATCCTCCAGCTCGGGCTTAAGAAGATCCGCGGGGCGGCAGGTAATGATTTCAGCACCACCGTTAATCTTTTTAGCGAAGGCAGGATCCACCGGCATAGGTGTCGTGCCATACTTGCCAGAAACCAAATCCTTAAACTCGTTGGTACACATCTTATAGCGTTCCCCGCTGATCACGTTGAACACAGCCTGTGTACCAACAATCTGAGAGGTAGGTGTTACAAGCGGCGGATAACCGGAATCTTCACGCACACGCGGCACCTCGCTGAGCACTTCCTCCAGCTTGTCTTCTTTGCCAGCCTGCTTCAGCTGTGAAAGCAGGTTGCTCAGCATACCGCCGGGAACCTGATATACCAAAGCCTTAGTATTGGTTGCCAGCATGCTCTGATCCAGAAGCCCGCTCTCCATATATTTCTTTCTCAGGCCCATGAAATATTCGCGAATTTCGTTCAGAAGAACCAGATCCAGGCCCGTATCATACTCTGTACCCTGCAGGGCCGCCACCATAGACTCTGTCGGAGCGTGAGACGTTCCCAGAGCAAGAGGAGACATAGCAGTATCAATTCCATCCACGCCAGCTTCAATACCCTTCATGAGACACATGGAAGCCAACCCAGAAGTATAATGGGTATGCAGCTGAATGGGCAGATCCACAGCTTCTTTCAGTGCCTTAACCAAATCATAGGTCTTATAAGGCGTAAGAAGAGCAGCCATATCCTTAATGCAGATAGAATCAGCACCTGCATCAGCAATCTGCTTGGCATACTTCACATAGTATTCATTGGTGAACACAGGGCCTGTTGTATAGGAAATCGCAACCTGAGCATGGGCGCCTTCCTTTTTAGCAGCCTTGATGGCAACCTCCAGATTTTTGATATCATTGAGAGCATCAAAAATACGGATAATATCGATGCCATTCGCTACTGAGCGCTGCACAAAATACTCGAGAACATCATCTGCATAATGACGGTATCCCAGCATATTCTGGCCACGGAACAGCATCTGCAGCTTAGTGTTAGGGCAATTTTTGCGAATAGTGCGAAGACGTTCCCACGGATCTTCATTCAGGAAACGCAGGCATGCGTCAAATGTGGCGCCGCCCCAGCACTCCAAGGAATTAAAACCGACTTTGTCCAATTTATCCAAAATCGGGAGCATATCCCCGATGGGCATTCTGGTGGCGATCAAGGACTGATGAGCGTCACGCAGAACAGTTTCTGTTACCAGAATTTTCTTAGCCATTCTTTATTCTCTCCTTCGATTATTTTTGGACATTTACCCAATCTCTTTACTGGAGAGATACCAACGGTGTGCCAGATTCAACGCTATCGCCCTTGTTGACATGCACAGCGGCGACGGTAGCATCGTGAGGAGCCATGATCTCATTTTCCATCTTCATAGCTTCCAGAACCACCAGCACATCGCCCTTCTTAACAACCTGTCCAGCAGATACCATAGTGTTCACAATGGTGCCGGGCATAGGAGAAGAAATTACCTCTGCGCCAGCAGCAGGAGCTGCTGCCTTGGGAGCCTCAGCTTTAGGAGCAGCAGGTGCAGCCTTAGGGGCTGCAGCCGGTGCGGGAGCAGGAGCCGCAGCCGGAGCAGCAGGAACCGCTGCGCCGTTTGTCTCTTCTACCTGAACATCATACGCTACACCATTAACGGTAATCTTAAGATTTTTCATGATCGTTATCCTCCTAATCGGTTCTATTATAACTGAATATTGCTGTGCTTCTTGGGCAGATTGGAAACTCTCTTGGCGGAAAGCATAGCCAGGTTTGCAATAACCTTAGCTCTGGTCTCCTCAGGAGCGATCACATCTTCAATATAGCCCTGAGCTGCAGCGGCAATAGGAGTAGCCTCCGTCGCCTTATATTCCTCAATCAGCTTTGCACGGTCCCCATTGGGATCCTGTGAACCTTTCAAATCGCCGTTATGCAGGAACAAAGCTGCGGCAGCCGGAGCAATAGGAGATACCACGGCATTTGCCCAAGCGATAGTGCAGTCCGCATTGGCGCCGCGGCCAGAAAGAGCAATATATACGGGGCCATATGCGCTTCCGGTAACCACTGTTACCTTTGCACAAGTAGCCTCTGCATAAGCGTTGCTGAGCTTCACGGCCTCACGCAGCGAAGCAAATTCAGAGGCATCCACAAAGGAAACCACCGGAATGGAGAACGCATCGCAGAAACGAACAAAGCGGGCAGCTTTGGAACAAGCGTCTGCATCCAGAACACCAGTATAAGCAGCCATACCCACTACTGCGCCGGAAATCGTAGAAACGCCTACCTTAGCGGCACTTCCGAAAGCCGCATTCAATTCCATAAAGGATTCCGGATCAGAAATCAGCTCAATTACATCTGCAGCAGAAGCACCAGCTGGCACATCTGCCTCGGAAGCTGCCTCAAACTCTACCACGGGAACACCGGAAAGATTGTTAGAAGGCAGGACCGTCAAAAGCTGACGGACAGCCGCCACAGCCTCCTCTTCCGTATCCTTCAGAATGCTGCAAGCACCAGAAGCTGCAGCCTCTTCGGCAGAAGCGCCGGCACCGCTGGTGGCGATAGTCAGCTCACCTTTTTTGCTCATCACAAGGATATCAGCATTCGCAGCGATCATAGCAGAGGTACCGATGCAGGGGCCGAGCACAAGGGAAATCTGCGGAACGACACCGGAAAGCGCACTGCTGTTCTTCAGAATCTCTCCATAGGCAGCCAGCATATCCGCGCCTTCCTTCAAGCGGCCACCAATGGAATCATAAATACCAACCACCGGTGCCCCCGTCTTGACAGCCAGATCATACACCTTTTTGATCTTTGCAGCCTGGGCTTTGCTCATAGCGCCTCCAGCCACATCGCTGTTCTGCGCAAACGCATACACAGGGCAATCGTCTACCAAGCCGAAACCGGCGACTACTTCTGCCAATCCATCCCCGGATTTGGCAAGGCCGTCGATCTCATTGAATGTTCCTTCGTCGAATAATGCAGTAATGCGCTTATATCCCGCAGTATTTTTCGCTTCCTCGCGAATTTTCTGCAAGAGCTCCGCATTGCCAACGTTACTCATGAAAATTCCTCCTTCTATGATCAGCTCGAATAAAATACAGCAATTAAAGTTATTATACTATTTTCTCTACCCCTTGGCAAGGCATATTCCTAAAAAGGTTACGATTCTTTACAAATTTTTACAATAGAGGAAGTAGGAAGAACCATCCTGCCAGAACTATCCTCCGAAAACCCTTCCGCCCGGAAAAACTCTTCCCCTTCCCACTGCCGGGAGACAATGCGGTATGCGCATTGATTCGCCCCAAAGGATGCAGCCGCGCGCAGAAGGCTGTCTGCAATAAAACGCTGTTCCGCTGTTAAGGAAGAAAGCTCTGCTCCTTCCACAAAAAGCCGATGAATAACCAGTTCCGAATGTTGAACCGCTACGGCGACCCCACCCAGAACTACGCTTCCATCTTTCATCAAAAGCAGTTCACAAACTTCTGCGAGTAGGCCTGTCCTTTCAAGATATCTGCTTTTATCCGGTTCTGTGGCCGGAAGAATTGTAATCATCTGCGTCCCTTTCCCTTCTGAGGCCGGTTTTCCGCCATCCCCGCTGCTTCTCGTTTTAAAGCTCGTATTTCTTCTTTTGTCAGTTCCCGCCATTTTCCCGGCTGCAGCATTCCCAGTTTCACGGGGCCTACGGCAATCCTCTTCAGCCGGGCTACTTCCAGCCCCAAAGTTTCACACATTTTTCGGATCTCCCGGTTTCGGCCTTCATACAGCACCATTTCCAGCACAACACGCCCGTTGCTTTGGGAAAGCACCCTGACCCGGGCAGGAGCCGTCATCCGCCCATCTATCTCCAGCCCTACGGAGAGAAGCGTAAGCTGCTCTTCTGTTATAGCCGGGCGAACAGTAACCCGGTATGTTTTGGGCACATGATGGGAGGGATGCATCATGGCATTTGCAAAGTCGCCGTCATTGGTCATGAGGAGAAGCCCCTCCGAATCTTTATCCAGCCGGCCTATGGGATACACGCGGCCGGGCACCTCTTCCACAAGCCCGGCCACGCATTTCCTGTTCCGTTCATCGTTCATAGTGGTGATAAAGCCCCTAGGTTTGTGTAGCATTATATACACCGGTCTGGAAGCGCTTTCCACGAGTTTACCGCGGAAGGTCACCTTATCCTTGCCAGGGTCTACTTTATCCCCTATTTTGGCGGCAACTCCATTTACCTTTACTTCGCCTGCCGCAATCAGTTCTTCCGCTTTTCTGCGAGAAGCAACTCCGCTTTCCGCAAGATACTTTTGTAGTCTTACATTCTTTGCCATACCCTCATCCTTTATATATCGGCCTGCCATGGCTGTTTTTTCAAAACAGACCGGCAAACCAGTCGCAAATCTTTTCCCACAGGGATTTTTCCCGCTTCACAAAGGCCACAGCTGTTTCCGTTTTCAAGGGAATGGAAGCAATTTCCACATTTCCCGCGCAATATACTACCCGGCCCACAATTTCCCCTTTTTTCAAACCCGCATATAAAAAGCGCGGCAGCTCCACCTTACGGCTCAGGGAGGCTTCTTCCTCCTTCAGGAGGCTAACACGCGTGCCAGCTTCCCCCTTCACGAACACGGTTCCCGTTTCTCCTCCCACCACGGGGACAGAAATTCGGCAGGCGGATTCATCCGGCGTATAGGCAGTCATTTTGGAAAAACCATAGTCAAACATTGCCATATGGTCGTTCCAATCGTCAGGAGCATTGAGCGTAACCGCCACCAGACGAACACCATTCCTTTCTGCAGCGGAAACCAGGCACCGGCCAGCTTTCTTTGTAAAGCCAGTCTTGACCCCAATGCATCCCTCATACATCCGCAACAATTTATTATGATTTGTAAAGACACAGGACTGCTCCGGAGACTGGTATGTAACACGAATGGTGGGCTGAGAGACAATAGACGCAAATTCCGGATTTTCTAGAGCATTGCGCGCTAGAATCGCCATATCTCTGGCGGTGGAATAATGCTCTTCATCATCCAGACCTGAAGGCGTCACAAAATTTGTATGCTCCATTCCCAGTTCCCGGGCTTTGCAGTTCATTTTTTCCGCAAAACCTTCCTTTGAACCAGAAATGGCGATAGCCGCCGAATTGGCCGCATCGTTCCCTGAAACAGCCAGCATACCGGCAGCCAAATCCCACAGGCTCAGGATATTGCCTTCCTTTAATCCCATGGAAGAGCCCTCCACCTGAACCATTTCCCGGGTGATTTTTACAGCTTTGTTCTCCTTCTCTGCTTCTTCCAGGGTCAGAAGAGCTGTCATGATCTTCGTAGTGCTGGCCATAGCAAGCTGTTCATCTGGATTCGATGCGTAGAGGATGCGCCCCGTAGAAGCATCCATTAGAACAGCGGATTTCGCCGAAAGAGAAAGGACTTCTTCGGCCCGCACCGGTTCGGGAACGGCCGCCCCCGTCAAAACAAGCAGCATTGCGACAAAAACAGCTATACATTTTTTCTTCAAATTTTAATCACCTGCCCGTACATCATATGCACAGGCAGGCAGATTCAGAAATAAATACAAAAGGAGAATGGCTATTTCTCCTCTGTCTGGCCGGAGTTGTCCTTTTTCTTCAAAAGGCCTGTCACCGTTTCCACCACATCTGGGACCATATTGATAGCCCGATCCAAAGAAGAGGAACAGGGATCAATCTGCAGCAACCGGATGTTTCCATCGTGGATCGCAATAAAAGCCACGGGATTGATCGTAACACCAGCCCCCGCGCCACCTCCAAAAAAGGATTTGTCAACAGCCTTTTTGGAGGGAAAATCCGACCCGCCCGAGGCAAAACCATAGCTGATCCGAGAAACTGGAATCACAACACTACCATCGGGAGAAACCACCGGCTCACCAATCACCGTATTCGCATCCACCATCTGTTTAATTTTTTCAAGGGTTGTATCCATCATGCCTTCAATTGGATGTTCGCTCATCAATATTCTCCTTTCAATTCTGTCAAACAGCAATCGCCTGTATATTGGGCTACCTGCACGCTATGAACCTGCAGATTCCACACGGTCTTCACACGTATTCTTTTCCGGCTGCCCGGCTATCAGAGATGCAAGCTCATAACGTTTCATAAAAGCAATCCCTTTAAAGAAAAGAGAGATGGATGTAATAAGCAGAAACAGAACCCGCACTTTCAATTCTGCTCCGGCACGGATCCTGCTGGAACCGCTATCAAAATCCGGGCGTATGTCCACCGTGTACTGGCTGCAGGCCGTAGAAGATACCACTACGCTGGCAGCCGGATAAACAGCAGAGCACACTTTGCCATACTGTATGGCAGTTTCCGCCGCGTCTTCCGTTGAAACTGCGATTTCCAGCGAAAATGTCTTTAACCTGATATGCCGTGCCAATCTCCGCAGGCTTCCACCTAAAAGCTTCGCCGCCTCCTGCAGGATTTTCAGGAATCCCTTCAGCCCCTTTTCCTGTAGTATGTCCTTAAACAGATTCTTTTTTTCCTTCTTTTTCGGGGATTGTTGGGCATGGCTTCCTTCCTGTTTGGGAAGAGGCTTCTTCTCCTTGTGTTTTGCCGGGAGAATAGAGAAGCGAAAAAACAAATATCGGATAACCAGATGCACTTCTTCTTCAAACGAAAAGGAAATAGAAACGGAAAACAGAGTCAGAACAAAAAGGAAAGCTAGAAGGCTCACCAATATCCAAAGAACGATCACCTATCCTGCCTCCTTTCCTGTTTACCACTTAAAGAGAAGCATCTGTTTCCACCATCTCCTCCGTTCCAGAGTCATCCTCTTCCTCCAAAGGCGTATCCCCTTCGCGCTGTCTTTCCGGCAAGGGAGGGAGTTCCTCCAGAGACGATATGTTCAGGCAACGCAAAAAATCCGGAGTAGTTCCATATAAAAGAGGCCTGCCAGGCAGTTCCAGCCTTCCCCTTTCCTCAATCAACCCCTTACTGGAAAGGCTTCCGATTACACCGGAACAATCCACCCCTCGTATCTGCTCCACAAAAGCCTTCGTTACAGGCTGATTATAGGCGATCACCGCCAAGACCTCCATTGCCGCTTGGGATAACGGCGTATTCCTCCTAAGTTCCAGCGCTTCCCGGACACAAGAGGCATACGCCGGATTACTGCACATCTGATACGTATCATCCAGCCGGATAATACGGACGCCGCCCTCTTTCCGATTAAAGGATTCCATAGTATCCTTCAGAACTTCTTCCGCATCCTCTTTATCCAGCCCCAGCACCTGGGCGATACGCTCGCCGGAAACAGGATCTCCGCTTGCAAACAGAATGGCTTCCACCATTCCTTTCAGAATTTGCTCATCCATTATGTCCATAGAAATTACCGCCGTTTCTCTGCCATTTTTACCATAGGCGTTTTTCCTTCCTCCACCCGAATCCGCTTTCCCTTTATCAATTCGAGAATTGCCAAAAAAGTAGCAACTAATTCAGAGCGTTCCTTTTTTTCTTCAAATAAGCTGTCGTAGGGCACAGCACTTCTTTTCCAGAGCTTTCTCAAAACGGAGATAATTTGGGAGGCCACGGACACAATCCTATGAGAAACAATGCCAGAAAAGGTTTCTGCTGTTGGCGGAAGAGCCTTCTTCCCTCTCCCCACAGCATTTTGATAGGCTTCCAATAGTTCCATGCAGGTGTGTTTCCGTTTATAGCGCCGGTCCGGCTCGATTTCCGCAGGCTCTCTTGTATATGCATCAAAGGAAATCATTTTGGAAAGCTGCGCCGCCACACGTTTGCACTCCTGATACTCCAGCAGCTGCCCTTCCAGTTCTTTTTTCAGCTCTTCTGCTTCTTCGTGTTTCGGAAGAAGAGAAACCGTTTTGATATATACCAGCCGAGCAGCCATTTCTACAAATTCGCTGGCAATATCCATGTCCTGTTCCCGCATGGCCTCTATCTGTTCCATATATTGATCTACCAATTCAGAAATGGAGATATCTACAATCTGCAGCTTTTTCTTTGCAATCAGGAAGAGCAGCAGATCCAAAGGCCCCTCAAAATTTTCAAGCTTATAGGAAAGTTTTTCTTTTTCCATCATCAGAGAACTCCAAAAGCCTCAAAAGGAAGATTTGCCAACCATTGAAGGCCTCCTCCCACAACATTTTGCAGCCAAGTAAGAGGCACATCCAAAACACCGGAAAATAGCAACACAAAAAGGCCGATCATAATAAAATTCTGATACCGGTAATACGTATACAGCGCCCGGTCGGAGAGAAATGCACCCACGATTCGGGAGCCATCCAGTGGAGGAATCGGCAGAAGATTAAAAACTGCCAGCATAATGTTAATAGAAACATAATAACTAAAAAAGATCTGGATGAAAAGCCGCACCTGCCAAGGCAGGAACTCTGCAAACAAGCGGATCACATTGAATATCAGCATTCCCACAAAAGCCGCAAGAATATTGCTGATGGGGCCGGCCGCCGCTGTTATTGCCATATCTCTTTTGGGATTTTTAAAATTTCGCGCATTGATCTGCACAGGCTTGGCCCAGCCGATGCCAAAAAGGAGGATGCCCAAAGAGCCCAGGGGATCCAGACTGGCCAAGGGATTCAGAGTAAGCCTTCCCTGCCATTTGGGAGTATCATCGCCAAGCTTATGCGCCACCCAACCATGGGCAAACTCATGAATGGGGAGAACAATCAAAATGATAAACAAGCAAGCCAAAATCTGCGAAAAAACGCTGAGCCAGTCTATCCCTCCGCCGGAAAGAAGGCTTCGGAACGCATTAATAAGCATACTGTAATTCCTCCGAGTTCATTTCTGGGAAGCACAGCCCCATCTGTGCCGCTCACTGGATAATACTTCCCTTTTTACTGTGTATTATAATACAGGTGGGTTGAAAAAAGCAAGTCGAGGAGCCTTCTACACGAAAAAGACAGGTTTCCGCAAAAAAACTCTTGCATTTGGAGCATAAATCTGATAGAATACTAACTGTTGCAATACGAACTGACCTTTAAAGGAGGTGCAGACACATGGCAAAGTGTGATGTTTGTGGCAAGGAAATTACTTTCGGCATCAGGGTATCTCACTCTCACAGACGTTCCAACAGAGCTTGGAAGCCGAACATCAAAAGAGTGAAGGCGATTGTGAATGGTAGCCCTAAGCGTATTTACGCCTGCACCCGCTGCTTGCGTTCCGGCAAGGTTACAAGAGCTGTCTGATATGGATCCGAAACGTTAAAGGAGTCTTCTTAAAGAAGACTCCTTTTTTCTATATATTTTCCATATTTTATGGTTCTTCCGGAGCCAGAAAGGAATACGCCTTATAGTCCCTCTCAAGCCGGTATCCTAACTTTTCCGCTAAATGGCGGGAGGCTATATTTTGCGCATCCCAGTGTGCGGTGATCCCCTTCTTTTGGCAATCTGCCAACATGTATGCCACACATGCCGCTGCAAATCCACGCCTTCTATATTCTTTCTGCGTAAAAACGTCCACTTCTACCTCCTTTTGATACGAGAGGAAAGAGGACGCGGAGGCTACGATTTTACCTTCATGCCATATCACGGCGCCGCTTCCATATTTCTCAAATTCCTCATAATTAGAGTATCGGCTTCCATGATAAAACGGATGAAGCTCAAATTCATGCTTTCCAAACGGCGTCAGCTGGAAGCTCTCCGGAAGCATATAGCTGGTTATCGCAGGGAGGTGCTCTGATTTGAGTGCTTTCATTTCAAATCGGATCGTACATATTAAGCCTGGATACTTCTCTAAAAGTGCCTGTTCCCATTTTTGGGAAACGCACACAAACATTCTATCGCTCCATTGGCATCTCAGCTTTTCTAGCCATTCCTTATCCGGTTCTCCTAAAAGATATATAAAGCCCGCTTCAGCTATTAGACCCCCGTTATACAAAATTTTTCTTCCAAATCGCTCTGCCAAACAGGCCCTCAGCAAAATGGGATATTTGTTCTCCTCCATCTTTTCCTCCTTCTGCAACACAGCTTCAGTTCTAGAATCGGGGTTCCAGCGCTCTGAACGCTAAAATAAACTCCGCTCTGCCGGTCGTGCAGAGCGGAGAAAATCTATATCCTTATGATTTTTTCTTGATTGTGATCTTCTTTTCTGTTCCCTGGCGGATTCTTTGAATATTGGAACGATGCTTCCAAATAAGAATGCCTGCCTGCAGAGTTCCCACTAAGAATGTAATGAGTACATACCATATAGTGACAGAATGCTGCCACAGATAAGCTATTCCCAGATTAAAGACCAGCGTACAAATCGGGTAAGAAGCAGCGGCACAGATGGAGGCCAGAGAAACAATTTTTGAAAAAAGAAATACAATGAGAAATACCACAATCACCGCTATAAAAGAACGCCAATCGATCAAAGCGATAATCGCCCAACTGGTCAGAACACCTTTTCCGCCTTTGAATCCAAAATACAAAGGGAAAATATGCCCCATCACACAGAAGAAACCGGCTATGTATGCTCCGAACTGGATCAACTCAAAATCGCTAATTTCAGAAATATTGGGAATTGCCAGATACTGAAAAATCATTTTGCCGATAAAAACGGAGAGCACACCTTTTGCAAAATCAAAGATAAACGTAAAAATAGCAGCCTTTACACCTACGGACCGCAAGACATTCGTAGCTCCTGCGTTTCCGCTCCCCATGGAGCGGATATCTTTTTTCTGATCAAAAAGCTTTGTAAATAAAATGGAAAAGCTGATGCTTCCCAACAGATAGGCTATCAGTGCAGTTAATGCTGCAGAAAGAATAAAATACAGCATGGGCTCACTCCTTTATTATTTGTCTCCCCGCTCACGAATGATAAAACGGATCGGGGTGCCTTCCATTCCAAATGTTTCACGAATCCTGTTTTCCAAATACCGCTGATAGGAAAAATGAAACAGTTCCGCAGAATTGACAAAACAAACAAAGGTCGGTGGCTTAGTGGTCGCCTGGGTCATATAATAAATCTTCAGCCTGCGACCCTTATCCGTGGGAGGCTGCACCCTGGCGGTTGCCTGCGCCAGCACATCATTGAGCATTCCTGTCGCAATCCGCATGGAATTGGAATTTGCCACATGCTTGATTAAGTTAAAGAGACGCTCCACCCTCTGGCCAGTCTTGGCAGAAATGAAAAGGAAAGGAGCATAGGGCATAAAAGAAAAATCCTTTTCCAGCTGCGCCCTGTATTCCTGCATGGTTCTTCCATCTTTTTCAATGGTATCCCATTTATTCACAACGATGACACAACCCTTTCCAGCCTCATGGGCCAGGCCGGCCACCTTAGAATCCTGCTCTGTGAAGCCCACAGAAGCGTCGATCATAATTACACATACATCGGCCCGTTCTATAGCCATCTGCGCCCGCAGAACACTATATTTTTCGATGGCATCCTCCACCTTGTTTCTGCGTCTGAGTCCCGCCGTGTCAATCAGTGTAAAGAGGCCGTATTCATTTTCCACTTCTGTGTCGATGGCATCCCGTGTAGTGCCCGCGATATCAGATACGATACAGCGCTCTTCGCCCGTAATATAATTTACCAGAGAGCTTTTCCCAACATTCGGTTTTCCAATAATGGCCACCCGGATGCGCTCTCCCTCTTTTTCTTCCTCTTCTTCAGAAGGAAAATACTCCAGGACCCGATCCAAAAGATCGCCGGTGCCATGGCCGTGGATAGAAGAGACCTGAACAGGATCTCCTAGGCCAAGATTATAAAACTCATAGAATTCCGGCGGCGGGGCCCCCACTGTGTCGCATTTATTGACACAGAGCACAACCGGCCTTCCGCTCTTCAAAAGCATAGTAGCCACATCGGAATCCGTTGCTACCATGCCTGTATGCAGATCCGTCACAAAGATAATCACATCCGCACCATCTATGGCCAACTGAGCCTGAGCCCGCATCTGGGACAAAATTACATCTCCGGTGTTTGGTTCTATCCCGCCGGTATCCACAAGAGAAAATTTCCGGCCGCTCCACTCGCATTCCCCATATATGCGGTCTCTGGTAACACCGGGAGTATCATCCACAATAGAGAGCTTCTGCCCGATTAGTTTATTAAAAAGGGTTGATTTCCCCACATTAGGCCTTCCCACAATAGCCACTAATGGCTTTGCCATGGCTTTCGCCTCCTATTCTTCTATTCCCATAACCGCGCGGTAAAATGCATATCCATCCTCTGGAACCAAACGAATCGGAACTCCCAGTTCCTCCTCCAATTCCACCAAAGAAACGTCATCGAGGAAAAGATCCCCTTCATGTCTCAACATAACTGCGGGAAGAAGAAGCTCTTCCCCAAGTTCTTTCCCGTGAAGCTGCTCTTTCAGATCGCTTCCCGTTATCAAACCTGCCACATTGATACGCTCACCGAAAAAATGATTGAGTATGGGAACCACATTACACGTTAAATTATGGCATTTTTGCCGCAGTTCGTCAAGCAAAGTATCCAAAAAGGGCGCAGCAGCCGCACCCGTGGCTAAGGTGATTCTTCTAGGAGGCAGCTTTTCCGGATGTTCCGGCAGATCCTCCAGCGCATCAGCAAATTCTTCCTTCATATTTGCCATCAGCCCAACGCCATTTTCCAACTGATCAAAATCCCCGTAGAAAGCTGCTTCAGGAATAGGAAGCTCCGCTTTCAGATAAAATTCGTCTGCCGCGTAGCAAATGCGGACGCCATGCTTTTCATACATAGTCTGCCCGTACCGCTCAGCGATTTCAATTACGGCTCTGGCCGTATCCCGATTATACGGTTCCAAAGGATAAAGCCCTTCTCGATATCTGGTCAGACCTACAGGCACCAGTGCAATACTCTGCACAGCCGGATACAGCGGGAGCAAGTCATTCAGAGAGCGCTCCAGCTCAGGGCCGTCATTTATTCCGGGACACAGAACCATCTGACAGTTCAGACGGATGCCGGCTTCTGCAAAGCGGTAAAGGATACGCAACGATTCCCCCGCAAAGCGATTCCCCATCATTTTCACTCGAAGCTCCGGATTCGTGGTATGCACAGAAATATTAATCGGACTGATATGCATCTTGATAATCCGACTCACTTCATGTTCACTGAGATTTGTAAGCGTTATATAATTTCCAAACAGAAACGAAAGTCTCGAATCGTCATCCTTGAAATAAAGACTCTTCCGCAAGCCTTTGGGAAGCTGATCTATAAAGCAGAAAATACAACGGTTTCGACAGGAATGCTGCTGATCCATCAGATAAGTCTCAAATTCCAGACCGATAGCCTGATATTCCCCCTTGCGGATCACCACTTCCCGTTTCCTGCCAGCGGTATCCTGCAAAAGAATTCGCAGCTTTTTTTCCGTCTCATAAAAGCGATAATCTAAAATATCACAGATATCATTCTGATTGATGGAAATTAGGGTCTCTCCTGGCAGTATTCCCGCTTTCTGAGCAGCGCTGCCCGGAACAACAGAAGAAATCGTAACAGACATGCAGAATCCGCCTCCTTTTCGTTATTTATACTCTGACGGCAAAAAAATAGAGAAGGATTTCTCCTTCTCTATTTTTTGGAATTAGAAGAAATCACTCAAGCTTCCTTCTTAATTACTTCTCTACCGTTATAGTATCCGCAAGCGCCACATACTCTATGAGGAGATTTGAATTCTCCACACTTCGGGCATCTCATCAGTGCAGGAGCGTCCAGCTTCCAAACATTGGAACGTCTCTTATTCTGCCGTGCACTGGATACTTTTCTCTTGGGTACCGCCATGTCAGCACCTCCTTATGCTAGCGCTAATCTATCAGTTTCCTGAGAGCCTCAAGGCGAGGGTCTACCTGATGCAAATTACAACCGCATGGCCCATCATTCAGATTCTTCCCACAGGAAGGGCACAATCCTTTGCAATCCTCTCTGCATAAGAACTTAGAAGGAATCTCCAACAAAATATCCATACGAAGGAGCTCGTCTAAATCTACGGAATCCCCTTCCACAGAAATATATCTGTCGTTATCCTCATTTTCCAATCTGGGAACCAGCACATGCGAAAAACGACTTGTTCGCCGTTCTCGTATTTCTTCCATACAACGATCACAAGGCATAGAAAACTCAAATGAAACTTTTGCTTCCAGCAGTGCTTCTCCCGCAACAGCGGAAACGGAGCCCTCCACTGAAATTGGAGAAATAAAGGGATACTGCCCGCTCCATTCTGTATCGGATAAATCCATCTCAAATACAAAAGGAAGCTTCTCACTTTCCCCTGCAAAAATTCGTTTTAAGTCCAGAATCATTCTCAACACCCCGAACGCTACATTCATCAATTATAAAGATTCCCACACCGTTTGTCAATAGAAAATTACACGAAATTGGGAAAATCACAAAGAAACTGCCGGAGAAAAGACTCCGGCAGCCGCTTCTTTATCAAAGAATCAAATAATCTCTGCTACAGCTTTTACGCCTTCGGGGAGTTCATCTGCAGTGAGGGACACAAGTTGTGTAATCTTCACACCCGCCTGCTGGGAAAGCACATTCATCTTTTCAGCATACTCCTTGAGCGTTTCCGGATCCGAGCCGATGATCTTCAAAGTGGAATCGATAAAAATATCTGTTACGTCATAGTTACCGGCGCAAATTCCGGAAACAAAGCCATACAGGGCATCGGAGCCTTTGATTCCATAGGCATCAGAATCCACCAGCCTGGCCTGATGAGAAATATCATATGTGAGCTTAAGCCCTTTTTCAATAACAATTACATTTCCGTCAGAAGTTTTTACAGCCTCGTTTGCGCGTTCTATAAGCTTCTTGGTTTTGCCGGAGCCTTTTTTACCAACGATAAGAGTGATCATTTTAAATCTCCCCCTATATTATTTTTTATCCGCCTTCGCGGAGGGACTTACAACTTCATTATTTGCCGAGACGAGCCTCCAGAGCCGCTTTTTCAGATTCATAGCCAGGTTTGCCCAAAAGTGCAAACATATTCTTTTTATAATTTTCCACGCCGGGCTGATCAAAAGGATTGATCCCCATCATATAACCGGAGACAGCGCAGGCCTTTTCAAAGAAATAAATCAAATAGCCTAGAGTATCTTCTGAAAAATCGGGAGCCTCCACCACAACATTGGGAACATCGCCGTCTGTATGGGCCAAAACCGTTCCTTCAAATGCCTTCCTGTTGATATAATCCATCGTTTTGCCTTCCAAGAAATTGAGGCCGTCTACATTCTCGGGATCGTTCCCGATCACGATCTCTTCCTTGGCTTTCTCAAAAAGCACCACCGTTTCCATCAGATTGCGGCGCCCCTGCTGAATATATTGCCCCATAGAATGCAAATCTGTGGAAAAGACACAGGATGCCGGGAACAAGCCCTTATTATCCTTGCCCTCGCTTTCACCAAAAAGCTGTTTCCACCACTCGCACATCATGGTAAAGCAGGGCTCATAGCTCACCAGAATCTCTGTCTCCTTGCCCTTACGGTAAAGGATATTACGAACTGCAGCGTACTTATAGCAGTCATTCTTTTCCAACTCAGGCTCCATAAGTTCCTTTTGTGCCCTAGCAGCTCCGGCCATCAGAGCATCGATATCCGCCCCTGAAACAGCAATAGGAAGCAGGCCCACAGCAGTCAGCACCGAGTAACGTCCTCCCACATCGTCCGGGACTACAAACGTCTCATATCCCTCCTGATCTGCCAGATGCTTCAGAGTTCCTTTGGCTCTATCAGTTGTGCAATAAATGCGGCTGCGGGCTCCTTCTTTTCCGTATTTCTTTTCCAGCAGTTCCCGCAAAACACGAAACGCGATAGCCGGCTCCGTGGTAGTTCCCGACTTTGAAATCATATTGATTGAAACATTCTTACCTTCGCAGATGCGGAGAAGTTCGCTCAAAGCCGTGGAACTAATGCTGTTGCCTGCAAAATAGATATCCGGTGTATTCTTAGGCAGTGCATTGTAATTATTGGATTTCAAAAATTCGATAGCCGCCCTGGCCCCCAGATAAGAGCCTCCGATACCGATCACAATAAAAACATCCGTATCGCTCTGAATTTTTTTTGCTGCGGCCTTAATGCGGGCAAATTCTTCTTTATCATACTCTGTAGGAAGTGTAACCCAGCCGAGGAAATCATTCCCAAGCCCAGTTCCATTGTGTAGAGTCTCATGGGCCAGCTTTACCTGCGGCGCAGCCGCAATATATTCATTCTCGCTAATAAAATCGGAAAGATGTTGTGTATGTACTTTGATCGTCATTCACGGTTCCCCCTAAATACAACGAATTAAGTTTGATTTTATTTTACAATAAACCCGTTATATTTGCAAGGAAATCTCGGCAGAATTTATACTTTTTTCATTTTCTCCTTCCTCAGGTCTGCAAAAATTGACGAATCAACAGATCCCAGACGGAACCGAAGGTGATTTCCTCCACATCCCCCTTAGCCGTCACCGGATATTCCGCAAGGATCTCATCCTCCAGGCTGCAGATCACTTTTCCCACCTTCTGACCCTTTTTTACAGGGGCTGTTACACTTTCGCTCAGTTCCACCTTGCATGTCACCTGATCTTTTTTGCCCTTTGGAACCACAACACCTTGTGAAGTATCTACCTGGATCTCAACAGAATCCAACATTCCATTTTCCACCGGCACAGCTGTGAGAGATTCCTGCGGAACCGTAGGGACCGTCACCGACCAGTTGGCAAAGCCCTGATCCAAAAGAGAAGCCGCCGAGGAAAAACGATCCTTTGTATTGGCGCAACCCAATACAACCGCTATCAGGGAAACGCCGTCCCGTTCCGCCGTGGCACTGATGCAGCTTCCCGCCTTGCCGGTAGTCCCGGTTTTCAATCCGGTGATGCCGTTATAGGTTTTTAACAGTTTATTGGTATTTACCAGCTGGGTCTGGCCGTCCCGGAGATAGTCGATCCAAGTCTGAGAATAATCAAAGATTTTTTCATGCTTGATGAGTTCACGGGACATAATCGCCACGTCTCTGGCGGTGGTCACATGGCCCTCCTCATCCAGGCCGTTACAGTTTTTAAAGACTGTATTTGTCATTCCCAACTCCTTGGCTCTCTGATTCATCTGATCCAAGAAAGCCTCTTCACTGCCGGCGACATACTCCGCCAAGGCCACGGCTGCATCGTTGGCACTAGCTATGACGGTAGCCTTCAGCAAATCATCCACGCTCATAGATTCCCCCGGCTTCAGCCAAATATCCGATCCTCCCATGGAAGCTGCGTGTTCACTTGTCGATACCATATCAGAAAGGGCTATTTTCCCGTCGTCCAAGGCTTCCATAACAAGCAAGAGAGTCATTACCTTTGTGATAGATGCACAGGGGCGTTTTTCATCCGGATTTTTTTCATATAAGATCATTCCTGTATTGGCCTCCATTAAAATGGCAGAAGGGGCCGCCAGCGTATCTTCTTTTGTGTTTTCCTCCTCAGCGCCGGCAGCCAGGCCGATAGACGAAACAAACAGAATTACTGCCAGCAAACAGGCCAAAACTCGTTTTTTCTTCATAGTTCCACCTCCAAAATCGATACAAGCTCCCACCGAAACATTCCCTTTCGTGATAGAGTCTCTTTTACATATATTCGATTATGCCGGAACATAGACTTCCCCCAAACGATTTAACATCCCTGTTCCTAAAAGAATGGCCCGTTAGGTCTATTCGCCTCTCTTTTTTCCGCTGGAAAAGCCTTTCTTTGGGCTGGTATCTTGCTTTTGCTGCGAGATGTGGTTATAGTTAAAGTATGAACATTTGGGGTTAAATCTGAAGCAGAAGCCTGTTTCAACTTATAAAGGCCCCACAGAGGTCTCTCTGCGGCATTCGCTTTACCAACGGCTTCCGTAGCCCCGGAAAAGGAGGAATTGTATATGGCAAATATAGCAGACAAGAAAAACAGCATACGCATTACTTGGCATGGACACTCCTGCTTTGCAATTGAAGCGGAGGGATATCGCATTGTAATCGATCCTTATAAGGATGGTTCCGTTGCGGGGCTTTCTCCTCTTTCCCTGGAGGCAGACTCTATTCTCTGCAGCCATGGTCACGGCGACCATAACGCGGCAGAAACCATTTCCATCCGAAAGGAAAAGTCTTCCTCTCCTTTCCAGATAGAAACGTTTCCAACCTTTCATGACGACGTGAATGGAGCTAAACGCGGACCCAACACCATTCACATTCTTTCCTGGGGCGGAATCCGTGTTGCCCATTTCGGAGATTTGGGTTGCCGCCTTACTGATGCGGAACTTGCAGCGATCGGTCCTCTGGACGCCGCCATGATTCCGGTTGGCGGTTTCTACACGATCAGCGGCGGAGAGGCGGCAGAGCTGGCGAAACGTCTCTCTCCCACAGTGACAATACCCATGCATTATCGTTCTGAAAGTTTTGGCTTCGATGTATTAAGCACACTAGATTCCTTTTTGGATGCTTATCCGGTTCCTGTCACTCATCCGGGCCCATGGATAGATATCCAGAAAGATATGGAACAACAAACAGCTGTTTTGGAATATCGTCCTTAACCAGATTCGTCTGATATATGGAAAAGACCGAAGAAAGCCTTCCGGCTCTCTTCGGTCTACTTTGCTATGTGGTTTATATCTCTCTTCGCACCGACACTCCACGGCCATGGAGATATTCCTTTAAATCCGGAATGCGGATCTCCCCAAAATGGAAAAGGGAAGCTGCTAAAACTGCATCTGCTTTTCCTTTGGTAAAAGCATCATAAAAATGCTCCAGCTTTCCTGCGCCGCCGGACGCAATCACGGGAATTCCCACCTGTTGCGAAACAGATGCGGTCAGCTCCAGATCATACCCGTTTTTCTGGCCATCGCAGTCCATGCTGGTAAGAAGGATTTCTCCTGCTCCCAGTCTTTCAGCCTCTTTTGCCCATTCCAACGCATCACGTCCTGTATCAATTCTTCCGCCGTTGAGATATACCGTCCATCCGCCGTCTTTCTTCCGTTTCGCATCAATAGCGCATACCACACACTGGCTTCCGAACTTCTTTGCCGCCTCTGTGAGAAGGCCTGGATTTTTCAGGGCCGCTGAATTCACAGAAACTTTATCAGCTCCCGCTCGCAGCAAAACATTGAAATCTTCTACGGAACGGATGCCGCCCCCCACTGTAAAGGGGATAAAAATCTGCCCGGCTACCTGGCTGACAATATCAATTATAGTCCCCCGCCCCTGGTGAGAAGCCGTGATATCCAACAGCACCAATTCATCTGCTCCTTGAGCATCATATGCCACTGCCGCTTCCACCGGATCTCCTGCATCCCGGAGATTTACAAAGCTGGTTCCTTTTACCACTCTGCCGTTATTCACATCCAGGCATGGAATGATTCGTTTTGCATACATATTACTGTTCCGTTCCTTTCTGCGTGAGTGCAACGAAATTCTGAAGCATTTTAAGCCCGGCCCGGCCACTTTTTTCCGGGTGAAACTGCGTCGCGAAAAGCCGGTCTTTCTGAACAGATGCATCGATTGTCACTCCGTACTGCGCCCGGGACGATACTGCCTCATCTTCTTCTGCTTTTAGATAATAGGAATGAACGAAATATACATATGGGCTTCCACTAAGCCCGGCAAAAAGCCCATCTTTTCTCCGGAGCTCCAGAGAATTCCAGCCTATGTGAGGGACTTTCAGGCCATATGTATCCGGTATCCGGCGTATCTTTCCCTTCAGGATTCCAAGTCCTGGAACACCAGGAGATTCCTCGCTCTCTTCAAACAACATTTGAAGCCCCAGACAGATACCTAAAAACGGTTTTTTCTCTTCTACAATATCATATATGGTATGCACCAGCCCGGAGCTTTTCAACGATGCCATGGAGTCCCCAAAAGCGCCCACCCCTGGAAGAACCACTCCCTCAGCTTCTCTCAGCCGTTCTGCATCTTTAGTGATTTCAATCTCCGCACCAATGAAGCGGAATGCCTTCTCCACACTCTGGAGATTACCCGCTCCATAATCAATGATCGCTATCATATTATGAACTCCTTCACTGCGGCCGAAGATGCCAGCCTTCTGCCGGATATATTTCTATAACTAGTATATATGAATTTTATCACATTAGCGTACAAAAGTCAAACATACACAGTCGAAATGAAATCTTTCTTGACTTTTTTTATGATATTCTGTATGATTAAAAATTGTTCTCTAAAATATAAAATGGGGTGTGTTGTATGGATATCGTTGCTTTAGCCGGTATTGCAGTAGGTCTTTCTATGGATGCCTTTGCCGTATCTGTAACCAATGGAGCTGTATGTCAAAAAGCTAATTTAAAATTTGCTGTGAAGCTCGCCTTCAGTTTTGGTTTTTTCCAAGCTCTTATGCCCACCATAGGATGGCTGGCGGGAAAAGCAGCAGAAGGATTTATATCCTCTGTGGATCACTGGGTAGCACTTATCCTCCTATGTTTCATCGGCATTCAGATGCTGGTGGAAGCTTTCAAACATGAAAAAGAAGAGGATGTGTGCCAGACGGATGTTCCTCTTAAAACTCTTATGGCTCTTTCCATTGCTACCAGTATTGACGCGCTGGCAACCGGTATTATACTCCCTTCGGCAGTGGGCGCCTCCACAGTACCGCTGATGTTGGCCGCAGTGGGGATTATTGGCCTTGTCACCTTTGTTATCTGCATTGCCGGCGTATACCTTGGGAAAAAGTTCGGCGCACTGCTTTCTAAAAAAGCCGAAATTCTGGGCGGGCTTGTCTTAATCGCCATCGGGTTGAAAATCTTTATTGAACACATGTTTTTTTCCTAAAAGATTTTCAGAGAAAGCCCAGCTAAATTTCTCTCTAATCTTTGTTTAACAAAATCTTAAGCAAAATTTACTATTACATACAGGTAAATCCCTTGATCAGGAACTGGAAGAAATCCGACACCTATGATAGTGATAGAAGAGAACTTTATACATAGTATTTGGAGACAAATCAACGTGCTATATCTATAAAAAGAGCGGGCATACGCCCGCTCTTTTTATAGATATACGGGTGTCTCCCTCTTCAGAAAAGAAATGTCAGAATCGTTTTCCGGCATACGACACAGAACCGTCTTCATTCCAAAAAGATGCACTTCCTTTACGGACAACCGTTTTAGGAATCATTCCATGAATGCCTACCACACCATCCACAAACTGAGAAATCTCAAAATCCACAGAAGCACTGCTGAGCATTACCGCCTGCTCAAAGGAAAGGCCGTTCCTTTCTCTAAGAAATTGGGCAGCATGTAAAACTGCCTTGCGCATAGCTTCATTTAAATCTCTATCCAAACCTGTTACAATATAATGCGTGGGGGTTTCCGCCTGAGGAGATTCCAGCGAGACACCTTTATGCAGTATAAATTGAAGCCTGCTCATCATTCCACAAGTTTCAATTGCAGTAATTCCAACTTCTCCATTGCCCTGAGCGGCATGCGGATCACCGCAGCAAAACATAGCACCTGGAACCAAAACCGGCAAATACAAAGAAGTTCCCATAGTCAGCCTTTTCAGATCCAGATTGCCTCCAAAAATCCCGGGAGGTCCGGAAGGCCGATCTTCTGTATCTGTAACCGCCATCACACCCATAAAAGGATCCAGAGGGATAGGAAAACCAAAAAGTTCAGCCTGCGTTCTCTCATCATTATACAGTACCCGCTGACAAATCGGCCTGGAAATTCTATCTGGCAGTGCACCCGCACCAGGCATCACAAACATACTTCCGAAGGGCTCTGTCAACTCCAACTCCAGGATACGGATTTCCAAAACATCTCCCGGCCTAGCCCCCTCGATTTCAATAGGGCCCGTGATACAGTGGCCATTGGCTCTCAGGGGTTCCACCTTATCCAGAGCAGCAGCCAATTTACGCATAACAGGCGTGTCGGTACGAATACCATACGCATGAAAATAAGGTTCAGGATCCATATCCCGAATACTGTAAGGCTCCCATGCTTCACAGGAAAGGTTTCCCGCTGTCCTTTTCTCCAAGACCGCAATATCTGTATTAATTGTTTCAATTTGCACTACTGCCCCGTTGGGAACAGTGAGAATCGGTTTTCTGGTCGCCATGAACACACTTTTTGTCAGATTTTCTGCCACAGCCTCTACAACATATTCTTTCATTGGCGTTCTCTCCCCTTTACAGACGGCATCCATAGGGCATTTCCTCACAGAATACCGCCCTTTTATTATATATTTGCTATGGTAATATTCCCTCGCGTATCTGTCAAGGTTTTTCAGCAAACGCAGAAAAGAATTAATTTGTTTGCTCAGATATATCTATTTGCTCTCTAACTGGTAAACCATTCATACTTGTCTGTTTAAGGCTTGCAGCGATTCTTAAGTTTTTGTGCATTACCTGTTATAAAATTTTCTCATAAGAAAAACAAAATCATTTCTTTTGCCTTACTACTGACTTTCACTAATTTATTTGCCAGGGCTTTTTTACCTATTCCCGGTTCTACCGGAGAGCATGCTGTAAGCGATAAAAAATGAGGCGGCAAAATTGCCGCCTCATTCGGTCTCCGATTCTTTTAACGATTCACTTGTTTCCTCTTTACACAGAAGGTCGCGCCCAGAACGCTGGCAGCCGCCGCACAGAAAACAATCCAAAGCAGCAGATTTTCGGTATCTCCGGTCTGAGGAACTTCCGGCTGTTCCGTGTCTTCTGGATTCTCAATCTGTGGGATTTCTACTGCAGCCAGTGCATAACCGCATACAGTGCATTCCTGATGCCGGGAACCAGCCTGCGTATCGGTCGCTTCCTGATCTACAATCCACTCAAAGTTATGCTCAGCTTCGTCTATCTTCGCTTCACAAACCTCACACATACGCCAGTGACCGGTTCCATCCGACTTCCACTCGGCGCCATAGGAATGAGGAACCCTCTCAACGTCTTCCAAAACCTTTATCTGGGTCTGCGCCCAGCTGCTGGTAAAAACAGCGGTATAGGTGGTCTGTCCCTTTGCCATGCAGGTAGGCGGCGTTGTTACCTCCCCCGCCGTATCCACGGTCTCGCTCTCCACATGGCTGCTGTTCTCTGTGCACGCTCTTTCTGCTGTGCAGGTTTTTCCGTCTTCCGACCAGGTGTATGTCGGCTGTCCCCAGTTATGCTCGTGATTTTCTACAAAACTCCAAAAACCCGTGGCATTCACAATATTGCCGGCTACCGTTACTTTCCAACCGGAAAACATCCACACGCCTTTTTTTCCGTCTTTTTCGCCTTTTACAGTGGTCTCACTGGTAAAAGTTTTGTCAACCGCAGCTTTTGCATCATCCAGGCTTTGGTACTCAGTGGCATCGGACGGCAGGATCTGGCCTTCCGGCGCTTCGGTTCCCCAGTCATAGTGTACGGTATAGCGGACTTTCTCTTTGACATATGCCTTAACGCGCAGCTCGCCGATTTTGAACTCGTTGCCCGATACAGGCAGATCATATCTTACGGTTATCGTGATCTCGTTGGAAGGAGTGCCGGCAGGAATATCACTGATGGTAATTTCCTGCGTATCCTCGTCGTAACTCATGGTAACTTGACCATCGGAGGAATTCACAGTTGCGTTTGCAAAGGAAACCGGTTTCCCATCAGCGCCGATATAGGGATTGTCAAGGACAATCCGGCCATTTTCGATCTCGATGGGATCGCTCTCACTGCCATAGGAATAGGTTTCCTTAAACGGATAATCTTCATCGCCTTCCGCGTGCCTTATGGATCCACTGGTCAGAGATGTTAATTTCGGAATAAACGAAAAATCCGTGACGTAATTATCACCCAGACCTAAAATCGTGAGATTCGTCAGCCTGCCGAGATTATTCATGTTTTCGATTGCATTGCCGTGCAGGCTCAGAGCCGTCATGCCAACCGGCAGATGATCGCAGAACGCTGTGCTGGTAAGGTTGTTCATATTCAGCACTAGGGTTTCCAGATTCGTCAGCGTGGAAAACATTTCCGTATCCTCATCCGTCACTCCACAATACGGCATATAGAGTTCAGTCAGATTGATCAGAGACC
Organism: uncultured Clostridia bacterium; assembly: GCA_904399395.1. Classification (GTDB taxonomy): domain Bacteria; phylum Bacillota; class Clostridia; order Oscillospirales; family Acutalibacteraceae; genus UMGS1264. Next base: position 2,571 of record CAJFPJ010000081.1, on the reverse strand, counting down.
GGATCGTATCCCTGTAGCCTTCCCGGTTTCCTTCTGTGATTTTAATTTTTTCAAGATTCAGCGTTTCCAAAAAGGAATATCCCATTAACGGTGTGATGTCGGTGATAGAGGAGCAGTTTTCGAAGTCAGCTTCCGCAAGCGTCGGGATTTGCCGATCTTTCAACGCGGAAATGTCGCTTAGTGCTCCGCAGTTAGAGCAATCCAGCACCTGCAGCGCCGGATAATTTTTCCCTGTAAAGCCCTGAAGAGAAACTAAATTTCTGCAGCCACTCAGATTAAGCTTTTTAAGAGCAGGCTTGGAACCAAGCTGAGAGAGATCTGTCATGGAATTATTCTCAATGGAAAGGTCTGTCAGATTTTTCAGTCCCTCAATTTTGCCCACATTTTGGATATCGCCGGATATCTTTAAATTCTTAAGATTGACCGCATACTGGATGCCGTCTATGTCTTTTACGCCGGAAGATGCTTTGATTTCCAGATAAGTTAGTTTTTCCATATCCTCTTCTGTAATATTGGTACCATCCGACTGTCCCAGTTGGCTGTTTATCAGCTTCTGAAATTCCGGATCCGGAATAGTAACCACATCACCCGCAGCCGCCGGCGCGGTCGAACCTTCCGCAAATACTGACGCCGGCACTAAACCGATTATGAGCATCACTGCCAGCAGTACGCTTAACATTCTTCTTCTCGTTTTCATAAAGGCTCCCTCACAGAATACATTTTATTTTTGCTTTGAATTGAGACCTGCAAATGGATTCCAAACGCTGTGAATAACCGGATATTTTTTATTTTAGCCTTATCGATTCTCCTTGTCAATCGAAGGATAGGATTTCGACAAAAATATCTATAAGAAAAATATCTGTTTTACTCCATACTTTCCGTCCTGCTTTTTTGTAAAAGATTTCCATGGCTGCGGACAGAAAGGCTTAATCTCGTTATTTCATATCTGCCTGTACCGGCTTTCCTGTTGCCTAGTATTTCAAGCTCTGCATCGCCGGATTGCCAATCAGTCTACCATTCTCTGTAAAACGCGAATTATGACATGGGCAATCCCGGGTATGTTCATATGCATTCCATTTTAATACACAGCCTAAATACGGACAGCGTTTCGTTGTAGGGATTAACAGGTTAACAACTGTTTCAAAAGCATTGACGGCCAGTGGTGGACGGAGTATGGTTCGTGACAGAGAAAAACTTCCGCATAGGGATTTCGTTTTCCCTGAATTAAATCGCATAGGATCATTGCCGAGACCATGGAAGAGGTCAACCCCATTTGTTGAAACCGGTACCAACGTATAAATCCGATGTGCTAGCAGAATCAGCTCCAATATGTGAAACACCGTCCAGGGTCATGCAGCCCTGAGTTGCCCGGTGAGATTTTTCCGCGCTTGGATAATACTGCTGTGCAAAGTTACGCAATCCCTCCCAATTTTCTCCTGTTTTTCCATTGCGGTGGTCTCCTCCACCAACGAGCAGCAGATTTTTATAATCGCAAAAAGCCATCCCCTTCTGCGTCTCATCCACATACATACCCTCTATATTTTGAGCGTGATCCAATGCGATCACATAATATCGGCCGAGTTGTCATAATAGAGTTCAAAGAACTGGATTCAACTATCTTTCACGATCTGGTAGCTTTTCTTCAACAGCATTCTGATCTTGAAAAGTCAATCCATAAATTCTTCCCTATTGGTAAAATCGCCTATGGGGATTTTTCTTGCCCACCCTTATCGGCAGGCACATTTTCGGCGCTTTCAGTACGACAAAAAGCTACATTTTGATTTCTCAAAATGTAGCTTTTAACTTGGCAGCAGTTGATAAAAATGATACGGTTTCATTTGGTTTCAAATGGTTTCACTCAAAAATGAAACCATTGCGGAGAAAGTGAAACCACGCCGATCGGTTAGATAAATACAAATTTATAGGTCTTTTCGCATGTATCTTGGCGCATATTCCTGATAGCCGTTCTTTGGATAAAATGAGTAAGACTCAAACCACTGTTCCTTAGGAGCACCAAGATGAACAAGTGAAACGGTAATACCTTGACTTCTCATTTCATTTTCCACCGTTTGAAGGAGTTTTGTTCCTATTCCTTTATGCTTTTCAGACGCTTTCACATAAAGCCTGTGAAGAAAGGCTTCCGAGGGATTCTCTGTTTTGGAATATCCAATACATCCTATCACTCTGTCATCCTCATTGATTGCAACCCAAAACATATCTCCACGGCCAAAGTAGTTTTCGCGTATATCCAGCAAATCTTTGTTTATAGTGGGTTTTCTTCCGAGAGCATCTTTGGCCTGCAGAACCATAAAAATGAGGTCATCCCTGTATTTTTCTTCATAGAGCTTAATAATCACAGCTTATCGCTCCGTCAAATTCAAGTATGTAGAATGGATTATAGCACATCATTATAAAATTTACCATAATCAATTAGCCAGATGGTTTCGTATCAAAACCATCTGGCTAATTTGGGAAGCATTGACAAAAAAGATACCAACCTGTAAAAACGAGGATTCCGGGCTCAGAATAGAACAATAAATTTTGTTTAATCAAGATTTATTTCATAACGTA
>CAJFPJ010000080.1 GCA_904399395.1 uncultured Clostridia bacterium | reverse complement strand
TTCGCGGCTGGCAGACCGTACCAACGTGACGTGACGCGTGGCTAGTATCATAGGGCTTTGCCCGTCGATGAAAAACCCCCGGCTTCGCCGGGGGATATTTATTTCTGGAAGAAGAAACCCAGCGTTGACAGCTTTTCTTTTTTCGTGCTATCATCATAAAGCAAAATGGATCAAATGGAGGATACTTCCGTGAATCGTACAGCGAAAAAAGCAAAATATCAGAATCTTTTGGAGGAACTTTTTCTTTTTCGTAATGTTCCCAGAGAGGAAGTGGAGGCGGTATACTGTTCTCCTGATTGTGAGTGTGTGGAATTTCTTCCCGGTGAAATGGTATTTACGAGGAATCAGTATCGCAGAAGCCTGGGGGTTGTTGTATCGGGAGAGCTCAGGGCCACTAAGAAAGGGGCCAATTCTGTAATTATCCTGAATTCCTTTTCACAGGGAGGCGTTTTCGGGGCAGCTGGGCTTTTCTCAGATATGGAAGGATATGTCTCGGAGATACAGGCTATTCGCAAATCAAAAGTGCTGTTTCTTCCGGAAGAAATGCTGCACTCTCTCTTTATGAGGATGCCGGTGGCGGCGGAAAATTATATCCGGTATCTTTCGGGCCGAATTCGTTTCCTAAACAACAGGATCGATTCTTTTACAGGTGGCAGTGCCGAACGGCGTGTAGCTGTATTTCTGTTAGATGCTGCCTCTAAGGCGGGGAAGGCGGATATACGTTTGGCTATTACGTTCACGGATTTGGCGGAAAGCCTGAATATCGGCCGGGCATCGTTATATAGAGCTATGGATTCCTTAGTGGAGGCAGGTTTGATATCCAGAAAGGCAAAAGAAATCTCGATTTTAAATGTGGCGGGCCTTCGGGAGAAGTGCTTTTAGGCGTGTTTAAACGGAACTTACTTTTTTATTATGGGGTGAAGATTGTAAAAATCCTGGGATAACAGGTGTATCATGACCGAAATAGAATCGGGATATGTGGAGGAGATTTGTATGAAACTCAAATATGGAGAATACGAACTTGTTTTTGATGAGGGAGGCGTACGTATAGAAAAGCGGGGCGTCGGGCTCTATTCTAACAGGAGACCTATGTTTGTCTATGTGAAGACCAAGGAGGCTGTTACAGAGTTTTATGATGCTGCATATGTTCACGCAGAAGCTGTTGCCGGCGGTGTTTTGTGTACGGGTTCCGTAGCTACTCCGGGAGGATCTGTTTTTTCTTTTGCTGATGTATATGAAATTTTGGAGAATGAGTTGAAGATCAGCCGGAAAGTGGTGGTGGAAAAGGCAGGGGAAGAACTGGGGTTTTCTACAAAAATTTCTTTTGTTATGGAACAATCGTCTGATCCGAAACTATATCAATGTTTTGCACCGGGAGTATGGTATAAGCAGAATGAGTATGCTCCCGCTAGATCCATCGGAAAGGATCTGGATGCGGAATATTTCTGGCAGTGGGAAACCCGGTGTGGACTTCCGATGTTCGCCATGAGGCATATGGAAACGGGAGAATCTATATGTTTTTCCCGTTGGGCAGCGGATGTAACTATGCGAAATCTTGGCTTGGCTTTGTCGGAAAACGCAGTGGACAAACAGTTTACGATAGGCTCTGTGGGCATGAGCCGTCCCCAGAGTAAAACACTGAATTACCTTTATTATGGGTATGCTGTGCGAAAGGAAGTGCCCACTCCCTGCGAAGGATTATCCATCGATTATGTGTATCCGGGGGCCGAAGGTGAAACTCCAAAGAGCGATTTTTATGCTTCCATGAATTTTGCGATACGTTCCAAAAATTTCAACCGTGTGTATCATCCTGTGGAAAAAGGTTTCCGTCAGGAATATGCCGTTGCTCTCCACATGGAAGAGTATCAAAGCTTTCAGTTTATGATGAAAGATACATGGAGGATGGTGTACGCCCGCCTTCGGGACAAGATCTTCTCTGTAGATAATAAACAGCATTTTAAAAACTGCATGAAATTTCTCAAGCGTATGACATCCCGCTATGGAGATGCATATGGTCTTCCCTTTGCGGCTCAGCTTCCGGATCTGGATATATCCAGCGTATCGTTCCAGTTCGGTTTTGTTGGGCAGCAGCCAGGTATCGGCTATCAACTGCTGCGCTACGGCGATATGGAGGGAGATGCAGAGGCCTATGAAAAAGGTTTCGGGCTCCTGGATTTTTGGGTGCGCCGTTCCATGACAGAATGGGGAGTGCCCAATGTCTGCTATCATCCCGCCATTGACTCCTTTGAACCATATCCGTTTTGGACGAGAATGATTGCTGACGGTATGGAAGCTATTTTGGATGCATATTTGTATCTTTACAAGAGAGGAAGGGAACAAGCTGCCTGGCTGGAGTACTGCATAAGGGTTGCGGATTGGTATATCCGGATACAAAATGAAGATGGAAGCTATTATCGTTCCTATAAAGAGGGTTCCTCCATGAATATGGATTCGAAGGCAAATACGCCTAGCCCCATACGGTTTTTAGTGCAGATGTTTTTAGTCACCGGGCAGGAAGGCTATAAAGAGGCAGCTTTAAAGGCCGGAGAATGGTCATATGTGAATTTATATGAGAATATGGAATACCGAGGAGGCACTTGTGACAATCTGGATATCACAGATAAGGAAGCCGGAATTTACGCGTTATTTGGATTCTTAGCTTTATATGACCTGACGGGTGAAGAAAAATGGCTTGAGGCGGCCAGGGGTGCGGCAGATTATACAGAGACATGGACATATGCGTGGTCTTTCCCGGTAGTTTCTCCTTATGCAGTTCACCCCTTTAACCGGTATTCCATCAGCGGGCAAAGTATAATTACTATCGGCGGAGGAGCCGACGTGTATATGGCCGCATGCTCTTATACCTATTACAGGCTTTATCTATTAACGGGTGACGGCCATTACCGTGATTTTGCCGAATTCATACATAAAAATACAAGGCAATCCAATGATGTAGATGGGTCGGTGGGGTACCGTTATCCCGGAGTAGGACATGAAAGCGGCAATTTTGCCACACAGGTTCTGAATTCTCATTATCATTGGCTTCCCTGGTGCACATTTGTGCAGGTAGATCCGATTTCCCGGATGGTGGATACCTTTGGAGTATATGAAATTGCAGATGCAGAAAAACTCAGTGCTGAAGAAAGAAAAAAGCGCAACCGTATTTACAACGGATACGCAGGGTAACATGTTGTCGGTGATATCAGGTGTTTTGGCGTGTTCTTTTTTCAATGTTTGGCATACAGCTCGGAAATCGTTGCAAAACGAAATCCTTTTTCTTCCAGAGCGGGGATCAGATAGGATAGTGCAGTGGATGTGTTCAGTGCTTCATTTTGGAAAAGAAGAATGTCACCGTCCCTGCATTGGGATGCCAGCTGGCTGGATATTTGCTTTGGCGGTGTATTTTTCCAATCCTGGCTGTCCAGATCCCACAGAACACAGGAAAAGCCGGAAGCCCTGGCGGCGGAATAGGTTTCTCGGTCGCTGTCTCCATAGGGTGGGCGAAACCATAAGATCGGTGCGGAAATAATGGAAGAAATACTTTTCCGGCTCTGCAAAAGTTCCTGCGCCTTCTCTTCCAAAGTTAGGGAGGAAAAATGCTTGTGAGAAGCGGAGTGGGTTCCGATTTCATGCCCGGCCTCGTATATGGCCGTGAGGCTTTCCGGATGATTTTCGGCCCAATCTCCTGTAACGAAAAAAGTCGCTTTTACAGTATGCTGGGAGAGTACTCCAAGAATTTTATCTGTATATTCGTTACTTAGAGAGCAGTCGAAGGTAAGCGCAGCCGTCTTTTCGGCTTTTTCCCCGTTCACCGCTGATTTACCTGTGAGAGGAATGGGGGCGGCAGTTCGCAGGGAAAAGCAGATAAGAATAAAAAGGGTGGCTGTCAGAAAAACGTATACTATGCGGGCAGCAGTTTGCCGGGCATCAAGTGTAAAGAAAAGAAGAGTCTTCATTGTACATCTCCTTTCGAGAAGAAAAGATTCAAAATGAGACCTTTTTTATACGGCATAGGAGGAAAGTATGGCCAGAATTACAGAAATCCATGTTCGGAACCGGGAAATCCGGGTTACAAGAAGGACGGCGGCAGAGGCCACTTGGGACAGCCGTTTCTTTTCATTAAGAACCTATGACGCAGGGGCGGAGCAGGGAATCCGCCTTCGGGGGGAAGATATCCAGTTGGATCGAGAACAGGCGATCCAATTAAGAAGATTGCTGACAGCTTTTTTGGAGGGAGCCTCCTGTGAAGAAAGGCAGGAAGAACAAAAATGAGGAAGGGTATATTGCGCGAAGACCGTGATCTTCACCCGTGGGAGAAAGTGTCTCTTGAAGAATATGAAGAGCACATGCGCTATTCAGATGTTTGCCAACTGCCAGGTTTTGAATCAGATAATGTGCAGGCAGATTGTATCCAATCCGTTTCCATCGCTAATGATCTTGGGTGTGGCGGGCAGTAACGGCCTTGAATATATACAGGAAACAGATGTAAAAATAGTATATGGCGTGGATATAAACGAAACCTATTTAAAGGCCTGCCAAAGTCGCTTTCCAGAGCTTAAAGATCGGTTACGTTTACTATGCCGGAATGTAAGCGATATAGATATTTCTCTGCCAACGGCAGAATATGTCATTGCAAATCTCTTTATAGAGTATGTTGGAATTGATATTTTTACCATGCAACTTTTGAAAATTTCCCCCTTGCATGTGTCTTGTGTAATTCAAAAAAATCGGGAAGAAGCGTTTGTGTCACAGTCACCCTATATGAATTCTTTTAAAGAGATATCAGCAATACACAGGGATATATCTGAAACAAAACTGACTGATTCAATGGAAAATATTGGATACAGGTTTGCAGGGAAAGAAGAATATTGCCTGCCTGGGAATAAAAGCTTTATACAATTGGAATATACATACCAGAAAATAGAAGTATGATTCCATGATTTCAACTGAACTTTTGCAGATTATTTTGCTTTCTATATGGAAAACCAATCTACTTATTACATAATTCCAAGCCTTTTACCGAATACTAGGCATATTCTCATTTAGAAAGCAAAAGGCGGGGGAAGGCATGGAAACCATTTTATTGTGCGGTAAAAGCGGCGGAGATACATTGACGGAAACGCTTGTATCCACCCTTCAGCAGTATGGAAGGGTGCTCTATGCGGGGGAGCAGAGGCTGCAGCACGAGGATCCGGGTTCCCCGGATTTTTTTGTGCGGGAGCAGGAGAGCCTGCCGGAACTTCACATGGAAACAGGGGTGTTGGTCTTTAAGACCGGTGTGAGGTTGAAGCATTCCATACAGATTCCGGAAGGGGTACGCTGTGTTCTCAATTCCAGGAACCACCAGACGGCAGAGCTCCTGGGAAAAATGAAGATTTCTGCGGCGGCCTGCGGCATGAGCGGCCGGGACACCCTGAGCATCGCCAGCCTCGATTATGGATCGGCGGTGCTTTCTTTGCAGAGAAGTGTTCTGACATTGGGTGGGAAGCTTTTAGAGCCCCATGACTTCCAAGTTCAGGTGGAGGGTAATGCGGGGCCGGCGCAGATTCTAACAGTCTCTATGATTCTCCTCCTCCTGGGTCTGGATTCCGGAAAGGGGTTTCGGATTCTATAGAAAATTCAATGCTCCGGGCTTTGAATGATGTAAAATCTTTTTTAGAATGCTGTATTTTTGCTCGGAAGTTTATAAAGGGATTATGCTCTCGTTCTGTAGCAATTGAAATGCATGTTCGGTATAGGATATAAAAATCAGTTGAATTTGAAAAAATTGACAGTTATATTTTTTGCATGGGTACGCAAACTAGGAAAGCAAACGCAAGAGATAAACTCAAACAAACAAAAAACAAATGTATAAGGAGAGTAAAAGTTATGTCTAGAAATAAGAATGTTGTTCCTGAGGCCCGTGCAGCGCTGGATAAGTTTAAGATGGAAGCCGCTTCTGAGGTTGGCGTGAACCTGAAGCAGGGCTACAACGGCGATCTTACTTCTAAGGAAGCCGGCAGCGTGGGCGGCCAGATGGTCAAAAATATGATCAAAAGCTACGAGCAGAACATGAAATAAGTTTCCGAATTTCCGGAAGTGTTAGGGAAGCTGATGCATTTGCATCAGCTTCCTTTCTTTCGCATATTTATCAACTTTCATAATCTTCCATAATGGAGCGTAGGGTCTCCTTATCTTTAGCGGGGATCCCTTCGATAAGAAGCTGTTGATCCGCTTCAGGGAGCGATTCCAGTTTTACGTCCATTTCTTCGATGGGAGTTTCTTCTCCTGCGCGGAAAATGCCAATACGCCCCTTATAGGCTTTGAGTACATAGCCTGTTTCTTCCGGTGCAGAGTCCATCTTGGAAGAGCTTGAGTTGGCAAGGTTTTCTTGACTTGATACGTCATTTGCGGTAGAATTAATTGACATGCTTGGCGCGGATGAGGAGGAAACTACCGTTTCAGAAGGCCTTGCGGCCGAAGCAATCCAGATTGCAGCGAGCAGGATTACGGCTGCGCAGCCAACTGCAACGGCTGTTATAGTTGTTTTTTTCAAATCGAATCACCTCGGGCATAGTATTTGGAAAAAATGGTAAGTTTATACATGAAACCTGCCAGAGTCTGGCAGAAAGCTTTGTTTTAAAGCAAAAGGCAAAAGGAGGCTCGTCTATTGCGTAAAACGGATATTAGCCGCTACAGCGACGACGCAAGCGCCCGGAAGCACAAGGATGTTGTGAAAAGCGACGTATGCGGTACCTTGAAGGCATCGGGAAGAATAATCGGAAAGCTTTTTCTTTCCTTGTTTTGGATCCTTTTGATCGTTGGGATTATCGTTGGCATTACCCTTTTATCCTTTGTTTTCAGTATGAAGGATGAAGCCATCAACTACGATCTGCGCAGGCTAAAGTTGAATTATACGTCCTTCATATATGTGAATGGTGAAGGAGATGATCCCGACAATCCTGTGGAGCTCCAATCTCTGTATAGCGGCGAGAACAGAGTATGGGTGGATTTCAAGGATATCCCGGAGAATATGAAAAAAGCTATTGTGGCTATAGAAGACAAGCGTTTTTATGACCATAATGGGGTTGACTGGATTCGCACCTTTGGCGCTGTAACTTCTCTTGTCACCGGGCAGGATAGTTTCGGCGGTTCCACCATTACACAGCAGTTGATTAAAAATATTACGGGTGATAATGAGGTGAGCCTGACCCGGAAGGTCAAGGAAATTTTCCGGGCGCTCAATTTGGAAAAGGAATACTCCAAGGATGAGATTTTAGAGGTTTACCTGAATGTGGTGAACTTTGGCAGCGGATGCAATGGTGTTCAGGCTGCGGCAAATCTCTATTTCGGCAAGGATATTCAGGACTGCAACCTGGCTGAATGCGCGGCCATTGCAGGAATCACGCAGAATCCTTATAAGTATACGCCTCTTGTCCATCCCGAGCAAAACCGGGACAGGCAGCAGACGGTGCTAACGGCCATGTATGACCAGGGGGCGATTACAAAGGAAGAATATGATGAGGCCTATGAGCAATCCTGGCATATGGAATTCGTTGGGAAACAAGTGGAGGATGTGGAGGAAGATATCCCTATCTGGAACTGGTATACGGAAATGGTCTTTGAAGATGTAAAGGAAGATCTGATGGAGCTTTATGGCTATTCAGAGGAAATGGCCGTGGATATGATTTACCACGATGGCCTGAAGATTTATTCCGCCCAAAATACCAGCATGCAGAATTTTGCCGAATCCTACTTTGCGGATACGGAAAACTTTCCTTTGGATTCTGGGGCGCAGGCTGCCTTTATGGCTATGGACTACGATGGCCGGATATTGGCCTCAGTAGGTGCTGTTGGGGAGAAAACGGGAAACCGGGTCTCCAATAATGTTACAGATGCTGTCCGCCAGCCGGGCTCTTCCATCAAACCCTTGGTGGCGTATGGACCGGCTATTGATCTGAAAGCGTTGAATTATTCTTCTATTGTGAAGGATGAACCCATCGACAACTATTTTGACGATGGAAGACCCGGTCCTAACAATGCCAATGGGCGTTTCCTGGGGGATATTACGCTTCAGGAGGCTTTGGCGCGTTCGGTAAACCCGCCAGCTGTCCGGACATTGATGAGTATCTCTATTGATACCGGCGCCGATTATCTCCATGAGAAGTTTGGGTTCCGTGAGATCCCGGAGGAAGAAAGAGTGAAGTCTCTGGCTATTGGCGGCGTGGGCTTTACCGTTCGGGAGATGACCGGTGGCTTCCAGACCTTCGGAAACGGAGGTATCTACAATGAACCTTATAGTTACTATTATGTAGAGGATCACGATGGGAATATTATCCTGGATAACAGGGATAACATCGGAACCCGGGCAATCTCGGAAGAGACTGCTACCATTATGCACAAACTTCTGAATACAGTTGTGTACGATCCGGTGGGAACCGGTCGTTTGGCTGCTATAAACGGCTGGGAAGTGTTTGCCAAAACCGGCACAACCAACGATGAAAAAGATTCCTGGTTTATGGGTGGGACCCCTTACGCAGTGGCAGGTGTATGGACCGGTTACCCGATGTATGATCATACGGTCCAGAACACTGGAGCTGCCAGAATTATCTGGAAGACCATTATGGAGGAATACCTGAAGGATAAAGAAGCCAAGGAGTTCACTTTCAGCCCCAATGTGATTTCTGCCACCTATTGTAAGGAGACGGGGGATCTGGCTGTATCCGGGGTGTGTAAGGAAACCGCCACGGGCTGGTATACCACCGATAATATGCCAAAATATTGTACCGGTGTGCATGAGTCTGAGTCGTCTTCATCGTCCTCAGAGAGTTCATCCAGCTCATCTTCGTCGTCTCCCTCCTCGTCGGAAGCGCCTCCCAGCAGCCTGCCGGAATCTTCTAGCTCAGAGGGAGGAGGAACATCCCATGAGCCGGAACCGCCCAGTTCGTCTGAAACTCCGTCTTCCTCACAACCGGAGGTTTCTTCTTCTGAACCGGAATCCAGCTTAGAAGAGGAAAGCAGTATTCAGCCTCCATCCTCTTCAGAAGAGGAAGCGGCCTAACAATTTGGCAAGCGATGGAATGAAATAGGTCGGGAAAATGATATCGTTTAACGCTTCCCTTTCCATTCGTGGGAAAGGGAAGCGTTTCAATAACAGAATTGAGGGTGAATTCATATGGTAGAGATAGCGGTAATGGGTCATGGAGTGGTAGGTTCCGGTGTGGTTGAGGTGCTGACCACTCACAGGGAAAGTATAGCCCGGAGGGCGCAGGAAGAGATTGGAATCAAATATATCTTGGATCTGCGTGATTTTCCAGACAGCCCCTATGCAGACAAATTTACGAAAAATTTTGAGGATATTGTAAACGACCCGGAAGTTCGTGTGGTGGTGGAGGTAATGGGTGGCCTGCGCCCGGCCTTTGAGTATGTCTGCCGTTGCATGGAAGCAGGGAAAAGTGTGGTAACCTCCAATAAGGAGCTGGTGGCCACAAAGGGCGCTGAGCTTCTGAAAATTGCTAGGGATCACAATGTAAACTTTCTTTTTGAAGCCAGTGTAGGCGGCGGCATTCCCATTATCCGCCCTCTGCATCAATGCCTTGCCGCCAATGATGTAATTGAGATTGCAGGCATTCTCAACGGAACTACCAATTTCATCCTCACGAAAATGATTCGGGAATCCATGTCCTTTGAAGATGCTCTTGCCCTTGCTCAAAAGCTGGGGTATGCGGAGCGGAATCCGGCAGCCGATGTGGAAGGCCACGATGCCTGCCGCAAAATTTGTATTTTGGCTTCTCTTGCCTATGGAAAACATGTGTATCCCGAGCAGGTTCACACAGAAGGAATCACGGACATTACGCTGGCAGATGTGGAATATGCGGAAAACTGGGGCGGGGTTATTAAACTTATCGGCCAGGTGAAGAAGCAGACTTCTGGGAAGCTGCAAATTATTGTTTGTCCCATGTTTGTGCCGGCAGAAAGCCAGCTTTCTTCGGTGGATGATGTGTTCAACGGGATCCTTGTCCGCGGAGACGCTACGGGAGACGTGGTGTTTTATGGCAAGGGGGCAGGCAAGCTTCCCACCGCCAGTGCAGTTGTGGCCGATGTGATCGATTGTGTAAAGCATTTCTCTTCCCGAAAGTATCTGTTCTGGGAAGACGGCTCAAAAGACTATGTGGAAGATTATATGGAAGACTGCGTTTCCATGTATGTGCGGGCTTCGGCGGCAGACGTCAATCTAAGTCTGTTGAATGCTGGTACAATTTTTGGCGGTGTGACCCGCCTTATCCGCAGAGATGCAACAGCAGATGAATTTGCCTTCGTAACAGAAAAAATGCCGGAGAAAGAGATTTCTCAGAAGTTGAAGGAGCTTACTGCCTTGGGCGTCCAGGTGCAGAATACCATTCGGCTGGGCGATTTTTAACAGCAATTTGCAAGGGACAGGTGAGAAAGCAATGATACGAATTCAGGTGCCGGCCACCAGCGCCAATCTGGGCTCCGGCTTCGATTCCCTGGGAATCGCCCTTACTCTTTACAATCAGGTTTGGATGGAAGAATCCGATACGCTGGATATTTCCAGCAAGGATTCTATTCAGATTCCCACAGATGAACATAATTTAATTTATCAAACGGTTCGTTCCGTCTATGAGGAATGCGGAAAAAAGCTTCCTGGCCTTCATTTGATCCAGCAGAACAATATTCCTATGGCTCGTGGGCTTGGGAGCAGTTCTGCTTGTATTGTGGCGGGAATCCTGGGTGCTAACCGAATGTTGGGAAATCCTTTTTCTGAGCAGGAACTTATTAATCTTGCTGCCAAAATAGAGGGGCATCCCGATAATACTACTCCTGCTATGGAGGGTGGTCTGGTAGCCTCTGCTATGGAGGCTGGCCGCGTTTATAGTGTCAGTGTTCCGGTGTCTGAGAAGATCTGCTTTGCGCTTTTTATTCCTCCTTTTGAGCTGAAAACAGAAAAAGCCAGATCGGTTCTTCCAGAGAATTATTCCAGAGCGGATGCGGTGTATAATCTCTCCCGGTCGGCACTGATGACAGCCTCTCTCTTTTCCGGTAAGCTGGAAAATCTCCGGGTAGCTGTTCAGGATAGGATTCACCAGCCTTATCGTTCGGGGTTGATCGATCATCTGGATACCGTGTTCCGCACCAGCTATGAACTTGGGAGTCTGGGAACATATGTAAGCGGTGCGGGCCCCACAATCATTTCCATGATTGAGGCTGACAATCAGCAGGATTTCATTCGGTATGCGGCAAAGCATTTGAAAGAAAAAGGGATTGCAGGCTGGCAGATCCAGGTGCTGCAGACAGACCCCCATGGGGCTGTGGTTTCCATTGATTATTGATAGAAGGGGATACTCCTATGAGTTTAATCGTTCAGAAATTCGGCGGCAGTTCCGTCGCTAATGCGGAACGGGTTTTCAATGTTGCGGATATTGTTACCGAAACATACAAAAAGGGCAATAATGTGGTGGTGGTGGTATCTGCTCAGGGAGATACAACAGACGATCTGATTGCCAAGGCCAATGAGATCAATCCACAGGCCTCCAAGCGTGAGATGGATATGTTGCTTACCGCGGGAGAGCAGATTTCTGCTTCTCTTCTGGCCATGGCCATTGAAAAGCTTGGCTTTCCGGTTGTTTCCCTTCTAGGGTGGCAAGCCGGCTTTGTGACAAATACAGTGTATGGCAACGCCCGTATCAAGCGAGTCCTTCCGGACCGCATTCAAAAAGAGATTGATAAAAAGAACATTGTTATTGTCACAGGTTTCCAGGGATTGAACCGGTACGACGATATGACCACTCTGGGGCGCGGCGGTTCCGATACCAGCGCTGTGGCAATCGCCGCTGTAATGAAGGCGGATCTCTGCCAGATCTATACGGATGTGGAAGGCGTTTTCACAGCGGACCCGCGGAAGGTCAAAGGTGCCAGAAAACTGGATACGATTTCGTATGATGAAATGTTGGAACTGGCTACTCTGGGCGCACAGGTCCTGCATAACCGTTCTGTGGAAATGGCGAAGAAATACAATATTGAGCTGGAAGTGCTCTCCAGCCTTACGCGCAAACCGGGCACGATTGTGAAGGAGGCAAGAAAAATGGAAAAAATGCTTATCAGCGGTGTGGCAAAGGATACAGACGTTGCCCGCGTTTCAATTATCGGTGTCCCGGATAAACCCGGACTGGCATTCAAAATCTTCTCCCGGCTGGCTTCCAAAAACATCAATGTGGATATCATCCTGCAGTCTATCGGCCGCAACGGCACAAAGGATATCAGCTTTACGGTGCCCAAGAGCAGCCTGGAAAGCGCTATTTCGATTTTGGATCCCTATGTGGAGACCATTGGCGCCAACAGCATTGTGTATGACGACCGCGTTGTGAAGGTTTCTATTGTGGGCGCCGGCATGGAAAGCCATCCCGGTGTTGCAGCGGAGATGTTTGAGGCTCTGTATGAAGCGAATATCAATATCCGTATGATCGCCACCAGTGAGATCAAGATTTCCGTCCTGATCGATGCAGAAAATGGCGACCAGGCCGTTTCGGCTATTCACAGCAAATTCTTTGATACAGAAATTTAATTACAGGCGAATACAGCCTCATTCCCGTGTGTCGGGAGTGGGGCTGTTCTGCTTTTGCAGAGCGTTTTGGATACAAAGGGCTTTATCTGTAAATAGTATTGAAAGAATTATTATCCGGTGCTATACTGAACGTGCGTTTATGCAGTAGTATAGGGAAGGAGATCTGCTATGAAAGCAAACAGAAGAAGCCGGTATGCCGGTGGGAAAAAGAGCATTCTTCTATGGATATCTTTGGCAGCAGTGGTGGTAGTTGCAGCCGCGGTAGCAGTGGGCGTACTGCTTGTTCCCAGAGAGCAGGAAAAAAAGATAACACCCGTTGATTTGCTTACGCAATATATGAATCATATTCCAAAACAGGAATATGAGGAGATGTATGCGATGCTGGATACTGCATCGGCGGAAAAAGTAAGCCGAGATGCGTTTGTGGAGCGCAATTCCGCTATTTATGAGGGAATCGAGGCTCAGAACATCCGGATGGATGGTGTAACCTACGATGAGGAGACGATGACAGTAACGTATACCATGTCTATGGATACGGTGGCCGGCAGTATCAGCTTTGAAAACAGAGCGCAGTTTGCCGTGAAAGACGATGGCTATGGACTCATCTGGAGTGATGCGCTGATTTTCCCCCAGCTTGGTTCGGAAGATAAGGTGCGGGTATCCTCGGAAGAGGCAGAGCGGGGAAATATTTTGGATCGTAAAGGACAAGTACTGGCGGGGAAAGGGACGGCTTCCTCCGTTGGAATTGTGCCGGGAAAGCTGGAAAACAGAGAAACGGTTGTGGCGCAGATTGCAGAGCTCCTTGAAATGACGCCAGAGGAAATCGAGGAGGAACTGTCTGCCCAATGGGTGACGGACGATACCTTTGTGCCATTGAAGACCCTTCCCAAAGTGGAGGAAATGAGTGCTCTTACCGCTTCAGAGGAAGAACGGCAGAAAGAGCAGGAAAGGCAGGACAAGCTCCTGCAGATCCCCGGCATACTGATTTCCGACACGGAAGTGCGCCAGTATCCTTTGGGAGAAGCGGCTGCTCATCTGGTGGGATATATCCAGAGTGTAACCGCTGAAGATCTGCAGGAACACGCCGGAGAGGGGTATACCTCTAACAGTGTAATCGGTAGAACCGGCATGGAGGGGCTCTTTGAGGAGGAATTGCGGGGCAGAAATGGACACAGGATCTATATTGTAGATGCAGAGGGAAACGAGAAGGAAGAGATTGCCTATACCTCTGTCCAGCATGGGAAAAATGTGCAGCTCACGATAGACGCTGACCTGCAGAAATCCTTATATGAGCAATTCCAGGAGGATAAGAGCTGCTCGGTCTCTATGGATCCGTATACGGGTGAAGTGCTGGCTCTTGTGAGCACACCCTCTTATGATACAAACGATTTTATTCTGGGCCTATCAAACGAACAGTGGACGGCGTTGAATGAAGACAAGTCTCAGCCTCTGTATAACCGTTTCCGGCAAGTTTGGAGCCCGGGTTCTACCTTCAAGCCCATTACGGCGGCTATCGGGCTGGTATCTGGCGCTGTTGACCCTGAAAAGGACTACGGAAGTGAAGGTCTTAAATGGCAGAAGGATGAATCCTGGGGCTCTTATTTTGTTACAACTCTGAAAGCGTATGAGCCTGTTACTCTGGAAAATGCCTTGAAGTATTCTGATAATATTTATTTTGCCAAGGCAGCTCTGGATATAGGTGCCGATGGATTGGCAAATGGGTTGGATGCCCTGGGCTTTAATCAGGAGCTCCCCTTTGAGATCGTGATGCAGCAGTCTCAATATTCTAATACCGATACGATTGATTCGGAAATCCAGTTGGCGGACAGCGGCTATGGTCAGGGAGAAATATTGGTGAATCCTCTGCATATGGCCAGTATCTATACGGCTTTCTGTAATGATGGAAATATGGTAAAACCCTATTTGGTGTACCGCGAAGATGCACAGCCGGAATACTGGTATGAAGGGGTCTTTTCTTCTGATACAGTGAATAGAATTGTGAAAGCGTTGGATAAGGTCGTAAACGATACCGATGGGACGGGATATTCCGCTCATATAGAGGGGGTCCCGCTTGCAGGCAAAACGGGAACAGCTGAAATCAAAGCTACGCAGGACGATGAAACCGGTACGGAGCTTGGTTGGTTTGCCGCCTTTACGACGCAGAAGGACATGGAAAAGCCCATCATGATTATCTCCATGGTGGAAGATGTAAAAGATCGGGGCGGAAGCAGCTATGTAACGCGCAGGGATAAGCAGGTCTTGGAAAATTGGTTTCGCCAGACTTAATATGGCTTTCGATTACTTTGACAAAAAGAGTAGGGCATATGGCGGGGCCCGGTAAAAGAAAAGAGGAAGAGAAAATGAATTTTGGTGTGATGGGGCCCGGAGTGATTGCTGAAAAATTTGCCGGGGCATGTGAACTTTGCGAAGGCGTCACGCTTTTGGGCGTGGCCTCCCGGAACCGGCAGCGGGCGGAAGCATTTGCCAGCAGACATGGTGTGGAACGGGTCTATGACAATTACGAAGCTCTTTTGGCTGACCCAGCTATTGATGCCGTGTATATTTCGGTAATTCACACGGGTCACTATTCTCTGGCTCGGAGATGTATAGAGGCCGGAAAGGCCGTTCTGTGCGAAAAACCTCTTACATGTTCCAGTACAGATACAGAGGAGCTTGCCCGCTATGCTGCAGAGCGCGGTGTACTGCTTATGGAGGCCATGTGGACGCTGTTTTTGCCTCCCGTTAAAAAAGCAATGGAATGGCTTCGCAGCGGTGCGATAGGAACAGCGGAATACAGTACCTGCAATTTTTCCTCGTTTGTAGAGAGAAATCCAAAAAGCCGGCTGTTTGATCCGGCTCAGGCCGGAGGAGGCCTTCTGGACGTGGGTGTGTACTGCGGAGCCTTCCTTTTGGAGATGGCAGGAGAAGAGCCAACAGATGTGAAGGCGCTTTTGCGTTTTCCCAGCGGACTTCTAGCAGACTGCACCTTTGGCCTGCGGGCAGATTTGGATGACAATGCGTATATATCCGGCAGCAAAGGGAAAATTATTCTCCGCCATTTCTGGAGATGCCGCCGGGCCGAATTGTATGATGCCAACGGGAATATTCTGGATGCGTCAGAGGACGAACAGGAGAATGGCTTCGTATATGAGCTGGAAGCCTTTCGGGATTCGTTCTGTAAAGGCGAAACAGAGTGCCCACAGATGCCGCTTCGAAAGACCATAGCTGTTGCTCGGTGGATGGAGGCGATTGAGAAAGAGAGCGCAATCAATAGGTGATGATTCTAGTTAGTAGACTGGCGTTAGCTTCAATACAATGTGGTAAAAAGAACAGCCCTGCTTCTGTAATTTCACAGAAGCAGGGCCCTTTTGCATTGGTAAAAATAACTGTTATAAATCTATTTCACAGATGCTTATGTGAAATAAAATCACTATGCTTTGAAAATCATTGAAACAAATTTCTTTCTTCAGTAAAATAAAAGTATATCATATTATGGGGAGGAAGAAAGATATGAAAAAATCTATAGCGATTCTAGTTGGATTTTTTATTATCGTTTCATCCAGTATATTTTCTGGATGCAGTAGATTAGAAGGTCTATCGAACTTAGAGGCAAGAGAAAGCAGAAATTCATCTCATGATACGGCAGAATCAAACTTTGAAACGGGTAGTTCGCAGCGGGAATATAGTCAATCGTCCGATTCAGAGGAAGAAAAAGAAGAGTCTGGCGGTGTTGTCAGCAATAAGGATCAATCGCAGGATTCTTCAATAGCTTCTTCTGTGGGGCTCGACCCCAGTCTGGATTATGAGGTTATGACAACGGGAAATCTAGTGCTGGCTTTAGATGCTTTAAATGATGAATGGAAAAAGGGAAATTTCACGGAAGGAGGATCTGCACATGCTTTCATCAATAAAAATGATGCAATTCTGGTTCTGTATTCTCCATCCGATACGGCTCGAAGCGGAGACGAGGAGCAGGAAATCAAAGAGTTTTTGTCTTTGGCCTATGTTATAGCAGATGATTTTACTGTTTATGCGGAAGCAGGTTCCAGTATTTATATTGAGCTAACTGGAAACAGTGGCATAGGTTTGATGATCACAGAACTTGATGGAAAGGTAACCACTGTTTTAACGGCTGAAAGCGACGATAGTTTTTATAATATCCTTTTAAAATCTGTTTATGATGAGGTCTTTGAGGAATATTCCTTTATGGGTATGTAGAGATTAAAACCACTACCTATACAAAAGGAGTACTGCCAGAAAGTACAACGGCAGTACTCCTTTTACTATTTGGCATCCTTCCAACGGAAATCATTTACTGATGTAAGGCGTATATGAGATTCTGTTTTTGAGTATGTAGTTATTCAGATTTAATCGAAGATGAAGGTCTTGATTCGGAGCTTAATTTTCGGAACAGATGTATAAGAACAACCACGGCTACAATTGAGAGGATGAGTTCGGCTGTGAGTTGTGCATATGCCAATCCATAGAGGGGGAAGAGAGCATTGAGGATGAAAAGGGCAGGGATCTCCAAAACTACCTTCCGGAGGATCGCAAAAATCAGTGCTTCCTTTCCCATGCCGGAGGCTTGGAAAACGCCTACAGCAATGAAGTCCATACAGAGGAAGGGAAGCCCCAGGCAGAAGCCGCGCAGGAAGCTTGTTCCATAGGAGACAATGGCCTCGTTTTGGATGAATAGACGTGTCAAATCCCCTGCACAGAAGAAATAACCAACAGAAACCGTTATGATGAAAGCCATAGCAATCTTTACGGTGAAAAGGAGCGTGTGTTTCATGCGCTTAACATTCCCACTGGCGTAGTTATAGCTGATAAGCGGCATGATTCCCTGAGAAAGGCCCATGGAAATCTGCATGGGGACCATATTGATTTTCTGAGCGATTCCCATAGCTGCCACGGCATTAGCTCCGAATGCGGAAGTGAAATTGTTGAGCACAGTCATTCCCGTTACATTCAGGAGATTCTGGATGGATGCAGGGATTCCTACACCAAATACGCCCTTCACAATAGGGGCGCGAAAGCCAAACATGCGGGGTCTGATACAGACATATGTATTTCCTCTTCGGAAGAAGAGCAAAACGAAAAAATACAGGCATGCCACACAATTTGAGAGGAAAGTAGCGCAGCCTGCTCCTGCGGCACCCATATTGAGGCCCCATGGGAGAATGAAGATGGGGTCAAGGATGACATTCAGGAAGCATCCGCTCATTGTGCCGATACTGGCGTGAAGAGCGGCGCCTTCGGCCCGAACCAGATAGGCCATCACTACGTTGAGAATAGCGGGTGTAGCGCCGATATATACTGTCCATAGCATATAGCCGGCGGTAGCATCTGTGGTATTGGAATCCGCTCCCAGAAGCCGGAGAAGGGGATTGCTGAAGAGCACGCAGAGAAGGGAAAAAAGCAGGCCGCAGAAGACAGAGCAGTAAAATCCAAAGGCAGAGCTGCGGTATACGGTGTCGTAATCTTTTCGGCCCAGAGCCCGGCTCATCATACTGGAGCTGCCCACGCCAAAAAGATTGTTGATTGCGTTGAAGGCAAGAAGAACGGGAGATGCCAGCGTAACAGCCGCATTTTCAACAGGGTCGTTCAGCATGCCGACAAAATAGGTATCCGCTAAATTGTAAAGAACCATTACCAGTGAGCTCAAAATTGTAGGTATGGCCAACTGCATTACGGCTTTTGGCACTGGTGTCTGTTCAAATAGAGATGTTTTTTTTGCATTATCCATTCGTTTACGGCCTTCTTTCAGTAAAGCTTTATAAGAGTGAGATGGGAGAGGCTGAATCAAAATTCAGCCTGCATTCAAGGGCATAAAAACTATCTGTTGTATCTGAAAGGCTTCAGCTACGGATAGTAAAAAACCGCATGAACACTGAAAAATCAGTACTCATACGGCTTTTAATGGTCCGAGTGGCGAGACTTGAACTCACGGCCTCTTGACCCCCAGTCAAGCGCGCTACCAGCTGCGCCACACCCGGACAACGATGATTATTTTAACACACTGTTTTTGAAATTGCAATACCTAAGTCTTATTTTTTTAAAATTTTTTTGGGATTTGGAATTGCTTTCCGATTACATGGGAAAACTATTGTGAAAATTTCGGAAAGGTGGTGGGAGTTTTGCGCAGTTGGAAAGGAAAAGTCATGCTGTTTCTTATGTTCTGTGCGCTGACAGTGGGGGCAACCGGTTTATTTTATTGGGCAATGGAAAATCCGGCACTATCCGGATGGACGCGCTCTCTCTTGGAAAGCATACCGGTATTTGGCGGGGCAACCGGGCGGACTGAAGAGCAGCAGGTTCTGGCTCCGGTGGAGTCGGAAAAGGAGCCGCTTTGGATCGTGAGCAGTTCTTCCCCAGAAAGCTCGCAGGACAACAGGAAGGAAGATGCATACCCCTGGAATCTGTTTCTGATTGGGCCAGGCAATCCTCTTCCGGAAGAATGGGAGCAGGTGCTTCTTTCCTTTCAGGGAATAGAGGTGGATTCTAGAATCCTGCAGCCGTTAAAGAATCTTATGTATGCCGCCCAAAAGGATGGCGTATATCTTTCTTTATATAATGGGTATACGGAACCAGAGAAAGTGACGCAGTCTTCAGGAAATAGCCCTTCTTCCTTTGAGAGCGGAGAAAATTCTAGTGCGGTATCCTCTTCTCAGGTGGAAGACAGCCGGATACAAACGAGTTCTCCCATATCTGAGAAAAAGCTTCCTTCAGAGCAAAGTGAGCACGCCACGGGGCTTTCTGTGGATTTTTCCGGCTCACCGGGGGAGTTTTTCCAGAGCGAGGAATATATATGGCTCACGGAAAACGCCCCAAAATACGGCTTTGTGCTCCGGTACCCCTGGGGAAAGGAGGAAATAACAGGAGTTTCTTTTGCTCCACAGCACTTCCGCTATGTGGGGAAAGAGGCGGCTCTGGAGATGGAGGAAAAGGGGATTTGCCTGGAAGAATACAGGGAAAACTACAGAGAGACTGTAGAATCCGGCGGATAATGGGAGAAGGAAGCCGAAAAACTCTGGGAAAAGGTTGAATTCAAGGCAGGTTTTCCGTATAATAAAAGAATCAATTCAAGGTAATCGAGGGATAGTATGGATAACAGAACAGTTCGGACCAGATTTGCCCCCAGCCCCACCGGCTTTATGCATGTGGGAAATTTGCGGACAGCCTTATACGAATATCTGATCGCCAAATCCATGGGCGGTTCCTTTGTGCTGCGTATTGAGGATACAGATCAGGAACGCAAGGTGGAGGGTGCCGTTCAGGTAATTTACGACACTCTGCAGCAAGTGGGCCTCAGCCACGACGAGGGCCCGGATATAGGCGGCGAATATGGACCCTATGTGCAGAGCCAACGGAAGGGGCTCTATCTGCCCTATGCGGAGCAGCTGGTGCGGGAAGGGAAGGCGTATTACTGCTTCTGCACTAAGGAGCGCCTCGATTCCCTCCACGGGGAGGATGGTCTCGGCGGCTATGATAGGCACTGCCGCGATCTTCCTGCAGAAGAGGTAAAAGCTCTTTTAGAGAAGGGAACCCCCTATGTGATTCGCCAGAAAATGCCTATTGAGGGCTCTACAACATTTCATGATGCCGTATATGGGGATATCACCATAGAGAATACGGAGCTGGAGGATCAGATCCTTATTAAATCGGATGGATATCCTACATATAATTTTGCCAATGTAATCGATGATCATTTGATGCACATCACCCATGTGGTGCGGGGGTGCGAGTATCTGACCTCCACCCCGAAGTATAATCTGCTCTATGAGGCCTTCGGCTGGGAGGTTCCCGTCTATGTGCATCTGCCTCTGATTATGGGTAAGGATGCAGAAGGGAATGTCTCCAAGCTTTCCAAGCGGCATGGGTCTACAGGTTTTGCCGATCTGGTAAAGGAAGGGTATCTACCGGAGACTATCGTGAACTATATCGCCCTTCTGGGCTGGTGCCCTAAGGAGAATAGGGAACTTTTCACTCTGAAAGAGTTGACAGAGGCCTTTTCTATCGATGGTATCAGTAAATCCCCCGCCGTATTTGATTATGACAAGCTCAACTGGTTCAACGGGGAATATATCCGCGCCATGAGTCAAGAGGCTTTTATCGAAAAGGCAATGCCCTATTTCCGAGAGGTATTCCCAGAAGGGGAAAGAGATTGGAATGTTCTGGCAGGAATTTTGCAGCCCCGCATTACCAAGTTTACGGAAATTCCCGGTCTCCTTTCATTTTTCCGTGAACTTCCGGAATATCCGGCAGAGTTTTTCATCAATAAAAAGAGTAAGACCAATCTGGAAAATTCCGGTGCTATGCTGCAGGCGGCTATTGAGCTTTTGGAGGCTCTGCCTCAATGGAAGCTGGAGGATATCCACGACGGCCTCATTGGCCTGGCTCAAAAACTGGAAGTGAAAAACGGAACTTTGCTCTGGCCAGTGCGTATAGCGGCGGCGGGTGTCCAGGTCACGCCGGGGGGAGCCATGGAAATATTGACCCTTCTGGGAAAGGAAGAGGCCCTGCGGCGGCTAAAGCTGGGCCTTGCAAAACTGAGCTGAGGAGGAAATGCCATGAACGATACAGTCAAGAACCCTGCAGAGCCCGAGGGCGGCTGGGGGAATTTTATCCATGAGTTTGTAGCTGAGGATATAGCTCCTGGTGGAAGATATGAGGGAAAAAAGGTGCATACCCGTTTCCCGCCTGAACCCAACGGATATCTGCATATCGGCCACGCCAAGGCCATCTGCATCGATTTCGGAACTGCTGAAAAATTCGGCGGTCTCTGCAATCTTCGTATGGACGACACGAACCCTACAAAGGAAGACGAGGAGTTTGTGGAGAATATCAAGAGTGATATCCATTGGCTGGGCTTTGATTGGGGAGACCGGTTTTATTATGCTTCCGATTATTTCGAGAAAATGTATGAGCTGGCAGTACAGCTTATTCGGGACGGATACGCCTATGTTTGCCAGCTTACACCGGAAGAGGTGCGTCAGAATCGGGGAGATCTTTCTACTCCTGCCGTCAGCCCTTATCGCGATCGCCCTGTAGAGGAAAGCCTCGATCTCTTCGCACGCATGCGCGCCGGTGAATTTGAGGATGGCGCTATGACGCTGCGGGCCAAGATTGATCTCGCTTCCGGCAATTTCAATATGCGCGATCCGGTTATTTATCGCATCAACCATATGCGCCACCACCGCACAGGGACAAAATGGTGCATTTACCCTATGTATGACTATGCCCACCCCATTGAGGACGCGTTGGAGGGGATCACCCATTCCCTCTGCAGCCTGGAATTTGAGGATCACAGACCTCTTTACGACTGGGTGATTGAGCATATCAATTTGCCTTCCAAGCCTCGTCAGATCGAATTTGCACGGCTGGGAATCAACAATACCGTCATGAGCAAGCGGAAGCTCCGCTATCTGGTGGAGAACAATATTGTCAGCGGCTGGGATGATCCCCGTATGCCCACCCTTTGCGGCCTCAGGCGCCGGGGCTATACGCCGGCGGCTATCCGAAATTTCTGCGAGCGCGTAGGTGTGGCGAAGGTCAACAGCACCATTGAATACAGCTTTTTGGAGCACTGCCTCCGAGAGGATCTCAACGAAAACGCCCCCAGAGCCATGGCTGTTCTGCGGCCTGTAAGGCTTACTATTACCAACTATCCCGAAGTTAAAACAGAAATCTTTGAGGTTGAAAACATTCCCGGAAAGCCAGAGGCGGGAACCCGCACCGTTACTTTCTCTCGGAACCTGTGGATCGAGAGAGAGGATTTCCTGGAAGAGCCCGTGAAGGGTTACTTCCGGCTATTCCCCGGCAACGAAGTGCGTCTGAAGACGGCCTATGTGGTGCGCTGCACGGGCTGTGTCAAAGATGCGGAAGGCAATATCATAGAGGTGCTGGCGGAATATGACCCGGAGACACGGGGCGGCAATACGCCCGATGGCCGCAAGGTAAAGAGCACCATTCATTGGCTGGATGCTGAAACAGCTCTGGATGCGGAGATCCGCCTCTATGACAGCCTGTTTACCGTTCCGGATCCGGACGGAGAAGAGTATCTGAAGGTGCTCAATCCCGATTCCCTGCAGGTGCTTACCGGCAGCAAGGTGGAGCCTTTCCTGAAAGATGCCGCGCCTGAATCCGCGTATCAGTTTATGAGGCAGGGGTATTTCTGTGTGGATAACACAGATAGCAGCCCTGAACACTTGGTATTTAACAGGACGGTTTCCCTAAAGGACGGCTTTAAGAAAAAGAAGTAAGCAGCGGAATATTATCGGTAAATGGTCTGCAGATTTGCGGGCTAGAAAACAGAATACAGAAAACGGCAAAGATAAAAACACGTCCCGGTTGGTAGTCCGGGAGCAGCGACGCTGTCAGTAACCTGCCTCCTTGGTTGTCCCTTCTTTGCATAGGTGCAAAAAGGAGGCAATTTCCATGACGGCAGATAAATCAAAATTGACCGTTTTGTTTGAGGAGCCATTTTGGATCGGGCTTTACGAGAGAGAATCGAAAGGTCGGTATCAGGTCTGCAGAATCGTTTTTGGTGCAGAACCCAAAGAGTATGAAGTATACGCCTTTCTGCTGGAAAACTGGAGTAAGCTTCGGTTCAGCCCTTCTCTGGAGTCGTGTGCTGAAGCAGAGAAGCGGATAAATCCCAAACGAATGCGCCGAATACTCCGCAGGGAGATGAAAGCATCACGGCCGGGAACAAAGGCTCAGCAAGCCCTGAATCTTCAGCGAGAGCAGGGAAAAGCTCAGCGCCTTCAGCAGGTTCGCTGTAGAAAGGAAGAACAGAGAGAACGGCAATTTGAGCTGCGCAGGGAAAAACACAAGAAGAAGCACAGAGGGCGCTGAACATCGTTCTCTTTGTGCAATTGACTGCAAAAAGGCCCCGGGAAATCCCGGGGCCTTTGAGTTCGCGGTCAGAGGGTATTCTGCCATGCAAAACGTGGAATTATCCCATCAAAGGGGAAGAAGCCTTTGATGCTTCTGCCCAGCTGAGGGATACATAGGAAGGCCGAACATCCAGTGCAGGCAGAATGCGTTCCAACACGTCCACTGTGCGGAGCCGCAGACTGGAGGTGTTGGCGCAGGGGTGGCAAGCGAACAGAGGATTTTCGACGATATCCCGGTCGATCAGCAGGCGCACATGGTGTTCTCTATCGAAAAGAAGCCCCAGAATGCTTGCGGAGCCAGGCGAGGTGTGAAGGAACTGTTCCATAAAGACGGGGCTGGCAAAAGAAAGGCGGGCGGAGCCAATTTGGCTGGAAAGTTCTTTTGTGCGGAAAGGCTTTCTGCCGGGCATGACTAAAAGATAAAAATCTGTCTTTTGACGATTACAGAGGAACAGATTTTTGCAGATATGGGCGCCCAGCAGCTTTTCTACTTCCTCACAGCATTCAATGGAGGGTGTGGCTTCATGGTCGAGACGCTCATACCGAATTTGAAGGGAATCCAGAAAATCATAAACCGCCTGCTCGCTGGCGGAACGGGAAGCGGCATCCTTTGGTCGGCCTGTATGCAGGATAGGATCTATCCATAGATTTCTTGAAGCTTCACTCATATGTATATACCTCTCTCTTTTGTGTAACTTTTTAGATATCATCGTCTTCGTAGCCACATCTTGGAATTTTCTTTATAAAACCGCATCTCCTTTTGCAGGATGGAGGATACTTCTGCGGTATCGTGGTTCATACAGGGCTTTTCAGATGCTGGGAACCACTTCTGTGCCAAAAGGCATCAGGGCAAGCTTGGCCAGTTTAAAGCATTGCATTCCAAAGGGGATACCTACAATGGTGATACAAAAGAGAAGGCCGTCCAGAGCGGAGATAATAGCCAGGGGGATTCCGCCGAAAAGAAGCCATATAAGATTCAGAAGTAGGGATCCGGCTCCTCCGCCGTAAATCACTTCTTTTCCAAAGGGAAAAAACGAGAGCCCTGCCAGTTTGAAGCATTGCACTCCAACGGGAATCCCCACGATAGTAATACACCACAGCAGGCCAACCAGGCACCATGAAAGCCCCTGAATGAGCCCCCCAAAGAAAAACCATAGAATGTTGCCGAGACAGCTCATAGTATTACCTCCTCTGCTGCCGGGAGCGTGAAAACTTCCGGTGTATTCTTTTTCAGAAAAGTGAGAGACTTATAGAGAGGCTCCGTAAATTCCCTGCACGGTGACCTCCCCGGAATAAACGGGGGTGAGGCAACCACTGTCCTCCCGGACGATCAGCTCCCCCTCCGGGGAAATATCAACTGCCTCGCCGTCCCGTGCCTCCCCGCTTCGGAAAAAACGGACCCTTTTGTGAAGGGATACGCACAGCTTTCTGTATTCTTCGGGAAATTGGCCCGGAGCTTTCTCAAATGTATCCAAAGCTCCTTCCAATTCCAGAAGGATCGCCTGTAGGAGACGGGCCCGGCGAAGGGGATTCCCCGTTTCAATCTGCAAGGAAGTGGCTTTGGCAGAAAGCTCTTTGGGAAAAGAGGGAATATTCACATTGATGCCGATTCCCGTTACGATATAGTCTATCCTTCCCACCTCGGCGGCCAGCTCTGTTAGGATCCCGCATACTTTTCGGCTGCCGATAACGATGTCGTTGGGCCATTTGATCATGGCCTCGCATCCTGTCTGGCAGCGGATGGCCCGGCAGACCGAAAGACCCGTGATCAGCGTCATATTGGAAATCTGCAAAGGAGAGAGCCCTGAGCGGCTCAGAATGCTGAACCACAGCCCTTCTCCCTTTGGGGAGGTCCAGGCGCGGCCAAGCCTCCCCTTGCCCATGGTCTGGCTTTCGGCGATAAAAAGGCTGCCGTCAGGAGCGCCCTGCACCCCGCGGCGTTTGGCTTCTTCGTTAGTGGAATCAATTTCGTCAAAAAAATAGATGGAGCGGCCCAGCCGTTTTGTGGCAAGCCCGTCAAGAATTTCTTCAGCAGTAACCAAATCAGGCAGACTTTTCAGCCTGTAGCCCTTATTGGGAACGGAATCTACCTCATAGCCTTCCTCTCTGAGGGCGCGAATATGCTTCCACACGGCCGCCCTGGTAATTCCCAGACGGTTGCTGATATCTTCGCCGGAAATGTACTCCGGCGTATCTTTTAAAAGCTGAAGGATCGTTTGCTTTGCATGCATTGGGTATAGGCACCAGCCTTTCTCCGTCTGCCGCTGGCCGGGAGGCCTTGGAATCCACATAGAAAAACGCTGCTTTTCTGCATCGTTTACGCTGCATTCACTTATTATGCGGCAGGATTGTGTATAGTTATTATAAGCCTCCTTTTTCCGGCGGGCAAGGATTTTAAAAAATTATTGTCTCAATCTATGGGGCAGTGGTATACTAAGTAGATGAATATGGCGGGCGGATGTCTGTTTCCGTCTGAAACTGAGGTGAAGAAAATGGATGTGCGGCCGGGAGATACATTGGTCATGAAAAAAACGCATCCCTGCGGGGGAAAAGAATTTCTGGTTCTCCGCTCCGGTATGGATTTCAAGATCCGTTGCACTACCTGTGGCCATGAGGTCATGGTCCCCAGGCTGAAATGTGAGAAAAATATCCGCAGGATCCTGCGCGATGGGGAGGAGATCCGCCCTTAGCGTTTCTGTGAACCGGGAAATGAACGGAAACACAGAGAAAGGCAGGAAACAGCAGATGTTCGATAAATTGGATGTATTTCAGAATCGGTATGAGGAATTGAACGGAAAGCTCTCGGATCCAGCAGTGCTTTCTAATCCGGCACAGTATGCGGCTCTTATGAAAGAACACAGCTCTCTTTCACCAATTGTAGAGGCATATGAGAGTCTCAAGCAGGCGCGCTCCTCTGCGGAAGAGGCAAGAGAGCTTTTGAATGAGCCGGGGCTGGATAAAGAGATCCGCCAGATGGCGGAAGAGGAACTAGAAGAGGCCCGAAAGCAGCAGGAACGCCTGACAGAGGAAATTAAAATCCTTCTGCTTCCCAAAGATCCCAATGATGAGAAAAACGTAATTGTGGAAATCCGGGGCGGTGCAGGAGGAGAGGAGGCTGCGCTCTTTTCCTCTGTGTTGTTTCGCATGTATACTATGTATGCAGAACGAATGGGCTGGGGGGTAGAGATCCTCAATGCGAACGAAACGGAGCTGGGGGGCTATAAGGAAATCAGTTTTATGATAACAGGGGCAGGGGCGTATTCCCGGCTGAAGTTTGAGAGCGGGGTTCACCGTGTCCAGCGTGTGCCTGAAACGGAGGCTCAGGGGCGTATTCATACCTCTACGGCTACAGTGGCCGTTTTGCCGGAGGTGGACGATGTGGAGATCGAAATCAACCCTAAAGATCTGCAGATTGACACCTTCCGTTCCAGCGGGGCCGGTGGGCAGCACATCAATAAGACTTCCTCCGCTATCCGGATCACCCATCTTCCTACGGGCATGGTGGTGGAGTGCCAGGATGAGAGGAGCCAATATAAAAATAAGGATAAGGCTCTGAAGGTTCTTCGTTCACGGCTCTATGAGATCGAGCAGAAGGCCCAGGATTCGGCTGTGGCAGAGGAACGGCGATCCCAAGTGGGAACAGGTGACCGTTCGGAACGGATCCGCACCTATAACTATCCTCAGGGCCGAATAACAGATCACCGGATTGGCTTGACTCTCTACCGGCTGGAGGATTTTCTCAACGGGAATTTGGATGAAGTGATTGACGCGCTGATTGCTAAAAGCAGGGCGGACCAGCTGCAGGAATCGGCCGAAAATGGCTGAAAAGAGGTGCTTCTATAACGGTGGAAACAGAATTTCTCAGAGCCGGTACTCCCGGCCATATAGAGAGGGCGGCCCAAATTTTGAGGGAGGGAGGCCTTGTGGGCATCCCTACAGAGACGGTTTATGGTCTGGCGGCCAACGCGCTGGATGGGAACGCTTGCGCCCGCATTTTTGAAGCTAAGGGCAGGCCTGTGGATAATCCCCTGATTGTTCATATCTCTGAGCTTTCTCAGTGGGATACCCTTGTGCGGGAAATACCGGAGAACGCCCGGAGGCTGGCGGAAACCTACTGGCCCGGCCCTCTGACAATTATTCTTCCTAAAGCAGAGTGCATTCCGGATGCAGTAAGCCCGGGGCTTGATACCGTGTCGGTTCGGTTTCCCGCTCATCCGGTGGCTAAGGCTGTAATTTCCGCGGCGGGAGTGCCTCTTGCTGCGCCCTCTGCAAATCTTTCCGGCAGGCCCAGCCCTACAACAGCAGGGCATGTGTGGCATGATCTGAAAGGTAGGATCGAGGCTGTGTTGGATGGGGGCGAATGCGGCGTGGGGGTGGAATCCACGGTGGTTTCGCTCGCCTGCAATCCGCCCCGGCTTCTTCGCCCAGGCGGTATTACACTGGAACAACTGGAGGCTGTGCTTGGGCCAGTTTTCGTGGATCCGGCTGTGACGCATCCCCTGGCAGAAGGAGCGAAAGCCGCTTCCCCCGGTATGAAGTATAAGCACTATGCTCCCAGGGTTCCTGTAAAGATTGTAGAAGGATCCGGAGAGGCGTATATTCGGTTCGTAAACGGCCGCGCTTGTGAGGGAGCCGCCGCTCTGTGCTATGACGGCGACGCCTCAGAGCTGAGGGTTCCCTTCGTCTGTTACGGGCAAGAGGATGACCCGGAACGCCAGGCCCGGGAGCTCTTTGACGCTCTCCGACGGCTGGATGAGTTGGATGCAAAAATCGTGTATGCCCGCTGCCCCCCTCCGGAGGGAGTAGGTCTGGCAGTCTACAACCGTCTTATACGGGCGGCAGGATTTGAGGTGATCCATATTGACTAAGGTGATCGGGCTCACAGGGCCCACCGGTGCAGGGAAATCCACGGCAGCAGGAATTTTTCGTTCCCTGGGGGCGGAGATTATTGACTGCGATCGTTTGGCGGGGGATGTTCTCACCATGCCGGAATGCATCGACGCCTTGAAGAAAACCTTTGGAGATGATATTGCCCCGAGAGGTTCTGTGAACCGCAGCCTCCTTGCAGAGAGGGCTTTCCGAAGCCCTGAGGAGACGGAAAAGCTCAATGAAATTACCCACCCGGCTATTATCCACGAGATGGAGCGCCGTATCAGTGCCGGGAAGGAGGCAGGCGTTCCCATTATTTTAGTGGATGGAGCTCTTTTGTTTGAAAGCGGTGTTTACCGTTCCTTTGATGCCACCATAGCGATTCTAGCAGAGAGGGAGCTGCGTCTCCGACGTATTATGGAACGGGATGGAATTGATCGTAAGCAGGCGGAAGAACGGGCCGGCGCACAGAAGAATGACGCCTATTACCGTTCCCGGGCTGGATATCTTCTGAATGGAGGAGAGGGGACGGCTTCTCTGGAAAAACAGGTGAAGGCTCTCTTCCTCCGGATTTTGGAGGAATAGATGAAGAAAAAGAAACGACTTCGGTTTTGGATCTGCCTTTTGGTGATCCTTGTGGGGGCGGTATTTGCCGTAGGCAAAGGCTACAGGCTTCTTATGGAAAATATGTACCCTCTGCTGTATACGGAATATATCGAGGAGGAAGCAGCCAAAAACGGGTTGGAGCCTTCTTTTCTCTGCGCTGTCATTCGCACAGAGAGCAAATTTGATACAAAGGCCGTCTCTCATGCAGATGCCCACGGGCTGATGCAGATCACGCCAGATACCTTTGACTGGCTGAAAACAAAACTGCAGGATGGGGATTTGTATACAGAGGAGGATATTTACGATCCGAAGGTAAATATCCACTTTGGTGCGGGCTATCTCCGCTATCTGCTGGATCGTTACGACGGCATAAAGGAGACGGCTCTCTGCGCATATAACGCAGGCCCCGGCAGAGTGGATGGCTGGCTGGAGACCCCTGCATATTCTGACGATGGGAGAACCCTTACGGTGATTCCCTTTGAGGAGACGGAGAATTATGTGGATGCCGTTCTTCGGAGCGAAACTGTATATAAGGATCTGTATGGCCTGTAAACCAGTAATGCACACAGTCCTGATATAAATACACACACTGAATGGAGGAACAATAATGGCGAAGAAGACAGAAAAACCAGATGTAAAGAAGCTGACAAAGGATCTTTTGATTCCCAGAACCAGCGGTTGCTATCAGACAGAGGAAAAAACCTTTAAGAAGGCCGACGAATACTGTGAAGGCTATAAGGCATTTATGGATGCTTCTAAAACAGAGAGGGAATCTGTGGAAACGGCCGTGGCTATGGCAGAGAAGAAGGGATTTGAACCCTATGATCCTGCAAAAAAATACGCAGCCGGAGATAAAGTATATGTGAACAACAGAGGCAAATCCCTGATTCTTGCTATTATAGGGGAGAAGGGCTGCCGGGAGGGCGTAAGGATTGCCGCGGCCCATATCGATTCGCCCCGCCTGGATCTGAAGCCTCACCCGTTATATGAAAAGGACGATCTGGCTCTTCTGAAGACCCATTACTATGGAGGCATCAAGAAATACCAATGGACAGCTATTCCACTGAGCATGCACGGCGTGGTGATTTTGAAAGACGGCACAAAAGTGGATGTACGCATGGGTGAAAAGGCCGGTGAGCCTCAGTTTTGTGTGACGGATCTTCTGCCTCACCTGGGAGCGGAGCAGATGGGAAAGAGCCTTTCCAAAGCTATAGAGGGTGAAAATCTCAATATTCTGGTGGGAAGTTATCCCATTGGAGAAGAGGATGATACCAACGGTGTCAAGCTCAATGTGATGAAAATTCTTCATGACCGGTTTGGCATCACGGAGGAAGATTTTGTTTCCGCTGACATCGAGTTTGTGCCGGCCTTTAAAGCGGCGGATATCGGTTTTGATAAGAGCATGGTGGGCGCTTATGGTCATGATGACCGTGTCTGTGCCTATACGGCCCTTACGGCCCTTCTGAAGACAGAAAAGCCTGAAAATACCTCTATGGTTGTTTTGGCGGACAGAGAGGAAGTGGGCAGCGACGGTAACACTGGCCTGAATTCGGAATTTCTCCGGTATTTTGTTGCGGATCTTGCTCAGGCAGAGGGGATGGAGCCCCGCCATGTGCTCAGCCGCTCCAAGTGCCTTTCCGCCGATGTAAGCGCAGCCTATGATCCCACTTATTCTTCCGTGTATGAAGCGGCCAACTCCTGCTATCTCAACGGCGGCGTGGGTGTTATGAAGTATACAGGCGCCCGGGGAAAGAGCGGAACCAGCGAAGCTACAGCCGAATTTATGGCAGAGGTTCGTGCGCTCTTTGAGAAAAACGGTGTGCTTTGGCAGACAGGCGAACTGGGAAAAGTCGATGTGGGCGGCGGCGGAACCGTGGCTCTTTGCATCGCAAATCTGAATGTAGATGTGGTGGACGTAGGGGTACCGGTGCTTTCTATGCACTCTCCCTTTGAGATTGTTTCCAAGCTGGATGTTTATATGACATATCGCGGCTTCAAGGCTTTTTTTGCTGAAAAGGCGGAGTAAAAGAGAATCTAACATTCCTGCAAAAAGGAGCGGCTGGAGAGTAGATCCAGCCGCTCCTTTCTGTTTGAAAACTGCCTTTTACTTCCTTTGAAATCGAAAAATAGTGTTTGGTTATTTTGACAGTTTTCTATATGAATAAAGTATGAAGTGAATTTGAGAATAACAGTTTATTAGGTCGTATTGACCCTAAATATACATAAAATGAGGAGTTCACTTTTTCAAAAGAATTTGTTGTTTTGTCCATGTTTTCTGATTTTACTGGAAAGATTTTAATTTATATCCTTTTAATTAGGACAATCATTGTCCAATATACCAAAAACAATATATAAAAATGGATTTTAATAGTTAAGTTTCTAGTCAAAAAACGTTCACAATAACAAAATAGTATAAAAATGACAAAAATGTGCTATTGAAGGCTGTGGTTGTTAATGATAGAATAAATATGTCAAAAACATTCGTGATATTTTTAGATAGAATGTATAAGGTTAAAATGACGGTGCTTTTTCACATGTATGGTGTTTTCCTGAGAAAATGGAGAGAAGTATTATGACACCGGATGAACGAAAAGGTACAGTTTTTCCGTCTTTACTATCTTTGTAACGGACATAAAAAAACGTCCCATTCCAGACAGGAAATGAGACGTTTTCTATA
>CAJFPJ010000079.1 GCA_904399395.1 uncultured Clostridia bacterium | reverse complement strand
TATCCTGCTGAGCTACTGAGACATTTGAATAAATATGAAATTGTATTCCTAATTTAGACTCGAACCATCTACCGCTTAGGAGGCGAACGCTCTATCCTGCTGAGCTACGGAGACAAATTCTTGTTTTATTCTTCGATCCGATCGATGAACAGAAAACAGCCATACGTAGGAAAGAATCTTATTTATTATACGATATCCGCAGGGCAAAGTCAACGGCGGAATTTTGGAACTTTCCCATACAGTGTACCGGTTCCGGGAATCGTTTTGGTGTTTTTTGAATGTGATCTTTTGCTTCTCTATTTCGGAGGTATGGAGAAGATTTTTGTGCTGCCAGACTCTGAGGTTTAAAAACATCCGCCCTTCACCGCTGTTCTTAAGATTCCACAGATATATCCGGCAGCAGGATCGGAAACCGTCTGTGTATCGGAGAAATTGGCAAACAACTGCAATAAGGGCTGGATACATCGGATCAAACAGCATGAAAAGCATCCGAAGATAAAAAATTCGTTTTAGTCAGCCCGGCTGCTGGGCCGGCATCAGAAAAAGTAGGAGTCCTGTGTAGATCAACACTGCATAGGATATCACTACCTTGAGCAGCCGTTTTCCCAATCGGATACATCGCTTTTCCTAAATTTTAATTACTTCTTTGTGGGACTGCCGCTGTTCCGCGTGAAAATACTTAGCGCCAGACTTGTTTGCTCACCGGCTGGGATGGATAAGGGTATAATGCCCTGCTCATATGGTTTCCTCCTGTATTTCCCGGAGAATCGGCTCCAGTGTGCTGAAATCTGTAAAATCCACATGCTTACCATAGGTTTCCAGCAACGCGCGGTTTTCTGCCGTTTGTTTTTCCACGGGTGTCCTGCGTAGAGAGCGATACAGAAGAGACATCACCATTCGATGGCCGGAAGAAAGCTTTTGATAATCAATTCCGCCGCGCAGATGGTAGATTTTTGCCCGTTGAAAAAGTTCCGCGGGAAGCTGCCGTTGCAGAGAAGAGCGGATGTTGTCTCGGTTTTCAGACTCTTTTGGGTCGGCAATCCCTACGGTGACGATGATCAGCCGCTGTTCCCGCCGGAGGGAAAGGTTTCGCATGGTTTTTGTCAGCCCCAGAACGCCGCCGGCATAGAGGCCGCCCAAATAAACGATCGTGCTTTTCTCCGTTAATTCCGGCCTATCTTTGTAACAAAAAGCAGGAACACCGGAACGCTCAGAGAGCTTTTCTGCATATCTTCGGGCATATCCGTATTTGCTTCCGTAAAGAATGATATCTTTCATCAGTTGTGCTCCTTTCTTGATAGAGGTACTATGGCGGTGAGGGTAACATGGCTGGATACAAGGTGAAAATTGCTGCGAAGGGAAGAAGCCATGGCATTGCTTACTCACTTTCTTCTTATGTTGGAATAAGTATATATGTATGTTGGGTGAAAAGCCACCGCACTCCGGTTAACCTGCTGTAAAACCCATGTAAAAAGCAACTGCACGGCAGCGGGGGAATATGATATCAATTTCAAACGAATACTATCCGGATGTGGGGAAAAATACATATCGTATTTGGGCATTGATGTGTGATGCTTTAATGAGCATCCATCCTGGGGCCTCCACACAGGGGCACGAAATATAAAATTATTTCCGGTATACTGCAAGTGAGACTGGCTGAAAAATTTTTGGGAAAATAAGAAACCTACTATTTTGCGTCCTTTTCTTGAAAGAAATCTTTGTTTGTGCGATAATACTACTATAGTATAATATACACTATTCCTATGGCTTCACGGATATGCTGTCTTCTTCTTTCAGCCTCCTGTTTTGGCAGGCTGTGCCGGAGGCCATTACAAACCTATGAGGCCGGGCTTTTAAAGGCCAAACGGCTCTTAGAATCGTATACTACGCATACTTCCGCTGAAAGGGAGTTTTTCCTTTTATATGGGAAACATCAAAA
This sequence comes from uncultured Clostridia bacterium, assembly GCA_904399395.1. Classification (GTDB taxonomy): domain Bacteria; phylum Bacillota; class Clostridia; order Oscillospirales; family Acutalibacteraceae; genus UMGS1264. The sequence continues at coordinate 12,111 of CAJFPJ010000079.1, read as the reverse complement.
CAGAAAAGCACATCTACAAGCATTAGAAAAAAGAGGAAGGAGGAAGTGCTGTGACGAATCAGGCAGAGCAGTCAGAGATGTTTTTGCAGGCTGATAAGGCGCCCCGTCAAAATCAGGAAGCACGTGTGCAGACTGGGGGCGAAGGCGCTGAGAGAAATGATTCCCGCCGCCGACGCCCCAGAAGACGCAGCAGCCATTCTGGTCAGGGAAATCAGCCCAGCCAGATCCAACATCAGCAGACAAAAGAAGGAGTTTCTCAGGAGGAGACCGCTCAGAATCAAACACGGCCTATGGAGAAAACCAGGCAGGAAGCATTCTCAGCGCAGACAAATGGGGGAAATCAGCAGGGGCGCTCCGGGCGCGGCCAGAGGCCACGTCAATCCCGGAATTATCAGGAGGGGCGTGAAAACCGGGAATCCAAAGAAGGCCGGGAAAACAGAGGCCTTGGAGGAACCCGCAAGTCTGAAGGAAGAAGTCAGGAGAGTTCTCGTTATCTTCCCGATTGGGGAACCCCTCCGGAACCCTCCCAAAGCGTGTTCCGGAAAAAGCCAGTGGATCAGCCCCTTTCCGGGCGGTCTTTTACCCGGCGCGGCTGATGCAGTTGGAAAGAGGCATACGTATATAACCATAATATATAGTATATCTCAGAATACTTTGATTTTTGAAAGATAGGCCGCCTGAAAGGTATAGCTTCTAAATATAGGGCTTAAAGGAGCCGCGATGAAATACGATATAGTAAAAAATGGTCGGGAAGATGCGCTTCTTTCCGCAGCCTCCTCAGAATTGCAGGAGGATATACAGCCCTTTGAAGGGAAATTTCCAAAGGCGGAGCAGGTGGCCTGGCTGGGTTGCCTGCCCCGTCCTCTTCTTTCCTGGTATGACAAAGAAAAAAGGATTTTGCCTTGGAGGGAAAACACGGATCCCTACAGAGTTTGGGTTTCAGAGATTATGCTGCAGCAGACACGGGTGGAAGCGGTGAAGGAGGGATATGTGCGCTTTTTAAGCGTCTTGCCGGATCTGAAGAGCCTGGCGGAGGCCCCCGAGGAATTGCTTATGAAACTCTGGGAGGGCATGGGATACTACAGCCGAGCCAGAAATTTGCAGAAAGCGGCCCGGATAGCATTGGCTACGTGGGGAGGCCTTCCCGCTTCCGTGGAAAAACTCCGTTCCCTTCCCGGCATAGGGGATTACACAGCGGGGGCGGTGGCTTCTATCGCTTTCGGCATTCCTGCTCCTGCAGTGGACGGTAATGTGCTCCGGGTATTGGCCCGGTTGCTGAATTCTTCCAGGGATGTGCTGGAACCCGCTGCAAAAAAGGAGGCCGAGGCATTGCTGCGCCCCATCATACCGAAAGACAGGGCTGGGGATTTTACCCAGGCTCTAATGGAGTTGGGGGCTCTTATTTGTGTGCCCGGCTCCCCTAGATGCGAAGCCTGCCCTGTTTCATCCCTTTGCCTTGGCTTCAAGGCGGGAACGGCTTCGGGTCTGCCAGTAAAGAAAAGTAAGAAGGCCCGCCGGGTGGAAGAAAGAACTGTTTTTCTGCTTATAACCCCGAGGGGAAAGGTAGCGCTGGAAAAACGACCTTCCAAGGGCCTGCTGGCAGGAATGTGGCAGCTTCCCAATGCGGAGGGGCGCCTTTCTCGCGAACAGGGGTGCCGGCTCTGGGAGGAAAAAGGATTTTTTGTGGAGCAGACGCAAAAGCTTCCCCGGGCGGTTCATATATTCAGCCACATAGAGTGGCATATGATTGGCATAGCACTCTTCCTTCGGGAGGAACCTCCAGCGGAAAAAGCGGATGGAGATAGGAGGCAGTCTGATGCCCAAAGGGGCTGGCGGGAAGAGAAAAAGCTCCGCCAGAGCGAATCGGCTACGCTGGTATGGGCCTCTTTAGAGGAGCTTCGCACAGAAAAGGCACTGCCTGCTGCTTTTCGAGCCTATCGGAAGGCCTTTGAAGAAATCGTGGAAAAAGGCCCCGCAGAGGATGAACCGGAACAACTCATGCTGCCTGTATAGATTTCCACAGCTAAAAAGGAAGCCATGGGAACAAGTCCCGGGGCTTCCTTTTCGCTTTGCAAAGCTGCAGTTTTTCTTTAGGAGCGATAGTTCCTATGAGAAATTTGAAAAGACCATGTCTCATGGGCTGGCTCAGTTTTCATCCCGGGAATCCCAACTGCCGCTGGTGTATGTAGGATCCAGCATATCGCTGATTCCCGCCAGCAGCATGATGATTCCCTGAACTCTGTGGGGGCGGACAACGTAATATCCCTTTCCTTCGTTTTCCGCATCCTCAGCGATCAGGTCGGCGGCAAGAAGGGGTTTTATATGATGGTATACCTGCCCGGTGGAGCGGAAGCCGCATTCTTCCACCAGCTGATTTACCGTCATAGGTTTTTTCAAAAGGGCAAGAAGAAGATTGAGTTTGTCACCGCTGCCGATACAGGCCAGCACCTTTTCTGCTTCCCGACTCTCGATCAACGCCAGAAGGCTTCCGGCAGGGACGGATTTACGCACCCAATTAGACTGCCTTCCCCCTGAAACGAACATCCCCAGATAGGTGATACGGCCCATGTCCTTTGAAGCGATACAGTCATCCTCCAGTTCCTTCATGGCCGCCTGGAGAGCGGGGTCAGGGTACAGATGGTTCATTCTATGGAGGTGTTTGGTTGTATCCCCATCAGACGCCATTGGTTGTTTCCCATTCTCTCCCCTCTTATTTTTATTCTTATTCTCCGGATACCTCTTTTGTGCAGGGCCGCTGCCTCTGTTTAGCGTTTGGGAAAGTGCTGCTATACATTCCCTCATTTTGCCCAGCTCTTTTTTCAGTTCATCCAGCTCAGCGCCGTAGTTTCGATTGGTATCCATTTTTGTCATCCTCCTTACTTCAATATTCCGTATTTACGTATTTACATGATACAACTTGTTTTTAAATTTGTCAATACGGTTTTACGTAATAACAAAAATTAAATGAAATAGCGTCATACAAACAATGTGTTAGTATTGAAAATATGGTAGTGCTACAGTCTTCTGTTATCATAAACACGATTCCCAATTGACAGACGGAGAGTTTCCTGTTATTCTCAGTGCAGAATAGCAGGATTTTCCTGAGAGGTGGGCAAATGCCTGCCTCGATTCCAATGGATGTATAAAGGTACGGATACAAACAAAGGAAGTCAGTGAGATACGGAGGAACCCGAAGGGTTAGCGGAGCGCCGGAATCCACTGCTTCCCAACAGAGAGGAGTTATGCATATGGGATTTCCAAAGGATTTTATCTGGGGGGCGGCCACCGCTTCTTATCAAATTGAAGGGGCGGCTTATGAAGATGGAAAGGGCCTCTCCATATGGGATGTGTTCTGTCGGCGGCCCGGTGCGGTTTTTGAGGGCCATACGGGAGATGTGGCCTGCGATCATTACCATCGTTTCCGGGAGGATGTGGCTTTGATGAAGGAGCTGGGCATAAAGGCCTATCGTTTCTCCATCAGCTGGCCCCGGATCCTGCCGGAGGGAACAGGCAGAATCAATGAAAAGGGTATGAAGTTTTATGAGGAACTTGCAGAAGAGCTTTTGCAAGCCGGCATCACTCCTTATGCCACCCTGTTTCACTGGGATTACCCCTATGCCCTCTATAAAAGGGGCGGCTGGCTCAACCCGGAAAGTCCCATTTGGTTTGAAGAATATGTCCGTATTGTGGCGGAACGGTTGGGAGATAAAATTCACCATTTCTTTACCTTCAACGAGCCTCAATGCTTTATCGGCATGGGATTTAACGGCAAAGAACATGCCCCCAACCTGCCCTGTTCCAATCAGGATCTGCTCCAAATGGCCCATAATGTGCTCTTAGCCCACGGCAGAGCCGTGAAGATCCTGCGGGATACGATTCCCCACTGCATGGTAGGCTATGCTCCCACAGGAAGCAGCTTTTACCCGGCCACTGAAAAGCCGGAGGATATAGAGGCCGCCCGTCTGGCTACTTTCAGCGCCGGAAAAGAAAGCTGGCCCGGTGGGATCCCCTGGTGGAGCGACCCCGTTCTCCTTGGACAGTACCCGGAAGATGGGTTGAAGGCTATGAAAGAGGACATGCCTTCCATAGCTCCCGGAGATATGGAACTGATCGCGCAGCCCCTTGATTTTTACGGGCAGAATATCTATAATTCCCGCCCGGTGGAAAGCGATGGAAACGGGAGTTGGAGGCTGGTTCCTCTGCCGGCAGGCTACCCCAGAACGGCTATTGACTGGCCCATTACCCCCGAATGCCTTTACTGGCTGCCGAAATTCCTCTATGAGCGGTATAAAACGCCCATCCTGATTACAGAAAACGGCATGTCCTGCCATGATGCCGTCTCCCTGGATGGAAAGGTCCACGACCCCAATCGCATTGATTTCCTCCACCGGTATCTCAGGAACCTTCGCCGAGCGTCAGAAGAGGGCGTGAAGGTATGCGGCTATTTCCAGTGGAGCTTTATGGATAATTTTGAATGGTGCCGGGGCTATGACGAGCGTTTCGGCATGGTGTATGTGGATTATACCACGCAGAAGCGCACACCTAAAGACAGCTTCTATGACTACCGGGAGATTATCCGTTCCAACGGTGAAAGCCTGTGACCTGCAGCTCTCCGCCGGCATTGCCAGCCGAAGGAAAGATCCACGCAGAATCGAGGGGGAAGGTCGCCTTCCCTTCCACAGCTGTAAGAAAAGAGGAGTCAGTATATGAATATGGAAGAACAGATCCGGGAAAATCAGAAGATCCTCCGAATGCTCAGGCGCCCGGAGGGGCAGATAGATGTGGTGTTGGATACGGACACCTATAACGAGATCGACGATCAGTACGCATTGGCATTTCTGGTCAAATCCGCTCCCAGGCTGCGCCTTGTGGGGATCCACGCCGCTCCCTTTTATGCCCCGGAATTCAACCACAAATCGGAAAACCCGGAGGATGGCATGGAAAAAAGCTATGAAGAGATACTTCGTGTGCTCCGGCTCATGGAAAGGGAAGATTTGATCCCCCTGGCCCAAAAGGGTTCCCGGGAATATATGAAGTCTGAGACGGAACCGGTGGAATCCCCCGCCGCCCGCCGCCTTGTGGAGCTGGCTATGGAGCACTCGGAGGAGAAACCTCTCTATGTGCTGGCTATAGGAGCCATCACAAATGTGGCCTCCGCTCTTCTGATGGAGCCGGAAATCAAAAACAGGATGGTTCTGGTCTGGCTGGGGGGGAACGCTTATTCCTGGCCGGATAATAAAGAATTCAACCTGTTCCAGGATGTGGCAGGGGCCCGGGTGGTTTTCGGCTGCGGTGTTCCGCTGGTGCAGCTTCCCTGCATGGGGGTAGTTTCTGCCTTTACTACAACAGGGCCCGAGCTGGAACACTGGCTCCGGGGAAAAAACAAGCTCTGCGACTATCTGGCGGATATCACCGCCCGGGAGGCGGAGGAATACCATATGGGGCCCTGCTGGAGCCGCGCTATCTGGGATGTGACCGCCGTGGGCTGGCTTTTGGGAGAGGAGTATATGCGAGATCGCCTTGTGCACAGCCCTATCCCGGAATACGACCACCATTACAGCTTCAGTGAGGAAAGGCACTTGATCCGCTGTGTGTATTTCATCAATCGAGATGCTCTTTTCCATAAACTTTTCACCACTCTTGCCGAGGATTGAAAAACAACCTGCAAAAGGGGCGCGGCATAAGCCGCGCCCCTTTTCTGTTTGATAGTAGGATATAGGTTTGCAAAATTCTGTATATAGACTGCAGGTTCCTTGGATTTCAACAGGAAAGGGGAACCGGTATTTTACTCAGTGCTAAGGCTTTTCTGCTTTTTGGAGACAGAGATAAAACATACAGCCCCTATAGCTGCCACAAGGAGCTCAGTTGCAGGGAACGCACACCAGACCCCCTGGATGTTCCAAAAGTGCGACAGTAAAAAGGCCATAGGAATGATTATCAGAAAGCCTCGCAGAAGAGAAAGTATATGGGCGGGCCGGGGGTTTTCCAAAGAGGTAAAATACATGGAAATGATCACATTGAACCCTGCAAAGGGGCAAGCGGTAAAATAGAGCCGCAGACCCTCTGCCGCAATTTCCTGCAGAAGGGGATTCTGCTCGCTGTTGAAGACGGAAGCGATTTCTGGAGCCCAGAAAAAAACGGCTGCGTATAAAGCCGCTGAAATCAGCAGCATGGTGGTTAGCGCATAGCGGAGAATGGCGCGGATACCCTTCAGGTTTTTCATCCCGTAATACCGGCTGATTATGGGTTGGATCCCTTGGGCGATTCCCGTATATACGGCGATGACTACCAGAGAAAGATTGGCAATGACGCCGTAGGCCGCAACGCCAACATTGCCCTCTAGGCTCATGATAATGGCATTGAATACAATAATAACCACACCGGAAGAAACCTCTGTGACCAGAGAAGGCACGCCGCTGGAAAGAATGCTGGCAGCAAATTTCCCTTCTGCCCTGCATTTTGTAAAGCGAAACCCGTTTTTCTTTTGGATAAAATGGGGCGATAGGATCAGCATGCTGATGACGGGTGCCAGGCCAGTGGCAAAGGCTGCGCCAAAAATCCCCATTTGGCATGGAAAGATAAATACCCAGTCCAGCACAATGTTGGAAAGGCTGCCGCCGATCATAGCCGCCATGGAAAGCTGAGGGGCCCCATCGTTGCGGACAAAGCAGAGAAGCACATTATTCATCAGAAAAGCTGGGGCAAAGAGCAGAATTACCTGCAGATACGTTTTAGACATGTCCAATACATCTCCCTCTGCGCCGAAGAGAGAAGCAATGGTGCCGGGCAAAAAAAGGCCGGCCAGCACAAAGAGGACGGCAAAGAGGGCGGCTAGGTATACGGCGTTGGTGAAAGTGCGGTTTGCAGCTTTGTGATCCTGCTGGCTTTTCCGAATGGAATACTTCGTTCCGCCGCCCATGCCGATCATAAGCCCGCTGCCGTGGATAAAGCTGTAAACTGGGATCGCCAGATTCAGGGCCGCCAGGCCGTTTGTGCCCAATCCCATGGAAACGAAAAAGGTATCCGCCAGTATGTAACAGGAAAGCCCTATCATCCCCATTACATTCAGAGATGTGTATTTTGCAAATTCACGGAAACAACTGGATGTTTTCATAATAATTCACCTGCGTCTTTCATTTTTTATGCGGTTAAAGGTTTCGAAGAATGGGAGGTGTTTTATAAAAGTAAATTGTTAAAGAAGCTTCAGGAGCTATACCTTCCTGGTATGCAAACGGATAGGCCTGCGTTTTGTATAATGCAGGCCTGCTACAAAATTTTCCCAACTCAACAGATTTTCTCCGTTTTCTATTGATGTTACCGAGTCAGTTCAATGGCTCTTTTTCCAGAAAGATGAGCGATTTTCATTTCCAGCATGCATAGGGAAGTCCATTCCTGAAGGATAACCTTCCGGCGGTTTTCTTCCGTATCCTTCGGTACATATTTCAGAGCTAATTTTTCAAGTGCCGCATATCTTTCCCTCTCGTCCTCCAGAATCCGGATGGCCCCAAAAGCTATTACACTTTGGAAATAGGTGGTGTATTCCATTGGAATTACCTGATCTTTATCAATAACGCAAAAGGATGCTTTGGGCTCCCGCTGGATAGAATCTATCTTATGCCCGCTTTTGGCGCTGTGGAAATAAAGCCTTTCTCCGTCGAATACATAGCTCATGGGTACGGCGTAGGGGTAGCCTTCGTCTCCTGAAAGAGCCAGCACGCCGCAACTGCCCCGGTGCAGGATAGCAGCGCATTCCTCCGGAGAAAGTAGCTGCTTTTTTCTTCGCATTTCTCGAAACATGAAATCACCTTTTAACCCTCTTGTTTACCGGCATAAAAAAAGCATTGATTCTCGTATCTTCTACGGCCTAACGATACGATATCAATGCGGACGTGCAAAATGTGCACGGTGCTTACCCGGCGGCAAACAAGTCAATCTGTTTTGCAATATGATACCACACAGGCTATAAAAAAGCAACCACTGCTGTAGCAGGAAGCGATAATGGAAGGAAAAAATGGAAGAATTCCTCTCTTTTAGGAGAATTCTGGGGATCCGGCTTTTTATACACTCATTGGCTCATTTGTTGGGGGGTGTTTCTGCCCTGTTTTTATAAAGATATCAAAAAAGGTGAAGGAAAAGGTGAAAAAATTTCTATCAAAATTCTCTCTGTTTTTCTGAAAGCGTGCTATACTATGCACAGAGTAAGGCCCAACAGGGGCAATTTGCTAAAGGAGTGAGTGTATTGAAATTAATGAACGATTACAGCTGGATTCGAGGCGTCTGCTATGGATGGAACCGCCCGGGAAGCGGAAAAACCCTTGAGGATAACCGCCGGGAACTGGGCTATGCTAAGCGTCTGAATATCAACAGCACCCGCATCTGGCTTTCTTATCAGGCCTATGCGGAAGATCCAGAAGGCTTTTTAAATCGTCTGAAGGGATATGTGCGCATGGCGTGGGAGGAATATGGAATCAGCACTATGCCCATTCTGTGGAATGGAAACGGCATCGACCCTGCTATTCTGGAACCGGAGTATTGGGCCGAATCCGGCGATGCCTACAACACAGCAGTGGTAGAGGCATTGAAGGATGAGCCCGGCCTCATTATGTGGGACGTTATGAACGAGCCCTCCTGCAATGAATATCTGCGCAATGAGACGGACGAAGAGGTAAAAGCCCGAAAGACGGAGAAAATGTGGAATTTCGTCCGCCATTTCTGTGAGCTGACAAAAAAGCTGGATCCGGATAACCCCATCACTGTAGGGCATACTTTTGCTCAGGATGTGGAACCCACCATTGACTGTGTAGATGTAATCAGTTTCCACGATTATCTGGAAACCCGCTCGCGGATCACGGCCACCTATGAGAAGATTGTGGCTTTGTCGGAAAAATACAACAAACCCTATATCAATTCCGAGCTTTGCTGCCTCTGCCGCTCTAACCCCTACGACTTGGCTTTGGAGGTCTGCAACGAATATAAGGCGGGCTGGTATGTGTTTGAGCTGATGATCGAGGGTTACTGGAGCGATGTCCACGGTATTGTGTATCCCGACGGCACCATCCGGGATCCCGCCATTGTAGCGGCCCTGTTCGGTTTTTATCGCAATAAAGATCTTTCCACTATGGTCAAGCCCAACCCCAATAAGGAGGGACATGTATATCTGGCTATAAAGACCATGGAGGAGGCATTGCAGGAAAAGCATGTGCTCTTCAAGGGTGAAAGGAGCAATACGGATGCGATTCTGGAAGCCTGTGAATACTGTGCCAATATCCTGGAATGCAGCGAAATGGTGCCCATGTATGAGCCCCCCACGGCGAAAATCAAGGCACTGCGTGCTCAGGAGCACCCGGATGTGGTGGAGTGCCGCCGTTTAGGCTATGCTCTTGTAGAGGCGCTGAAGAAGAACTGCCAGATCCTTTGATCTTTTTATACTGCTTTTAGGGCTGTGCAGCCCTGTACTTCAGAAAAGGATGGCTCCCCACCCCGGGACCATCCTTTTTTCTTGACTTCCCTTTGGGAAAAGGGTATAGTGAAAACAGAATTTTCCGTTGGCTCCGGCCGGAGCCGCGGCCTGAAAGATGCGCAAGGGCCCTCTCATATGGCAGGGCTTTGCCCCATGCTGTGGGGTGCAGAAAAGGAGATGCTGGTATGAAGGAATTTATGGGGGAGGATTTCCTCCTTCCCAATGAAGCGGCGAAAAAGCTGTATCACGAATTTGCTGAAAATATGCCCATTGTGGATTACCATTGCCACATCAGCCCGGCAGAAATTGCGGAAAACCGTGTGTTTGAGAATATTACACAGGCATGGCTGGGCGGCGATCATTATAAATGGAGGCTTATGCGTTCCAACGGGGTGGATGAACGCTATATTACGGGGGATGCTTCCGACAGGGAGAAATTTCAGGCCTTTGCAGAGCTGATGCCAAAGGCTATCGGAAATCCTATGTATCACTGGTGTCATCTGGAGCTCAGGCGGTATTTCGGCTGTGAGCAGATCCTTTCTGGGGAGACAGCCGAAGAAATTTGGAACTTCTGCAATGAAAAACTGAAAGAACTGCCTGTGCGTGAGATCATCCGCCGTTCCAATGTGGATGTTATTGTCACCACTGACGATCCGGTGGATTCCCTAAGCTATCACAAGCTTCTGCGAGAAGATAGCTCCTTTAAAACGAAGGTTCTCCCCGCCTTCAGGCCGGATAAGGCCGTAAATATCGAAAAAGATGGCTTTGGAGAGTATATGGCGGCCCTGGGGAAGGCTGCAGGCCGTTCTATTGGTTCCATGGAAGATCTGTATGAGGCCCTTTCTTCCAGGATGGACCATTTTGCTGCCATGGGCTGCCGGGCCAGTGATCACGGTGTGAATGAGGTGGCTTTTGCTCCTGCTTCCCGGGAGGAACTGGATTCTATTCTTCGCAGAAGGCTTGCAGGGGAAGCCATTTCCGTTGAGGATTGCGGCAAGTATTCCTCCGCTGTGCTGCTTTTTTTGGGGCGGGAGTATGCACGCCGTGGATGGGTCATGGAGGTCCATTACGGCACCAGCCGCAACACCAATAGCCGCATGTTCCAGAAGCTGGGGCCGGATACAGGCTTTGACTGTATCCACAGTGGGGACTGTGCCTGGGGTCTGCTTCGTTTTCTGGACACTCTGGAATCAGAGGGAAGCCTGCCGAAGACGATTCTTTTCTCTCTTAACCCCAACGACAACGCTCTGCTGGGCTCTGTAATAGGGTGTTTCCAGGGCACGGAGGCGGCGGGTAAGCTGCAGCATGGCGCAGCCTGGTGGTTCAACGATTCCAAAACCGGAATGACAGAGCAGCTGACCAATCTGGCGAATCTTTCCCTTCTAGGCAATTTTGTGGGGATGCTGACAGATTCCCGCAGTTTCCTTTCCTATACGAGGCATGAATATTTCCGTCGGATTCTCTGCGGTCTTCTGGGCTCTTGGGTGGAAAACGGAGAATATCCAGCAGATTGGTCCGCTCTCCAGAAACTGGTGGAGGATATTTGCTACAACAATGCCGTCCAATATTTCGGGTATTGATACATGTGGTCTTAAAGATTGGACACATTAATTGGATATATAGAAAATGGCCTTCGGATATACAGCATCCGGAGGCCATTTTTGGCAGGTATACATATGTTTAGTTTCTGTGTGTAATTTTTTATGTTTTATAGAAAAGTGCGCCAGTGTTCAAAAGAAGAGGTAAATAACGTTCATATAGAGATAATAGGAATATATGCATAGCTTGTGTGCGTAGGGAGAGAATATTCAGCATGACAATGATACTCTATTTCAATGTGCACATCCGGGTTTTGAGAATAGCCATTTTTCTGAGCAGCATCTTTTAAGATTCTGAAATATTCATACATTCCATAATTTTGTCTACCCAGCAACGCAATATCGGCTTCCTGACATACACAAACACGCAGCCATAAACCGCCCGGTTGAGTAAACTGATCATATCGGCCATCCTGTTTATCCGAATAGGATTCATTTGCAAACATAATTCCACACGGCTTTTTATCGAAATTATAGTTAATAGAAAGAGCGGCGCTCCAATCTGGATACACTTTTTTCTGAATAGGAACAGATTCTACAAGTTTCTGAAACCGTTTCAGTATTGCCTCAATATTTGGTTCGTTTATGGTATCGTTTGCATAGCCGATACAACCGATCCATAAAACAGAAGGACGTTCAACCACTTCAAATTCCACATCTTTAAAAGATATTGTTTTTATGGTTCTTTCAAGAGGGTGAGCATATTTTCTCATTTGAATTTCCTCCTCAAAATGGTTGTCCCCTAATATCCTATTAATAGTTGCAAAACGACTTGAAAACAGATTCTAAGAAAAAGAAGAAACATTAGTGCTATGGTCTTCGAATAAAAATTACGGCAGACTACATAGTCCGCCGTAATTTGGCGGAGAGTCAGGGATTCGAACCCTGGAGACCTTTCGGCCTACAGCATTTCGAGTTTTCCCTCCGTCTGTTACTTACATGGTTTCTCCTGTCAGTTTCAGTCAGTCTTGTACGCCCGCAAACCCGCATAAAATCTGGATTTTTAGAGAAAAACGCCCGGAAATACGGAGGAATCGCCCATCGGTTCCAATC
>CAJFPJ010000078.1 GCA_904399395.1 uncultured Clostridia bacterium | reverse complement strand
GAAAAGTCTAAAGCAGATAAACAGATAAACAAAAAACTTTGCGTTTACCCTTCAGGGGATGGAAGGCTCAGGCCGCAGCGATAAAAAAGCTCCGCCTCTTAGGGTTTCCAAATAGGATTCTTGGGATCCAATTCGTCTCCAAGACTTTTCGACACAGGGAGAGCCGGAACAATTTGTTCCGGCTCTTTCTGGTTATTGGCTGCTTTTGATCTCTCAATGGGAAGTTTCACGAAAGCATACTGTATGTTTCTGGCGGCAGAAAGAATTTAAAAATCATATATCGAATCTGGAATATATATTTTTTTCCACCCGGTATACTGGTAGCTATGAAACAGCCGGGCGGCCGAAAAAGAAGACGGCCCGGTCGCTCATAAAAAGGAGGAAGCCCTATGCATGAGATGAAACAGAACCGCTCCCTGCGGGAAGCCTTTGAAGTGCTGCCACCGCGTCTGATCGAAAATGGCGTGGAAAGGCCCGCCGGCCCGGAAGATGAGGTAACTCTCCGGGAGGAATGCCCCATGGAAGGGATATTTGCCTTTACCAGAACTTGGAAAAACAAGGCCAACAGGGAAAGAAAGATCCAGACTGTGTTTGAAATACGTACCCTGTATCCCGTAGAACACTATGTGATTCCCTGCGTTTTGTATAACGGGAATCCCTGGGGAAAGGGGCTGGAGCCCAAAGGCCTTACCCACCAGGGAAAGCCTTGGGTATTTTCCTATGATCGGGAGAGCATCCCCTCCTGCACTCTTACGGAAAACGACGAAATCTATACGGCTCTTTTTGCTTCCCCGGCTGATCCCATATCCATCACCAGCTCCTGTTCGTTGGAGCAAGAGGATTCAGGAGCTATGCGCCAGCGTATTTTTCATCCGGTGAAGGAGGAACCTCTCACCTACTGCGCAAGAGACAAATATGCCCCTCCATCGGAGTCATACATCACCCTCTCCCCTGGGGAGAGCTTTACCGTTACGGTGTATACGGCTGTTGGAAAACCGGAGTGGAAAAATTTTGGAATGGCGGCCCTGTTGGACCAGTATTCTGTGCTTTTTCCCCTTACCACAAAGGCTGTCCATCCCCAGGAAAAAATCTGGGAGTACGGCGTGGGTTACGCAAAGCGCCTTATTACGGAGTGCAAAGGTGTAAAATCCTTTATTATCGGCACCCTTCCGGGAGAGGACGGCCTCTTTCACTATCGGACGGACGAATGCTTTGAACTGGGTTGGTGCGGCCAAAACGCCCTTTTCGCCCGGATGCTCCTGGAAGATTACGGAAGGACGGGAGACCGGGATTCCCTGAGCCAGGGTGTGGAGATCCTGGATAACTGGGCGGAACGAGCCCCCGCCGCTTCAGGGCTTCTCTGTGTGCAGATGCGGGATACCTTCCGCAAAGGGGAAGCTTCTTCCGATACCTGTAACATGGGCTGGGGAGCCGCGGAGCTGGTGCGAGCCTACAGGCTGGCGCGTTCCCTGGGGATGGAAAAACCTGCCTGGCTGCAGGCAGCCCGAGGCCTGTGCGATTTCTTCCTGAGCCACTTTGATGAACGCTTCGGTTTTGGCAAGGAATGGAAGCTCACCGGCGAATGCCTGGATCAAGGCGGCACCATAGGCGGCTTTTTGCTTTGTGCTTTTGTGGAGATGTATAAGGAAACTAAAGAGGAACCCTATCTGCGAATGGCGGAAAAAGCCCTTCGGTTCTATGTGGAGCGGGATCTGAACGGCTTTTTCTGCACCGCCGGTGCGCTGGATACCACTTGTATCGATAAGGAGACCTCCATCCCCTTAATCCTTTCCTCTGTGGAACTCTTCGGCCTGACAGGAAAGGATATCTATTTGGAATACGCCCGGAAAGCGGCCTATTATTTTACCTCCTGGATGTACCACTATAACGTGCTGTATCCGGCGGAATCGGATTTTGAGCGATTCGGCTTTACCACCATGGGGGGCACGGCCGTTTCCGCCCAGCATCATCATATCGACGCCTACGGCGTCATGGCCGTTCCCGCGCTTCTGCGTCTGGCGGATATCACAGGGGATTCGCTCTGGCGGCAGCGGGCCAAGGCGCTTTATGACAACACAACCCAGTGCATCAGCGACGGTGAAACACCCATCCGCGGGAAGGTGCGCCCCTTCGGCAGCCAGAACGAGGGTTTCCATCACTGCAGCTGGGGCATGGAGCGGGGCAGCCTAAACGACTGGCTGGTGGCCTGGCCCTCTTCCTTTCGCCTCTATGCTATTTCGGAAGCGGATATGGGGACTCTCCGCCTGAGAGAAAAACAGCCGGAATAAACGGAACTGCTGAGCCAGAAGGCCAAAGCTGCCGTTTGTCGTATTCTTTATTTATTACACGCGGTTGTGTAATACGGAAAAGCAAAAACGCTTCTTATGCCATTTTGGCATAAGAAGCGTTTTTCAGCGTGCAAGCAGAAATGCAACCATGAAGAAATGGAACAAAAGAGCGGCGTCGCCTCCCGGTTGTGCCATATCCCAATGGGAGGATATACTCACAAGTTTTCGTTTATGCATGCTTCTCTATTGCAATTACAAACACTCCCCCGCTCTATTAAAGAGACGCTTACCGAAAGTTTAACCGGCACGGACACATTTCCTTTTACAATATGAATCAGCTGCTCCACTGCCTGATGGCCCAGCTCTTCCTTATGAACGCCGATGGTGGTCAGCTGCGGAGTCACGATCTGCCCGAAGGGAAGATTATCCATTCCAATCAGAGAGACGTCATCAGGAATGCGGCGTCCTGTTTCCTGCAGGGCTCTGTATGCGGCAAAGGCTAAAATGTCGTTCATGGCGAACATAGCAGTGGGAAGCTCACGCCGGCCGGAAAACAGGCCGGTCAGCTCTCTGGTAGCTTCCTCTAAAGTGGGGGTAACGGAAAAAATATCCTGTTCTGCCAGGCGCAACCCCTTTGAAGCCAGAGCCTCCGAAAGGCCCCTCTGCCGATCTTTGGCATTTTGAAAGGGAATGGAAGATGTGATAAACCCCACCTGCCGGTGGCCGTGGGATAAAAGGCAGTTTCCCGCCGCCCAACCCGCCATGCCGTTGTCGATGGAGACAGTATGCAGAGGAAGCATAGGGCAGTGGTTATCCACCACCACCATGGGCCCCTGAAAGCTGCTAAAAGGAAGCAGATCGGCTTCGTCCATCTCGGTTGCAAGAAGAAGAAGAGGCGTTTCTGCATCCGAAACGATCTGCCGGATAAGAGCATCAGAACCGGCGTTTTTCACCCGGTCAATATACGTTAGGGAAAGGGAAAAACCGTTGGAGCGGCACGTCTTTTCGATGCCCTGAATCAGGGCGGAAAAGAAAGGAGTGTCCATTACCACATGACCGTGTTTCTTATAAAGGACAAAATGGATCGCTCGTTTGAATTCTTTCCGGTCTTCCCGTTGATACCCCATCCGCTGGGCTGCGTCCAGCACCCGCCGCCCGGCTGTGGAATGTACCTGACGCTTTCCCGTCAGCACATTGGAAGCCGTAGCAGGCGAGACGCCGGCCGCCTTCGCCACAGCCCGGATAGTCACCCGCGAAGGGTCGCTTTTTCTGGCCAAAGCAAAACCTCCTCCCCAATGAAATGCGGCATATATAGTGTATAAAATTGATTGTATAAATATTTATATGATTTTCTCATTTTATCATGGCTTTTCTGAGAAATCAGTGTCTAAAAAGAAAATAAAGCACGGGTATATGGTTATATTTGGATTCTTTAGATAGTAAACAAAATAAATACTTTTACGGTTGAATATATAAATTGTTTTGTTTATACTTTTAATAAAGATACAGGGAAGCAGTTGTCAGGCAATAGCAATTTCCCCCACAATAAATGGCCGTGGCATGGCGTTTGAAAACCTGTACCTTATCGTTCTGCCATACTTTATCATATTTGCTTTTCCAAACGTCTCAATTCGTAAAGAATTGAGACGTTTTTTGTGTCTGTAAGAAGAACGATAAGGTACACTTTATATCCTGGTTTTTTTAGCTTTCCTGCGGCTGAATAGGAATAAAAGCTTCAGCACGATTTATCTGAAAAGAAAGGAAGGGTATCAAGTATCATGAAAAAGAATATGCTGCATCGTGTATTCGCAGGCCTGCTGGCGGGCGCCATGATGGTTATGGCAACAGCTTGCTCAGGGGATTCTTCCTCCGGGGCCGGTTCTGCAGGAGGGAATTCCTCAGGAGAGGATTCCAATTTCAATGAAAGCGGCTGGCCGGTGGTAAACGAGAAGGTCACCCTGAAGGTGTACGGCTCCCGCAACTCCGATTCACTGGAGGATTGGAACGACTACATCCTTCTGCAGGAGATGGAAGAAAAAACCAACGTCCATTTTGAGTTTGAGCTGGTGGAATCCTCCTCTTATGCGGAGAGAAGGGCCGTTAAGCTTAATTCCGGCGATTACCCAGACGTAATCAAGGACGGCCTCACCGTTACGGAAATCGTCCGCTATGGAAAGGATGGGCTTATCATTCCTTTGGAAGACATGCAGGAAAAATACTGCCCACAGCTGATGGCGGCATATGATTCCGACTATGGCAAAACCGTGGGTATGAAGGCTACCGCCACCATGCCGGACGGCCACGTATACACCTTTGTTTCCAGCGGCCTGGCCCCCTTCATCGGCCTGAACCGCATTGGTTGTATCAATAAGGACTGGCTTGATGCCGTGGATATGGAGGTGCCTACCACCCTGGATGAGTTTACAGAGGTCCTTCGGGCGTTCAAAACCAAGGATCCCAATGGGAACGGCAAACAGGATGAGCTCCCCATGAGCTGGTGCGGGGCTCTTTACAGCACCTTCAATACGTGGGATTACGGCCTGAACTGGCTGGGAGACTCCTTCGGCGTGCCCGCGGGTTCCGACCTTCTGAACGTGACGGACGGAAAAGCGACCTTTGTGGCATCTACCGAAGAATATAAGGAATTCATCAAATGGCTTCACGAGCTCTATACAGAGGGCCTTCTGGATGAGACAGGCTTCAGCCAGACTGTGGATCAGTATAAAGCAAAGCTGGCGGGCGATACCACGGTTGTGGGCGTAGCCTCCGTTTGGGAGATCGGCGACGATTTCGCCACTTACGACGCCTATGACCACTATGTATATCTGGATTCCATGAAGGGGCTGGGCGGAGAAGAGCCTGCTCCCTATTACAATCCATACGACGGCAACGTGGGCATGTGGGCTGTGACCTCCGCTTGCCAGATGCCGGAGGTGGCCGTTCGCGTAGCGGATTATTTCTACGACGAGGCTATTTCCACAGAATTCTTCGAAGGCCGCCGTGGTGAGCCCGAAGAAGTGGGCGAAGAGACCCAGGTAAGGCAGATCCCCTGCACGGAATGCGACAGTGAGACTGCCTATATGGTGGCCGATCCGCCGGAGGGCGTGAATACACAGACCTTCCGAAACAAGTGCTGCCCTGCCAGCAATTTCCCCTATGTGTGCTCCACAGAGGGCTATGAAAAGTACCAGCATCTGCACTATACCGATAAAAAGGCCGAAAAGATCAAGGCTATCAAGGAAATCAGCCCCGATCCTATCGGCAAACTTAACTACACCAGCGAGGAAGCCGACGTGGTGAACCAGGTGCAGTCTGAAATTATCACCTATGCGAACCGCCGGGCAGCTGAATGGGTGGCGAACGGAAAAATCGACGAAGAATGGGACGCTTACCTTCAGGAGCTGGAGAATATGAGGCTTGGTGAGATGATGAAGATTGTTCAAGCGGCGCAGACCCGTTTTGAAGAGAATATGAAATAAGTCTGCATACGCACCATGCGCATACGACAGGCTGCGCGGAATATAGCCGGGAAATCTGCTTGTTTTCTCTCTTTCAGGTTTCCCGGGCTGTTCCCTGAGGCCGATTGCTTTGAGGCTCCCGCCACTGCCGGAAAAGGCTGCAGGCGGTGTTCCCTCCCTTTGAAAGAAAAGAACAGGTTACGGATATACCGCAGCCTGTTCTTTTCTTTATATATGGATGTGTATGTCTCTTGGATAATCTGCTTGTTTCTGCAGCGTGGGAGCTTGGGAAACAGCAGCGCCTTTTGCAGATTTAAAACCCGTGTTGAGGGAGAGCATCCGGTGGGAATTTTACTCTATAGCGGGGAACTCCGCTATGCGCAGGTTGGTGCAGCCGTAAGGGATCAGCTCCAGCTGGAATTCTTCTCCGTAAACACGTTCCTCCTCCGGAAGGATGGGGCCTGCCATAGGATAGATGGGATGCAGATCCCAGTTGAGAATCTTCCTGCCCCGCAGATGGAGGATCACGGGCTCCTTTTCCCTGTTTACTTCATAAGCGTGGGTTTCCTCATTCCAGAGCACCTCTTCTTGATGGCTCCAGGGATGTGAGGGAATAGGATTGTGCTCTTCCACCACAGAGGCATAAGCCGCCCGATAGGTGGTATAAAGGCCCATATTCCAGGGACTGGCGGGGTAAATCTCCCAATCGGCAGAGCCTTCGTAGTTATGGCGCATCTGTCTATAGGCCTCTCGGATCCGCAGTGCGTAGTAGAGGGGCCCGCGCTTCACGCAAGTGGCGCTGTCGCTGCGGCGAATAAATTTGGTGTTCATGGGAATGTTCATCTCAAAGGTGTCCCCATCCCGCCACAGGCGGCAGAGGCGATAGAAGGTGCCGGGTTCAATCTTGTGCATTTCTCCGTCGTGCTGCACGGCGGTGCGCTCACCGTAATCCCCTATATAGCCTGGGGCCCGCAGATAAAGGGGAACCTCTACAGGCTTATTTGTGTGAACGGTAAATCGCAGCCCTGTTCCACGGAAAGGGTATTCGCTCTCCACCTCCAGGCGGAATTGGGCTCCCCCCAGCTCTGTCTCCACTGTCACCGGGCAGTAGGAAAGGGCGGCCAAACCGCCGTCTTCGGTTTTGAGCCACTGGTTGCGAATGAATCCCAGCAGAGGTTTTCCGATGGTGCCGTTGCAGCAGGGATAGTGGGGGTCTATACCGAAAGTGTTGGCGTCGTCCCGGTTGTCGAAACGGCGCTTGCCTACGGTGCAGAGCACCTGGTTCACCTGCTGGTCATACTGTCGAGCCCAGGCATCCCCCGTCATAAAGGCGGCGGCGCTGTTGAAAATGAGCTCTTCCGCCCGGTCTGCATAGCTCGCGTCACCGAAAACGGAGAAAAGGGTAAACATGGAATCCACATGGTTTGTGATGGGGCAGCACTCGCTGCCGTTGGTGGGATCCCTCCCGTTTTTTGTAGCGATAAATTCGTGCGCCGTATAATGCCCCCCTACCTGGCCCTGGGTTTCATCCAGCCAGCGAATAGCTTCGTCTATGATGGGTTTGCAGTCCTCATCGCCGGAATAGAGATAGTCTTGGGCTACGTTGGCTGGTCCGCCGAAAACGGCGCCGTGAGTGCACTTGGGATCCTTGTTTTTCAGCCCTGTTTTCCAGTCGCTTTCCGGCGTTTCATATGCCAGGTGGGGCTCCACTGCATCCAGATAGGCCTCGTCCCCTGTCATCTGATAGAGAGTGCTGGCCAATCCCCGGATTCCTTTCTGGCCGATATTGTTGAACCAGGTATAGCTGCCGGGTTTATAGTGCTTGCCGTAGTATTCCAGAATGAAGCGCTTGCATACGTCAAGGGCTCGTTCGTCCCCCGTATATCCGTAATAGGAGAGCAGAATGCCCGCCGCCTGGATCCGGGCGCCCTCATAGCATACGTTTTCGTTGTTTACGTCCGGCCAGAGGCTATCCTGAGGCCCGGTGGGGCCGAAGCTTCCATCGGGGCGGCTGCTGCCGATGAGGTATTCGATATATCCCTGTGCCTTTTTCTTCAGAACGGGGTCATCCAAAAGCCAGGCCATCTCCACCATGGAGCTGAGCCAGCCTACCACGATATGACTGCTGCCGATATCCGTGGGCTTTCGGGAGGGATCTTTCGCTCCGTCGCCGCCCAGCCAGTATTCTCCCTTGAAGAAAAATTCATCCGCCCGGCCGGGGATTCCCTTGGCCTGGAGCTTCAGCTGGCGCAGCAGCCACCCTTTCGGGTGAATGGAGCCCTTGGGCAGCTGGGTGTAAACAGGTTTTACAACCGGCTTTTTTTGTCTTGGCATGAAAAACAATCTCCTTCCACAAAACAGCTGTGAATATTCAGAAAAAGGGCTTTTATCCCTTCATCCCAGAGGTTTTGATGCCTTCCACCAGATACCGGGAAGCGCAGAGATATAAAAGGATAGGAGGAAGGATCATCAGAGTGGAAACTGCCATGAGCACGTTCCAGGTGGTGGTATTGGGCCCCAGGCCGAAGAATTTGAAGCGGGTCATCAGGGCCACGGTCAGGGGCTTCCAAGTGTCGGAGTTCACGTAAATCAGAGGCTGGGTCAGCTCATTCCACCAGAATACGGCGGAAAGAATACCGATGGTGATGAAGACAGGCCGGCTCAGCGGCAGAAGGATCCGCAGAAAGACACCTATCCTTCCGCAGCCATCGATACAGGCGGCCTCGTCCAGATCTTTGGGAATGGAGCGGAAGAACTGGCGGAACAGAAACACGTTATAGGGATAGGCGAAGAATGCGGGGACAATCATGGGCAGAAGCGTATCCAGCCAGCCGACCAAACAGCAATCATAGCCCACGCGGAAATTGAGAAAGACTTCCTTATACAGGCTCAGGCTCAGAACATTGGTGGCCTCGTTGGGACCTCCCCCTGTAAGCGGGTACAGAACGGCGAAGGAACCATTTAAGGCGCCGATGGAGGCCATAATCATGTTGAAAAGAAGAATCGGAGAAATAGCCGGCAGCGTCACGTTGCGAAATTTCTGAAAGGCCGTAGCGCCATCCAGTGAAGCTGCCTCATATAGCTCCCGGGGAACTTCTTTCAGGCCGGAACGGAAGATGAGCATCATCTGGCCTGTGGAGTAGGTAAACAACATGATGAAAAATACGGTGGGATATACGAGCGTTTCATCATAAAGCCAGTTGGGGGCAAAATTCAGCCCTGTAGCTCGGCCGATCAGATAATTAAAAATCCCCGTATCCTTAGCAAAAATCATCTGGAAGGCAAAGGCCAGGGCTACCGAAGGCACTACGGCAGGCAAAAAATAAATAAACTGGAATACACCGTTAAAGCGCTTTTGGGCATTGAGCAGCATAGCCAGGAAAAAGGCCCAGATGATGGTAATCAGCACAGAAAATATGGAAAAAACCAGCGTCACCCACAGGGAGTTCCAAAAGGAAGAATCCTGAAACATTTTTGTATAGTTACTAAAACCGACAAATTCGCCGCCTCCCAGCATAGTGGCATCTGTGAAGCTCATGGTGAATACATAAAGAATCGGGAAACCCGAAAAGAGCAAAAAGCCGATGATCCACGGGGTGAGAAATGCATAGGCGGAAAGGATATCCTTTCTTCTGCGTTTTTTGGCCTGGGGAGATCTGTTCGTGTGGGCGGTGCGGGCATCCTGGGTATTCCGGGAGGGGCTGGTTTTTCTCTTTTTTCCGGCCGCCACGAGCGATATGGATCCCCTTTTGACAGTAGCTTTCGATGATACAGATACAGGCGCAGACAAAGTAGTCACCTCCAAAAGCAGGGGGAAAGCGCCTAAAAGGCGCGGCCCCGTTTACAGACGAAAAGGAGGGGGAAGACGGCCGGTCAAAGGCCCTCTTCCCCCAAATCATCGGGTTCAGCTGAAGTCTTCGGCCGCGGCCTGCACTTCTGCAACAGCGTCGTCAATGGATTTCTGCCCCAGAACGGCAGCTTCAAACTGCTTGACGGCATCGCCCGTCAGCCCTGCGGGCAGGCAGACGTAACCGAATACGCCGGAATCAGAGATCACATCGAAGGCATCCCAGTTGGAGGGGCCGTTTGTGCCCTGCACCTTCCAGGCGCCTTCCTCCGCGATGCTTTTTGTAACGGAGATGTTTCCGGAGCTCTTAGAGAGAACAGTCTGGCCGTCCTTGCTCATGCACCATTCCAAAACCTTCCACGCTGCATCCTTATCTTCTGTGCTTTCAGGGATGCACCACATACCCGTGTGCAGGCTGTTGTAAAAGCGTGCATCCTTGGGTTGGGGAGCGATATCCCAGTTGAATTCCAGATCTTTATAGGTTCCCAAAAACCAGCTTCCCGTGCGGGTCATGGCCGCCATGCCAGAGGCGAACAGATCGCTGGATTCCGCCGAAGGGGCGGGGGAAATTTGATTATCCACCAGATATTTTTGGGTGGTGAGGAATTTCTTGGCCCCGTCGCCGATGACAAGCTTGCCGTCTTCATAAACAGGGTCGCCTGCCGCGCCTATGCCGGACCACCAGCCGCCTACAAAGGAAAGACCGTCGCAGCCATATTGCTGCACCCGCCCGCTTTCGTCCACAATGGTGAGCTTTTCAGCCGCGTCCACAAAATCTTCCATGGTCCATTCGTTGGTGGGGTATTCCACTTTGGCCGCGTCAAACATATCTTTGTTATAGAACAGGATCTCGGAAGCATAGCACCAGGGGAGGGCGTAATTCCCACCGAACTGGTCGCTCATTTCCTTCACCGCGGGGATAAAGTCGTCGGGGTTGACTTTTTCAGATTTTTGCAGGTAACTGTCGAGAGAAACAATTTTGTTGTTAGCCACAAAATTGGGAATGTCGCATTCCCATGCCAGAACGATATCGGGAGCCGTGTTGGTAGAAATCATCTGGTTGATTTTTGCGGAATACTGATCTTCAGCAATTACCATCACGTCGATTTTGTAGCCCGGGTTTGCCTTTTCAAACTGCTTATAAAGGTTGAGTTCGTCGTCGTCGCTGGGGGCGGACCACTGAGAAACGGTGATGGTTTTTTCGCCGCCTTCCCCTGCGCCGCCCTGGTTGTTTCCATCGCCTGCGCTACCTCCTCCTGAACCGCCGCCATCACCGCTGCAGCCCATGAACGAACTTAGCAGCAATAGACAGGAAAGGATCAGTGTGCTCCATTTTTTTGCCTTCATAGATACTCCTCCTTTTAGGGCCGTAACAGCCCTTATTGCAGAGGGAGGAAACAATGCTCGGGCAGTCTGCCTGTTGCATAGGTCCTCTCCCCCGATTTGCGAAAGGAACCCCTGAAGAAATGCGCGATTTTCTGCTCTTTGTCCACCGCCCGGCTTTCGGTGGGCGGCGACGCGAACGGGAAAGCTTACATTTTCGTTCAGCGATGTTTTCGCAAAAAGAAGGCAAAAAAAGCGTCCATTGCGGACGCTGAAGGATATTAAATTGAAAATAGAGAATAAAAAGAAGCGACGGATAAAGTAAACAATCTCTTGCTCTGATACAGACAAAAAAATATAAAGATTAAATCCATTCAAATTCATATATAAAAAACTATATAAATTTGAAAAATTATTATGATTATAATATAATCTATTTTTCTATAAAGTCAATGGGGTTTTCTAAAATTCATATTTTATTCATATATTAAAATAAATTAATTCAATTCAATAAAGGTTTAAGACTGTAGGTGTAAAAATTTCCGTCGTCATATTTCGGCGAAGAATTGCTTGTCTTCTCTCACCTTTTATCACAGGAAAAGGTTATTATTCGCAGCTTATACTATAAGTTGCAGGTTATTGCATAATTTGTTGGTCATATAGGAATGGAGTATATTCGGGGAGGCTTTCCAAACGGCACAAGGCCAGGAGGAAATTTCAATATTTTTCGCATTGTCAGAAAGGAGTAATTGAAAAGATGAAGAAGAGAAGAATTCTTGCGGCACTCCTCTCTTGCGCCATGATCTCCACGGCGTTGATAGGATGCAGCGGCGACGGCGGCAGTTCTTCCGCTGCGAGCGGTGACACGAGCGAAAGCCAATCGAGCACAGAAGCCAGCACCAGTGGTGAAAAGGTTAAGCTCACGGCTATTTTTGTAAAACATAGCCTTACAAAAGATCTTAACACCATGCAGTGGCTCACCGATCTGCAGAATGAGTGCAACGTTGAGGTGGAATGGCAACAGCAAATCCAACCGTAAAAAATACAATCCGCACCCATAATGGGCCGGATATCCTGTTTAAGGTTATTGTTACGATCAT
>CAJFPJ010000077.1 GCA_904399395.1 uncultured Clostridia bacterium | reverse complement strand
TGTCACGACTTCATTCTACCAGAGGGCTGCAAACCATGTCTTCTTTTGTCCTCTTTTCAATTTTGCGAAACTTATTCTACCTTATCTAATTTTTCGATCGCTTTACTGCATAATTTGTTTGGAATAAAAAATATATTAAAAACTAGAATTTAAAAGTTAAATTCACTGGAATATTATGTTATAATATGTGCACAAGACAAACCTTCTGAGTGGAAGAACTCAAAACTTTCTGCTTAAAACGCCTTCGCATGTATCTATTGTATTTTATATTTACCAGAAGGAACGGGTTCTCCTCTTTCAGTCATGCTTCACACAGGAATATCCTATCAAAACGAAAAATATATAAATTCTTTGGTTATCCCATCACATATCTAAAATTGTTATGGCCTTCCTTAATATGGTCGATTACTTTATATGGCAGCCAAAAAGGAATACTTTTCCATTCTCACTTCATCCAATGCTATAAAATGGAAAAGGTGTCTCATTTCCTATAAAAATGAGACACCTTTCTATTCATAAAGTATCGAACGAAAAAGTATAGACAATCATTCATCGCTCGACAACTGGATGAATGGTATATAGAGATACAAAAAAGACGGATCGTAAAAGGAGAGGATCGACTTGCAGAAGAAGAATCGGGCTACACGCCGCCTCACCACACATTATAAGAACACGCTGTTTTTATCCATGCTGGTGCTGATCCCGGTAGCGATTGTCTCAGCCGTGAATTTCCTTATTCTCTATTCGAACAATATGAAAACTACGCAAAACGACCTGCGTATGGAAGCTGAACGCACATTACAGACGTTGAATACAAATCTGAATTCCATGTCAAAAATAGTGAGCCTCAAGCGCATGGACAAAATCTTTTCTGTGGAAGCACAAGCAGAGATGGGATCTGCCTATTATCCCATCATCCAGGAATTGAAAAAAGATGCTATGTGGACCTCCTTTTTTTCTACTCTCAGCTATTACAATACCCAGAGCGGGCTGGTATACCGAATGAGCTGCGCTGAAACAGATGATGAATATTTTGGAAAAGACGATGGGAACAGCGCATATTATGCCAGCGATTCACTGGGCATGCAGACCTGGGATAGAAAAAAGCTGGAAGAGCCGGGAAATCATACTCGCGCCATGCGAATCCATAATGCAGACGGAAAAGGCAATGGGGATGGCGTCCTTCTCGCTGTTCCCTTGGAACTCAGGTCTAACTCATCTCCTCTTTCGTATATGCTTTTTACAATTTCAGATAATACGCTTTTCAATATTG
This sequence comes from uncultured Clostridia bacterium, assembly GCA_904399395.1. GTDB lineage: Bacteria > Bacillota > Clostridia > Oscillospirales > Acutalibacteraceae > UMGS1264. The sequence goes on along the minus strand of CAJFPJ010000077.1, from coordinate 4,862 downwards.
TGAATGCAAGTGAAGGTACTACCTGTATCCTATATTATAATGATATCCCCATTTATTCCTCTGACCCTGAAATCTGCAAATCCCTCTATGAAGGCCAAGATGTTCCAGAAACCTTTAATTCCTCTAATGCGATTATGTTCAGTAACGATGGAATCCGAATAAGCTGGGATATCAGCCGAGGATTCCTGATGCAAAAGTTGATTCCCACCATTATTTTGGAAGCCATCGTGACCTTCATTGTAATGGTCGTGGGTCTGATGTTGATGTTGTATATATCCCGTAAAAACTATGAGCCGATACAGAATCTGCTGAAAAAGCTGCCGCCTCGCTCCGATGAAGAATACCCCATGGATGAATTCAAATATATTAACTTTGCTTTAGATGACCTCACCTATTCCAAGCACTTTTTTGAAGAATCCGTACAGGAGCTCCGCCGAGAAAAATATCTGTTTTACATACTGGATAACCAGGTGGAGCCGGGAATGGCTCTTTATGATCAATGCCTCCATGAAGGTATTCGAGTGGACAGATCCTATTTTGCCTGTATCCTGATGGAAGATTCAGAAAAGAATTATTCTCTGTTTGAAAAGTTGGCTTCTGAAGAAACGAATGAAACAAATATAAACATATATTCCCTTTATATTATGGAAAACAAATACCTCTTCCTTCTGGCCTCCGATATACCAAAACAAGAGTTTCAATCGTTCTTATCCGGTCTCAGCCAAAATGAGAATGAACTGGTTCGGATTAGTGAGGTAATTGAAGGGATTCAGAACGTCCGCAGAGCCTATACCTCTGTATGCTGGCCGGAGCGGGAAAAACAACCGTCTCAGAATACGGTTTCTCGGTATCCATTGGTGGAAATTCAGCTTTTGCAGGAAGCCACAGAAACTGAAAATATCGACAAAGTGGAATTTGCTTTGCGGATGATCAAAAATGATTTAAAAGACTATAACGCTAACACCCGGAAAGGTATCCTGAAAAAGGTTTACGTACTCCTTTGCCCGGGAAATCCCACAGAGAATCTAAATCTGCCGGAAGATACCGCTGAATGCGGCCAGCTTTTGGACCAATGGTTGATGCAGTTTGTAGGTGGAAAAGGAAAAACTGTTTCCGTGAAAAAGACGCTTCCCCGCAATTTGCATACGATTATGCATTTTATTGAGGAACACTTTACAAGCCCCGAATTTTCCATCAAATATATGGCCGCCGTTTTTGGCACCTCCCCTTCTAATTTGAGCCATCAGTTTAAAAATCTTACGGGAAAGACGCTTTCCCGCTTTATTGACGAACTGCGCATTTCAAAAGCAGAAGAAATGCTTGCCACAGGTGAAAAAATACAAACCATTGCCCAAAAACTTGGTTACAGCACCACTCCGGTATTCACAGAAACCTATAAACGTCTGCGGGGCATCACCCCAAGTCAATATCGCAGCCAGCTTCAACAAAAGAACAGAGAATCAGAGCAAGACTGATTTTTTATTTTCTATAAAAGCTTCTTCTTATTCAGTAATCTGAAAAGAAGAAGCTTTTATAGTATTTTCCATCAATTTATCGCTTACTAGAAGTATCTAATATGGAGTATTTTACATCGAATTCTTGAATTTCCTCTATTTGATTCAAAAAATCATAAAATCATTCAATTTTGAGGTGGTTTTTTCAAAAACTCGCCGTTGTGTGAAATATGCACAAATTATATAATCAAAACATGCCACAAAGCATGAACAGTTTTTTAAAACGTTCAGTTTTACCCCATTCAGATTGTGCAGTATTAACAGATAAAAACGTTAATGCGCATAGTGTTCATCCTTCTTCACTATTCGCCTGAGGGGAAAGCGGATGTTTCTCAAAGTCTTACTAAGGAAGATGGATTTTCAGTTGCCAGTTGCCTCTGAAATTACATTTTTTAAATAATTATATTAGTCATTTATATATAGTCATTTTTAATAACATTCCAACCAAAATAAGACAATCCCTAGAATGTTATTGAAAATATACAATCCCAAGGACCCCAAATCGAAAGGAGCAATCGAAAAAATGAAGAAGAGAAGAATTCTTGCGGCACTCCTCTCTTGCGCCATGATCTCCACGGCGTTGATAGGATGTAGCGGCGACGGCAGTTCCTCTACTGCCAGCGGTGGAAGCTCCACCGGCGGCGGAGAGGCCAGCACCAGCGGTGAGAAAGTAAAGCTGACTGCACTGTTCTCTAAGCACAGCCTTACCAAAGATGTGAACACCATGCAGTGGCTCACCGATCTGCAGAATGAGTGCAACGTTGAGGTGGAATGGCAGCAGATTTCCGCTGACTGGGATCAGAAAAAACCTGCCATGTTCGCCAGCGGCGAAATCCCGGATCTGCTCTTCTCTGCCACAGCCGATTCCGACTATGTGCAGTATAACGGTTTGTTTGAGGATTTGAAGCCCCTTATTGAGCAGTATGCCCCCAACCTGCAGGCAATGTTCAAGGAGCTTCCCGAAACTGAGATCCTCTGCACCACTATGGAAGGCAAGATCTTCGGCACTCCTAAGTATCAGAGTGTATGGCCGAAGACCAACGGCACCATGTACATAAACCAGCAATGGCTGGATGCTGTAAACATGGAAATGCCCACCACTTGGGATGAATTGGAAGCTGTTCTGAAGGCTTTCAAGGAGCAGGATGCCAATGGCAACGGCGACCCCAACGATGAGATCCCCATGGATTTCAACGGCGGCTTCAATGGTGCTTATAGCCTGCAGCATTTCCTGGGCAGCACCGGCATGCAGCTGACGGGCCCCAACCCCAACGGCTACTTTGCTGAAGATGGTGTAGTCAAGAACTACTATGTAGACGAGCGCTTCAAGAGAGTCGTGAAGTATGTCCAGCGTCTGTGGAGCGAAGGCCTCATCAATGAAGAAGCTATCACACAGGATTATTCCAAGTTCCAGTCTGTAGCCCGTGGCGATGGCGACACCGCTAAGGTTGGCTTCACTTGGGGCTGGGAAAAGGGCGACCGTTTTGGCACCGAGCTTCCTGATCAGTATGTTTCCGTTCCCCAGCTGAAGGAAACTGCAGACACCGAGAAGGTTTGCTATTCCTACGATTTCTACGGCCTGAACTATGGCGGCAACCGCGTGGCTATGAGCGCTAAGTGTGCAAACAAGGAAGCCGCTATGAAGTTCATCGATGGTTTCTATGACGAAAAGGTCAGCCTGGAGGTTCTCTTCGGCGGCGCCAACGATGTGGATAAGTGCATTGAAATCGGCGACGACGGTTCCTATACAATTCTTCCTCCGGCCGATCCTGAGTTGGATCCCGGCACATGGAAATGGACCAGCTCCTTCGCAGACAACGGTCCTATCTGGATCCGCGATGACCTGAAGATCACCCTGGGCACCGACATGCAGGCTGTTACAGAGGAAAAATCCGTATATGACGAGCTCTTTGAGGATCTGGATCCCAAGGATATCTATCCGGATATGTTCATGAAGTATAGCGAAGCTGATACCAATACTCTGGCCATGAATCAGGCTAACATTCAGAATATCACTGATCCTGCATGGTCCACCTGGATCACCACTCCTGGTGCAGATGTGGATGGCGAATGGGACGCTTATGTGCAGTCCGTTATGAACGCCGGCCTCACCCAGAACCTGGAAATCCGCCAGAAGGCCTTCGACGAGTATCTGAAGACCATGGCATAAGCCAGACGTTCCGTAATCGCAGTTAAGTGTGAGCTACAAAAAGGGGATGCCCTTTCCAGCATCCCCTTTTTTCCTTAGTATGCTTACATGTGCAGTATGCAGTATACAGAGAGGAGGATCCTCGTGAAACAGGCAAATACGGCCGCTGCGGCAGTTCCTAAAAAGAAATTCAGTCTGAGCAGGGCTCTCAAAAGGGATTGGCAGCTATGGGTTATGATCCTGCCGGCGGCTTTATATATCCTTATCTTCTGCTATGGGCCTATGTACGGCCTGCAGCTGGCCTTCAAGGATTTTGATTTCAGCAAGGGCATCACCGGCGGCAACTGGGCCGGGATGAAATACTTTGAACAATATTTCAACAGCCCCATGTTCTGGCCCACCATCCGCAATACTTTTACTATCGCATTCTTTTCTTTGATCTGCGGTTTCCCCATTCCCATCATCCTGGCTATTGCCATTAACTCCATCAAGGGAAAACGTTGGAAGAGAACGGTCCAGACAACCGTGTATCTCCCCTATTTCATTTCCACCGTGGTGCTGGTGGCTATTTTGCAGATCCTGCTTTCCCCCACCACCGGCCTTCTGAGCAACGCATTGAAAGCCATCGGTCTGGTGGGAGAAAAAGCCAACCTGCTGGGCGACCCCGGGGCATTTGTGCCGGTATATGTGCTCTCAGGCATATGGCAGAGCGCAGGGTGGAACAGCATCATCTTCATCGCGGCGCTGGCCGCAGTGGATGGGCAGCTCTATGACGCCTGCAAGGTGGACGGAGCCAACCGCTGGCAGCAGGTGTGGCATGTGGAGCTTCCGGCTATTCTGCCCACCATCATCATCCTGCTCATTATGAATATGGGCGGTATTTTGAGCGTAGGCTTTGAGAAGACCTTCCTGATGCAGAATCCCTTAAACAAATCGGTTTCAGAGGTTATTTCCACCTATGTGTATAATGTAGGCCTGAAGTCCAGCCAGTTCAGCTTCGGCTCTGCAGTGGGGCTATTTAACACCGTTGTCAACTTCGTATTCCTCGTGCTCGCCAACCAGATTTCCAAGCGGGCAGCGGATATCAGTCTGATGTAAGGGGGCGGAACTAAAATGGCAACAGCAAATCCAACCGTAAAAAATACAATCCGCACCCATAATGGGCCGGATATCCTGTTTAAGGTTATTGTTACGATCAT
>CAJFPJ010000076.1 GCA_904399395.1 uncultured Clostridia bacterium | reverse complement strand
GAAGAGTATGAACTATCTAGACCTTTGCATAGAAAGCAGATTGTGATAAAATGAGTGGCAGGCAATCGATGAAGCTTCTGCTCTTATTGTCTTACCGCCTTTACATTCGAATCCATATAAGTAAAGGCTGATATTTTCATGAGATTTTATATTGTTTTGAAGGGGCAGGATGGTGCTGCAGACACTAAGCTTGCGTTCAGATTTTGGTGAAAAGCGAATGTAGGGATATATGCGCAGGATAAAGGAGCGATGAATATGGCGCGTATTTGTATAGTGGAGGATGAAGAAAAGATACGGACTGAGCTTGCCGTTTTTCTGGAAAGGAATGGATACGAGTGTGTTTGTGCAGAATCCTTTGAAGATGTGCCAGGTTATATCCAATCCTGTGAACCTGATTTGGTACTTTTGGATCTGAATCTTCCTGGAATGGATGGATATTCCATCTGCCGGGAGTTAAGAAGAAATTCAAAGGTGCCGGTAATCATTGTTACAAGCAGGGATACGGAGGCTGATGAGCTTCTGAGCATGAATTTCGGAGCAGATGATTTTATCACAAAGCCCTATAACCGGCAGATTTTGCTGGCGAGGATTGCAGCGGTGATCCGCCGTTCCATGCCGGGTCAGTTTTCCGTGATGTGCCACCGTGGGGTGGAGTTGAACACTTCCCGTTCTGTGTTGACTTATGAGGGGCGGGAAATTGAACTCACCAAGAATGAATTGCGGATTCTCCGGCTCTTGTTTTCCACGCCCGGGGTCATCCGGACGAGGGATGAAATCATCAATGAGCTGTGGCAATCGGATGAATTCGTGGATGATAACACGCTTACAGTGAATATTAACCGCATCCGACGAAAAATGGAGAGCATTGGTATTCACGACTTTTTGTTTACAAAGCGGGGGCAGGGGTACATGATATGAGCTTTTGGGCATATATAAAGGATCGGTTTCTTACGCTGCTGATCTCTTGCATAGCGGCTTTCTTTGCGGGGCTCTTGATGAGTACGCTGGGAATCGGCGGTTACGCAGTTTGGTTTATCAGCACTCTGTATATTCTTGGTACGCTATTGGCTCTGGGGTTGGAATACGCTCGCCGTAGAAGCTTTTACAGGGATGCGCTTGAAACTTTGGATTTGCTGGATAAAAAATATCTTCTTTCAGAGACGCTGGAAGAGCCAAACTCGCTGGAGGGAAAAATTTGTTTTGAGATCCTGACAAGGACACAGAAAAGCATGAATGACGAAATCATGAAGTATAAGCTGGCTTCCAAAGAGTTTCGCGAATATGCGGAGGCCTGGATGCATGAAATAAAAACCCCCATCGCTTCCTCTTTGCTGATCGCCGAAAACCATCCCTCTCCCGCCATGAAAAGCATTACCGAAGAACTGCGGCGCATCGACGCTTTGGTAGAACAGAGCATGTTTTACGCCAGGAGCAATTCTGTGGAGCAGGATTACATCATACGCCGCATTTCTTTGGAGGAACTGGTAAAATCTTCGCTGAAAAAACAATCTTCCCTTTTGATTGAAAGCCGGTGCAGCATACAGAGGGATAATTTGGCCGGGGAAGTATATACGGATATAAAATGGACGGATTTTATCCTGGGGCAGATTTTTATAAATGCAGTAAAATACGCTTCGGGTCCGCTTGTTCTTTCCATAACCGGCAGTAAAAACACGAATTCCTACAGTCTCCGAATCCAGGATAATGGGATCGGAATTCCCTCTCAGGATCTGCCGCGCATTTTTGAAAAAGGTTTTACGGGCAGCAATGGAAGAGGTTCAGCCAAATCTAGCGGAATGGGCCTTTATCTCTGCAAAAAGCTTTGCGACGCTATGGGGCTGGGGATATCTGTTTCCTCACAGCTGGGGAGGGGGACTTGTGTGGAGCTGGTGTTTCCTTCCAGCACCATGCATCGTCTGGAGCCGGAAGAAAACCGTGAAAACAACTGGAAATAGTGAGAACATGCCGGCCATAAAGGAAAAGGCCGGCATGTTCTGCATTTTAGGAATTTCTGAAGATTTCGTAAGGTTTCCCTTACAGAAATGTAAGGCTTCTGTAAGGGAAAACAATGGCGGCAGTATCCACAGATTGGTATACTGATATCACAACCGAAAAACAGGAAACAGGAGGATTGGAAGCATATGGAGACGATTCTGGCAGTTCAGGATCTGGAAAAATATTATGGTGGTAAAAACAACGTTACCAAAGCGGTGGATGGTATCAGCTTTTCTGTGGCCGAAGGACAGTTTGTGGGGATCATGGGGCCATCTGGCAGCGGGAAAACCACTTTGTTGAACTGTATATCTACCATAGACAGAGCCACTACAGGTCATATTTATATTCGTGGAATAGATATCACTGAGCTGAGCACCAAGAAGCTCAGCCGGTTTCGCCGCAACGAGCTGGGATTCATATTTCAGGATTTTAATCTATTGGATACGCTCACAGCTTATGAGAATATCGCTTTGGCCCTCACTATATTGAAAACACCTGCAAGAGAGATTGATCCTCGAGTGAGAGCAGTTGCAGAACGGCTGGAGATTCAGGATATCCTGCAAAAATTTCCTTCTCAGCTTTCAGGCGGTCAAAAGCAACGGGTGGCTGCAGCCAGAGCTATTGTGACGCATCCTGCGCTGATCCTGGCGGATGAACCTACAGGTGCTCTCGACAGCAAAAGCGCCCGTCTTTTGCTGGAAAGCCTTGAGACTCTGAATCGGGATCTTTCCGCAACCATTCTTATGGTGACACACGACGCTTTCACAGCCAGCTACTGTAGCCGTATCCTGTTCATTAAGGATGGGCGGATTTTCAACGAGCTTCAGCGGGGGATGGATAGCCGCAAGCGCTTTTTTGACCGGATCATTGAGGTGGTGGCCCTTCTGGGAGGTGACAGCACCAATGTTTTCTAAAATCGCCTTCAAGAATACCCTGCGCAGCATCCGGGATTATGCTGTTTATTTCTTTACCATGACGCTGGGTGTCTGCCTTTTTTATATGTTTAATTCCATCGGCGACCAGCAGGCCATGCTTGTTTTATCGGAATCCCAGAAGGAAAATGTGCAGCAGCTTACGGAGATGCTGGGATATATCTCGGTGTTTGTCTCCTTCATTCTGGGGTTTCTGATTCTCTACGCAAACCGTTTTTTGATCCGCAGGAGAAAGAAGGAAATGGGTATCTATCTTACGCTGGGAATGAGCCGTTTCCGTGTTTCGGCGATGCTTATTGCCGAAACTTTTCTGATCGGCATTTTTTCTCTAGCTGTGGGAATTACTCTGGGCATTTTCGGTGCGCAGGCTCTATCTGTGTTCACGGCCCGCATGTTTCAGGCGAATCTTTCCGGATTCTATTTTATTTTCTCTAAAGAGGCATGCCTGAAGACGATTTTGTATTTTGGCGTGATTTTCCTGGTGATTATGGCCTTTAACACGATTTCCGTGTCGCGCCTTCGTCTGATTGATCTGATCTATGCAGACAGACAGAATGAGAATTTCCGGGTGAAGAGACTGTGGATCTCTGTGGTGGTGTTTCTTGTGAGCATTTGCTGCTTGGGGACAGCATATGCCATCGTCCTGAAAAACGGTATGTTCCATGAAACCTTGCTTCTGGCCATTATTCTTGGCATTATTGGCACACTTCTTTTCTTTTTCTCTCTTTCCGGTTTCCTCCTGCGGCTTATGCAGGCTGGAAAAAAGCATTACTTTAAAAATCTCAATATGTTTGTTCTCCGGCAGATCAATGCCAGAATCAACACAGCCTTCCTTTCTATCAGCGTGATTTGCCTGATGCTTTTTGTGACGATTTGCACATTGGCAGGCGGTATGAGCATTTCCAATCTTGTAGCCACTCAGAATGAAATGGATATGCCTTATGATATCAGCTTTGTGTGCTATTTCGGGGGTGGGGCCGAAATTCCAGAGGATATGGCTGCCCGTATGGAAAAAGCGGGAGTGCCTTTGAAGGAGTACTCCAAGGCAAGCTCGCAGGTGGATCTTCTTTCCACCGAAATCAGTCATGCGGAAATGGCAAAGGGAATTTTAGATGTAGCCTCCATCGATCCCCTTTTTCGTCCGTATTTTGAGGAAGAAGGCTATTTTTTGCGGGCTGTTTCCCTCTCTGATTATAACGGTGCTATGAAAGCTTGCGGACGCTCCCAAATGGAACTGGCTGCGGATGAATACAGCATTATAAGTCCGGTTATCTCACATAACAGCACTATGCAGGAATTGGCCCGTCAGATCGTGGATAAAGGAAAGACAATTACTTTAGGGGGGAAAACCTATTCCCCTTCTGCCGCAGATATTTCAGAAAATTCCATCTGCAACCGGGATTTCAGCGGAACATGGATTTTGATCCTGCCGGATGAAACGGCAGAAACATTAGTGAAAGATCAGCGGATTCTGAATCTGATGTATAAGGATGGAATTAATGAAGACGAGTTTCTTCATAAAATGGATGAGGCATTGATGGAAAATATATCGCCGGACGATGATGCCAGTGTTTTTGATATGTACACCAGCCGCCAGCAGATGATTGATAATACGGTAGGTGTACGCGTGATGGTGCTGTATCTGGCCCTTTATATCGGTATCGTTTTCCTGATTGTCAGCGCAGCCGTATTGGCTCTTCAGCAGCTTTCAGATGTTTCCGACAGTGTGGGGCGCTATGCGCTACTGAGAAAACTGGGAGCAGAGGAAACAATGGTGAACAGAGCTCTTATATCTCAAACGGCTATCTATTTCTTTATCCCCCTGCTTTTGGCTGTTGTTCATTCGGTTGTAGGACTAACGGTAGTAAACCGGGAATTTGGCATTTTATATATGGGGGCTCAAATGCTGGACGGTGCATTATTTGCCGGCCTCGTATTTTTGCTCGTATATGGTGGATATTTTATCCTTGCCTGTTTGGGAGGCCGGGCCATGCTTCGCCGCGGACGGCGGTCGTAATTTGCGTACAAGAGCTTGCAAAAAGCACACTCTCCAATCTATAACAGCAAAACCGCAGACGAATTTTCGTCTGCGGTTTTGCTGTCTGGAATTTCATTTTAGTGGTGAGCGCCTTTTTGCGCCAGGCGGCGAAGAAGAATGCGGGTGATCTCGGCAGAGATCTTAGCAGCCTTTTCGCAGTTTTCTTCAAAGGTATCCAATCCCTTATGGTCAGGTGTATCCGTTATGGTGCGGATAGATAGAAAGGGAATATGGTTTACATAACAGACATGGGCTGCGGCAGCTGATTCCATATCCACGCTCAGAGGAGAAAATTCATTGCGAATTTTTTCTCTGAATGTGTCTTCAATAAATGCTTCTCCCGTTACCATCCTGCCGAAGCGGATTTTCCCGATGCCAGTATAGGCTGTTGCGGCTTCCCGCATGGAGAGGAGAAGGCTTTCATCTGCCGGAAAAAATACCGATTTCATCCAGGGGTGAAAGTCGGTCAGAATATCCTGCTCCACATCCCAATAAGCGGTTTCAGTGGAAACGACCGTATCAAAAACAGAAAGAGAGGGATCGATTCCTCCAGCGGTTCCGGCGTTAATTATGGCAGCACAGCCATAGGTATCTATGAGGATCTGGGCGGCAACAGCTGCGTTTACCTTGCACACTCCGCTGTAGAGGACGGCGATTTCCATTTTTTCTATGATTCCCTCGTGGATGCTGAGCATAGCTTTCTGCGATATTCTGGGGGATTGCAGCAGCCTGAAAAAAGGCTCGGCTTCCTGATCTCCTGCGCAAAGGATTCCGATCTTACACATGCGTATGGCCTCCTTCAGAATTAAGGTATTGCTCAGTATACAGGAGAATGGCAAAATTTGCAAATGATTTTTTTGTCTTTGAAAACAATGTGTATATTTTTCCTTTTGGGGGTACACTATGGAGGCCTTTAAGAGTATAATATAGACATATGTCAGAAATGAATTTGTAATAGTTGAGAAAGGAGCGATTATTTTGGATATCAGAAAATGCGCTGTTATAGGCTGCGGTTTTGTGGGCGCTTCGATTGCGTTTAGTCTGGTGGAAAGCGGACTGTTTACTGAACTTGTTTTGATCGATATAAACCGAAAAAAGGCTGAAGGGGAGGCTATGGATCTGAACCACGGCGTACCTTTTGCACAGCCTATGAAAATATGGGCCGGGGATTATAAAGATACGGCGGACTGCGGCCTTGTGATCCTGACAGCCGGGGCAAACCAGCAGCCGGATGAGACCAGGATTGATCTGGTACACAAAAATGTCAGGGTGATGAAGAGCATCCTTCCGGAGCTGAAGAAGCAGAATTGCGAAGGAATCTTGCTTGTGGTTTCCAATCCGGTGGACATTCTTACCTATGTAGCGGCAAAGCTATCCGGGTTCCCGGCTGGCAGAGTGTTCGGCTCCGGCACTGTGCTGGATACAGCCCGGCTCAAATATCTTCTGGGGGAGCGCTTGGGGGTGGACAGCCGCAGCGTTCACGCATTTATCATCGGCGAGCATGGGGATAGTGAACTTCCGGTGTGGAGCAGCGCTAATATATCCGGCGTGGATCTGGGGGATTTCTTCCGCATGCATGGCGCGGATATGGAGCAGGAGGAAAGGCGGATCTACGAAAGTGTGCGGGACAGCGCCTATGAGATTATTGAGAAAAAGGGAGCTACGTATTATGCTATTGCCATGGCTGTGCGGCGTATAGCAGAGTGCATCCTGCGGGACGAGCATTCCGTCCTTCCTGTTTCCACTATGCTTTCGGGGCAGTATGGTCTTTCAGATATCTGCCTGGGGGTGCCTTCCATAGTAGATCGGGGCGGTGTGGAGCAGGTCTTGGAAATTCCCCTCAGTAAGGAAGAAAACCAAAAGCTGCAGGAATCTGCAGAGGCATTGCGCCAGGTTCTGAACCAGCTGGATCTAGCGGAGTAAATTTTTCTCTTTCTAAAATAAAACGATCTTGTTTTTTGCTGACTATTTAAGCGGAACAGGGCGGTCGGATTCGAAATCCGGCCGCCCTGTTCCGCTGCTGGGGAAAGATTTTCTCATCGGATGCCTGGGGCGCTCGCTGTTTTTCATTGCAGGGAAACTCGGGGTTGCTTCTCTTGTGGGAAGAGAGAATGAAGGCGTCCAGATGCAGCTGTTCCGGTAGGAAAATATTACAGGAAACATATCCCGCCTTCTATACAATCGCAGTGAATAGAGGAGGCCGTTGCGTTTCCCTCTATATTGCTGCAGGAGATATCTCTTTTTGCTGTGGCGCTCCCTTCTATGTTGTCACAGGAAATATCATTTCCCGCTTCCGCATTCCCCTCGATATCTGAGCACTCGATGTCGTTCCCCGCCCTGGCATTTCCTCCAATATCCGAGCAGGAGATATCGCCGCCTGCTTCTGCGTTGCCGCCGATATCTCCGCTCGTAATGCAGCCTCCCGCTTTGGCGTCCCCGCCTATATCGCCGCATACCAGATCACCGGAGGAGGAAGCATAGTTCCCCACATCTCCACAAGTTAGGTTTTTTCCAGCGGATGCACTTCCGTTGACATCTCCGCATTCCAGGTTGCCGCCGGCTGTTGCGGAGCCATGTACGTCCTCGCAGGAAATATAGCCCTCTGCTGTTATGCAGCCGTTAACGTTGCAGCATTCTACATTTCCACCTGCATGAACTGAGCCGTTTATATCCCCTTCTACAGAAGCATTTCCCCAGATTTCTACAGAAACAGGGGTATCGGCCTTTGTTTCGGGTATACAGAGAGAAACGGCGGGTGTGTTTGGAAGCTCAGCAGATTGCAGCAGAACATTTCCCCTATACTGCACCACACGAAGGATGCCGTCATCTGGGAAAAGCATCGGCGTTTCGGCAGTGTTGGATCGTGATGCGGTCAAATCCGATGTTTCCCGCTCGGTTCCGAAGAAAAGAACATCCATTGTGATACCGAAAAAGCTGGCAATAAGGGGCAGAATGGATATATCGGGCAGGGACATTTGCGTTTCCCATTTGCTCACCGCCTGAACTGTTACGCCGCAGGCTTCTGCCAGCTTTTCCTGGCTGATGCCCCGAAGCCTGCGCTGTTCCCGGATCATCTCGCAGATTTTGATTTCCATATACGTTCCTCCTATTCTTGATATGCGTCGTGAAAAGTATCTTGATGCCGGCCGGTGGCGAAATGCTAAGAACAGGCCCCGAACTGTTGGCCTGAAACCGTGCTATTTATTTCAAGATTAGTATAGCAATTTTTCAAGTTACCTTCCATATACTGTTGATTGAATAGATATAAATGATGAAATTCAACCAACAGTTGAACCATCAGTTGCATATCTGAAGTTTTGAAATCCGCAGGACAAAACTGTATACTTATGCAATGCTAAAATTATGGGAAGTGTTTTCGTGTAATTGGGACATTACAGATGATTTATGTTAAAATATTGGAGAAAGATGGAAGTGCGTTGACACGGAAAAAGAAAAAAGGTACAATGATTTTAAAAGTTCGATAAGGCTAACTTTCAGAATTTTAAAGTATGATGTACTATACATGAAAGAAGAGGGTATGGATGCGTTTGGATGAACTGGCTGTTGGAAAACAGGGAAAGATCCTTGCTGTAAATGGAGAAGGGGCCCTCAGGCGTCATCTGCTGGATATGGGGCTGACCCCCAGGACAATGGTCCTTGTGCGAAAGGTGGCCCCTATGGGAGATCCCATTGAGCTTCGTCTGCGGGGCTATGAGCTGACGCTGCGTTTGGAGGACGCGCGGAACATAGAGATTGAGGAGGTGCCGGCAACATGATTTTTGCTTTGGCGGGAAATCAGAATTGCGGCAAGACTACTCTCTTTAATCAGCTCACCGGTTCGAATCAGCACGTGGGGAATTTTCCCGGCGTCACCGTGGAGCGGAAAGAGGGAACTATCCGGGAAAGTCATGACACAGTGGTGGATCTGCCGGGGATTTATTCTATGTCTCCCTATACGAATGAAGAGATCGTCACAAGGGATTTTCTGATTCAATCCCATCCAGACGGTATCATCAACATAGCCGATGCTACGAACATAGAGAGAAACCTGTATTTGACCATGCAGCTTATCGAACTGAATATTCCCATGGTGCTGGCGCTGAATATGATGGATGAGGTTCGCAACAATGGGGGAACCATCAAGGTCAAAAAGCTGCAGGAAGAGCTGGGAATCCCGGTAGTTCCCATTTCAGCCAGCAAAAATGAGGGAATCGGCGAACTCATAGAGGAAGCTGTGAAAGTGGCTAAGAACAAAATTCCTCCTAAAAGGCAGGATTTTTGCTCCGGCGCTGTGCACCGGGCCATTCATGCTGTGGCGCACCTAGTGGAGGATCATGCCGAAAGGGCGGGAGTCCCCAGCCGGTTTGCCGCCACAAAGTTGGTAGAGGGCGATAAGCCTATGCTGGAGCTTCTGCAGCTTTCAGAGAATGAAGTGGATATGATAGAGCACAGTGTAAAAGAGATGGAGCATGAGCTGGATACGGATCGGGAGGCCGCTCTGGCGGATATGCGCTATACCTTTATTGAAAATCTGTGTGCGGATACCGTAGTTCGCTGTGGAGAGAGCAAGGAGCATATCCGCTCTGTGCGGATTGACAGCATCCTGACCCATAAATATTTGGCCATTCCCATATTCCTATGTATCATGCTGCTGATCTTTTGGCTGACATTCGGCTTGATCGGCAGCTTTCTCAGCGATCAGCTGGCAGCACTGATCGATTGGCTGGCGGGAATTGTGGGGGATGGTCTGACCGCTTACGGCATTAATCCTGTGGTTCGCTCTCTGATAATCGACGGTGTTTTTGCAGGGGTTGGAAGCGTTCTTTCCTTCCTGCCGCTGATCGTTGTTCTGTTTTTCTTCCTTTCGATTTTGGAGGACAGCGGATATATGGCCCGCGTGGCTTTTGTTATGGACAAGCTCCTCAGAAAAATCGGCCTTTCAGGCAGGAGCTTTGTTCCTATGTTGATGGGATTCGGCTGTTCTGTTCCCGCTATTATGGCAACGCGGACTCTTTCCAGCGAAAGGGACCGGAAGATGACCATGTATTTGACCCCATTTATGAGCTGCAGTGCAAAGCTGCCCATTTATGGCATTTTCACAGTCACCTTTTTCCCGAAATACCGGGCGCTGGTTATGATAGGCCTGTATGTAATCGGTATCCTTGTGGGAATTCTCTGTGGGCTCATTATGAAAAAGACGATTTTTCACGGGAAGCCGGTTCCCTTTGTTATGGAGCTTCCCAACTACCGGTTCCCCAGCGCCAAGAGTGTGGGGCTTTTGATCTGGGATAAGGCCAAGGACTTTCTCACTCGTGCCTTTACGGTTATTTTTGTGGCAACTCTCATTATCTGGTTCCTACAGACTTTTGATTCCCGCCTGAATGTAGTAGAGGAAAGCTCTCAGAGCCTTCTGGCAGCTATAGGCCAGTGGATAGCCCCCATATTTGCCCCTCTGGGCTTTACGGATTGGCGCGCTTCCACAGCCCTTATCAGCGGTTTTTCCGCCAAGGAGGCTGTGGTCAGCACCTTGGCTGTGCTCACAGGAACAGGTACAGGCGATCTTTCTGTTGCCCTTTCCGCTATGTTTACGCCTGTGAGTGCTTTCTCTTATTTGTTGTTTACTTTGCTGTATACTCCTTGTGTGGCGGCTATATCCGCAGTTCGCAGGGAAATGGGCAGCACAAGGGCGGCGCTGGGAGTTGTCCTCTTTCAGACGGGGATAGCCTGGGTGGTCTCCTTTTTGTTCTACACAGTGGCATCATTGTGGTAAATTTTTTCTGTTCAGACGACTCCTGTAGTGGTATACTATTGTGCAGGAGAAAATTCTTTTTACAGCATGCTGGGAAATTTTCCGGCATGCTGTAAAGGTTTTTGGCGCTTTTTAGAATTTGCACACCGGATTCGCCGGTTTCTGCAGTTCATTTCGATATGTATGAAACATATGTGTTTTTTCTGTTAGTCGGATATTTTGTTTATATCATCGATTTTAACAGTCACAGTAGATCTAACCAGTTAAAACTGAAAATTTCAGTGTATGCGATATGTTGGTTGAAAAAGGAGGTTAACCATGCAGCCTGTGGACTATGTGATTTTGGCGGCCATTGTGCTGCTTTTGGTTTTAGCCATTCGATATATGTGGAAGCACCGGGGAAAGGGGTGCTCCGGATGCTCGGGTTGTTCAGGATGCTCCGGATGCAGCCGGTGCGAGGCCTCTTTGAAGGGCGGGAGGAGAAAACGGAAATAAACCCGGGTGGGCCCGGAATTGGAAGGTGAGAATAGCAAAATGAAATTTACATTTTCTAAAAGACTGGAGCATTTTGAAACAGGAATTTTCGCAGCCTTGGATGAGAAAAAGCAGAAGCTGGAACGGTCGGGAAGAAAAATCTGGAATCTATCCATAGGCACACCGGATTTTGAACCTCCTGAGCATGTGCGGAAGGCGCTTGTGGAAGCAGCGGCAAAGCCGGAAAATTACCGGTATGCTATCAGCGATCTTCCGGAACTGACAGAGGCTGTTATCGCCTATTACCGCCGGCGTTTTGGTGTGAATCTGGAGCCGGAGGAGGTATTGGCTGTTCATGGTTCTCAGGAAGGAATCGGCCATCTGGGAATGGCGCTTTGCAACCCGGGGGACGTGGTTCTCCTTCCAGATCCTGGCTACCCGATTTTTGAGGCCGGCTCTTTTTTGGGAGGGGCGCAGGTCGCATACTATCCCCTTCTGCGTGAAAACAGTTTTTTGCCGGATTTTGCTGCTATTCCAGAAGAAACCGCCCGAAAGGCAAAGTATATCATTGTTTCGTATCCTTCCAATCCGGTCTGTGCGGTTGGAACGCCGGAGATGTATAGGGAATTGATCCGTTTTGCGGAAACATACAATATAATAGTGATCCATGATAACGCCTATTCGGATATCCTGTATGATGGGGAAGAGGGTACATCTTTTCTGTGTTTCCCTGGGGCAAAGGATGTGGGCGCGGAATTTTTCTCCCTCTCCAAATCCTTCAATATTACTGGGGCGCGTATTTCCTTCCTGGTGGGAAACAGGGAGATTGTGGGGGCACTGCGGCATCTGCGCTCCCAGATCGATTTTGGCGTATTCCTTCCGGTGCAGTATGCTGCTATTGCCGCTTTGAATGGTCCCCGGGATGAAGTGGAGGCCCAGCGCCGTACATATGAGGAAAGGCGAAATACTCTCTGCGGTGGACTGCGTTCTATCGGCTGGGACGTGCCCGACAGCCGGGGGACCATGTTCGTGTGGGCGCCGGTTCCAAAGGGGTTCTCTTCTTCACAGGAATTCTGTATGGAATTGGTTGAGAGAACAGGTGTGCTCTGCACGCCGGGGTATGCCTTCGGTCCTTTGGGAGAAGGATACGTTCGTTTTGCTCTGGTGCTTTCTGTGCAGGAGTTGCAGGAAGTTGTATGTTCAATTGAAAAAAGTGGAATTTTACTAAAATAAAAATATTCTGTTAGAGCTCTTTTTTGTTAGGTTTAGTAAAAATGTGATTTTTTTCGACGTTTTTAGTTGAATGTAATTAAATATTGACATAGTGTTTTTATTTGTGTAAAATATATAAAAACGGTGTTTTAGGAGGAGAATTTATGAAAAAGCAATGCATGCTATTACTGGCGACCGTCTTGATTCTTGTTACTGCAGGATGCAGCAGTGGGATTTCACAAGAAGAATATGATAAGGTGGTCAGCGAAAAGAGTACGATTGAAAAAGAGAGGACAGAGCTTCAAAACAAATATACAGATTTAGATAATCAATACAACGCTTTGTCTTCTTCCATGGATGCTTTGGAAAATGAATATGGAGAATATAAGGAAAAAATGAAACCTTTTGAAGAGTTGTCAGAGAAAGAGGCGGAGGCACGTAAAATAGAGGCTGAAAAGGTTATTGAGCAACAGAAGAAAGAAGAAGAGGAGAAAAGAAGAAAGGAAGAAGAGAAGAAAAAACAGGAAGAGGCAAAAGGATACGAAACTGGAATTACATATGACCAACTTGCCAGGACACCTGATGATTATGTTGGGAAAAAAGTAAAATTTAAGGGAGAGGTAATCCAGGTTATTGAGACAAGTGGAGAAAGTACGATCCAGATTCGTTTGGCTGTAAACAGCGATTACGATACAATATTGCTGGGTGAATATGAGAGCGACATTGTATCTTCTAGAATTTTGGAGAACGATATCATAACGATATATGGTGTTTCTGCAGGAACGATTAGTTATGAATCCACTTTAGGAGCGACAATTACGATTCCCGGCGTATTAATAGAAAGAATTGATCAATGATAAATATTTCCAAGGAATGAGAAAAGCGGTATCATTTTGATATGCTCCCCTTATGAGAGGCAGTGAAAAACAAACTGTCATCATGAAGGGAGCAAATTTATGCCACAAAAAGGTAAACTAGAGTCAGAAGGAAAGAAGCGGAGTTGTCCGGAAGTATCAGCAGGAAGAAATGAACTTAGCGGAAACGGCCCGGTATGCAGGAGTTGAAGCAATGGAAATCTGCAGAAGGAGCGCTTCAAAATCCCGAAGCTACTTTTTATGTGTTTTCGCTGGAAACGCTAAATATATTGTGCATAAATCATTTGTTTAGTGGAATGGCTGAATATCTGTGTTGACCATCCTTTGGAAACAAAGTATACTGAACAGCATAATGGCTTTTGAACTAGAGAGAATGTATTCTCTGGAGAGGAGTATCTCAATATGAAAATACTATGGCAGCTTTGTTTTCTGTTTGCCCTTTGCTTTGTGGGGGAAATTGCTTCATCTCTTTTGCCGTTTCCGTTCCCGGCCAGTGTGATCAGCCTGCTGATTTTGCTGTTTCTGCTTTGTATCCGGGCGGTGAAGCCGGAGCAGATTCGGGAAACCTCCGATTTCCTTTTGAAAAATATGGCCTTTTTCTTTTTGCCCGCCGGCGTGCAGGTAATGGAACAATTTGCCGTAATTCAATCGCAGATTCCGATTCTTCTGTTTATTATAGCGGTCACGCTTGTGCTGACATTTTTGGCCTCGTCTCTGACAGTGACAGCTGTGATTCGCTGGATGGAAAAAAGAGAGAGAAAGGGGCAGAAGGATGGAAGCCTTTGAGGAGTGTATAAAAGCGGCGGTGGAATCCCCTATGTTTGGGATTCTTCTGAGTCTTTTTGCTTTCGGAGTAGGGGTGTTCTGTAACCGTATTTTTAAATCCCCTATTGTGAATCCACTTTTGGTGGGAATTTCCCTGGTGATTATATTTCTTTCCACTACCGGGATACCTCTGGAAACATACGAAGCCGGTGGGGATTTTATTTCCCTGTTTTTAGGGCCTGCTACCACGGTGCTGGCGTATTCCATATACAGGCAGATCGCCCTTTTGAAAAAATATTTTCTTCCCGTCTGCCTGGGGTGTCTGGCCGGCTCATGTGTTTCCGTTGTGAGCGTAATAGGGCTCTGCCGTTTGTTTGGCGTGGAGGCAAAGCTCGAGGCCACTATGGTTCCCAAATCCGTCACTACACCCATAGCCATGGAGGTAAGCCGCTCTCTGGACGGTATGCCTTCTGTAACGGTAGCAGCGGTGGTGGTTACGGGAATCTTGGGAGCGATTTTGTGCCCGGTGTTGATTCGTGTGTTTCGGATCCGCAATCCTATTGCTGCGGGAGTGGGGATAGGAACCTCCAGCCATGCCATGGGCACCAGTAAGGCTGTGGAACTGGGGGAAGTTCAAGGAGCCATGAGCGGTATCTCCATTGGCGTGGCGGGTATTCTCACGGTGTTGATTTCTCTTTTTCTGTAGGCCGAGTATTCACTGAAGAAGGCCGGTTTGCAGGAGAAATTTGTACTTGTACATTTTGGAAATTGGTGCTATACTTTCCTTGATAGAAAGCTTTTTGCTGCTTTTCTGTGAAAGAAGGTAGGAAGGAGCTATTACGTCCAGAGGGCGACCTGAAAGGAATTTTCTGACGGGAAACCTTTGCTGGATGTATGGATAAAAATGATTGTGAATTTCGTTCTGATTTGACAATGATTCGTTCGGAGTCGGAAGGCGGAGCAAAACGACTGTGACCGTGAAAAACGGTGGCAGCCTGCTTGTTATGTGGTTTTAACACCCTTTCGCTGTTTCGGCGGAAGGGTGTTTTTGTATGTATACCGCCGGGCGGATTAGAAAAATCAGATATACAATTTTAAGAAGGTGAGGAAATGCTGGAAAATAGGCGGCGGATAGACCGGCTGGAACAGGGTGAAGAGCTATCCCGTGAAGAGCTTGCCCTTTTACTTTCCACTTACGATGAAGAAGACAGGGCTTATGCTGCAAAAGAGGCCAGATCCATAGCGCTTCGCAACTTTGGAAACAAAGTGTATTTCCGCGGGCTGATAGAAATTTCCAATTACTGTAAAAATAACTGCTACTACTGCGGAATCCGGAGAAGCAACGGGAATGCTTCCCGTTACCGCCTTTCTCCGGAAGAGATCCTGACCTGCTGCCGGTATGGCTATGAAGCAGGATTTCGCACATTTGTGCTGCAGGGAGGGGAGGATCCTTGGTGGACGGATGACCGGATGGTGTCACTTGTTTCTGAAATAAAGCGGATGTATCCGGATTGTGCCGTGACGCTTTCTTTGGGAGAAAAAGAGAGGGAATCCTACCAGAGGCTGTTTGACGCGGGAGCGGACCGGTATCTTCTTCGTCATGAGACGGCGGACAGAGAACACTACGGAAAGCTGCATCCCTCGGAGCTGTCTCTTGAAAATCGAAAGCGCTGTCTCAAGGATTTGATAGAAATTGGGTATCAGACAGGCTGCGGCTGTATGGTGGGTTCCCCCTATCAGACGGCGGAGAATCTGGCTGAGGATCTTATCTATATGAAAAAACTCCGCCCCCAGATGATCGGGGTAGGGCCTTTTATTCCCCATAAAGATACTCCCTTTCGAGATTTTCCTCCCGGAACGCTGGAAGATACGCTTTTCCTTTTGAGTCTGATCCGTATTATGCATCCCTGGGTACTGTTGCCTGCTACCACGGCTCTGGGGACGATCCAACCGGATGGGCGTGAACAGGGAATTCTGGCAGGCGCTAATGTAGTGATGCCCAATATCTCCCCAGAGGACGCCAGGCGGAGGTATCTTCTTTACGATAGAAAAGTGGATGCGGGGGCTGACGCTGTGAAAAGCCGCCTGCTGCTGCAGGAAAAAATAGAGGCCATCGGATATGAGGTTGTAGTGGGCCGCGGCGATTACAAGGAGGATAAAGAGTCATGATAAAGATAGCAGTATACGGAAAAGGCGGTATCGGGAAATCCACTACGGTTTCCAATCTTTCTGTGGCCTTTGCCCAGAAGGGGCTGAAAGTCATGCAGATCGGCTGCGATCCCAAGGCGGATTCCACATCCTATCTGCATGGGGGCAAGCCGGTGGAGACCGTTTTGGATCTGATCCGGAAAAAAGGAAAGCAAATGGAGCTTTCAGAGCTGGTAACAGAGGGGGTTGCCGGCGTTCTCTGTGTGGAGGCAGGAGGGCCTACCCCGGGTATGGGATGTGCAGGCCGGGGAATCATTGCCGCCTTTGAAATGTTGGAGGAAAAGAACGCCTTTGAAATCTATAAGCCCGATATCGTGCTATATGATGTATTGGGTGATGTGGTCTGCGGCGGATTTGCCATGCCTATCCGGGAGGGATATGCCGAAAAGGTGTTTGTGATTACTTCGGGGGAAAACATGGCTATCCATGCGGCGGCGAATATTGCAATGGCGGTAGAAAATTTTGCAGACAGGGGATACGCTTCCCTGGGAGGGATCATCCTGAACCGGCGCAACGTGGAGCGGGAAGAGGAAAAAGTGGAGGAACTGGCAAGAGATATCCATTCCAGTATAGTGGGCAGCCTTCCCTTCAGCCCTACGGTGCAGAAGGCGGATGAACTGCAGAAAACGGTTCTGGAGGCGTTCCCTGAAAGTGAAATGGCTCAGAAATACCGTGGCCTTGCAGAAAAAGTCCTTGCGGCGTGCAACAGTTCCGGAGAAGGGAGAAATGCGCTGTGATCGATCTGAGAAGCGTTCAGGCATTGGATTGGAGCGGCGCCAGTCTTCCCATCCGCGAGGCGCAGTTTCCGGCTCCCTTTGAGCAGGGGGTGGAATATGCGGCGCCTGCCAGGGGACCGTGGAATATTGTCCATGTAGGGATGCTCGTTCCCGAAAGCCATCAGATTTTTGTCTGTGCCCAGGGCTGCCTGCGGGGCGTGGTTCTCACCGCGGCAGAAATGGGGGCGACGGACCGTTTTTCCACTATCGCTGTCCGGGAGAATAATGTGATGGAAGGGGACATGGAAGAGCTGATCCTGAAAGGGGTGGAGGATGTCCTCCGCAAACTTCCCTACAAGCCCAGGGCAGTTTTGCTCTTTACCAGCTGTATCCATCATTTTATCGGCTGCGACCTTGCGTATGTATATAAAAAACTTCGGGAGAAATTTCCCGATGTGGATTTCACAGACTGCTATATGAATCCCATCATGCGGAAAAGCAAGACTCCGCCGGATACCAAGATGCGCCAGCAGCTTTACAGTCTCCTGCATCCTGCGGAGCAGAGAGCAAAAGCCGTGAATTTTTTGGGAAATACCTCTCTCACCGATGAAGAGAGTGAGCTGGTGCAGATGATTCGTGGAGCGGGCTATGAAATCCGGGATATCTGTTCCTGCCATACATACGATGAATTTCAGAAAATGGCCGAAAGCTCCCTGAATATCACGTATCTTCCCTCTGCCCGCCTGGGAGGGGATACTCTGGAAAAACGCTTGGGGCAAAAGCATCTGTATCTTCCTCTGAGCTATGACGCAGGGGAGATACGCTCCTCACTTACCCGACTTGCAGAAGAGCTGAAGGCTCCGCTTCCGGATTTTTCTAAATTAGAAGCCAAGGCAGAACAGGCACTGCAGGAGACAAAGGAAGCATTGGGTGACATGGAGATTTCCATTGACTATACGGCTACTCCCAGGCCTTTGGGGCTGGCGAGACTTCTTTTGAGCCATGGCATCCGGGTGAGCTCCGTATATGCGGATAGCTTCACCCCGGAAGAGCAGGAGGACTTTTACTGGCTTAAAGAACATTTTGGAGATTTGCAGCTTTATGCAACGGTTCACCCGAAGATGCCCCGTTTTGCAAGAGACAAGGCGCGGGAGACCCGGGAGGGCCTCTTGGCCATCGGCCAAAAAGCAGCATATTTTACGGGAACGCGTCATTTTGTCAATCTGTTGGAGGGTGGAGGCCTTTATGGTTTCGGTGGGCTCTGCCGCCTGATGGAGCTGATGCGGGAGAGCGCTCGGGAAGAGAAGAATACGGAAGCGATTATTCAGGTAAAAGGATGGGGGTGCTGCGGATGAAACAGGTATGCAGTGTGCTTTCTACGTATACGGCAGATGTTTCCGGCGTGTGTTCGGCGCTGTATGAGATGGGAGGCATGACGATTATGCACGATGCCTCCGGCTGCAATTCCACCTATAACACCCACGATGAGCCCAGGTGGTATCATACCCCCAGCATGGTGTATATATCGGCTCTTTCAGAGATGGAAGCAGTTTTAGGGGGCGACAGCAAGCTCATCGACGATGTCTGCCGGGCAGCCGAAGAGCTGCAGCCCCGCTTTGTGGCCCTTGCGGGAACGCCTATCCCCATGATGATGGGGACGGATTTCCAGGGGATTGCCCGTTCTATTGAACGGAAAACAGGGATCCCTGCTTTCGGGTTTGCCACCAATGGGATGCATTCGTATCTTTCGGGCGTATCCATGGCTCTGGAAAAGGTAGCAGAGCGTTTCTGCGATCCTTCTCTCCGGCCGGAACCTGTAAAGCCCGGTGATCCCCTTTCGGTAAACCTTTTGGGCGTTACGCCTCTTGATTTTTCGGTAACCGGCAGCGTGGAGGCACTCAGGACGCTCTGCGAGGAAAACGGCTTTCATGTGCAAAGCTGCTGGGCTATGGGAAGCTCCTGGGAAGAGCTTATGCAGTGTGGAAGGGCTCAGGTAAACTGGGTGGTTTCCTCTGCCGGGCTCGGTCTGGCGCGGCTGCTTTATAAGCGCTACGGAACGCCGTATGTGATGGGGCTTCCCATGGGAGAAAGTCTTACAAAGGAGCTTATGGAAGAGCTACGGGAAGCAGCAGCCTCCGGTGAGAATCCGAATTTCCTATGCAGGCCAAAAGCAACGGAAGAGGGAGAAGAGGGGAAGTCCTCCTATATCATAGGGGAACCTCTATGGGCTGCTTCCCTGCGATATGCTCTGGAACGGGAATTTGGAATGAAAAATCTGCATATTCTAACGCCTTTGGAAGGAGAGACTTCTCTTCTGCGGAAGGGTGATTTGGCAGAAGCCGAGGAGGACGACTGCTTTGCTTCCTTCCAAAAAGCTGAGTATGTGTTTGGCGATCCTCTTTATGAATGGGCAATTTCCAGAGACAGCGGAGCAAAGCTGATACGGCTTCCTCATGAAGGCTGTTCGGGAAGAATGTTCCGGGATGAGATTCCTGTTTTGATAGGCGATCATTTTGAAAAGTGGTTTGAAAAGGAGATGCAAAAATGAAACGAAGAATTCTGGCTCTACTGCTCTCGGCGGCAATGTGCCTGACAATGTTCGGAGGATGCGCCCAGGGAAATACTTCCTCCCAGGGGGCGGAGAGTGGGTCGTCCGCACAGAGCTCAAATGCTTCACAGGGCGAAGTTTCCTCTACGGATACTATCACAGTAGTGGATCATGGGGGAAACACTGTTGAGGTTCCCAAAGAAATCGACCGTGTGGCTGTAGTGGGTATCCTGCCTTTTCCTTCGGTTATCGCCATGTATCTGGGTTCCGCTGAAAAACTGGTGGGGATTCCTCCCGCTTCCAAAAGCGCGGCAGAAATTGGCCTGCTGGGGGAGATTTTCCCCGAAATCCTCAATGCAGAGACGGGATATACAAACGGAAGCGATTTGAATATTGAAGAGCTGATGAATCTTGACCCGGACGTTGTCTTTTATCTTGCAGGGAATGACGAGTGGAAAACAGCTATGGAAAGTGCCGGAATTCCCTGCATAGGGGTTTCCACCAGCAAATGGGATTACGACGTCCTGGAAACCTATGACCAGTGGATCGATCTGCTGAGCCAAGTGTTCCCTGAAGAAAACAAGAGCCAGGAGGTTTCTGATTACAGCAAGGAAATGTACGATATGATCCAGGAACGGGTAGGAAGCCTGTCTGATGAGGAGAAGAAAGAGATTCTTTTCCTCTATCAATATGACGACAGCCAGATCGTCACCTCAGGCAAGCACTTTTTCGGCCAGTTCTGGGCTGAGGCCGTAGGAGGAAAAAATGCTGCAGAAGAGGTGCAAGCAGATAATTCCAACGCTGTAATCAACATGGAGCAGGTTTATACTTGGGATCCGGACGTGGTCTTTATTACGAATTTTACCGCTGCCATGCCGGATGACCTTTACAATAATGCGCTTGGCAACGACTGGAGCAGTGTGAAGGCTGTGAAGGATAAGGCTGTTTATAAAATGCCTCTGGGATCTTACAGAAGCTTTACTCCGGGCACGGATACTCCCGTGACCCTGCTTTGGCTGGCACAAAAGACATATCCGGAGCTTTTTGATGACATTGATCTCACCCAGGAAGTGAAGGAGTATTATAAGGATATTTATGGAGTCGAGCTGACTGACGAGCAGGTGGACAGGATGTATAATCCTGAGGCGCATGCGGCAGAAGGCACGCAGAAATAACCGCAGCATCTGGAAATGGATAGGGATGAAATATGAGAGAGCATAGGATGGAAGAGGCGGCAAAGATCTCTCAGGCTATAAAGCCGCCCATTGCAAATGAGAAACGGGAGCGAAATACCCATAGAATGCATTTTATATGGGCTGTTTCCATATTGGCGGCTATACTGGTGCTTTCCGCGGTGGCCGTGACTATGGGGCGCTACCACATTGGCTTTAAGGAATTTTTCGCGGCTCTTATTCCCGGTGCGTTCCCGGGTGTAGAGGTTCCTGAAGCCGCCCGCAACGTTATTTTTAATATCCGGCTGCCTCGCATCGGCCTGGCGCTTCTGGCCGGAGCAGGGCTCAGCGTTTCCGGCGGGGCTTTCCAGGCTCTGTTTTCCAATCCTCTGGCCACACCCGATACCTTGGGTGTGGCTACGGGGGCTTCCTTTGGGGCTGTTTTAGGGATACTCCTGGGGCTTCCGTCCATTCTGGTGCAGACCTTTGCCCTTCTTGCCGGCCTCTTGGCGGTGATCCTTGTGTATACGGTGGGGCGTGTAAAGGGCGGTTCTCCTATGATCATGCTGATTCTGGCCGGTATGGTGATCAGCGCTTTGTTTTCGGCCCTGGTATCATTGGTCAAATATACAGCGGATCCTCAGGATGTGCTCCCCGCCATTACCTTTTGGCTGATGGGGAGTCTTTCCGGAACGACGAACGAGACTCTTCTGGTGGGGGCTCCTTTCATACTTTTGGGAATGCTTCTGATCTATATTCTTCGCTGGAAGCTCAATGCCATGACTCTCTCTGAAGAAGAGGCGACGTCTCTGGGTATACCGGTGAAACGGATTCGTGCCCTGGTAGTGCTGGGCTCCACTATGATAACGGCTTCCGTTGTCTCCATGTGCGGTCTGATCGGTTGGGTGGGGCTTCTGATTCCCCACATTGCCCGGATGATTTTTGGCAACAATAACACGTATGTGGTGCCGGCCAGTATGGGGCTGGGGGCAATATTCATGTTGGTAATCGATACAGCTGCCCGCTGTGTCACTGCAGCAGAAATTCCGGTTTCCATTCTAACGGCTGTTATCGGTGCTCCTTTCTTTATTGCGCTTTTGCGTAAAACGGGAGGGATCCAGGTATGAAATTTGAAGTGCGGGAAGGTTCCTTCCAATATACCCACGAAAAAGAAGTGCTGAAGAAGGTCTCTTTCTCTCTGGAAGGGCCCGAGATTCTCTCCATCCTGGGCGCTAACGGAGCAGGAAAGACCACTCTTTTAAAATGTATGCTGGGGCTTCTTACATGGAGCTCGGGAGCAACATTTTTAGACGATGTGAACATCAAAAATATTCCCCATAAGGAATTTTGGAAAAGAGTAGGCTATGTTCCTCAGGCGAAAAAGCCCTCCTTTGTATACAGTGTCAGAGAAATGGTGGTGCTGGGGCGAAACGCCTGGCTAAGGGAATGGCAGCGGCCGGGGAAAAGGGACTGGGAAAAAGTGGACGAAGCTTTGGCGCTTCTCGGTATATCCCATTTACAGAACAGGCTCTGCAACCAGATCAGCGGCGGAGAGTATCAGCTTGTGCTTATAGCCAGAGCATTGGCGGCTGAGCCTTCCCTTCTTGTTCTGGATGAGCCGGAGTCCAATCTGGATTTTAAAAATCAAACCATAGTGCTGGAGGCCATACGCCGCCTGTGCAGAGAAAAGGGAATATCGGCTATTCTGAATACTCACTATCCGGAGCACGCTATCGATATTTCACAGAAAGCATTGCTTCTCATGCCGGAGGGTTCCACTGTTTTCGGCAGGGCGGAAGAGATCCTTCGGGAGGAGCTTTTGGAAAAGGCCTTTGACGTGCCGGTGCTGATGCGGAAAATACAGCTTCCCGGGCGGGAATACACCTGTGTATTCCCTTCGCCCCTGCCAAATGATAAGGAGGAACCAATAAGATGAGCAATTCCATTCATACAGGAGGCCTGAACAGCACTCCATCCGGAGATAGGGTTCATATTGGTATTTTTGGCAGGCGCAATGCAGGAAAATCCAGTGTGATCAATGCCATGACAGGGCAGAGTCTTTCCATTGTTTCCGATGTGAAGGGAACTACTACGGATCCTGTCCAGAAGGCCATGGAACTGCTTCCCTTGGGGCCGGTAGTAATGATCGACACCCCTGGCATCGACGATGAAGGAGAGCTGGGTTCCCTTCGCGTGCAGAAGAGCTATCAGGTTCTGAATAAAACGGATATTGCCGTTCTGGTGATCGACGGCATGGCGGGTTTTTCTGAAGAAGACGCTTCTCTAGAGAAAAAATGCAAGGAAAAGAAGATTCCGTATATAGCCGTGGCCAACAAGTTGGATAAAATTCGGGAAAAAGGCGGAGAACCCCCAGCCATGCATACGGCTGCCGGCGAACCTATCCTCTGGGTAAGTTCCTCCACAGGGGAAAATATTGCCGTGCTAAAAGAGAAAATTGCGGCGCTTGTCCCTGAGCAGAAGCCGGAATATCCCATCGTTTCCGATCTGCTCAAGCCCGGGGATTTTGTGGTGCTGGTGGTGCCCATCGATAAGGCGGCTCCAAAGGGCAGGCTGATTTTGCCTCAGCAGCAGACTATCCGGGATATTCTGGAGGCAGGTGCCATATCTGTCGTCACCCAGGATGACCGTGTGGCGGAGACCATCTCTTCCCTGAAAAAAGGGAGATGTCCTAGATTGGTGATAACGGATAGTCAGGCTTTTGCAAGAGTTTCCAGAGATACGCCGAAGGACATAGAGCTTACCTCCTTCTCGATCCTGTTTGCCAGGCATAAAGGGAATCTTGAGGAGTTGATCCGCGGTGTAAAGGCCTTGGATTCCCTTCAGGATGGGGATACGGTGCTGATTTCAGAGGGCTGCACCCATCACCGCCAGTGCGGAGATATCGGGACTGTGAAGCTTCCCGCCTGGGTATCCAAATATACGGGGAAAAAGCTGCAGTTTGCCTATACCAGCGGAACGGAATTTCCTGTGGATCTTTCGCCTTACAGCATGGTGATCCACTGCGGTGGCTGCATGCTCAACGAGCGGGAGATGAAGTATAGGATCCAATGCGCTGCAGATCAGGGCGTTCCCATTGCCAACTATGGTCTGGTTATTGCGCAGACCCAGGGAATCCTGAAGAGAAGCCTTGAGCCCTTCCCGCAGGTGGCCGCACTTCTGGAATAATGGTGATGAAACGGCGAGGAAAGGAGCGAGAAACTCATGGATGCAAAGAATACTGAAGAAACCCGCATCGCGCTGGTGGGTATCATTGTGGAGGATATGGAGCAGACTGAAAAAATTAATCAGATCCTTCACATATACGGCAGCTACATCATAGGCAGGATGGGTGTCCCCTACAGGCAGAGGATGGTTTCGATCATCAGTATTGTTCTGGATGCGCCTAATTCCGTTATCAGTGCTCTTTCTGGTAAACTGGGGATGCTGCCCGGTGTGCAGACGAAAACCATTTATTCTAAGGTTTGAGGATAACAAGCGTTCTACCGATTCTACTCTATACTGAAAAAGGCGGGAAAATATCCCGCCTTTTTCAGTATAACCGCTTGCTTTAAAGAAGTGCTTTATAGATATATCTGCGAACAGCAATGATGATTAGCTTAGCATACCCCAAGGAGCCTGGCTCCTGAAGCCACCAGGAAACAAATAAGCATACCGCAGATTGTGGGAATGAAAAAGGCCAGAAGGGGCCATTTCAGGCTGTGGGTTTCTTTCCCTATTGTTATGAGAGTTGTGGAGCAAGGCCAGTGCATTAGGAAAAACAATAGGGTACAAAGGGCCGTGACCCATGACCATCCATTGGAAAGAAACAGCGTGTGCAGCTGGGCAAGATTCAACTCAGTAAGGCTTCCGGCTGCGGAATAGGCCATAATCATGATAGGAATGACGATCTCATTGGCAGGAAAGCCTAGAATAAAGGCGGCAAGGATGACGCCATCCATTCCAAGAGTTCTTCCCAGAGGATCCAGGAACGCTGTGAATTGGGCAAGGAGACTTGCGCCTCCTGTTTCTATATTGGCCAGAAGCCAGATAATGAGACCCGCCGGAGCGGCCACTGCGACCGCCCGGGCTAAGACGAAGAGGGTCCTATCAATCACTGAGCGCAGGATGACCTTGCCGATCTGAGGCCGCCGGTAGGGAGGGAGCTCCAGAGTAAAGGAAGAGGGGAGACCCTTCAGTAGAGTGCAGGATAAGAGCCGGGAGACAAGGAAAGTCATCAGGATGCCCAGAAGAATAAAGCCCGTAAGCATCAACGCCGATAGAAAGCCGGAGAAAACGCTTGCACCTGTGAAAAAAATGGTAATCAGTGTGATGAGGGCAGGAAAACGCCCGTTGCAAGGCACAAAAGAATTGGTCAGGATAGCGATTAAACGTTCCCTGGGGGAATCAATGATGCGGCATCCGGTGACACCGGCTGCATTGCAGCCAAAGCCCATGCACATGGTGAGAGCCTGTTTCCCGCAGGCATGAGCCTTGCAGAAGGGTTTATCCAGATTAAAGGCGATCCGGGGTAGGTAACCCAAATCCTCTAAAAGGGTAAAGAGGGGGAAGAATATGGCCATTGGCGGAAGCATGACCGCCACTACCCAGGAGAGTACGCGCCATACTCCTTCGAAAAGAAGACTGATGAGCCAGGGCGGAGCATGCATAGCCTGAAACCACTGCACCATCTGTACTTCCAGGGAAGAAAGCCCCTGGGAAAGCAACTCGGAAGGAACATTTGCGCCGGAAATCGTGAGCCAGAGGGTCATGGCAAGAAGCAAAAGCATGAAGGGAATGGCTGTAAACCGGCCTGTTAGGATGGAATCAATCTTTTTATCCCGCGGGGAAATGCAGGAACATCCGGAAAGAATGGCTTCGCAGCAGATGTCCTCTGATGTGCGCACCAGGCAGGAGGTGAACTGATCCTGCAGATCTTCCGGAAAGATATTGTTCTTCTCAAGAAGTTTTATCGCCTTTTCGGTGGCTGCCTGAATCGCTTCCCGGTTAGGCAGGGATTGAATGTACTGGTGGAATTGTTCTGTCCAGCTTTCCTGGGGCTCCAAAAGGCGCAGGCTCAGCCACCGGGCAGAAGGGACGGGATCCCGGGGAAGTAGAGGCTCTAAAAGAGCAGCGGCCTTTTCGATGGGTTCCGTATAGCGGGGAAGCACAGGGTGAGGCGTCCGCTCAGCGGTTTCCTTGAGAAGGGCCAAAATGGAGTCCAGCCCCTTCCCACTTCTGGCAGTGCAGGTAGTTACTGGTATACCCAGGCGTCTTTCCAGCGAAAGAGGATCAATACGAATCTTTCGTTTTTCGGCTTCATCCATCAAATTGATGCAGACAGCCGTGTGGGGTGTTATTTCCATGGTCTGCAGCACCAGGTTGAGATTCCGTTCTAAACAGGTGGCATCGCAGACGATCAGCGCGGCGTCAGCCCCACCAAAGCAGAGAAAATCCCGGGCGACCTCTTCTTCCGCAGAATGAGCAAACAGAGAATATGTTCCCGGGATGTCCGTCAGAATGTACCGTTTTCCAAAACGCCGGCATTCCCCGCAGGCAGTGGAGACCGTCTTGCCGGCCCAGTTCCCCGTGTGCTGTCTCAGACCAGTTAGAGCATTGAACACAGTGCTTTTACCTACATTAGGGTTTCCCCCGATGGCAACCAGCAGGTCGTCAGGGGATTCCTTCTGTAAAAAAAGGAGTTTATTGTTTTCCGTTTCCGGCCGAAGCCTCCGGAAGAGACGTTGAAAAGGATTTTTCATATGGATCGCCTCCCGGATACAAGGATACGGTCGGAATCAGAGGGGCGTAGAGCGATCACAGCGCCTCGGATTAAATAAGCCGTGGGACCGCCCTTTACCCGGCGGAATAGACATTCTACCCGTGTGCCTTCGATGAGACCTATATCCTGAAGCCTTCGGCGCATGGAGCCGGAGCAGTTCAGGCGCTCCACCCAGGCCGTTGTGTTTTTTTTCATTTGGGTCATGGGAAATGTACGTTGCATTATAGTACCGCTCCTTACGGTTATGATTTTGGTTCTTGTATCATAATAGCGTAAGAAGAGGTGTTTGTTCCTGCAGGAGCATGGCTTCACTGTGGTTCTTCAAACTTACTGTGTAGGCGGTAAAAATAAACGGCAGCCGGAAGGAAGAGAAAAACTCCCTCTCGGCTGCCTTGGGCATCGGTTATTATGGAAATTAAAAAGCCTGATTTTCTATTTTTGCAGCAGATTTAATATTCGTAATCCACACAGGCCCTGCCGCAGACGGCCTGATGCACCCGCTCTTTTATGGCCAGATGAGCCGGGTGATTCTGATAGGCAGCTTCTGCTTCCCTCGATGTAAATTCGCACACAAGAGCCACATCAAACTCATTGCCGTTATAGTTGGCTCCCAGTTCTATGGAGGAAAGGCCTTCCACAAGGCCTACAAGAGCTTTGAAGCGGCCCCGAAGATCCTCTATCAGCCCCTGGGGGTTATTTTTCTTTGCCTCTTCATTCAACTTCCAGAATACAATATGCTTTACCATGTGAGATTTTCCTTTCCGCGCAGTTCTGCGCCAATTTTTATTCATGTATATTTGTTTTTTCTTCCGAAAGATCGGTATCTGTTTTCCTGGGGAGGGTGTCTATCCCCAGATCATTGTGCAGGATGGCCCCGAATGTCAAAGCGCTTTTTCCATATTTTCCCCGAATGGCATCCAGGGTGTTTTCCAGCTGCTCCTGGCGAGTGGAGTCTTCCGGCTGATCCTCTTCAAACAAGCTGATCTGTTCCCCTGAAAAATCTTCAGACACAAGGCCGGATCCGGTGATGGTGAGCATGCGAATGGGGGCTTCCATTTTCCAGGAAGCAGCGATCAATTCCATAGAAGCTTCCGCGAGGTCTTTAGCCAGATGGGTGGGGAAAGGGAGTTTTTTCTGCCGGGTGATGGTGTGAAAGCTGGGATTCCGAATTGTGACCTGCACGGTGGTGCACTTCAATTTATGCCGGCGCATGCGGGCCGCCACAGAATCCGCAAGAGTCAGAATTCCCACGCGGATATCCTCCTCTCCGGCCAGGTTTCGCCGGAAAGTCATACCGTTTCCCACGGATTTAATCTCTCTTGGATCATAATAGCAACGGACGGGGCTTCTGTCCAGCCCATTGGCATAATCCCAGAGTTCTGCTCCCATTTTGCCGAGATGGCGCCAAAGCACTTCACGGTTGGATGCAGCCAGTTCCCCAATGGTGCGGATACGCAGCTTTTTGAGCACGGCTCGCGCACTTTTCCCCACATACAAGAGGGAATCCGCTGGCAGGGGAAAGACAATATCTTTGTAGTTTTCCCGGGAAATAACGGTGGTTGCATCGGGCTTTTTATAATCGCTTCCTAGCTTGGCAAAGATTTTGTTGAAGGATACACCCACG
The DNA here is from genome assembly GCA_904399395.1 of uncultured Clostridia bacterium. Taxonomy (GTDB): domain Bacteria; phylum Bacillota; class Clostridia; order Oscillospirales; family Acutalibacteraceae; genus UMGS1264. The sequence continues at coordinate 15,614 of CAJFPJ010000076.1, read as the reverse complement.
GAAATGGTAAGCCCTGTTTCCCGCCGGACTGTTTCCCGAAGCTCATCTGCAATTTTTTCGCCGCTGCCGAAAAGGAGCCGGCTTCCGGTGACGTCCAGCCAGCTTTCATCGATGCCGAAGGGCTCCACCTGGTCGGTATACCGCAGATAGATTTGATTTACAATCCTGGAGTATTTTGCATACTCCCCGTGGTGGGGCCGTGCCAGCACCAGATTCGGGCATTTTTGTTTCGCCTGCCAGATGGTTTCGGCAGTGCGGATATCGTATTGTTTTGCAAGCTCGTTTTTCGCCAGAATAATACCGTGGCGGCTTTCTGGATCCCCGCAGACAGCCATGGGCACGTTTCTGAATTCCGGGTGAAGGAGGCATTCCACAGAGGCATAAAAACCGTTGCAGTCGCAGTGAAGGATAGTCCTATCTCGAGAGTGTTCCAAAGAATGAATCTCTTCCATACAAAGCCTCCTTTTAGAATGAAATGAGCTTCAGAGGCTTCTGCGTGAGTCTGAATTTTCAGAGAGGCTTTGTAAAACAGATAATGCGGTTAGCTTCCTGAAAACCGTGATGGAGATGAAAGGAACGACTCGCTTCGTTATGAAGTTCACAGTCGCTGGCAAACTCCGTGCAGCCCTTCTCTTTGGCCCAGTTCTGGCACTGTAACAGAAGCGCTCCGGCGATTCCACGCTTCCTGAAGCGCTCTTTCACAAAAATTCCTTCCAAATAGCCCACAGGGGAGCTGTTTGTCCCTTCTACATAGTCATGGCGCAGTTGGCATTGAGAAAATCCAATAGCCTCTTCTCCTTCAAAGGCCAGAAAAAAGACTGCCTCCTTGCTTTTGAGGATCTCTGCTATCTCTTCTCGCAGTTCTTCCACTGCATGACCGGGCCATAGAAGGAGCGCGAGCGACCCTATTGTGTTTTTATCCTTTTGCTCTGCTTTTCGTAGGAACATGTGTATTCCTCCCCATAAAATGAGCCTGAATATGCTCAAGAACAATGAAAACCGATTTTTATGGGCACTGGCTGTTTTTGAAGTCAATGTCGTATCTGGTTCCATGTGAAAAGAGAGTTCCGTCCGTCAGACGGATACGCAGAATGCAGGTGTTACGGTCGTTGTAATCGTTATGACCATTGTCATACCAAGAAGCAAAAGCCCTTTTCAATTTTTCCGCTATGGGCAGATTGCTTTCGCTGTATATATATCCCAGGTTTTCTCCAATTCCGTGAGCTGTGAACCACTCCCCGGAAACAGCTAACAGCGGATTTTTTTCCAGCTGCTTCATTTTATTGGAAAGGCCATAGGTGATTATATAGAACGCTCCGTCTTCATAATATCCGTTCACCGTGCGTACATACGGAACTCCTTCCACACATGTGGCCAGAGAAAGAATGGAATCCTTTCCAAAGCGTTCTTTCATCAGAAAACGCGTAGTATCTGTCAGCTGTTCTCCCATACTTATACCTCCTCAAAGTGTAGAAATGCATAGAACACATGGAAATGACCGGCGCTCATAAGGAGGGGCGGCCGAGCAAGATGATAAACAGGTATATACTGAAAAATATAAGACATCAGTCTGTCACTTAAAAATCAGTATACCGGTTTCTTGTTTTTTTGTAAAGAGTTTGTGAGAGCGGCTCACATAGCCCAGCAAAATTGGGAAACTGGCATAAAAAGAACCTTTCGGATGCACGGCAGCATCCAAAAGGTTCTTTTGCCTTTTGCGGTCAGATATGCTGGAATCATTCGTGAAGAGCTTTCGTGTGCTCCTGGATATGAATTACAAGACGATCGTCTTCACAATCCACAAGAAGGTGGGAACGGGGAGCGGGATCCTTTTCGATAATCAGACGGGCCACTTGGGTCTCCACGCTGCTCTGGAGGAATCTCTTCAAGGGACGGGCACCGTAGACGGGATCAAATCCGTTTTCCACCACCCAGCTCTTGGCGCTATCTGTCAGAGAAATAGTCAACTGTTTATCTTCCAGACGGCTTTCCAAATCCTTCAAAAGCAGATCCAGAATCCTGAAGATTTCGTTTTTCTGGAGAGGTTTGTAGAATACGATCTCATCCAAGCGGTTTAAGAATTCAGGGCGGAACTGCTGTCGGAGCAGAGTGTTTACCTCTGAACGTGCCTCTTCACTGATCTCACCCTTGTCGTTGATCCCCTCTAAAATGTACTGGGAACCCAGGTTGGAAGTCATGATGATGATGGTGTTCTTGAAATCCACCGTTCTGCCCTGGGAATCGGTGATTCGGCCGTCATCCAGAACCTGCAGAAGCACATTGAATACATCCGGATGAGCCTTCTCCACCTCGTCGAAGAGCACTACACTGTAGGGATGGCGACGCACGGCTTCTGTCAGCTGGCCGCCCTCCTCATACCCCACATATCCGGGAGGTGCTCCGATCAGACGGGATACAGAGAATTTTTCCATATATTCTGTCATGTCGATGCGCACCATATTCTTTTCATCGTCAAACAAAGCCTGGGCAAGAGCTTTTGCAAGCTCCGTTTTGCCCACGCCGGTGGGACCCAGGAACATAAAGGAACCTATGGGCCTGTCGGGATCCTGTATGCCGGCCCTGGAACGAAGAATAGCGTCCGACACCTTTTGGACGGCCTCGTCCTGGCCGATTACCCGTTCGTGGAGAGTGCTGTCCAGCCGCAGAAGCTTATCCCGCTCGCCCTCCATCAGGCGGCTTACGGGAATTCCGGTCCAGCGGCCGATGATGCGTGCGATTTCTTCATCGGTGACCCGGTCCCGGAGGAGAGTGCCTTTCTGTTGGCCCTCTTCGGCGATTTTTTCCTCTTCCTGCAGTTCCTTCGTTAGAGCGGGAAGCTTACCGTATTTCAACTCTGCAGCCTTATTCAGGTCGTAGTTCCGTTCTGCCTTTTCGATTTCTGCGTTGGTCTGCTCAATCTGGCTGCGGAGATTCTGCACCTTTTCAATAGCGTTTTTCTCGTTTTCCCACTGGGCCTTCATTTCTTTGAACTTGGCTCTCAGATCCGCCAGCCCTTTCTGCAGCTCTTCCAGATGCTCTTTGGAAATCTGGTCGCTTTCCTTCTTCAGGGCGGCTTCTTCGATTTCATATTGCATGATTTTCCTGGAAATTTCATCCAGCTCTGTGGGCATGGAGTCTATTTCAGTGCGTACCATGGCGCAGGCCTCGTCCACCAGATCGATAGCCTTATCCGGGAGAAAGCGGTCTGAAATATAACGATTGCTGAGGGTTGCTGCAGCAATCAGGGCCTGATCCTGGATTTTGACCCCATGGAAGACCTCGTAACGCTCTTTCAGCCCTCTCAGAATGGAGATAGTGTCCACGACAGAAGGTTCTTCCACCATCACGGGCTGGAAACGCCGCTCTAAGGCAGGATCCTTTTCAATATACTGGTGATATTCGTTCAATGTAGTAGCGCCTATGCAGTGGAGCTCACCTCTTGCAAGCATAGGCTTCAACAGATTGCCGGCATCCATGCTCCCTTCTGTTTTGCCTGCCCCCACAATGGTATGGAGCTCGTCGATGAAAAGGATGATTTTGCCCTCAGACTTTTTGATTTCATTCAGCACGGCCTTCAGCCGCTCCTCAAATTCACCGCGGAATTTTGCCCCGGCGATCAGGGCGCCCATGTCCAGAGAAAAGAGTTTTCTGTCTTTCAGATTGTTGGGGACATCTCCTCGGACGATACGCAGAGCAAGTCCTTCTGCAATAGCTGTTTTGCCTACGCCGGGTTCACCGATCAGAACAGGATTGTTTTTGGTCTTTCGGGAGAGAATTCGGATTACGTTCCGGATTTCCGAATCCCTGCCGATAACCGGATCCAGTTTATGGTTCCGGGCCAATTCTACCAGATCCTGCCCGTATTTGGAGAGGGCGTCGTAGGTTTCCTCCGGGTTGTCGCTGGTGACTCTGGTATTTCCTCTTACGGAAGAAAGTGCGGAGAGAAAAGCGTTTTTCTCGATATGGAAGGTGGAAAATACCGAACGCAGCCCGCTGTTGGGTTTGGAGAGGATAGCCAAGAAAATATGCTCTACGCTCACATACTCATCCTTCATGCGCTGAGCTTCGTTTTCGGCTTCCGTGAGAGCGGCGTCCACATCGGGAGAAACGTAAATTTTTCCGACCTCACGCCCCGGCCCTGTAACGGCGGGGATAGCATTGACTTTCCGCTGGATTTCAGCTTGCAAAGCAGCGGGATCCACTCCCATCTTTTTGAGCATATGGGGGATCAGCCCATTTTCCTGGGCCAGAAGAGCAGCTACGAGATGCTCCTGTTCTATCTGCATATTGTTATTTTCAATGGCGATATTCTGGGCCTCCTGGATCGCCTCCAGGGATTTTTGTGTGAATTTCTGAGCGTTCATACATCTCACACTCCTAAACACATTTTAGCACTCTTTTTCCTTGAGTGCTAAAATTATGATACGAGATATTTGTGAACGGGAAATGAATATTTGTAAAAAGCAAGAGGAAAAAACAGAGAAAAAACTAAAAAATATTTTATAAAATTGTGCAGTTTTTGTTTGCTGTTAGAAAGTCTTGCCTTTGAAAAGAAGGAGTGATATACTTTATTTGAAAATTTTTACCTGCCAAAAGACTTTATATATCCGAAGGCGGGGTGCTATTTGATTTAAGAAATCAGAAAGGCGGGTGAAATCAAATGAAGACAGAAATGGGACGCATTTGCTTTCACCTGTTTAGGATAATCCTATAGTGCAAAGGTATCTGGGATTTTTCATGACAGTATTCAGAAATGCAGTGCATAGAAGTTAGAGTGGAGCCCTCCCGTTTCTGTTTGTGGAAACAGGAGGGCTCTTTTTCTTTGCAAATTTGCGATCATAGGAAGGTATGAGAATATAATGAAGAATGTAGACCAAATGAAAGAAATTCTTTCCGCCAATAAAAGAAGGGAATTGATACCTGCTTTTCTTTCCCTGATTGAAATGGAATGGCCTTCTGTATTGCCTTTTGTAAAAAGACAGCTGCAGGATTCCTTCTCTAGTGAGGAAAATACGGTTTCTAGCACATATTTTTTGTTGGTAGGGGGTGAACCGGCTGGTCTGATTCAGACCAGCCCAAAAGAGTATATCCAGCACAGAAAGGATTTGTTTCCCTGCATAGGTCCGCTTTTTGTGGCGCAACGCTTCCGCGGAAACGGTTTTGGAGAGAAGCTTCTGGCCAAAGCCCGGTTCGAATTGGGGAGAAAGGGATTCGATTCCGCTTATTTTACATCGGATCATATAGGCTTTTATGAAAAATATGGTTGCCGGGAGATAGGCCTGGATCTCTATGAAAACGGAAGACCGGTTAAAGTCTATACATGCGGAACGTTTTTATAAATCGGTCCATATTTCTGAATCATAAACTCTGAATGTATCAGAAATCCCCCGACAAGTTTTGGTGGGGGATTTTTAAGCGATATACGAACTGAAACAACACCATATGCCAAGGCTGAATGAAGAAATGAGTGCAACCGGATTTCACGAATAAAATGCTTTGGCATTCATTTTGGTTGCTGACAAAAATAAAGATCAGTCTGGAAGTCTATTCATGTACGACTCGTTCGAATAAGCATAAAACCTGAAACGATACATACAAGGAGTGCCAAGATTCCAATGCTCAAAAGAAATGAAAAAAGGGGAGAATGAAACAACGCGGCATTGATTACAAAAGCAGCGGTTGGATAATCTGCGCCGCCAATAATAGAAACCTGCGGTTCGTTTGGTATGGAGAGCATCGCTTTAGCATACATGCCTATAATACTTCCAACAGACAGCAACAAGAGTATTACGGAACTGATACAGATCCGTTTCCAAATCTTTTTATTCAAGAGAAGATCTCCTTTTTAACTTGTTTCTTTATAGTAACAGAATACCCAGTCCGAATTAAGAAGAAAAGCCGGTAATCCCGAACCGCCAAAAACTTTATTTGACATATTTTTAAAGGTCTTACGGCGGAAGTGTAAATTCTCGGATTATACGGTTGTCATAATATAAAATTGGTTTTTGAAATAGGCGTTTGTCACCTGAAGCCTCTTCACAAACCCACTTCGCTCGTATACTTTGATAGCCCGCTCGTTAAAGGCTGCCACTGAAAGCCTGAATCGATTTGTATCATATTTTTCTTTGGCAAAAGCAAGCCCCATTTTTACAAATTCCGCACCGTTGCCTTTTCCGCAAAGGTCCGGACGCATGCCGAGCCCTATATCCAGATAATCGGGTGGATATACATTCTTTTCTTCTGTAGGGATCCGACCATCCTCCCCGAAATGAAAATGCCCTATAATTTGGCCATCGTTACAGCATACGACAAAAGAATCCTCTAATGACGCCTCAGGGGATTCAGGCGGAGCCGATTCATCCATGTGGTTGTAAAAGGCATAGATTCCTTCATATTTCCAGCGGGAAATTTCCCATGCGTCCTTTTGCAGCATGGGGCGGATGATCCATCGCGTCATAACAATCACCTCGGGCAAAGTATAGCATAGCAAGCGGGAAAAGAAAAGGACCATTCATTTTTGAATGATCCTAAGGAAATATGAACTTGTTAGTCAAAGAAGCAAACGAAAAAGACGATAAAATTTTTGACTGCTCTTTCGGAGATGATTTAGGCGTTGTTTTTGGGGTTTCGTATTCCCATAATTAAGCTATCATGATAAATTCCATCCTGCAGCTCTCTGTGGGGCACGACAAAATATTCTTCGAAACCGGACTTATGGTAACACCGGATTGCCCTTGCGTTATGTACCTTGGGATCAATCAGTATCACATCGGCGTGAAAATGCTCAAACAATGCCTTGATCAATAGAGTCATACTTTCGGTGCCTATACCGCGATTTCTGAAGGGCACTTCACCTATAAAAATATCAATGCCGTATACAGTGTCCGTCTGGCTGACAAATTTTTCATATTGTTGTACTGGCACCTCGTAATATTCTGCATTAAGGAGGCAGTACTGGCAAAAGCCTATGGGCTCTTGATCATATTCAATGATGCACTGCTCCACCTGTTCTCTGACATTTTCCCAATAATTCTCAATCACCCGAGAATAGGTAAAATGTTCGGTCATCCCCTCCCAATATTTCATTGTTTCCGGGTCGGTCATCCACTTAAGATACATGTGAAAATCGGCCTCATTGGCCTCCATTTTTCTGATAAGAATATGCTTGTCTTTTGCAATGATTTCCAAAATATTTCCGCCTCCCCACATGCAGTTATAAAAGGTGTGGAGTATGAGTTTACGTCTTTAGATAGATAGCACAGGGTGTTGTAAAATTATGAAAAAGCAATGTTTTCTCGGGCTCTTTTGCGTTCTTTGCTCAGCCTCAGATTAGGAAACTCTAGCGCCACACCAATTCTTTATCATCATTATAGACATGGATACTTCTAAAGTAAAGTAATTAAAGTATTCAAAAAGATGGTTTTCAAATGTGAGTTGAAACAGGGAAAACATGATTTCTCATCTGCTTTCCTTATACAAATATGGATTCCTGTTATGCGTCTCGTTGCATTCTATAAGAAGTGTATGCTATACTGGAAAAAAGAGCTTTTTGTAAAAGGTTGATTCTCGTGAAAAAATGTCCTTATTGCGGTGCTCTCCTTCACGATGGAGATCGTTTTTGCCTGCACTGTATGAAGCTGCTTTTTTCTCCACGAACATTGCCTCTATATGGAAAACGCAGATATTCCGTCTTTCTGATCTTCCTTCTATTGAGTCTGATACTACCAATGCTGGTGCTATCAGGCCTTTATCTACATGTTTCTCCCGGTGATGCAGTAGATGCAGTGTCTATTTCCAATGGGAACAGTTTGCCTGAACGACAGCCTTCAGAGAACGCATCCGATGATACATCCGGCACTGTCGATGTGCAGGAGAAGACGGATTCGAAAAATGCTTCTTCGAATGAGGAATCAAATGAATCTCAAATTGAAAATGCAGTTTCTACTTCCGAATCAAAATCAGAAAATGCTGCTTCCTCAAAGCCACAGAAAGGCGCAAATGAAGAAAATGCGAAAACGCCCTCAGATGAATCGCCCGAAAAAAATTTGTTTCTCTCTCCTAAAGAATTTTTTGAAGAGATGGCGCTGCTGGAGGAACAGGAGCTTAAGTCCCAGCTGCCCAATGCCATTCGCACGGAGGAAGATTTAGGGCCTTATTCTCAACGAATGATAGTCGAGAATAGCTTTTCTTTGATAAGCCGTGACGATTTTGATTCCGTATATAAAAAAACACCTGGATGGCGATTGGATCTGGCCGAAACGGTTTTAAAGACCTTTCAGGGGGATATGGGCATGGGGTATGGAACAAGCGGAAAATACCGCTGGGAATTAACCCGGGCAGAGCTGGTCACCAATGCAGGTGGTTTGCAGAAATACTATATTCAGGTGCGTATACAGGTTCAGGTAGATGATCCGGCGGTATATGCGTATGGTGTGGACACTCTATCGGTAGTCAGGCAGGTGCGTTCCCATCTTGACCAAAGAGGGCAGCGAATAAATGCTCTGCCCCAAAACTGCAATGGGGATTTCATAACTTTGTTTTTGGATCCAACAGGAATAGCTTTCGATGGAGTGGACGCTCCAAGAAACCAACAGGAAATGGTGGAAATTCTTTGTGAAAAGCTGGATTCCATCCTTGCGGAATACGGCTATTCAGATTATCGTTTCGATTTTCGCTTGGCTTCTCGGCCAGAGGCAAATCGGTCGGGCGTGGGTTCATTCACCTTTGTCTATTATTTTGAGCCTGCATAAAGTACGCCACGCTTGATACAGGAGGTGCTTATGTGAAACCCTGCAAACATTGCGGACATGTATTGGCAGATAATGCCCGATTTTGCCTTTTCTGCATGCAAAGGCAGGAAGCCTCCCTTTCTCTTGTAGATCCTCACTTTGTTTCTTCCTTTCCTCGTTGGAAACTTCGAGCAGCGGTGGGAACAGCAACAGTGGCTTTGACAGGAATTTTGAGTGCGGTTCTGATAACTGCACTTTCTCAAATAAACTCCAGCGGCTCCTCTGCTCTTTCTGCGGCTTCCAGCATAGATTCCTCTTCTTTTCCTTCCTCTGTTTCCTCAGCGTCTTCAATGTCTTCTCTTCCTTCAAAAGCTGAATCTGCCATGACGGCTTCTTCTCAATTGGAAGGTGCTCGGAAAGATCCTTCCGGAGGCCTGTATCCGTCGGCTTCCTCAGTTTCAGAAAGCAATATAAGTTCAGATGCGGTATCCTCGAAAGAAGAATTCATGGATGAATCCACTCCGAATTCCTCTCAACCATATGAGAAGATCATGACTCCTCAAGAAATGATAGCGGAGATCATAAGCTTTGAACGTAAGACAATGGAGGAAAAATATCCAAATCTGGCATGGACTGATACAGATTTAGGTGAATATTCCTATGTGACAAACGAGCAAATATACTATGAAGTAAAAACACCTTCTGAATGGAAGGCGGACTGTCAAACCAGCGGTTCGCCGTTGCAGTTGGCAGAAGCAACCACCCACATGCTGATGCCTATTGCAAATGGAGGATACGGCATAAGCGGGCAGTATCACTGGAAAATTTTGGATTGCAAAAAAATGACCGATGACCTTGGTACAGAAGTATATTTTTTTAAAATTGATATCCAGCGGAAAATAGACGAAGTAGATACTGTGGAGTATGGGATCCATACACTATCGATGATTCAAAATATCCGCTCAGAACTTTCCCATACGGGGACCCGAATCGACATTTTGCCTCAATATGATGGGATAGCATCGGTTCAGGATGCTATCTGTCTACATTTTTCCGTTGCCTTGGATCTTTCTGGAAGCGTTAAAACTTTGGCTTCCAATCAAAAAGAATTGGAAGCCAAAGTGGTGGAAGAAGCCCAGAAGGAATTATATGCCGGCTGCTTGTATGATATTCGTTTTCTGTACACACGACCAGGTGGTGAGAACAATCAAGTGAATTTTTATTTTGCGTTGTATGTAAAATAAAAATCCACATAGCGTTTCTCAAAGAAAAAGAGGAAGACCCATTTCGTCCAATGTGGAATTAACCTCCATGACGCTTCTTTTCTGCAAAATGCCGTGAATGATGACACAATCCCGCCGATGCCGGACGTACAGAGGAGAAAAACCGCAGCTGCGGAGCATTTTTTGCGTTTCTTCCAGCGTAAGTTTCATTGCCAGTGCCAGGCAAAGAAGCTTATCCCGGCGAGGTGTTTTTAATCCGCTGAAAATCTGGTAGCCATACACTTCGTTCAGCATCGCATCCCGAATCACCTGGCTTTTTTTTAGATGTTTTTCCTTCAATAGGGTTTGTAAATATGTAGCAATGTCATCCTGCCGGAAATCATTATCGTTTTCATTCATAAACGACTGCAGGTCTTGGCTTTGAGTTAGTGAGTCCATTAAATCGTCTGTAGATTTATTTTTTCTTTCCATGGATCAGGCCTCTCTTTTCGACTTGTAGCAATGGTATTGCGATCATTATAGCAAGAGGAGTATACAAATGCAATTGTTTGAATTTCCCGAGGAATATGTTCTTTGTGAAGTCCTGCGAGAAAAAACGGGGCGGGAGCTGCTGTTATGGGAAAATACTCGGCTGCATCAAAAGATATTGCTGCGCTGCACCGGACTTGAAAACCGGGTGCTTTATGAATCTCTGTGTGAGATTTCTCATCCTAATCTTCGGCAGATTTACGATGTACGTTCTTCCGACACCCAGGTGGAGGTGCTGGAAGAATATTTAGAAGGGACATCTCTGGCAGATGTTTTAGAAGAGCGTAAACTTTCAAAAAAGGAAATTCGCCATATTATGCTGGCTTTATGCCGGGCCTTGGGGGCTTTACACAGTCTTTCTATTGTTCATCGAGATATAAAGCCGGAAAATATCCTTCTAGGAAAGCACCAGGAGGTATGGCTCATTGATTATGATGCGGCCAGGGTGATGGATGGTAAGGAAAAAGATACGCGTGCTCTGGGAACTCCAGGATATGCAGCGCCGGAACAATATGGTGTATCTGCTTCCGAAAATACCACCGATATTTTTGCCATGGGGATATTGCTTAATATACTGGTGAACGGAAATCATCCCGCAAAAAAAATGTGCCGCGGCTGGGCAGGCCATATTGTGCGGAAGTGTACCCAGATGAATCCCAAAAAAAGATATCAAAGTGCCCGTTTATTGGCGCGAGCCTGTTTTTATTTGCCGGGATAATTAAATTACTTAGCTGGCAGCTTATAGAATTCTCCTCTTTCGCCTTTTATACTGATTATAAAAGGTAAAAGAGGAGATTTTGTTTTTTTGGCATCTTTGTAAAAATTAGTGGGAAGAAAAGCATTTTATACTTCATAGCAAGAATTATGAACCAAAATATATACCTGAATCGAAAAATATGTTTTAGAAAGGGAGAGCTATTATGAAAAAGTACACATGCGGCATCAAAAAAAGCGGGAATCCAATAATCACTTCTAAAGGAAAAAATATACCGGGTATTTCTCTGGCTGTTTTGCTTTTGGTATCCTTTATATTTTCGGGCATTTTGGGGTGCAGCAATGCCGCACAGGAGAACGTGATCTCTTCACAAGCATCGGAGGCATCACCGTCATCTTCGGAAAGAGCAGCGGAAGAAGAATCTACTGTTTCTTCCTCAATATCAAAACCAGCTCCGGATAAAGTAATGTCGGAAGGGAAGTTTCAGGTTACTTGTTTGGAATTTGTACCGTTTTATGAAAAAAACTTGCAGGAAAGTTCCAGCGATAATGCCAATCTGGTTATGCGCCGTGTGGATGGTGAGAGTTCAGGTGAGAAAGCAATAACATTTCAGATGTATAAGGGCGAAATTGATACAGGCATCATCATGTCGTTTACAAGCGGCGGAAAAGCCGGAACAGAAAATAAAGTTATAGATTCTGTTTCTCTTGTTTGCAGCTTGAATTCATTAAACAAGCAGATATGGCCTGCTGCTTTTGCCGTGCTGAATCAAACTATTCAGCCGGATCTTTCCTATATAGAATGTTTAAAACAAATGCAGCAGGGAATGGACCAGGTAACAACGGATGATCCGTCTTTTACATATACGATCGGTGAGGTTACATATACCTTCCAGATGTATACAAATGAATTGTTTTCCTTTACTGCAACCACAAATTCCGAGAATCTTCCGAGTGAAACGAATGAATCGAAAGTTGAAAGCACATCCCTTTCTTCTGAAAACGGCCAAATTAGCGATAATCCGACTTTAGTTACAAATCCGGAGAAGTTTATTTCAGAGTACAAAGCGAAATTAAAAGTGCTGGGTATTTTGTATGATAAATATTCTATTTCTGTTACGGAAGATAACTCCAATGGCAATCGTGTGCTTACACATACGTTGAATGGAAAATCCACCGGCGTAAAGCTTATGTTCGCTAGCGATGGCGTCCTTTTAACAGGAGGCTCGGCAAATAAAGAAGAGGATGTGCAGACAGCCTCCTTTTGTATGGCGGCTATTATGAATACGATTACCCCGTCAAAAGGCAGCTTTGCCGATTGTGTTGCGGAAACGGAGGAAATGTTGGACGAACTTATGGAAACAGAGGATGTGCGCAAGAATTCTGTTTATCGAAATATTGGGAGTGTTAAGTACGGTATGACTTTTCCAGGCAGCATGGTTTTTTCGGTCTCTTTAACTTGAATGCGGCTTGAGAAATAAAAATGAATACATACGTTTTAATAAAGCAGTGGAGAATTGAAAAGCCGGCGCTATGGGATGATTGTGCGAGTGTCGAACCCTTCCGGACTTAGTGCGGAGAAATCAGAATGAAGCATTGCTCTTCTTTTCACACAGTCAGGGGGAAAAGAGGAATAGACATGGTCTAAATCCGATGTAAACGGTGCGATAAAGAAATCTTCGACGCAATGAATGCCAGGAATACCTGTCTCTTTGCGGAAATCACGGCTTGCGGTATTAGGGCGATTTGCGTATGAGAAAATTGCGGGTAATATTATTCCTTTTCGTCGGAGTGTGCTTGCTTTTTTGCCGCTTCTTCAATGTAAAGCACCAACTGGTGAGGGGGGATTTCCAAGGCGTTTGCGATATGCCAGATAGTCTTAAAATTCGGCTGCTTGGCTCCGGTCTCGATCATGGCCAAGTGGCTGCGAGCGATCCCGGCCAATCCGCTGCAAACTTCTTGAGAAAGACCATGCTCTTTTCGAATTTGCCGGATTACTCTACCGATTGCGTATTTGTTGTATTGTATCATTGCATACATCTCCTCAATATAAAGTGTATGCAAAACAGAAGATAAAATTATATTCTAAAGTGGACAAAATTTGAATTATCGCTATAATTAGTGCAAATATCGCGACTGAAAAGAGAAAAGATCAGAGAACGATTTAACATACAATGAAAGATATTTATTCGATGTGGTAAATATAATAAAGGGTATTGGAGGAAATGAAGATGAAAAATAAAGTAGCTTTTATTTTTAAGATTATTGCGATCGTTATATTTGTATGCGGAGGAATTGCTTCCCTAATCTTTTTCTCAAAAGAGAATATGGCTTTGATCGGATTGTATATCCTTCTGGGTGCTTTCTTTTCGGGTATGTTCGATTATGCTATTGGCGAAGGGCTCCAGCTTCTTTCGGATATTAAGCAAAATACTTCTGTTCAAAGAACCGCACAGAGCAATTCCCAATCCAGCAATAACGACCTTCCCGAATTATAATAAAGGGGGCTGAAAAAGTGGAACGATATTCCAGCTTATTCCGGCTTCCCGAAAAACTTTATACACAGGGAAGCCCGTTGCTGATTGCCGCCGGTGCTTTACTGAAGGACAACCAGACCGGCAATATTCTGGCACAGATAAAGTTTCACAGTCTGTCGAATAAGGAGATAAAAGCGGTCAAAGTAGATATTAAAGCTTTCGATGTTTCCGGCGCAAAGATAGACGGGGTAGAGGGATACCAGTATCTGGATTTTTCTGCAGCCTACAACGATGAATTTGGGCAAAAGACTGCTGTTACCTTGCCCGATCGTGTAACCCGTTCCTTTTCGGTGGCTTGTACAAGTGTTGTCTTTTCCGACAATACCATTTGGGAAGCAGAACAGAATGCAGTATGGGAGCCTCTGCCAAAACAGCAGAATCTTGAAAACAGCATAGGAAACTTAGCCCAGCAATACCGGAGGGATACGTCCATACAGTCCTGCTTTGAACCGCTGGAATATAGTGATTTATGGATTTGTAGCTGCGGGGCGGTGAACAGATGTGGAGAATCACAATGTTGTTCCTGTGGGATAAGTAGGAATGTGATTTTTTCTGCTTTGAATGCCGAATCGTTGGCACAGAATCAGGCGATGTTTGAACAAAAAGAACAGGCGCGAAAAATAGAAGAAGCTTGCCAGAAGGCTCTCCGGGAAAAAGAAAATAGAAGACATCTGGCTAAAATCAAAAAACTGGCGATTATCTTTTCTGGTTGTATTCTATTCATTGCTGTAATAGTTATTTTATCTATCCAGTTATTTATTCCTATGTATCAATATCATTCTGCTCTTTCTATTATGGAAGGAGGAGAATATGATAAAGCGATTGAGACCTTTAACGAATTGGGAGAATTCAAGGATTCTCAGGAACAAATAAAAGAAGCTAATTACCGGAAAGGCTCTGAACTGCTGGAACAGGAGCGCTTTTCAGATGCTGCACCGATTTTTGCATCTATAGAAGGTTATAAAGACTCAGAAGAAAAATTGGAAATCTCGCAGAAAGAACTTCCGTATCGAGAAGCATTGTCTTATATTGACCAAAAGGACAATCTGGAAAAAGCCTATCATACTTTAATTGAGTTGGGCGATTACAAAGATAGTGAGAAATATCTTTCTAAATTTTCGGTTGTTTTGTCTTCTATAGATATTGGTGACGATTACCATCAAGTACCTGTTCAGTTTACTTATTCTAGCACTGGAAAAATCCAATCCATTACTATTGGAGATGATACAAAATCAATTTATGAATTAGATGAAAATTTATTGCCAAAATCTGTTCTTTATACTAATTTTAAGGAAGACGATACTTTTTCCAAAAATGATAAAATAACATATAATGAACAAAATATAACTTATGCTACCCAAATGCAGCAACAACGGAAATATAAAGATCATCTTTGGACGGTTACCTCTACGGCCATTTATGAACTCGATAATCAGCAAATTCAAAGCTATCAATATCAGGCCAACCAAGTAAGAGAAGATGGCTACACACTTCAGTATGAAGACACAGGGGTTATTGAATATGTATATGATTCAGACCATAAAACGGTAATGAGTATAGAGGGACTTTCAAATTTGATTGAATTTAATTACCAATATATATATGACGAAAAAGAAATGAATACCTACGAGCTTCCTCTATTTGCGTTCTATTTTATTCAATTCCCAATCTAAAAAGAAAGGCAATCCGAAAGGGTTGCCTTTTCTGTTTCACTTAAAGATAAATATAACCCCACTTCAAAATTAGAGGTAGTGTCAAGGAATTTTCGCAAAAAGGTTTGCAGACCCTGGCATGAGAGAAGTCAGCCGGCGATGGAGACATCCTCAAGGACCGCCTCCAGGTGCTTCATGTTCATGTACTTCTTATTGCCTCACTGGGTTCCG
>CAJFPJ010000075.1 GCA_904399395.1 uncultured Clostridia bacterium | reverse complement strand
TTTAAAACACGGGCATTCTGAATAAACCGTAGTGAGTGGGACTCCGTAGTCGTCCATTCACCACGGATAGCATAGAAAGAGGCCGCGCAGTGCGCGGCCTCTTTCTATTTCGAGGGCGACTGCGGAGCCCGAGCCGGCAGAGGAAGCAATTCTACATCCGTGATAGAGTACCCTCTCGACAAAAGGAGGGAGGAGTTCCAAGAGGAGGGATACCTCTTCTCCCTCCTCTTGGCTGCCTCTTTCTCCCCTTTCTGGGCAGTTCCAGAAAGGGGATGCCTCTGCGGCATAAGCAGATACAAGAGGTAGAAATATAATCTATAAAGAGGGAGGGAGACCGTAGCAGAAAGAAATTCTATTCCCTTTGAGGAAAAGCTCTTTGCGCGTTAAATGAGCATTGTCTTAGGGCAAAACGATTGCTATATAAATCGATTGGAAAACCAGAAAGGTTTTCCTTCCATGGAGGTCTTTCTTTGTATTTGCAAATATTTACTATAAATAATTTACACTAACACAAATTTCCTGTATACTATATTTGAACAGAAAAATAAAGAAGGTGGTTCCCATGGTTTTCTTCCTGCGGCGTATCTTCAAAGCACATTAAAAACTGACGGATGGAGGAAACCTGCATATGAGAAGGTTGAAAAAGGTAGTATCCGCATTTCTTGCCCTGCTTCTTTTGGCCGTATGCCCCATATACGGGAAGGAACCGGCACTTGCGGCGGAAATCCAGCCCAGGTTACGACTGGGGTATTATTGGTTCAATACTCCCCGAAATGTATATTTTGATTTGTCCGCCCTTTCCTCCTCGTATCAAACTCAGGCCGTATCTGCTATGAACATCTGGAACCAAGTACGAACTCCTGATAATGAAAAAATGGTAACGTTTCTTAGACAAACTTCTTCCAGTGGATATGATATACGGCCAATAGAATTAACTTTGAACCCATGGTATCTTCTACTACCTTAGGGCAAATGACTCCCAATTATACTATTGAACTTTTATCTGTGAAGATATCTTTGAATTCAAACAAGAACTGGTCGGCTGGAGGAAGTATGAGTACATATGATGTAAAATCCGTAATTCTACATGAATTGGGGCATGCCCTGGGCATTGCACATTGTCACGAGTTAGAGGATGGAGAAACCTGCTTCAGCCCCACCTGTAAAAAAATGTTATGCAGCCAGCAAGAATTTATTTGAATACTGTTAGAACTACTCTACAGGAATACGATACAGCATCTTATACGATTATATACTGGTAAGTCTGCAATTAAAAAGTTTACAGGAGGTAAGGAAACATGAAAAAAAACTTCTCCGACCTGAAACAAATTTCTTCTTTGCTTCTGGTCCCAGTGCTGCTTTTCTTTTGCTTTTCCTGTTCTAAAGAAAAACGTATTATTGAAATACAATCCTCTCTTGCCTATCAGACACTTGGAGATGCCGTGGTAGATTCTTCCGTAATTGCTTACGGAGAGATTTTGGAGAAAGGGCAGGCTATGGCTCCGGATTTTTTTGCTGCTTTTTCGTCCGAAATTTCTGCAGAAAATTACTGCCGGAAAGTAATTCTCCGCGTGACGAAAGGCCTGAAAAACTGCCAAACCGGGGATATCATCACATACTGGGAACCCGGAGGTGGTGAAACACCCGAAGGCGCCATTTATGAATACACAAGCTTTTTAAAAGCCGAAACAGGAGAACGAGCACTTCTGTTTCTCGATGAAAACGGAGTTTCTTTTCCTTTGGGTGTACTGGTGGAAGATGAAAATCAAAATATACATGTGCCCGATGACTATATGATAGAAACAGCACGGACACCACCAGAAACCGAGGGGCAGTATTCCGTAATTGAAATACCCATGGAAGAATATATGGAAAAAGTAGAAGGAGTTATCCAGGCGCAGGCTGAAAGTAAGTAACATACCATAGTCAACTTAAAGCCTCCGCCCGGTATAACCGGGCGGAGGCTCATGGAGGAATATAGTATGAAACAGAAACGCTGGCATAAACTGCTGAAAGTTTGCTCCTTCGCCATAGCTTCTTTCCTGCTGTTCTCCTGCTTTGGGTGCGCCAAAGGAGAGACGGAAAAACAGCATGTCCGGATCGAAGGTTCCTTTGCTCCAATGTCTTTGGGTGATATTGTAAAGGAGAGCGAATATATCGCCTATGGAGAGGTCATTGAAAAAGGCCCCGTTACCACCCCTGAATACGCCTCCGACCACGATTACGGCAAAGACGTCACCGTCCGAGTGAAAAAGGGCCTGCTCAACTGTGAAGAAGGCGACACTGTTGTCTATTGGGAGCTGGGCGGCGAAGCGCCCAACGGCATCGTGTATGAACATCCGGGGCTTGGAAATGCAGATATAGGAGACACGATTCTGATTTTTATTAGCGAACAAAAATCTCAACTCACACTACCCGCTTTGATAGAGGATGAAGATGGAAATCTGAGTATATACAATATCTATCTGGAAGAAAAAGAGTTTACAGTTCCTGATGATCCATACGATTCCACTATACTTCCCATGGAAGAATATATGGAAAAAGTTGAAAAGGTGATCCAAGCGCAGGCTGAAAGTAAGTAACATACCATAGTCAACTTAAAGCATCCGCCCGATATATCCGGGCGGATGCTTATGGAGGAATGGAGTATGAAACAGAAACGCTGGCATAAACTGCTGAAAGTTTCCTCCTTTGTCATAGCCTCTTTCCTGCTGGTTTCCTGCTTTGGGTGCGCCAAAGCAGAGACGGAAAAAGAGCATGTCCGGATCGAAGGTTCCTTTGCGCAATTATCCCTGGGTGATATTGTAAGGATGAGCGAATATATCGCCTATGGGGAAGTCATCGAAAAGGGCCCCGTTACCACCCCCGAATATGCCTCCGATTACGATTACGGCAAAAACGTCACCGTCCGAGTGAAAAAGGGCCTGCTCAACTGTGAAGAAGGTGACACAGTTGTCTATTGGGAACTGGGCGGCGAAGCGCCCAACGGCAAAATCTATGAATACCCAGGGATCAACACAGCCGAAATAGGAGATAACGTTTTGGTTTTTGTCGACAATATGAAGTCTGAACTAAGCGGACCCTTCATAGAGGATACGGATGGAAACGTGAATGTCCTTAAAGACTTAATGGTGGAAGAAGAGCATGAAACTCCCGAAGATCCATATGGCTTTGACGTGATTCCCATGGAAGAATATATAGAGAAGGTGGAAGGAGTCATCCAGGCGCAGGCCGCCGGGTAAGCAAACAAACCCCATCGCCAAACATAAAAACTCCCGGGATCTCAAAAAGATCCCGGGAGCTTTTTACTGCTTCAAAACCGATACTTAAACCAAATGGAACACGGAGCTGATGAGGATCGCCACAATACATACCGGCGCCACAAATTTGATAATAACGCTGAACATTTTTTCTCTTTTAAAGGGAGAAGAAATCTTGATTTCATCGGAAAGAGTTTTTGGCTTGATGACCCACCCGATAAAGATACAAGTGAGGAACGCCACGATGGGCATCAGAACGCTGTTGCTGATGTAATCGAAGAAATCCAGGAACTGCAGACCAAAAATCTTAATATCAGCCCAAACACCCATTCCCAAGGAACTGGGAAGTCCGATAAGGAAAGCACCTACCGCCACCACAATACAGGTGAAATGGCGGCCCCATTTCAGCTTATCCTGCAGAATGGAAACCACAGTTTCCATAAGGGAAATCGAAGATGTAAGTGCCGCAAAAAAGACCAAAAGGAAGAAAAGTGCGCCTACAATCGGCCCAAGCACATTTCCCATTTTATTGAACACGCCCGGCAAAGTGACAAACATGAGCCCGGGGCCTGTATTCATTTTTGACAAATCCCCGAATATGGTAACAGCAGGGACAATCATCAAGCCGGCCAGGAAGGCAAAGCCAGTATCAAAAATTTCAATCTGCTTAACGGATTTTTCCAGATCCACATCCTTTTTCATATAGGAGCCATAGGTGATCATGATTCCCATAGCCAGAGACATGGAATAGAAAAGCTGGCCAAGAGCTGCCAAAACCGTTTCTGAACTGAATTTGCTGAAATCAGGCGTGAAGTAATATGCCACGCCTTCCATCGCGCCAGGCTGGAAAAGCACAAACGCGGTAACACCGATGGTAAGAACTACAAGAGCAGGCATCATGAAGCGGCTGGCCTTCTCAATGCCCTTTTCCACACCGAAGAACACGATCACGGCTGTGATGCCCATAAAGAGGAAGAACCACCCAATAGGCTCCACAAGTTCACCGGTGAAATTCCCAAAATACGTTTCCTCAGCGGCAGCGCCCATTTGGCCCGTGACAAACACGGAAAAATACTTCATGACCCAGCCGCCGATTACGCTGTAATACGGCAGTATGATTATGGGAACAAGAGATGTGAGAATACCAAGGAATTTCCATTTCTTGTTCAGCTTCTGAAATGCTCCGATAGCGCTGAGACCCGTTTTCCGACCCAAGGCAATTTCACCGGCCATCAGAGCAAAGCCGAACGTCACCACCAAAACAAGATACACCAAAAGGAAAATACCGCCGCCATATTTGGCAGCCAGATATGGGAAACGCCACAAATTTCCCAGGCCTACCGCAGAACCCGCAGCCGCCAGGACAAATCCAAGCTTCCCGGTAAAGCTGCTTCTTGTTTTTTCCATACCTATCCTCCTACATTTACCGCCCGGCTTAAGCCCGGCATTCTATATTCCTGCCTTTCACACCAGCAGGGATAGTTACCTAATTATGGCATATATTCCCTTGTTTTTCAATACTCTTCATCTCTTTCGCAATGCATTCAGTAAAATCGACAAATCAGCATACTCTTTTTTGATAAGCTTTAAATTTTCAAATTAACAGACGGGAAAAGCCCCCTGCAGAAGCAACGCAGAAGGGCTTTTCCACAGTCTTTCGTAAACTAAAGAGATAAATGGGGGGATGCAGTTAATATTTTGCAGCCAATGCTTCAGCCTGCCATCGCGCTATTGCCAAAGCTTACAGATCTGAAAATGCATCCTGGCAGATAAGATGCACGTGATTTTGAGACAGGATTTCAATAGCCCGGTCATTATCCTGCACACGGAAAACCATATACGCCGTTCCCTTTTTGCGGGTAATAAAGGCATATGTATACTCCAAGTTGATGTCGTTTTCCCCTAAAATCTCCAGGATCTTCTCAAGGCCGCCGGCCTCATCAGCCACCTCTGCCGCCAAAACAGGCGTAATGGAACAGATGTAGCCCGCATCCTTCAGAACACAGGCTGTTTTATAGGAATCATCCACAATCAAACGCAGAATGCCAAAATCAGGGGTCTCAGCAATGGAAAGCGCCCGCATATCGATCTGATTTTCCCGCAAAACCTTTGTGAGCTCATAGAGTCGCCCAGGCTTATTTTCCAGAAAAACGGAAATTTGCTTAACAGTCATGCTGGATTCCTCCTTCGTATCTGAATAATTTGTCACTTTTATCAAATGGATATCCCCGGCAATCAATACAGCTTGCGCTTGTCAATAATGCGGACAGCCTTGCCCTCGCTGCGGGCGATCGTCTTAGGCGCCACCAGCTTCACTTTGGCGTAAATGCCCAGCATGGACTTGAGCGCATCCACCAATTCCTTTTCGCGGGTAGATACGGCCGTTACGCTGTCAGAGAACATCTCGGGAGTCATCTCCACCTCTACATCGAGGGTGTCGCTATTGTTCACCCGATCCACAAGGATCTGATAGTTGGCCGGATATCCTTTATTAAGAAGAACCGTCTCAATCTGAGAGGGGAACACATTCACTCCCTTAACGATCAGCATATCGTCGCTGCGGCCCATAGGTTTGCTCATTTTCACATGGGTTCTTCCGCAGGAACACTTTTCACGGGTGAGCACACAGATATCCTTTGTCCTGTAGCGCAAAAGGGGGAACGCCTCTTTGGTGATGCTGGTGAATACCAGTTCTCCCTTTTCCCCTTCCGGGAGGACTTCCCCTGTTTCAGGGTCAATAATCTCCGCGATGAAATGATCCTCGTTAATATGCATGCCTGTCTGTGCGCTGCACTCAAAAGCGACGCCTGGGCCGGAAATTTCCGTCAGTCCATAGATATCATAGGCTTTGATACCCAACTTTTGCTGGATATCCTGCCGCATCTCCTCACTCCAAGCTTCCGCACCGAAAATACCGGCCTTCAACTTAATCTGATCCTGAAGGCCGCGCTCACAGATACATTCTGCAAGATACGCAGCATAAGAAGGCGTGCAGCAGAGAATGGTGGAGCCCAGGTCACACATGAACTGGATCTGCCGGTCCGTATTGCCTGAGGACATGGGCAGGGTCAGGGAACCCAGCTTATGAGAACCTCCGTTGAGCCCAGGGCCGCCTGTGAAGAGACCATATCCGTAACAAACGTGCACCACATCGTCCTTCGTTCCGCCCGCAGCCACAAGAGCTCTGGCGCAGCATTCCTCCCAGAGGTCGATATCGTGCTGAGTGTAGAAAGCTACCACACGCCGGCCTGTGGTTCCGCTGGTGGATTGAATACGCACACAATCCTTCAATGGCGTGGCCAGAAGCCCATAAGGGTATGCTTCCCGCAAATCATCTTTCGTCAGAAAAGGCAATTTGTGCAGATCTTCTACAGAACGGATATCCTCCGGCTTGACTCCCCTTTTCTCCATAAGATTCCGATAATACGGAACGTTATCATATACATGCTTTACCTGCTTCACAAGCCTTTCGTCCTGCCATGCCCGGATCTGTTCCTGGGAAGCGCACTCGATTTCCGGCTGGTAATAGTGTTCCATTGGCGTAAGCCTCCTCTTTTATGCTGGTTCCCGTACTGATAGGATAGTACGGAGATTTCTTCCGTGCGCCACCCTTCGCCTATTGGATTGGAAATGCTGGCTGCAGAAAACACGGAAGAACTGTCCTTTACATCAATATCATAGCATTTTTCTCTATTCTCGTAAACAATATTTTATCACTTTTTCACTGCAACGGATGAAAATAGTAGAGATTTTCTTGAAATAGCAGAAAAAACTTTTCCTATATCTGCTATATAAAAGAATCCGGTTTCGGGCCATAACCCGAAACCGGATCTGTTTTCAATTTCTAGTAGTCGCAGTCTCACTCCACTGCCGAACGAAAACGCCCGACTCTTTCTCTCCTACTGCGATGCACTATTCCCCAGCTGGAGGTTCAACATTTTGCGGGGGAGACGGGGGTGTCTGCCTTCCTACCATGACACCAGCCAAAAGAGAATTCAGATCAATGCCTGTAGCCTCCTTGAGCCCATCCACCACTTGGTTGGAAGTGGCAATCACATCCTGCACCAGCTTAGTGGAATTTCCATCTCCATACATAACGATCTTTTCTGTCTGCGCCAGGGGCAGAGCCGCATTCTTCACGATATCGGGCAGCACCTTCAGATACATATCCAGATAGGAAGCCTCGCCCATTTTCTTCATGGCCTCCGCCCTCTTTTCAATAGCTTCGGCTTCGGCCAAGCCTACCAACCGAATGCCCTCCGCTTCCTTCTGCTTGGAATACATGGCAGCATCCGCTACCGCCTTCTGGGAATCAGCCTCCTGCTCACGTTCATAGCGGTCGGCTTCCGCATCCCTTTTGCGTTTTGCCAGCTCAGCTGCAGCCTGTTGCTCCACACGGTAGCGCTCAGCATCCGCCTGTTTACGCACCTCTGCATCGAGCCGCTTTTCCTGAAGGGCAATCTCCTTCTCAGCCAGTTCGGCTTCCTTTTCCTTGCGGGCTATGTCCGCATTGGCAGAGGCAATTTCGATGATCTTTCTCTGCTCCTGCTCCTGGATGCGGTAAGCCGCGTCGGAGACAGCCAGCTTAGTATCCGCCTGCTGCTTCAGCTCAGCCTGCTTAATGGCCAAACTGGTATTCTGGGCAGCAATCTTTTCCTCCGCATTGATGCGGGCCTGGTTGGCAGCTTCTTTAGCCTCCGCCTCTGCGATTTGGATATCCTTCTGGCCCTGAGCTTTGGCAATCGCCGCAGTCTTCTGGATCTGTACCACATTATCCATACCCAGATTTTCAATAGTATGGTTTTCATCCACAAAATTCTGGATGTTGAGGTTTACGATCTCCATACCCATTTTTTCAATATCGGGGGCCGCGTTCTCCTGCACCTTCAGGGCAAAAGCAGCTCGGTCATGCACCAGATCTTCCAGGCGCATCTGACCCACAATCTCACGCATATTCCCTTCCAACACCTGCTGAGCCAGCATCTGCAGCTCAGCAAAATCCTTCCCCAGCAGGGATTGAGCCGCTCTGGTAAGGGAATCCCCATCGGAGGAGATTTTCACATTGGCCACGCCATCCACACGGATATTGATAAACTCCTTCGTAGGAACGCTCTCCTGCGTCTTGATGTCAATGGGGATGATGTTCAGGGGCAAGCGGTCTAATCTCTCGAAAAATGGGATACGCACTCCCGCCCGGCCCACCAGAATCTTAGGATTCTTATGTAGACCCGAAATAATGTAGGCAGTATCCGGCGGCGCCTTCACATAGCCGATCCCAAATAGGATCAGTATGAGAACAACAACCGCAATCACAATGAGAATGGGAATCAGTTCAGCCGGCATGATGTACTCCTCCTTTAATGTTTCATAACTACTGTGCATCCCCATAATGGGGAACTATGACTTCATTATATCATCTCTCCAGAAATAAGCAACAAATGAGAAATAATACGACAAAATTGTAATCTTTACTCCATGATCCCCACACCGGTTTCCAAGCCAAAGAAAATAGAAAAGATTTCATTTTGGTATTGACTTTCCTTTCATTAAGAGCTAATATGATTACAGTCAATATTAGAAAGAATATTTTAGATATGATATGTTGCTTTCGTGTATTTTTGTTTCTGAACTATGCAACAAAGGAGTACACTTATTATGAACACG
The DNA here is from genome assembly GCA_904399395.1 of uncultured Clostridia bacterium. Classification (GTDB taxonomy): domain Bacteria; phylum Bacillota; class Clostridia; order Oscillospirales; family Acutalibacteraceae; genus UMGS1264. The sequence goes on along the minus strand of CAJFPJ010000075.1, from coordinate 58,555 downwards.
GAACTGTATCTTTCCCTTCTCAAAGAAGAAATCGCCCCTGCCCTGGGGTGTACAGAGCCTATTTCCATTGCCTATGCTTCCGCAAAGGCCCGAGAGGCACTGGGGGAAATACCTACCCGTATCCTGGTGCAGGTCAGTCGGAATATTCTGAAAAACGCTATGGGCGTGGGCATCCCTGGAACTGACATGGTAGGGCTTGAGATCGCCTCTTCTCTGGGGGCCCTGGGCGGCGACCCAAACGCTTCTTTAGAGGTTCTGCACTCTATCACAGAGGAAACTGTCAGCGCCGCTAAGAAGATGGTGGCAGAAAAGGGTGTGGAGGTGGCTTTGGAGCCCACAGAAAAGAAGTTCTTTATCCGCGTCACCGTGTACGGTCCTTCCGGTGAAGCACAGACGGTCATCGAAGATATGCACACCAATATTACATATATTATGAAAAATGGTGTCACCCTGTTTGAAAACCCCTCGGAAGGCGCTGCAGCTGCCGCTGGCAGGGGAGCGCTCGTTACAATAGACGGAATCTATGAATTTGTGAAATCTGTGGATTGGAAGGAGCTTCGTTTCCTGCAGCAAGCTGTGGATCTAAACAGGAGCATCGCTCAGGAGGGGTTAAGCCGCCCCTATGGGCTCCAGGTGGGCAGAAGCATTTATGAATCCATGCAATTGGATGAAAACACGGAAGATGTGATGGATTACGCCGTAGCGTTGACCTGCGCGGCTGCAGATGCCAGAATGTCCGGCAGCCGGATGCCCGTTATGACTTCCTGCGGAAGCGGAAACCAAGGCATCACCGCTACTCTTCCTGTGGTAGCACTGGCAGAGCGGAAAAAACTTTCCGAGGAAATGCTCTACCGTGGTTTGGCCATGAGCTGTCTGGTCACTATCCACGTAAAAAGCTATATCGGCCGCCTTTCTCCCCTCTGCGGCTGCGGTGTGGGGGCCTCAATTGGCGCCTGCTGTGCCGTCACGTATTTGATGGGCGGAAATCTGGAGCAGATTAAATGCGCTATACGCAATGTGATTGCCGATGTCTCCGGTGTTATCTGCGACGGTGCAAAAGCCGGATGCGCCCTGAAGATTGCCACTGCCGTAGCAAGTGCTTACCGTTGTTCCATGCTCGCCCTGCGGAATATCAGCGCCACGCCATTAGATGGAATTGTCTCTTCTGACGTGGAAAAGACCATCCGCAATCTGGGCCAGCTGGGGACGGACGGCATGGCAGATACAGATCGTGTCATTTTGGATATGATGGTAGCCAACCGCTGATTATACTTAATATTTGCCGATCCTTTATTCTGTCAAACATATATACGCAAACCCAGACATTTTACATCTGAAAGGAAGAATCATCATGGACAAACGCACAAGAGTTCTCAATGCGCTGAACAAAAAGCCCGTTGACCATGCTCCCGTAGGTTTCTGGTATCATTTTGGTGGCGAACAGGCCAAAGGCGAAGGCTGTGTTCAAGCTCATCTCGATTATTACCGCGACACGGATCTGGACTTTGTCAAGATCATGTGTGATGGCTATTTCAATTATCCCATTCCGGAGGATATCAAGTGTGCCGACGACTGGTGGAACCTAAAGCCCCTGGGCAAGGACCACCCCTTCATTCAGGAACAGGTTTGGAGAGCTAAGAGAATTGTGGAAGAAATCGGTAAAGAACGCTGCGTATTCTATAACGTGTTCGCCCCCTTCTCTTCCATTCGTTTTGGTTATCCCGAAGACAAAGTTATGGAGCATATCCGTGAAAACAAACTGGCTGTCATGCATGCGTTGGATGTCATTGCTCAGGACAACGCTCTCCTCTGTCAGCTTTTGATTACAGAGGCCGGCTGCGACGGCGTATATTACTGCGTCCAGGGCGGCGAAAAAGAGCGCTTCACCGTGGAAGAATATAAAGAGATGATTGCTCCCAGCGACCTTTATGTTCTAGAGCATGCCAACCGCTTCTCGGAAAACAACATTATGCATTGCTGTGGCTGGGCCGGCGCTCAGAACAATGTGGAGCTCTGGAAGGATTATCCCGTAAAGTGCATCAACTGGGCAGTGTTCGTTGAAAAGCTTCCTTTGGAAGAGGGCCGTATCTTCTTCGGCAATAAGGCTGTTCTGGGCGGCTTTGAAACCCTCCATCTGGATCCTGAGTGCAAAACATATCAGGGTATCCTCTACACTGGCAGCAAGGATGAGGTGCAGGAATACACCAGAGAGCTTATCAAGAACTATGGCAAGCTGGGCCTGATGCTGGGCGGAGACTGCACCATCGCATCTCATATCGATCACGAGCGCATTCGTTGGGTCGTGGAAGCTGCACGCCAGGTCTGATTTTCAGGCCGGATTCTTTAGTCTTCTTTCTTCATTCTATACTTTCTCTCAGAGCGCGTCCTTTTACATAAAAGGGCGCGCTTTTGAGAAGATTCAGAAAATCTTATTTTGCAGTGGCTTGCGCTCCTCCCCAAAAAACGGTATACTTATACTGTATACTGATCATATCAGTGAAAATTCAGCTTACGGGGGCCCTTCCCCGAGTAAGAGGTGTGTTTATGGCAGAGAAAAAAATCTCTCTGGCGGATACGATCCACGACGAAATTCTGGATATGGTGATTCGCCTCTCTTCAGACCAGGAGGATGTCGTCCTCACAGAGGGCAGCCTGGTAGAAAAATTTGGCGTCAGCAAAGCGCCTGTACGGGAAGCTCTCGTGAAGCTATGCAGCGAAGGCGTCTTAAAAAGTGTTCCCCGATACGGATATATAATCGTCCGTTTGAACGAACGGGATGCCAGGGATATCGCGCAGTTCCGTCTGATCCTGGAGCTGAGCGCTCTCAAGGAGGCTTTCCCCCATATCCGACCCGAGGATCTAAAGCCTCTGCGCTGCCATCTGGATGAATCTAAGAAAAACAGAGACACCGATGTATGGACGGTATGGGAGGATAACGAAGAGTTCCATTGCCTTTTGGCAAGTCTTGCAGGAAACCGTTTTCTGGTTAAATCACTGCGGGAGAGCATGGCCATTCAAAAACGTGTTTATGCGCAGATCCATTGGCAGAGTCGGCACAGCATGGAGTATATTTTCAATCCCGCTCCCCACGAAGATATCTTCCAGGCCCTGAAGGATGGAAATTTGAATAAAACCCTCCAGCTGTTGCATGACGATATTCTCCATGGCAAAGCATCCTCCACAGAACCCATTGGTTTCTGACTTTTTAACAACAGTTTATCTGCTTAATACCAAAATTTTTCGGTTGTGAGCAGAATTGCCACATGTATGCAAGTGAAAATCGTTCAATGGAGAGCGGGAGCATAGGGTATGCCTCCGCCCTTTATTTTCGTATTAAATCCGGTATATATAGTTGAAAAATTCCATATATATGTGGTATTATCACTATAAAACTAGTCGTTTCCACCAATTCTTTTCCTTCAAAGGAGGAGTCTGTAATGGAAAACAAGGCTTTGAAAAACAAGAAATTTTTCGATTTATACAAATATATCTTTTCCTATATCATGGCGGCTTCCCTCCCCCTTGTGATCGTCATTGTCATTTTCGGCACCGTTTTTACCCAAGCCTATCAGCGGGAAGTAGAAGCCAACCAAAGTTCTTCCCTGCTTTCTGCCCAGAACTCGGTGGAACTGATGCTCAGCCAAATGGAAAATATCGTGCAGATGATTCAACTGGAAGAAGATTATTCCTATGATTTGGATGATCAACTTCCCAAAGCTATCAGCCTGCAAAAACGCTTGAGGAGATATCAACTTTCCAGTGGATATTTAAAGGACATCCTCTTTTATACCCACGGGAACACATCCATCTGTGCTTCAAGTTCCACCTATTCTCTAGACACCTATGCGGATTCCGTCAACAAAATGACCGGTATCAGCCCAGAAACCTTTACCAAATATCTGAATGAAACAGATAGTCTAGTCATCCTCCCTGCTCATACGGAAAAGATGGTGGGTAGTCCTGAAAGAAAAGTCGTGGATTTCATATATCCTCTTCCCTATCTGACCGCCGCTCCCTACGCAACTGTTCTTTTCAAAATAGATGCGGAAACGCTTCAAAAAGCTTTTCATGCGGAAAATTATGCAAACTATGCTGCTGTGCTTCCTTCTGGGAAGGAACGGGTTTTGCTTGCCGGTTCAGACACCTATGAGGAAGAACTACAGACACTTATAGACACATATTCGTTTGATGATAAGCAGTCGTCTTTTATTGCTCAACTCAATGGCCAAGAATATATGGTTTCGTATCTCCGAAATCCGGATAAAGATATCCTGTATTTGTATATTCTCCCCTCTTCTTCCGCATTGGAGCCCGTATATAGGATCCAACGGACTCTCTACGGCGTACTAGCCTCTATGCTGCTGATTGAATGCCTTCTTGTATTTCTGGTGGCATATAAAAATTACCGGCCTATCCGCTCCTTGCAGGAATTTCTGTTCAAGCATTATCCAGAACCGCCCATTGAACTGCCCCGGCAGAGTTCCACCATTGAAAATGCAGAGCATCTTCTGAACCATATGGCTGTGGTTCACAAAGATCTCAATGAAAAGCTTGCCGTCAATCAGGAAACTCTTCGAGAAGCGGTCCTCTATAAAGCAGTAAACGGAGGCTTTTCTTCTCTAGATGAGCTGAATACCAACTACGAGAATTCCGGCCTGCTGATAACGAATCCTTATCTTCGGATCCTGATGGTGCAGACCTCTCCTCATCAGGACGGAAAATCTCCCATGGCTGCAGAACTTTTAGCCATTCTCCGCAGCCGGCTTCTTAACCAGCAGATCTATCACTGCTTTTTTTCTGCGAAAAATGTTTTCCTCATTGCAGACAGTTCCGGAAAAGGCTCTATATACCGGGAAATGCTGCCCAGCATCTGCCTGGATTTAAAGCAGAAGCTTCCTCACACGGAAATTTACATGGGCATGAGCTCCAGTGTAGCCGATGTTTCCAAGCTGCACATGACGTATATCGAAGCCTCTGCCGCTCTGGATACAGCTTTAGAAAAAGGAATTCCGGATACTCCCGTGTTCTACTCAGAGATTGTTTCTCATAAAGAGATTGAGCAGCTCTATCCCTATGAAGAAATTAATGAGCTTAGCCGGGCCATCCAAGAGAATAACAAAGAAAAATTTCAGGGGCTGGTTTCCCGAATCAGTGCACTGCTGAAGACTCATCAGTATAATCTTATTCTGGGAAAATTCGTCTGCTATGATGTAGTGAGCGTAATACTGAAAGCCACCCTGCAAACAGGAAAAGGCTTTTCCATCATAAACGAGCGTGCTCCGGACATAATGGGACTCTCTTCTTCTCACTCCATGGAGGAACTCCTGCGGATTCTGGAGGATATCACCCAAGAAACCATGAAATATTTGGATGAAAAGGAGCAGCCCAACAACAATCTCATGGAGCAGATCATTGCCATTATAAACGCTAACGTCTTCGACTACAATTTCAGTGTGGGCCAGTTGGCCGATCAATTTGGAATTTCGCAGAATAATCTAAGCCAGCGCTTCAAACGGTATCTGAATCAGACGCCCACCGAATATATCAACCGGCTGAAAATGGAAAAAGCAAAATCTTTCCTTTCCAATACCGACATGCCTCTGCGCATGATCGTGGAAAAGTTGGGCTACAGCAACGAATCCAGCTTTATACGAAAATTTAAAGATGCAACAGGTATGACGCCGGGAGAATACAGGCGCCAATCCAGAGGACCTCTGCTGTAAGCAACCACTCAACCACTGCATTAAAAAGCCTTCGGATGTTTAATCTGGAGGCTTTTTTCGTTTTCACCTCGATGAAATACAGCACAGACGTTATAATTCGCACATATCTAATATGAATTCTTATCATATTATTGATCATGTGATAATAAGCATATAAAATATGAAATTTATCTATATATTTTTGTGTGTATTCATATTATATTGAAAGCAACAGAAACAAAAATATACAATAAGAAATTTTGGCAACATGGAAAACTATCAATTTTAATCAAATGGGAATGAAAACCGATAACCTTTCATACAAACTCTTTTGAGAGGTTATACAAAAGGAGGAGTTTAGCGCGCGTAATGGTAGATAAGGATATTCTCCGTATCTATACGCAAAGAAAAATCATGATAGTCTGCCTTTAAAACGGAAAGAGGTGCATATTGAGATGGCTAGTATGGCAAAAAAATCGAAAGCTCAAATGAAAGCTGAAGGCTTTAATCATCTGCCTTTACGCAAAAGGTTACGTAGGGATTATCCATTTTATCTGTTACTGCTTCCTGCAGTTGTCTATATTTTTATTTTTAACTACTGGCCCATGTATGGTATCCAGATTGCATTTAAAGAATTTTTTCCACAATTGGGAATTACGGGGAGCCCCTGGGTAGGATGGGAGCATTTTGAACGCTTTTTTAGGTCCCCCTCCTGTGTAAGTCTGATTCAAAACACCGTCATAATCAGCCTATATCAATTAGTGGCTGGTTTCCCAATGCCAATCATTGTAGCTTTGTTATTAAATCAGTGCAGTCGTTCAGGATTCAAAAAATTCGTGCAAAACGTCCTGTATGCCCCCCATTTTATTTCTGTAGTCGTTCTTATAGGCATGATGCAAATCATGATGTCTCCCTCCAGCGGTGTTTTTAACACTATTATCACAGCTCTGGGCGGTGAACCTATAAACTTTTTCGGTGAAATCGGATATTTCCGCCATCTGTATGTATGGTCGGGTGTTTGGCAAAGCACAGGATTCAACACAATCATCTACATATCGGCACTGTCTAGTGTCAGTGCCGAAATGCATGAAGCTGCCATTGTCGACGGCGCGACGAAATTAAAACGGATCCTGTATATCGACCTTCCTTCCATTCTACCTACGGCAATGATCCTGCTTATTATGAACGTAGGATCCATTATGAGTGTCGGTTTTGATAAAATGTATCTCATGCAGAACAGCATCAACCTTCCCGTATCTGAAATTATTTCCACCCAAATTTATAAGAAAGGTATTATAGACGCAGATTACAGCTATTCAACGGCCGTCGGTCTATTTAATAACGTAATCAACTGCATCATGTTGATTACCGTTAATAAAATCAGCCGTTCCTTAACTGACACCAGTCTATGGTAATTTTCATAACATAACGAAAGGGTGAGAAAATATGGCTATCCGAAAACCTAAGGAAGATAAAGTTTTTGATATCATAAATTTTATTATTCTTCTTATATTAGCGTTAATCGTTTTATACCCCCTTTACTTTATCGTAATCGCTTCTATAAGCGACCCGGATGCAGTCAATGGAGGCGATGTTACCATCTATCCAATTCAGCCTTCCCTAGATGGTTATGCTCGATTATTCGAAGACAGTTCTATATGGACAGGATACCGCAACACCATTATTTATACTGTTATGGGAACTTTACTCAGCATAATTGTAACCGTCAGCGCTGGTTTTGCACTTTCCCGAAAAAATTTGGCTGGCAGAAATGTGTTAATGGCATATTTCATCATAACAATGTATTTTAGCGGCGGCATGATCCCTCTTTACATCGTCATCAATACGTTGGGATTAAACAATAATCCAGCAGTTATGGTGATTTTAGGAATGGTCTCTGTATACAATATGATTATATGTCGCACATTCTTCCAAAGCAATTTACCAGATGAATTATTTGAAGCGGCAGAAATAGACGGATGCGGAGTTTTTCAGTTTTATTTCCGTATCGCCATACCGCTCTCAAAAGCAATTATTGCTGTCATGGTCGTATTTTACGCCGTAGGGCAATGGAACTCCTATTTCAATGCTATGATGTATCTTTCCAATAAAGAATACTATCCTTTACAGTTGGTCCTACGCGAGATTCTCCTTCAAAACCGGTTAACAGACGTTATAACCTCTGAAGGTCAGCTGGCCGATTCCTTGGAACGCCAGCGATATGCAGAGCTTATAAAATATGGCGTTATCGTCGTATCCTCTGTGCCAGTTCTGATCATGTACCCGTTCGCTCAGAAATACTTTGTCAAAGGTGTCATGATCGGCTCAGTAAAAGGCTAACGTGTTATTCAGTACCCTGACGGATTGCGTTCCGTTAAGATAATCGCCCTTAGTAAAGAAAGGAAGATGAACATGAAAAAGAGATTCGCAGCAGCCCTCTTATCCGCAGCTATGCTTCTCAGCCTGGCTGCTGGATGCGGCCCCAGCGGAGACAGTTCTTCCGCAGCTCCTTCCGGCGGCTCCGGGGATTCCAGTGCTGGCAGTGAAACCGCTAACTTCAACAAAACCGGTTTTCCCATTGTAAATGAGCCTATTACCTTGCGCTTTGCGGCTCCCTTGGACGAAAACTATCAGAATGGATATTCTGATATGAAGATGTTCAAGGAATATGAAGAAGAGAGCGGTATTCACATCGAATGGGAAGAAATTAACGGCGAAGCATGGGCGGATAAAGTCCAGCTGATGATCACGTCAAACACAAATTTGCCTGACGCCTTCTATGGCGGCACCATTCCCAATAGTGTTGTTCTCAAATATGGGCAGCAGGGCATGATCGTCGAACTGACAGACCTTTTGAAGGAATATGCTCCCAACGCCATGAAATGGTTAGAAGCCAGAGATGACCTGAGAAAACAGATCGTGTATTCTGACGGAAAAATCTATTCTCTTCCCAAGGTTGACGAGGCATTGGGCACACGTATTCCCAGCTTGATGATTGTGAACCAGACCTGGTTGGATCGGGTAGGTTTGGAAGCGCCCACCAATGTAGACGAATTCTATAACATGCTCAAAACATTTAAGGAAAAAGATGCTAACGGCAACGGTGTAAAGGGAGATGAAATCTGTCTCTCTGCGCGCCAGTTCTCCAGCGCCAACGTTGTAAACGGCAGCAACTCTATCGGCAATTTCTTTGGCTTCTTTGGCGTAGCCGATGATAACTCCCATATCAACATCGTAGATGACAAAGTAATATTTGTCCCCACCACGGAAGAATATCGTGAAGGGCTGGAATTCTTCAATAAGCTGTATACAGAAGGTCTGTTTGATGGAGAAACCTTCACACAGAATGATAACCAGTTCTGGGCAAAATCTCGCTCTGAGGAAGGCATCGGCATGACGGCTGCGTTCAGCTGGCTGGAATTGAATAACGGTGAAACCGAGAAAAACAACTACGTCATCATCGATGCCTTTGAGGATCAGGTGGTTGCAAAGCCCGGACTTGTAACTGGTGTTACCGCTAACTGCTTCACCATTATGTCCAACAATAAATATCCTGAGGCCACAATCCGCTGGGTGGATACTTTCCTGGATGCTGGTGAAAGAGCCGTCAGCGCCCGGTTCGGCGAAGAAAATATAAGCTGGAAATGGCAGAATGATGAAAAGACAGCTTGGACGGAAATGGCAGAAACACCTGACGGTGAAGCCGTCAATACCGCGTTGATCGGCCGTTACTCCCCTGTTGGCAACTCTGTCTATTGGAATCTGGGCGGAGATGGCATGGCTGCGCTGAAGCAAAATACTGTTCAGCAGTTTATTGACCGCGGAAATGCTAATAACAACGTATACATAAACCATGCTGTACAGACATGGCCCAGCTCTCTCAGCTTTGATGAGGATAAAATGGCCACCTTCACCGACATAGATACCGAGTTGCGTAAATATACCGACAACATGCTCTCTACCTTTATTCTCCAGGGTATCGACGACAACAGCTGGAATGCCTATGTCGAGCAGTGTAAAACTCTCGGTTCTGAAACGCTTGTACAGATGTATCAGGAACGCTGGGACGAATACCTTGCACTATAATTAATTTTAAAAGAATATGCATTAATTTGTGTCTATTCTTCCCTATCTGGAACGCTTCCCCTTTTAGTTTAAAGGGGAAGCGTTCTTTTTATATTCAGATCCAGCCTTACACACTATAGTCGGAAATTGCACGATTTCGGTAGAGATTTGCAGTTGGCTCTCACCCCACTCCATGGTATATCTGGGAGACGGCTTTCTCTATGGTAATTTCAAAGGAAAGCCCTGTTTCGGTATTTGAACGGCACTTTAAAACGACCATCTATAAAAAGGAGAGGAAACCCGCATGACAACGCGATGACAGAAAACTTTTTCTCCATCCTCAAAAACCGGCACAAACCTGCCACGTTTTCTGAGGCAAACGAGATGATTGACCGCTATATCCATTTTTACAATTACGAGCGCATCCAGTTTAAGACCGGAGAGACGCCGCTTGCGCAACGCCTCTCCGCTTAAAGATTCGTATTTCCCTGCATTCAGGCTTTTTGTGCTGTCCGTATAATTCGGAACGGTTCACCGGCAGCCTTACGCTCCGGCCCGCCCGGCGGATCCGCTTATCCTTTTATTCCATGGCCTTAGAATCCACTTCTTCACGAAGCTTTTCTATAAATGCCTCTACAGTCATACTGCCCAGATCGCCAGCCTTTCTCCCGCGGACGGAGACCTCTCCGCTTTCTGCCTCCTTATCGCCCACAACCAGCATATAGGGGATTTTCTGCAGCTGCGCCTCACGAATCTTATAACCAATCTTCTCGCTGCGCATGTCAGCCTCTACACGGAAGCCAGCCTTTGTAAGAGCCTCTTCCACCTGGGATGCATACTCGTGATGCCGCTCGGATATGGGGAGCACCTTCACCTGCACGGGAGAAAGCCAAGCCGGGAACGCCCCCGCAAAATGCTCAGTCAGGATGCCGATAAACCGTTCAATGCTGCCGAACACCACCCTGTGGATCATGATCGGGCGGTGCTTTGCGCCGTCCTCACCCGTATATTCCAGTTCAAACCGTTCGGGAAGCTGGAAGTCCAGCTGAATGGTTCCACACTGCCAAGTGCGGCCCAGACAATCTGTCAGGTGGAAATCCAGCTTCGGGCCGTAGAAGGCGCCGTCTCCTTCGTTCACCTCGTAGTCATATCCCAACTCGGAAATAGCAGAACGGAGAGCATCCGTAGCCTCGTTCCAATCCTCAATGGCCCCCATGTGGTCCTCTGGCATGGTGGAAAGCTCGATATGGTAGGGGAATCCAAACGTCTTATAGACCTTATCGATCAGCCGGACAACTCCCTTGATCTCCTCTTTGATCTGGCTTTTCAGCATAAAGATATGGGCGTCGTCCTGCGTAAAGCACCTGACGCGCATAAGGCCGTGCAGGGCGCCGGAAAGCTCGTGCCGGTGCACCAGGCCCAGCTCTCCGATGCGCAGGGGCAGATCTCTGTAGGAGTGCATTTTCGTCTGGTATACCAGTATGCCGCCGGGGCAGTTCATGGGCTTGATAGCGTAATCTTCGCCGTCTATCACAGTGGTATACATATTCTGCTTATAATGATCCCAGTGGCCGCTGCGCTCCCACAGGGAACGGCTCAGGATAACGGGCGTGGAAATCTCCTGGTAGCCCGCTTCTCTGTGGATCTCCCTCCAGTAGTCGATGAGAAGATTCTTCAGGATCATACCCTTGGGCAGGAAGAAGGGGAACCCGGGGCCCTCGTCCATGATGGTGAAAAGCTCCAGCTCGCGGCCCAGCTTCCGGTGGTCGCGCTTTTTCGCTTCTTCCAGCATGGTCACGTACGCCTCCAGCTCCGACGCCTTGGGGAAAGAAATGCCATACACGCGCTGCAGCATCTTGTTATTAGCATCCGCACGCCAGTAAGCGCCGGTGCAGTTTGTGAGCTTAATGGCTTTTATCTGGCCGGTGGTCATCAGGTGGGGGCCAGCGCACAGATCTGTAAACTCACCCTGCCGGTAAAAGCTGATTTTTTCGCCCTTGCCGGAATGTTCTTCGATCAGCTCCACCTTATAGGGCTGTTTTTCCTTTTCCATAAGAGCCTTGGCATCTTCCGGAGAAAGCTCAAAGCGCTCCAAAGGCAGATTTTCCTTGATAATCTTCTTCATTTCAGCTTCGATTTTCTCCAGATCTTCCGGCGTTAGGGAACGAGGAAGATCCATATCGTAATAGAAGCCATTGTCAATGGCTGGCCCAATAGCCAAAGCAGCCTCTGGAAACAGACGTCTTACGGCTTGGGCCAAAATATGGGAAGTCGTGTGCCAATAAGCGTGCTTGCCCTCAGCACTATCGAAAGTAAGAATCTCGAGCTCGCAGTCCTCTGTGAGGGGGGTGCGGAGATCCACCGCATTACCATTTACGCGGCCGGCACAGGCAGCCTTATAAAGGCCCATCCCTATGGACTTCGCCACCTCTGCAATGGTAATGCCGCTTTCAAACTGACGGCTATCGTCTCTTAGCTTTACTGTAATCATGCTCATGGTACTATTTCCCCTTTCGCAATTTCATATTTGTCTCCACGCGCATCGCGCATAGTATACTCATCCAATGTGCTCTCAACGGAATACTTTTCCCGCAAAAAATTTGCCCAAGCCTACCTGTTGCCAAAAGCAAATACTCTCCGGATTTAGATAGTTTTCAAACACTTGAAGCCGCAGCCCTTTAGCCAAAAAGAAAAGCCTTCGCCCCATACATAGGGGCGAAGGCAATTAAAACTCTACCATCCGCGGTTCCACCCTGATTCAGCACAGCTCTTTCCTTTTTCTATACGGCAGAAAAATTTTGGAGACAAAACTTTTTGCTATAAGCTTACTTGCAAAAGCCATGCCCTCTGGCGCCGGTAACGGCGGCTTCCGGCGCGCCTTTTTTCAGCGCACACTCCGAGGCGGTGCCCTTTTCCACTTCCGTCACCCAGCCTTACAGCCTTGAGCCGGGCTCTCTGCAGACAGAATTTTGCAAAAAAGGATTCCTCATCCACGATTTCTTACTATTAAGGGGTGTCAATACCCTTCTTTACTGTTCATGGTAGCATTCATGACCGGAAAAGTCAATAGTCCTGTAAAATCCAGTTAAAAATGGAAATTCATCCTAACCACAGAGATCATGGCCTTGGATAGGGATATTTTTTAATAACACAAAAACACAAATTTCCTCGCCCTGTTGTTATCTCGGAAAGAAATTTGGAGTATTTATATGTATTTCAACAAATTATACAGAAAGCAAGGAATTTCCTTGACACAGAAGGGCGAAAAGTAATACAATTATTCTGGAATGCAGACGTTTGCATCCCCGGGATTAACGCACCCGGAATATTTTTTAAATTTTTCAGATTATTGATATGCACAAAACCCTCAGCAAATCCCAGACCCGAAAATCGGATCAAAGATTACGCATTCCAGCCTTAAGGGTTGGAAATGGTTGAATTATAAAAAAACAGAATATGCCTGCACAGGAAACCTTCTGTCTCCATGTGTTCATATACTTTTTCTTTTTATAGTTCACCGCTAAGTATTTCTGAAAACATGGAAATCTATCGAAGGAGGTGCCGGCAAACTTTGGACCCTATTGTTGTAAACATCGTAGTAGGCGTCGTTTGCGCTGCTGCGGCAGGAGCTGCGGCGTTTTTCGCAGGCGTGAGCCACCGCAAAAAAACAGCTGAATTCGCTATCGGCTCTGCTGAGCAGGAAGCCAAGCGGATCGTCAGCGACGCAATAAAGACGGCGGAAGCAAAGAAGAAAGAAGCCGTTCTGGAAGGCAAAGATGAAATACACCGGCTGCGCAATGAAAGCGAACGGGAACTTAATGACCGCCGCAGGGAGGTGCAGCGCCAGGAACGCCGGATCCAGCAAAAAGAAGAAAGCCTGGATAAGAAAATGGAGTCCCTGGAGGCAAAAGACGAAGTTTTAACCAACAAATGTAAACAAGCAGATGAACGGCTTGCTGAAGCTGAGGCTGTCAAAAAAAGCCAATTCGAAATGCTGGAGCGTATCTCCGGTTTTACAGTAGAGCAGGCCAAGGAGTATCTGCTGAAAAACCTGGAGGATGAGCTCACCCACGATAAAGCTGTTCGCCTGATGGAATTCGAGCAGCAGACCCGCGACGAAGCCGATAAGGCCGCCCGCGAGATCATCTCTATGGCTATTCAGCGTTGTGCAGCTGATCATGTGGCCGAGGCCACCATCTCGGTAGTACCTCTGCCCAACGATGAAATGAAGGGCCGTATTATCGGCCGTGAAGGGCGGAATATCCGCGCTATTGAAACCATGACAGGCGTGGATCTGATTATCGATGATACGCCGGAAGCTATTACCCTCTCCTGTTTTGAGCCTGTCCGCCGAGAGGTGGCACGTATTGCCCTTGAACGTCTGATTACAGACGGGCGTATCCACCCTGCAAGAATTGAGGAAACCATTGAAAAAGCCCGCCGCGAAGTAGAAGCCACTATCAAGGAAGAAGGCGAAAGAGCTGTTATCGAAGCCGGTGTCACGGGAATCCATCCGGAACTCGTGAAGCTGCTGGGGCGTTTGCGTTACCGCACCAGCTATGGCCAGAACGTTCTGAATCATTCTCTGGAGGTCGCCTATCTTTCTGGTATGATGGCATCTGAGCTGGGGCTTGATCCCACGGTTGCCAAGAGAGCAGGCCTGCTGCACGACATCGGCAAGGCACTGGATCATGAAATCGAAGGCTCCCATGTGGAAATCGGTGTGGACGTGGCCCGTAAATATAAAGAGAGCGAAACAGTTGTTCATGCCATCCAAGCTCACCACGGCGACGTGGAGGCTAAAACGGTTATCGCCTGCATCGTTCAAGCGGCGGATGCCATTTCTGCAGCAAGACCGGGTGCACGCCGTGAGAATCTGGAGAATTACATCAAACGTCTGGAAAAGCTCGAGGAGGTCGCTTCTTCCTTCGAGGGTGTAGAGCGCTGCTTCGCCATTCAGGCAGGCCGTGAGATTCGCATTATGGTTAAGCCCGACATCATTACAGACGACAAAATGGTCCTTTTAGCAAGGGATATCTGCACCAAGATCGAAAACGACCTGGAATATCCCGGGCAGATCAAAGTCAATATTATCCGCGAAAGCAGGGCCATCGAATACGCAAAATAACCCAGGATTTCACTTTTGCAGCCAAAGGGAAATTATGATTTCCCTCTGGCTGTTTCTTTACACCAGCAGAATTGCCGGCAAGCGGAGGCGCCGGCCCGGAAAGAAGGAGTATCCATGAATATTCTCGCTATCGGAGATGTAGTAGGCAGCGTCGGTTGCCGCTTTCTGCGGGAAAAGCTTCCCGCTCTGAAAAAATATAAAGGGATTGACCTTGTGATTGCCAACGGAGAAAATTCTGCGGATGGCAACGGCATCACACCCTCTTCCGCAGATTATCTTTTCAACAGTGGAGTGGACGTAATAACTGCCGGGAACCACACCTTCCGCCGCAGGGAAAGCTACCCGCTCTTTGATTCCTGCGAAACGCTTCTGCGGCCGGCCAATTTTCCTTCCACCGCGCCTGGCCGAGGAGTCTGCATCTACGATATGGGGCGCATCCAGGTAGGTGTGGTGAATCTTTTGGGCGAGGTTTATATGGAACCCATAGATTCCCCCTTTTTCGCCATGGATCGTATTCTTCGGGAGGGGCTCCCGAAAATCACCATCGTGGATTTCCATGGGGAAGCTACAGGGGAAAAGCGGAGTTTCGGCTATGACTTTGATGGAAAAGTTTCCGCCATATTTGGCACCCATACTCACGTGCAGACGGCGGATGAATGCATCCTTCCCCAGGGAACAGGGTATATATCCGACGTGGGCATGACCGGTACGATCGAATCTGTCCTCGGTGTGAAAAAAGAACTGGTGATTGAAAAGATGCGAAGCCGTATGCCTGTTCGTTTTGATCTGGCCTCTGGCCCCTGCCGCATGGATTGTATCCTGTTTTCAGTGGATGAAAAAACAGGAAAAACGATACATTTAGAGCGTTTTCAGATAAAATAACCAAATATTTTACAATACATATTGTAAATTCTCTCATTTCGCTGTATTATTAGAATAGAATGTACCACACTTTATGCAGTCACAAATATTCTGATAAGGAGGCAGGCCGAATGGAGATTTTAAAGGTATCATCTAAATCCGCACCCAATTCAGTGGCAGGAGCCGTCGCAGGTGTAATCCGCGAATCCGGTTCGGCTGAGCTGCAGGCTGTAGGAGCCGGAGCAGCCAACCAGGCCATTAAAGCCGTTGCCATAGCCAGAGGTTACTTGGCGCCGGCAGGAATTGATTTGATCTGTATTCCCGCCTTTGCCAGCGTTGAAATCGACGGGGAGGAACGGACTGCGATCCGACTGATCGTGGAATCTAGATAACCCGCCGGGCCGGTTTCATAAGACACCTGCATATCTAGCGCTTCCGGGTGACCGGAAGCGCTTTTTTACACCCGTTTTCTTTGAATATCAAAGAATTAAAGATTGAAGTTGGGGGATAAATATGCTATAATAACCGGGAAATGGTTTTGAACAAAAATATGGGAAAACCCGTATACAAGTGTATAACCGAATATATAAACCAAGGGAGTGTAGTGATATAGTGATTCAAGGAAACGAATTGCGCGATGCGCTGATCTCCGGTGCCAATGCTATTTTAAAGCATAAGACACAGGTGGATGAACTGAATATCTTCCCCGTTCCGGATGGTGACACTGGAACAAATATGAGCATGACCATGGGATCTGCGGCAAAAGCCCTGGCCGATGCCCAGGGTTCCGCCGGTGAGATTGCCAAGATTGCTGCTTCTGCCCTTCTGCGGGGTGCCCGCGGGAATTCCGGCGTTATTCTCTCTCTGCTTTTCCGAGGTTTTTCTAAGGGTGTAGAAGGCAAAGAGGTTCTCAGCGGAACAGATTTGGCCAGCGCCCTTGGAATGGGTGTGGAAGCCGCCTATAAAGCCGTAATGAAACCGACGGAGGGAACCATTCTCACCGTTTCCCGGGTCGCCTGTGAAAAAGGGCGCGCCGCCGCTGAGATTGACGACGACGCCGTATATGTATGGAACGCCATCTGCAAGGGTGCGGCCGAAGCGCTGGAGGAAACTCCCGAACAACTGCCTGTTCTGAAAAAAGCTGGTGTTGTGGATGCAGGCGGCAAAGGGCTCTGCTATATTTTTGACGGCATGATGAGCGTATTTAAAGATCATGTAATCGTCACCAGCGAGGTGCCTGCCAGTAAGACTGACATGGCAAACGACGAATTCTTCCGCAATGCAGCGGCAGAATTCGACCAGGAGATTCACTTCACCTACTGCACGGAATTTATTGTGGGCCGCGACCCCTCCTGTAAAAAGGATCCTATGGATCTTCGCGCCTATCTGGAAGGTATCGGTGACTGTGTGGTAGTCGTAGACGATGACGAGATCATCAAGGTCCATGTGCACACGGAAGAACCGGGCAATGCTTTGCAGGCGGCTCTCACCTTCGGCCAGCTCCTGACGGTTAAGATTGAGAATATGAAAGAGCAGCACCGGAAAGCTGCTGAAGAAAACGAAGCCAATAAGGCCAAGGCGGCGGCAGCTTCCATGGAACCTGTCGATCCCACAGAGGAAGTAGGCTTTGTGGCTGTAGCAGCTGGAGACGGCTTGCAGACACTCTTTACCGACCTGGGCTGCACCCGCGTTGTCAGCGGCGGCCAGACTATGAATCCCAGCACGGACGACATTTACGCCGCTGTCTTGGCTACCCCCGCTAAAACCGTACTGGTCCTGCCCAACAATAAGAACATTATTATGGCTGCCGAGCAGACCATTTCCATGGTAAACGACCGCAAGGTGATTGTGCTCCCCACCAGGACTATTCCGCAGGGGCTTTCTGCCATGCTGGCCTATGACCCTGACGCCTCTGTTGAAAAGAACGCTATTGCTATGATGGAAGCAGCGGGCAATGTGGAAACCGGCTTGGTGACTTTTGCCGCCCGTGATTCAGAATTTGGCGGCATGAAGATTAAGGAAGGCGACATTCTGGGGTTAGAAAACGGCAAAATGACGCTGGTGGAACGGGATCCCGTGCATACCTGCAGTAAACTGACCCGCTCCATGGTTACCCGGAATACCTCCTTTATCACCCTTATCTATGGTTCCGATGTTACAGAAGAGCAGGCTAACGATGCATATAACCGCATCCGCAACAAGGTAAGCAGCGATATTGAGATTACCCTGGTCAATGGCGGGCAGCCTGTATATTATTTCATCATTTCTATCGAATAAGAGGAAAAACACCTCGCAGATAGGCTAACCAATTCATAAAGGAAAAGCGGAATCATTCAATGGCTTCTCTATTCCAATTACCTGTAACAAAAATAAAAGGCGTCGGCGAAACCCGCGCTAAGCTGTATAAAAAGCTTGGCGTGGCGTCCGCCGGCGCTTTGCTGCGTTTTTATCCTCGTTCCTATGAGGATCTCAGCCGGCCTCTGCCGGTTATGGAAGCACCTCTCGATACTCCCTGCGCCGTTCAGGCCACGCTCATTTCCTCCCCCATAGAAACGCGGGTTCGGGGCGGAATGCTTCTGACCAAAATGCAGGCGGCGGATGATTCCGGCGTGCTGCACATTACTTATTTCAATAATCCTTATGTGAAGGCCTCTCTCCGGGAAGGAGAGGAATACATTTTTTACGGGAAAATCACATCCAATTTTCTGCGGCGAGAGGCTGTCTCGCCGGAATGGTTTCCAGCAGATTCCTGCCCTCCTGTACGTCCCATATACCGGCAGACAAAGGGGCTTACCAGCCGTATGATCCAAAACAATGTGAAAAGCGCCTTATCTTTGCTGCCGGAAACCATGCAGGATCCTATTCCTGAAGACATCCGCCTGGAACATGGCCTCTGTCATTTAGGATTCGCCCTTGAGAATATCCATTTCCCCAAAGATATGGAAGCGGCCAATATAGCAAGACGAAGGCTCATTTTCGAAGAACTCCTTGTTTTGCAGCTGGCACTCCAACGCATGAAGGGCCGTAACCGGCGCCAAAGAGGACCTCTTTTCTCCACAGATTACACAGAGGAATTCTGCTCTCATCTGCCTTTCTCCCCCACAGGCGCTCAAAAAAGAGTAATTGCAGAATGCGCAGCGGATATGGACAGCGGTCTCTGTATGAATCGGCTGGTGCAGGGAGATGTGGGAAGCGGAAAAACTGCCGTAGCCGCTGCCCTCTGTTTCACAGCTGCCAAAAACGGATTTCAAGCCGCCATGATGGCACCAACCGAAATTTTGGCTAAACAGCATTATGCCACTTTTTCCTCCTTTTTGGAAGGAACAGGTGTCACTATCGCCCTGCTCACGGGTTCTACTCCTGCTGCTCAGAAACGAACAGTGCTAACCGGCTTGCGGGACGGCTCTATCCAGCTTGCAGTGGGCACTCACGCTCTTCTCTCTGAAGGTGTGGAATTTTCTAAACTGGGCCTTGTTATCACAGACGAGCAACACCGCTTTGGTGTAGAACAGCGGGAGGCTCTGGCGGAAAAGGGCGATTCTCCTCATCTTCTGGTTATGAGTGCCACCCCCATTCCCCGCACCCTGGCTCTGATGATTTACGGGGATTTAGATCTTTCTGTCCTCGATGAGCTGCCGCCAGGCAGAACACCTGTAGCCACCTACAGTATCAACAGTGAAAAACGTGCCCGAGCTTTTGCATTTTTGAAAAAACACGTGGAGCAAGGGCTTCAGTGCTATATCATCTGCCCTATGATTGAAGAAGGCGTAAACGATATGAAAAGCGTTTCCTCTTATGCCAAAGAGCTTCGGGAGGAGTGGCTGCCCGGCTGCCGCATCGGAGAGCTCCACGGCAAGCTCCCTGCCAGGGAAAAGGAACGCATTATGGAAGAGTTCGCCCAGGGAAAACTGGATATTCTGGTTTCCACCACAGTTGTGGAGGTGGGGATGGACGTTCCCAATGCAGCCGTAATGATGATCGAAAACGCCGAGCGCTATGGCCTTTCCCAGTTGCACCAGCTCCGGGGCCGTGTTGGCCGGGGAAAGGCGGCTTCCACCTGCATTCTGGTAACGGACGCACAGAATGAGGAGACTTTGACCAGAATGAAGGTAATGTGCTCCACCAACAACGGATTCCGGATTGCGGATGAGGACCTGAAACTCCGGGGCCCCGGCGATTTTTTCGGTTCCAGGCAACATGGCCTTCCGGAGTTGAAAATTGCAGATATGCTTTCGGATACAGAGCTATTAGGTCAGACCCAGGCTGTTGCCAAAAGTATTCTGAAGGAAGATTTCTCTTTGGAGAAACAGGAGCACAGAGGGCTTCGCGGAGAGGTCAGACTCTTGCTCAGCACCCTGCGGGGAGCATAAAGAACAGGGAGACTGCAAATATTTATTTGCAGTCTCCCTGTTTCTATTTTTCTCAATCCTCCAAAGGAAGGATCTCCTCAAAAAGGGCGTAGTGGCGGGCTGTAATCTTCCGATCCAGATGAATGCAGCCGAAAAACCACTTCTTATATTCCACCTGTTTGGCGATGGCAGTAAAAAAGCTGTAGAGCTGAGCAGCCTCTTCTCCCCTGGCTCGATTCTGCAGCCCCATGCCGGGGGCAGGCGTATGGGTGAGAATATAATCCACCTGCATACCATTTTCTTTCAGCCGGGAGGCTCCTTTTTCCATTTCCTCCAAGGAAGGCATCTCTTCCTCCCACCAATGACCCGACTCCTGATAGAGAGGCTTTTCTTCGTTTTCCCCTCCTCCAAAAGCGAAAAAGGTATTTCCCTCCAAGGTGAAGATCTCTCCCCGCTCCAGATGGAAGATATTTTTTCCAAGGCGGTGCACTTTACCGCCCTTCCACTCCTCCTCAGGGTATTTTAACAAAAGATCATAATTTTCATGGACTCCATCTATGAATGCAATGGTAAATTTTTTCTTCTCAAGCTTCTTCAGCCGCTTTTTTTCGTTTTCTCCACCTTCCCACAGAAAACCAAAATCCCCGCAGACAAGAAGCACATCGTCTTTCTTCAGCTTTCGTCCGGCTGCATCCAGCCGGGATAGATCTCCGTGCATATCACCGGTTATATAAATCAAGATCAAAACCTCCTAACGGGATATCAACCGCTTTTCCGCTTTCTTCAGCCGTTTGGGATTCCTGGCTTCCCTTTTAGCCTGCTAATCTACATAACTTTCATTTCCTGAACCGGCCGAAAACGGAAAAGCCGTGTTAACAGGCGTATGCAGCGAAATATATGTATCCCAAAGAACTTTACAAACTGTTTGCAAAGTTCCCTTTATCTTTCAGCCGCGACCTGTTATACTTAGATATAAGGGGCATGAAAGGCACCCTTTGCAATACTATCAGTGTTATCATAGCATATTGGAGGAAAAAGTTCCATGAAAAAAAAGCTCTTTTCCTGCCTGGCGGCCATCCTTCTGCTTTTTACAATCTTCTCTCTGCCCGCCGGGGCGGCTACATATACGATCGATTTTGAACTGAACTGCTCTTCTGTGGAGCTTGTAAATCTGGATACAAACACTATTGTATATTCTAAAAATGCAGATGAAAAGCGATATCCCGCATCTTTAACAAAGATCATGGTCTATATCATAGTCATCGAAAATGTTTCAGATCCCGATGGAACCACAACCACCGTTTCAAAAGAGGCTATAGAGGAATTGCAAGGTACCGGCGGTTCCAGTTCCGGCCTCAAAGCCGGGGATAAGCTTACCATCACCCAGCTCTTAAATTGCTTGATGGTGCCCTCGGGAAACGATGCTGCAATTGTTTTGGCAGATTTTCTCTGTGATGGAAGCACTTCTGCCTTTGTGGAAAAAATGAACCAGAAGGCCCAGGAACTAGGCTGCAAAAACACACATTTTACCAATGTCCATGGGCTCCACGATGAAAACCATTATACCACAGCCCACGACATGGCCGTTATAACGGAATATGCCATGAATACCCCAAACTTCATGGAAATCAGCGACCAGACCCGCTACACCTATTCGCCGCTGGATGGCCCGGAAAAAGGTACGGAACGGATGGTGACCACCTCTAACCGGCTGATCGATCCCAATCTGGATCCGCAGTATTACTATTCTTACGCCCGAGGCATCAAAACTGGTTTTACCGATGAGGCCGGCTACTGTATCGTATCCAACGCCGTGAATCCAAATACGGGCTACAGTTATCTTTGTGTGGCCATGGGAGCACCCAGTGTGGATAAAAATGGGAACAAGGTGGAAAAACATGGCGAGTGCATCGACAGCAAGAATCTCTATGAATGGGCCTTCGACAGCCTGCGCATCCAAAAGATCGCCGCCAAGGAGGACGCCGTCACGGAGATCCCCCTCAAATACGCATGGAACAAGGATAAGCTCCTGCTCACCCCGGAGGACGACTGCTCCACTATTCTGCCGGAGGATATATCTGCCAGCAGCGTGCTTGCCACACCCAATATTCCAGAAAGTGTGGAGGCTCCTGTAAAAAAAGGGCAGGTGATCGGAACCGTTACCTTCAGCTATGCGGGCCAGGATCTTCTCACCACCAATCTGGTGGCTGCTGAAAGCGTAGAACGCAGCGAGCTTCTGAAAAGCGCCGCTACCATCAAAGATGTAGTAACCTCCGGATGGTTCCTTGCCATAGCAGCGGTGGTAATTGTCCTTGTAGCCGCTTATCTAATTCTGGCTTTGATTTACAACCGCAAGAAGAAAAAGCTCCGTACAGTGAAGAAATATAAAGATCTATAAAATAAGGCACTTTGCTCAAATCATCATTTGTAAGATTCCCGGCCTGTTTTGTGATAGCTACGCAGCAAAAGGAGGAACCCTATGTCTGAATGCAAATATACCACTATTCTGATGGATATGGACGGAACTCTAATGGATTTTGACGCATGCGAGTCAAAAGCACTGGAGACCGTTTTCGCCCGCCACGGGTATCCTTATTCTCCGGAAATCCGCAGGCTGTATAACGGAATCAACAGCCGCCTGTGGAAAGAATACGAAAAGGGATCCACCACAAAGGCCATTATTAAGAGCACTCGTTTTTCAGAATTATTTCAGTTGATTGGTGTAAAGGGCGACGGCGCCGCCTTCAATATCGAATATCTGGATGAATTAGGCAAGAATTGGTTTCCTATAGAAGGTTGCTTCGAACTCTGCCGGATCCTCAGTTCCCATTTTCGCCTCTACATGGCCACTAACGGCGTCAGCCGCACACAGCGGAACCGAGTAAAAGGCTGCGGATTGGAGCCTTTCTTCAGCGGAATGTTTATTTCTGAAGAAATAGGCGTGCAGAAACCTCTTTCTGGCTTTTTTGAATATGCGGCCTCTCATATTCCCGGCTTTAAAAAGGAAGAGACCCTCATGGTGGGGGATTCCTTAACCTCAGATATGAAGGGCGGGATCGATTTTGGCCTTTCCACCTGTTGGTTTAATCGGAAGCATGCGGAAAATCCGGGTTTTCCTATCACATATGAAATTCATTCACTCCTGGAGCTTCCCCCGCTGCTTGGAATCAGCGAAAATAGCGAAAAATGACTTTTTCCTGGAATTGGCAATTATTTCTTTATTATCATATGATGAGGCAAAAAGAACGGCTTCGGCCGTTCTTTTTTTGTAGCAAGCCATGTAGCTTCCTCTTTACAACGTTTTCAAAAGAAAAGAGGCTCTCGTATCTATCTCAAAGCGGTTAAAATATATGAAAACCCATAAAATTTTGTAATTTGTACATTTAAATATACTTTTAGTATATTAATTTTATTATACAATCTATTGACAATTCTGATGTTTCAGTATATACTATGCGTGTAATCTAGTTAGTTACTCAAGTAACTAACTAGATATCCGGAAAGGGGGCGTTTCATGCATATCGACACAAACAATTTGGAAAAACCAATTTTTCTGCAGATAGCCGAACAGATTGAAGATTCTATCTTCACAGGAGTTTACGGGGAGGAAGAACGGATACCATCAACAAATGAAATAGCCGCCCTGCTGAACATCAACCCACACACGGTATTAAAGGGAGTGAATCTTTTGGTGGAGGAAGATATCCTGTATAAAAAACGTGGCCTTGGCATGTTTGTAAAGGAAGGAGCCCGGGAAAAAATTCGAAATAAACGGAAGAACGCATTTTTTGAGCAATATATCGAACGGCTGATCCAGGAAGCGGGAAAGCTTCAAATGACAAAAGAGCAGGTCATAGAACTGATAGAAAGAGGGTATGCACATGACAGCCTTACATGAAATCCAGATTCAGAACGTTTCAAAACGGTTCCGGGATACCCAAGCCCTCCAGAATGTTTCTTTCCGCTTTGAAGAAGGGAAAATCTATGGCCTTTTGGGACGAAACGGCGCTGGAAAATCCACCCTAATCAATATCATCTGCAACCGTCTCTTTGCCGATCAGGGAAGCATTCTTGTAGACGGCCAGCCTGCTGCAGAAAATCCAGAAGCCCAGAATAAAATTTTCTGTATGAGTGATAAAGAAACCTACCCCTCTTCTCTACGGGTGCTGAAAGTATTCAAACTTACAAATAGCTTCTACGACTGCTTTCAATATGAAAAAGCTCTTTCTTATGCAGAAAAATTCGGACTTCCTCTGGGAAAAAAGATCAGTTCTCTTTCCACAGGTTATCGCTCAATATTCAAGCTGATCCTGGCGCTCTGCCTCAACGTTCCCTACGTCTTCTTCGACGAGCCCGTTCTCGGCCTGGACGCCAACCACAGAGAGCTCTTTTACAGGCTGCTTCTTCAGGAATACGAGGAAAATCCCCGCACCATCATCCTGGCCACACATCTAATTGAGGAGGTCGCTAATCTGATAGAGGATGTAGTTATCATAGATCGGGGCAGGATGATCCTTCAATCCCCTGTGGAAGATCTTGTATCCAAAGGTTACAGCATTTCCGGCCTGGAGCAGGAAGTTGAAGATTACTGCCGGGGAAAGGATGTAATCGGCGAGGAACGATTGGGTGGCCTGAAAGTGGCTTATATCATGGGCGCTGTGGATCGCTCCCGCCTTACAGACCGGCTGACAGTCTCCCCTATCACCCTGCAGAAGCTCTTTGTCAAACTTACTGAAAGCGAGGAAGAACGGATATGAAGCTGCGAACCGCCATTCGATATCAGATCTTGGATTTTTTAAAGCCCCTGGCTATTTTTTATTCTGTCATCATCCTGCTTATGGCTACCGTCACCATTGTTTTCGGAGCCGTTTCTTCCACTGAAAACGTATCCTTCTCTAACATGGAATTCAACTCTATCGTTTTTCTGTGCTTCTGCGGCGTAATGACCTTCCAGGATGATTTCAAGCTCTTCATCCAGAACGGAATGACGCGCAAAATGATTTTTCAGAGCTTTGTCTGCGAATTCCTCTGTGTTGCAGCACTTATGGCTCTGGTAGAATCTGTTGTGGGGGTATTCCTTCAGAAAATCTTTGAGTATCATCCTCTTTTCTTTCTTCTCTATGAAAATGAAGGTTTCCTACTTCAATTCATATGGCTTTTCCTTGCATACACAGCCACTGTGTTCCTAGCATATCTAGCCGCAACCATACGAAACCGTATCGGAAAGGCCCCCTTTATTCTTGGCCTCATTACCTTGGGGCTTATCCTTTTCATTCTGTTTCCCGCCATCAACACGGCCACACATGGAGAATTTTTCAGCCGCCTCCTTCCCGTTATCAAATTTCTTATGGGCTATGTCGGTGATTCCTTTCAGCCCTTAAATCCCGCCCTTCTTTTCATTGGAGTGATCCTTGCCTGTATGGCAGGCTCCTATCTACTTACAAGGCGAGCCGAAATCAAATAAGCCTGTTTTTTCAAACCGGCCGGAACCCCATTCCACAGATATTTCTGCAGGAATGGGGTTTTCTTTTCCACTTACCTTTTGCTCCTACCCACAGCCACACAGCCAAGAAACCTTTACTTTCCCTATAAAAATCTGTATAATAAAACATATTCGCAGGCTGATTTTTCCATATAAACAACCAGAAAGGAGCAGCGTTCCTTGAACATTTTCACCATCGGTTCCCTGAATCTGGATTATGTCTATACTGTTGATCATTTTGTGCGCCCAGGGGAAACTCTTTCTGCCCTGAAGCGGGAGATATTTCCCGGCGGAAAAGGATTAAACCAGTCTATAGCTCTGGCCAGAGCCGGCGTCCCCGTATACCACGGTGGCTGCATCGGTCATGACGGCGGCCTGCTCCTGCAGACTCTGAAGGAAGCGGGCGCGGATATATCCCTTGTAGAAATCGTGGAAGAGCCCACCGGCCACACGGTCATTCAAGTGGATACATCCGGAGAAAACTGCATTCTTCTGTATGGAGGCGCCAACCACTCTCTTACGCCGGATCTCTTGGAACGGATTTTTGCCTGCTGCAAAAAAGGTGATATTCTTCTGCTTCAGAACGAAGTGAACGCTTTGCCGGAAATTCTCAGACTGGCGGGAAAAAAAGGGATTTTTACTGCTCTGAATCCATCCCCCTGGGAGGATTCTCTTCGAGAGCTCCCGCTGGAAAGCGTCCGCTGGTTCCTGCTGAACCGGTTGGAAGGCGAAGGCTTTACCGGGGAAAAGGAACCGGAACACATTGCCGCCGCTTTGCGGAACCGTTATCCTCAGGCGGCAGTGGTGCTGACCCTTGGCGCCAAAGGGGCTCTTTATAGCGGTGAAGAGGGAGATTTCTTTGTGCCTGCCTTCCCTGTGAAGGCAGTGGATACCACTGGAGCGGGGGACACTTTTACCGGGTATTTTCTCGCTTCTATTCGGGAAGGGCTATCTCCTGAGCAGGCTATGAGGCGTGGGTGCTTGGCCTCTTCCATCGCCGTTACACGCAAAGGGGCCGCTCCCTCCATTCCCCTTCGGGAAGAAGTTCTGCAGGCAGAAAAGAGCCTTGGGTTCTGATCCGAACCTTCCCGAGGAAGACCACCAACAGCAATATTCTCTGTGCCGCCCGACAGTATGGCATACGTAACCGGCCGTATGTTGTGATCTCCCCTGCTACATAAGAGGAGGTCCATCGGCGATCCCCGGGCAGCAAAAGAAAGCCGAAACAAAGGAAGAGCGTAATGGAAAATCTTATCGTATCCCTCAATGTTGTGTTTCCCCTTTTCGCCATGATGGCTGTGGGCTTTTTGCTTCACAGGATCGGTATTCTGGATGATCACACTGCAGACGTCATGAACAAGGTCACCTTCAAGGCCTTTCTGCCAACGCTGATCTTTTATAATATTTACCAGACGGAAATTGCAGAGATTTTTGACGGAAGGCTTATTCTTTGGGCCATAGGTCTTGTCCTTCTCATGTTTTTCCTGCTGTGGCTGATTGTCCCCCGGTTTGAGAAAGATTTCCGGCGGAAGGGAGTCATGATCCAGGGCATGTTCCGCAGCAATTTCATCCTCTATGGGCTGCCTGTTACGGCCTCTCTTTTTGGGGATGAGAACGTGGGGACCGCTTCTATGCTCATTGCCTTTGTGGTTCCCCTCTACAATGTCCTCTCCGTAGTGGTTTTGGAGTGGTATGCAGATAGGCAGATCCACCCCAAAAAGATCCTGAAAGGCATCGTGACCAATCCTCTTATTCTGGGCGCTCTTCTGGGCGGACTACTGCTCCTATGCCGTATACGCCTGCCGGAGGGTATCGAAAAAACTGTAGCGAATCTTTCAGGCATGGCTACGCCTATGGCCTTCCTGATTCTGGGAGCTTCCTTCAAATTCTCGGCCCTGAAGGGAAATATTAAGCCGCTCACCATCGCAGTCGCGGTAAAGCTTATTCTTTTCCCAGCCCTGTTCCTGCCTCTTAGCATTCTTATGGGCTACAGAGGCATCCAGCTGGCTGCCCTTCTCACCATGTTGGGGGCTCCTACCGCCGTTTCCTCCTTTACTATGGCCAAGCAAATGAACGGGGATGGGGAACTGGCCGGGCAGATCGTGATCTTCACCTCCATCTGCTCCATACCCACCATGTTTTTCTGGATTTTTCTTCTTAAGCAGATGGCCTTTATGTAAAAAATTCACCCCAAGGTTATGGCTGAAATTCGAAAAGACGTTATACCAAATTTTTTCACAGGTTCCATTACTAAACCGTCTAAAGGAGGGAAATCCGCTTGCAACTTCAATCCGATGAGCTTCTCTTTTTCAATGCCATGCCACAGATGCTCCCCATATATGAAGTGCTCAGGGAAAAACTCATAGCTGCGTATCCCGATGTAACAATAAAAGTTTCAAAGATGCAGATTTCCTTCAGTAACCGCCACATATTCGCCATGGCTTCCCTCCCTTGGAAAAGACGAAAGGGCTGGCCGGAGGAATATCTGCTGGTTTCTTTTGGTCTGTCTTACAAAAAAGAATCCCCTCGAATCGCTTATGCCGTAGAAGCCTATCCCAACCGGTGGACCCACCATGTGATCGTGGAACAGGCCGGTGAAATAGACAGGGAGCTTATGGAATGGCTGCAGGAAGCCTATGTGTTTTCTCTTATCAAATAAATTCTTCGAAAGACATTACTATCTAAAAGGAGGAAGCTTATGTATATTGAAACAACCAGATTGCTTCTTCGCGATTTCCTGCCGGAGGATGAGCAATCCCTTATTCATATGGCTTCCGACGGAAGCCTGCAGGAGATTTGGGGTGACTGCTCCAACTGCCACATATGGATGAAGGACTTTATCCGTGAATCTGCCGCCCTGGCGCAAAAAAATGACCCCACCAAAGAATATCTTGCCTATGCCATAGAAGAAAAAGAAAAGCACATGCTTTTGGGATCTGTGGGATGTTCCTTTTACGAGGATTTACAGGAAGTGGGGTTAACCTGGTTTATAGGAGCAGACCATAGAGGAATGGGCTATATGGCTGAAGCACTGAGGGCATATATACAATATTTTTTCGGCCATTACAGGATTCCGAGATTAATAGCAACCATTCGAGAAGATAATATCGCTTCTTGGAAAACAGCCGAAAAAGCTGGATTGGTGCTTGAAAAAAAGGCAGTCTATCAGGATATATACGATAAAGAGCCGTCTCTTTCCCGATTTTACGCTGCCCATAAGAACCTGGGGTGCTAAAAACCTATAGTTCCATCCGCCTTTTTTGTCCCAATGGATTTCCTGTTTTTTTCAAGAATATTCCCTTGACTTTCCTTTGAATTTTATATATGCTTAATATAGCTTAAATGTACTAAATTTTAGCACAAAATAATTTGATTTTGTGTTATATGAATTTATTCTGAATGGAGGAGCTGTACATGAAAAAACAGGCAAAAATTCTGGTCCATCCCTCGTTCAAGATCGGGGAAATTTCCCCCAGGCTCTATGGCGCCTTTTTGGAGCCTATCGGCACCATGGTCAACGGCAGCATGTATAATCCCAAGCACCCTACTGCAGAGAAACACGGCTTCCGTCAGGATTTCATCGACGCCCTGAAAGCAACCGGGCTTCCCACCGTGCGTCTTCCCGGCGGCAATTTTGTCTCCGGCTGGGATTGGAAAGATTCCATAGGCCCCAAGGAAAATCGGAAGACCCATTTGGACCTGGCCTGGTTCCAGTATATTCCCAATGACGTGGGGCACGACGAATACCTTCAGTGGGCCGAGCTGGTTGGTTTTGAGCCCATGTATACCATCAATCTGGGAACCGGGGACATCAAGGATGCCATTGGTATCGTAGATTATACCAACCACAAAGGTGGCACCTATTGGTCCGATCTGCGGCGGAAATACGGCCACGAAAGCCCCTATGGCGTGAAGACCTGGTATCTGGGCAACGAAATGGACGGCCCCTGGCAGATTGCTTCCTGGGAAAAGGATCCAAGGGGCTACGGGGTTAGGGCAAACGAAGTCTCCAAAGCTATGAAGTGGGTGGATCCTACTATTGAAACCGTAGCCTGTGTCTCCTCTTCCCCCTTCCTGGCCCACTATCCCCAGTGGGATCTGGAAGCTCTGCAGGAGTGCTATGAATCTGTGGATTACGTTTCCCTTCACCATTATCATTCCGCGCCGGAGGGCGATTACGCCGCCCTGTTGGGAGGCTCCGTCTTCTTTGAGGATTATATCAACACGGAAATTGCCCTCTGCGACTTTGTGCAGACCAAGCTCCGTTCCCCCAGAAAGATGATGCTCTCTTTTGATGAATACGGTACCTCTGTCCGCCCCTGTGCGGAGTTGCACCCGGGCTTCGGGCCTCACAATCTCTACGCTGCTTACTACAATTTTGATCCTTCCAGAGAATATATACTTCACGACCCAGACAATATGGGAGAATCCCGTCATCCCAGAGGTGGAGATATGGTCAACGCACTCACCTCCGCCTCCACTCTGCTGGCTTTCCTGCGCCATGCAGATCGGGTGAAAATCGGCTGCATGACCAGTGGCTTGGGCACCCTTGCCGCTACAGACCGAGAGCACGTCTGGAAGACGGCGGCCTACTATCCTTTCTCTCAACTTATGCGTTACGGCCGCGGCGAATCCATGCAGACCGCTGTGGAGTGCGATTGTTTTGATATTCCCGGCTATGCCATTGACGATAACAGTCAGTATTACACTCATACGGGCGTCAAATTCATAGACGCCGCCACTGCTTATGATGAGGAAAACGGCGAGCTGAATATCTTTGTCATCAACCGGGATTGGGAGAACGACTGCTCTCTGGAGCTGGATATCTCCGGCTTTAAGGATTTCTCCTTTGTGGAACACAGCCAGCTGTATACAGAGGATATGCAGTTCCACAGCACCTTTGAAACCGCCGGAACCGTTAAACCCACTGTGAACGATTCCGCCAGCTTTGCGGAGGGGAAGCTTTCCGCTGAAGTGAAGAAACTTTCCTGGAACGTGTTCCGCTTCAAAAAGTAATCTTCCTTTTCTCCGCCCCGGTTTTTCAGCCGGAGCAGCACAACAACAGAGCCCTGCCGGATCCTTGGATCCGGCAGGGCTCTTACTTTGAGAAACCGTTTTCTGCTTCTCTGCTCCGCTCTTTAGGCCGATTCCAATCGAATAACCAAGCAATCAGCAGAAAGGGCAATGCTATTCTGACTTCCCGCCAAAAATGTAATCCAGGCGGAACTGCATCAACTCGGTGCGATATTCTGCCCCCATGTGGATTTCTTCCTCGCTCAGATAGAGAAAGCAAGGCTCTTCCTTCGTGTATTCTCTCCATTCCGGCATTGAGGAGCCATCTGCATCGCAGCCGTTAGGATCGCCGGTTTTGGCAAAATTCGTCCAGTAATTGCACATGATCCGAGCCAGGTCATAATGCTTCCCTGTAAAAGGCCGCCAGCATTTGGCCAAAGTTTCAAACATAAACCATAGTTCAGAAGAATGGAATGCGCCCGGATCATCCCACCCGGGAATAGAGGGATCAAAGCGATATACGAAATTCCCTTTTCTGCCGAATTCCACCTGCTTCATGGCAAATGTCAGATTATTGAGACACCGCCCCTTGAAAACATCGTCGCGAATATACAGCTCTCTGGCCTGCTTATCCGTACTCACATTGCAGAGCTGCAGAAAATCCCCGGCTTTATCTCCAAATTTTTTCCTGGCAAAGTCCTTGAGTTCCTCAAGAGTTTCGATGGAGCCCGCCAGAATATTATCGTATTCATCCCCCGTATACCCATACATGCAAGGTATATCCGGGTGTTCATTGGCTAGGAACACGTCCGACGGATCTTTTAAAAGGAAACGGCCGTCCACCGTAGGGGACCAGACGTTCATGCCGCCAAAAGCGATAGCCTTCCTGTAAAGGGTCATGGCATCTATCTGCCGGGCCTCCTCCAGGGATTTTACCCCCAGCTCTTCAAAGAAGCGAAGACCGTTTTCCTTCGCCCTTTCCAGGGGGATCATGCGGGAACCCTGACCGTAAGCCCTGAGTCCTCCCCCGCTCTGCATAATAGCTTTATGGAAAAGTCCCCCTGCAAGAGGCGATGTCATCTGGCAGATCACACTGCCCGCACCAGCGGACTGGCCGAAAATGGTCACGTTATCCGGATCTCCGCCGAAAGCCGCTATATTCCGTTTTACCCATTTAAGACCGGCCAACTGGTCCAAAAGGCCGTAATTGCCCCAGCACCCATCCGGATCCTCCTCTATAAGCCCAGGATGGGTCAGAAAGCCGAACACGTTCACCCGGTAGTTCACAGAAACTAATATCACGCCGCGGCGGGCGATCCGTTCCCCGTCGAATTCCATTTCCGCCGTATGACCGCCCTGAAAAGCGCCGCCGAAGATCCAGAACATAACAGGCAGTTTTTCCTTCGGAGACTTTGCAGGAGTCCATACATTGAGATACAGGCAATCTTCGCCCATGGGAATATCGGGAATCATATTCCACTCCCGGGTATAGATATTTTCCGCTCCAACCCCAGGCGGATTCTGCACGGAGATGGGGGCAAATTCCAGGCAGTCCCTCACTCCTTCCCAGTTTTCACATGGCTGAGGAGCACGCCAACGGTTTTTCCCCACTGGCGGCGCCGCAAAGGGAATGCCTCTGAATACGGTGATTCTCGGGTCTGCCGCAGCTGTTCCGCGGATTTTTCCATTTTCTGTTGATACAATTCTCAGCATAGAAATTCCTCCCCAGTTTTCCGGTTCCAAATACCGGTATTTTGACTTATGATTCCTACACTATTTTTATACCATTCAAAGAGCCGACACAATGCTGAAAGGCGGGCAATATCTGAAGATTTCATAGATTCTGCCCGCCATAGGCGGCTGCGGATGTTTACTGCGCTTCATAGACAAAGGAACGGAAATCTGCATACTGCTTCTGATCCCGCACATCCTGCACGCAGATGCCCACAAAAGCGCCCGTAAAGGCGCCGTTGATCCTGTCGTCAGAAAGGCAGCAGGCATCCAGATATCCGCCGATGGATTTTTTCTCTCCCTTTTCCAAGTAATAGAAGCGGCCGCCGTGTTCATGGACTTCTACCCCCAGCGTAAAAATTCCCGCCTCATTTTCTATAGGAAGGGTTTCAAAGCGCACTACCTTCCCCTGCACTACCGTAATAACATTCACGGTAAGCCGGGCCGTCTCATTATCGAAACTTATAAAGAGATAATACTGGTTATCCTCGTCATATCGCCAGATAAGGCCGGCACTTTGCGTATAATCTTCCGGGTGAAATTCCATAACTGTCTCCGCCCGGAAAGAAAAATCCACCTGCCGCCGAGCCATCAGGGATTGACGGAAACGGGAAAAGATACTCTCCCGGCCCACCATCCGCAGCCAGCCGGGGCGGGCCGTTACATTGATATCCATCGGGTCCCGCGGCATGCGGAGTGTCTGGAAGTCCATAAGAAATTTCCCATTGAATTCCTCTTGGCTTTCAAACCCGTATTCCACACGTACTCCGGATTTTTTCAATTCCTCACGCACAGGGATTTCCCCAGGAAGCTCCAGATATTCCATTGGATGGTTCCCGCCATGCTTCAAATACAGCCAATCATCCTCCCTCCATTCTACTTCCTGGATGGAGGTCTCCCGGCCGAGGACGCAGCAATCTGTTCCCGGCAGAGGGCGGCCGCAGAGATGCACCATCAGCCACCGACCTTCCGGCGTATCGCAGATGCTGGCATGGCCGGCCTTCTTGATATAGGAAGAACCCATCTCATACAGTTTCCCTCTGGGGCACTGACCGGAGGGCAGCCCGTTACGGGGGCCTTCCCAAGAGGTAAGCACGGGATTTTTCGGGTGCACCTCATAGGGGCCTTCTATGCTTCGGCTTCTTGCCAAAGTTTCCGCATGCTCATACCCTGTGCCCGCCTCTGCACACATCAGGTAATACCAGCCATTTCGTTTATAAAGGTGAGGGCCCTCCGTGCACATAAGATCCGTGCCTCTAAAGATATTCACCGGCTTTCCAACCAGCTTTTTCTGCCTTTCATCGTATTCCTGCAAAACGATGCCAACAAACCAGTTTTCACCCCGCATAGCCTTCCGGTAATCCCGCTCCATATTCACAAGCCATTTCCGGCCGTCATCGTCATGGAACAGGGAGGGGTCAAAGCCGCTGGAATTGAGATATATGGGATCCGACCAAGGACCCTGAATGGAGGGAGCCGTCGTCAGATAATTGGGCGTTTCAAAAACAGGATTCAAGTGCCCTTTTACTACGGTATAAATCAGGTAAAAAAGCCCGTTGGAATAGCTCAGACAAGGGGCCCAGATGCCGCCGGAGGCCTCCACTCCCTCCATATTCAAAAGCTTTGTGCTGGAAAGCGGCATGGAAACCACTTCCCAGTTTACAAGATCTCTGGAATGGTGGATGCGCACGCCGGGAAACCACTCAAAGGTAGAGGTGGCGATATAATAATCCTCGCCCACCCGGCAAATGGAGGGTCCGCATGGAAGCCCGGAAGAATGGGATTCTGCACTTTTGTTGTCATTTTTTCACTCCTCGCTCTCATTGCCGCGGCATCCATTGCTCAGGCCAACACTGCCCATGCCCCGGCAAGCTTATGCTATCATATACGGAGGGCGCCCTGCAAGCATCTTTTCGCATCTCAAAAGAAAAAGCCCTCTTCCTATAAAAGAAAAGAGCTTTCTCCATCTACCATTTATTTCTGACGGAAGAGTCCGTCCTTTTCCTCAATGGGCAGGAAAATGGGGCGTTCCTTCCCCGTCTCGTTAGGGGTATGAATAGCTAGCCAAAGGCTACCATCCTTTTTGCGGAAAAGCATGCCGTGGCCGCCGTCCTTATCGTAAATTGGCTCGGCCGGGTGATTCCAGGGGCCCTGCAGGCCGTTTTTGGAAACCGCCTGCCCAATGGTATATCCATTTTTACTGAAACCAGACCACATCATCACCGTTTCCCCAAAACTGTTTTTCACAAGGAAAGGACCATCCGTCACATAGCCCTCCTGGCCGAATTCATGGTTCGCAATCGTCCATGGTGCATTAGAGGCATGGAAGAGCACCTCCGGTTCCGTAACAGCTTCCTTCAAATCGGGCGAGAGACGGATGCTGCAGAAAGCCCCGTCCCCGATCTGACGCCATTCGTGAGAAAAAATCATCCAGGGATTCCCTTCATCGTCAAAATACAGGGTGCCGTCCAAACATTCCCAATCCTTCGGAGTAACGGCCCCGTTTTTCACAGGAATAAAAGGACCCTCGGGCCTATCGGCGCACATCACCTGCACGCCGCGATGATACCCTTCTGCAGCGAAGGTAGCCAGCATATAGAATTTTCCCTTATAGGGCCATACCTCCGGAGCCCAAAAATTTTCCTTCCCCCAAAAATCTGCAGCAGGGCGGAAAGCTTCAAAGGGGCCCTCAAAATCCTCCAAATCCTGGCTTTTATAAAAATCAAAGCCTGTTCCGGGCCCCTCCCAAGTGTTGTCGTCTGTGGAGCCATAGAGGTAATAGGTTCCCTCATGCAATAGCACAAAGGGATCCCGCATATGAATATCCGTGCGTTTCATTCAGAATCCTCCTGTTTACCGTGTTTCGGAAGCCGCTTCTCAAAGAGACAGCTTGCCCTCTCAAACAGTATACCGCATACTGCGAATAAAAGCAAAAGGGAATCCTTTTTCCCTTTCGCTTGGGAATAATCCAATCTTCATCCACATAAAGTTCTGCCTATACATGCCGAATGTAACATAAAAACGGCACAGTATCTAAGCAGATACCATGCCGCTTTGCCTATAGAACGAAATCCTTACTTTGCGCTGTATTCTCGGGAACAGAGCACCTTCCCACTTTCCGTCTGATAACGGACTTCTACCACCGGATCTTCTACGTTTACCGCAAGCTTTAAGCTAGAAGCTATGGATTCATATGTAGAAGCCTGATCATCGAGCCCCTCCTCGAGAGTTTCAGCCATTCCGTCGATAGAGGCATACTCATCGGAAAGAGTGCACAAATATATCAGTTTATTTCCTTCGCCCACCAACTTGATATCAATACCGAGATCCTTATACGAGTCCAGCATACTCCCCAGCTGATTCTGAAGCAGATCAGAATTCACATACTCCTCGATGGAGTTGAATTTACCTGTGATTGTGGTGCTGGAAGACTCTTCCTCGGAAGACTCGGGTTCAGAGGATTCTTCCGGTTCTTCAGAGGATTCCTCAGGCTCAGAAGATTCTTCTTCCGAAGACTCTGGTTCCTGAGAAGATTCTTCTTCAGGGGCTTCAGAGGATTCCTCAGCCTCAGAAGACGATACGGCGGGAGGAGGTGTTACACCGCAACCCACTGCGGAAAAAGCCACCGATACAGCCATTCCCAACGCCAAAAGGATTGACATGATTTTTTTCATACGTAGTATTCCTTCCTTTGCTGTCAATATAAAAAACGAAA
This sequence comes from uncultured Clostridia bacterium, assembly GCA_904399395.1. GTDB lineage: Bacteria > Bacillota > Clostridia > Oscillospirales > Acutalibacteraceae > UMGS1264. Next base: position 22,509 of record CAJFPJ010000075.1, on the reverse strand, counting down.
CCTAGTTTCGTTTTTGCCGTTACATACAGAAATTTCCCGTTCTGCTTTTCCAAGCTACAAAAGTCTTTTTTACTAGAACGGTAAACTGTACTTTATCATTCACACGCAAAAAGCAAAATACATCCACCGAAACGCTGTTAAACAGCGTTTTTTTTTTGCCGCAATATACGTTATGCCTGAAATTCTACACAAATTCGGATATACAACAGGATAGAAGGCCGACGCCTTTCTGGGCTTCCATACATACTGTATCACCTATCCATACCTTTGTCAACGCATGAATATTAGGAAAAATCAAGTAATCAAAGGTGGAATGCAGAGAAATTGTGGCCTCTGCATTCCAACCCAAAAGACTGTTGCGCCAGGCGCCTTAAACCTTCTGCAGACGCAGAATGGTTACGGAATATGCCGGGAATGTGTAGGGAAACGCCCCTGTTTTAGACTCAAAAGTATTTTCTGAAGGTTTGAGCTTTTCCGGTGCATCATAGGAATTTTCAGCCTCTAAATCTTCGCTGGCATACGTATACGCCTTGCCCTTCAGAGGCGTATTCTCAAGCCCCTCAAGGCAAATATTCGCTGTAAAAGGCTCGTTTTTCACGTTGATCGCTTTCAGAATGATATCTCCCTCTTCTTCGGAAGCACTCCAATAAAGGGGCTCTATAGAAGGCTGCGTATCTTCGGCCTCGTTCTGAAGGGCGCCGTCTACATAGGTGCGGACATGCCTGCCCTCCACCTCCATGCGCAGATCATACACCCTCCCCGTATCAACAGCGAAATCCTGCTGAGTCAACACCGTATGCCTTCCGCGTATCTCTGAGCGGATCAGGCAGTCCTGGTTTTCCCAACCGCCTATTTCCCAAGAGAAGATAAAACTTTTATCCTCCGGCATGGCAAACCGCAGGTAAAGTCCGCTTTTGCCGCTTATCTTTTTAAGTTTGGCTGTGAGGGTAAAGCTCTCCCAACTAATATGACCGATGGGATGCTCTGTCTCTTCCCCGCCAACAGTAAAAGAGGGAAATTCTATCTTTTCCCCCGTTTTGGGGTTCAAAACGCTGAGCTCTGTGAGTTCCATCACAGATTCCCGCACTGCAGCTTCCATATTTCCCGTCAGGGCCTTATCCTCCGGCTTTTCCGCCTGCGGCCAGGCTTCTGTTTCCGCCTTCAGCTTCCAATCCCCTTGGTGATGCATAAAGAGCTGCTGCACATAATAGGGGGCTGATCCAAAGGAAGCATGGTTATTGAAATAAATCAGGTCCGGCCGCCAACCACCGTAAGCTGTGTGTGCAAAGAGGGGCGCGTAGCAGGCCAGTCCTACAGTGGGGGCGTTGTTTTCCAGCCCCGTCATGTATGCAGCCTCACAGAGAGCATTCCAGAAGGTGCTGCCCCAGCTGGCATATTCCCCCAGAAATACCCTGGGGCCCTGAGGGTCAAAACCATCGTACCGATGCACATTGGCCAACATCCATTCAGGGGAAGTATAATAATGCTCGTCCACATAGTCAGAACCCCACTTTTTCGCAGACTCCCAACCTTTATCGTATTCCGAACCGGCCGGGAAGGGGCCTGCGCTGTTGATAAGCTTTATCTCCGGATGTTTTTCCCGGATCGCCTTATGAAAATAGGGATAGCGTTCGAAGAAAGGATCTCCCACCTCTTCGTTGCCTATTCCCAGATACTTCATGTTAAAGGGTTCCGGGTGACCAAGTTCCGCTCGAATTGCTCCCCACTTGGTGGATACATCCCCGTTTGCAAATTCGATCAGATCAAGAGCGTCGTCGATCCAGGGCTGAAGCTCTTCCAGAGGGGCCGCCTCGCGGGTATGAGGATTATAAGCGGCAGGGAGCACGGGAAGGGGTTCGGCTCCGATATCCTCGCAAAGCTGGAAATACTCATAATATCCCAGCCCAAGGGATTGATGATAGTGGCCGGAACCGGGGCAGCGGAGAGGCCTGTTTTCCCAAGGTCCCAGAGTGTTTTTCCAGCGGTACATAGAGCCTCTGGAATCCGGATCCAAATTGCCGCCATGAATCAGGCAGCCGCCGGGGAAGCGCATAAAACGGGGTTTAAGCTCCAGAAGCTTGCGGCAGAGATCCTCTCGCAGGCCGTGGCCGCAGAAGGTTTTTTCAGGCTTCAGGGAAACAACATCCAGAGAGAAAGCCCCCTTCTGGCTTCCGCAGATGGAAAGACGTGCGGAAGAATCTGTAACCGGTGCCGTAAATACCACATCATACCGCTTCCACTCTTCTCCGGCTTGGAAAGTGGCAGAAACATACAGTTCTCCCTTTTCAGAATCCAAAGAGACTTCCACTGGGAAATCTGCGTCCCCCTTCATATACATAGAAAAAACATACCGCTCCCCCTTCACCAGGGAAATACCTGTATCAAAGCCTATGTTTTGCAGGCCAGCCCGTTTCCCCGGCTCCCGGATCTCCACATAAGCGCTGCCCGGATTACGGGGAAAAAGAGTCTCCCCCTGCCTGGGGGAAAGTTCTACTTTTGCGCCTCCTATTTCTATCGGTTTCCAGAAGGAAAAGGGGGAAAAATCCCGCTCTCGGGTATCATTTTCTGCAAACTCAAAAGAGCCGTTCTGCAGCATTTCGGGATAGATGCCGCCATCGGCAGAATAATTGATATCTTCAAAGAAAATACCGAACAGATCCCCTTTAGGGGCTTCCCTTTTGTCTGCGTGGATCCGAATCTTGGGAAGATTCGTGTTTTCTGTTGCTTTCATTTTATGATTCCTCCTTCAGAATCAGGAACGCTGCCGTCACTAACGAAGCCCCCTGTCTGATCTTTAGTATCATTCATTATAGTATGGAACCGGCCGACCTTGCAATCCTTTCCTCTCTTATGAAAGCAATTTTTGCACCTGAGAAGAGAAAAATTCCAATATTCAGCCAACAGCACAAAGGAAAACCGGCGGCTGCCAAAATCAGGCAGCCGCCGATAAACAGTATCAGTATAGAAGAATAGACCCTAGAGAGTGCAAAATCAAAGCGGAGATTTTCATGGCCGGAAGCAGAAAAAGCCTGCAAATCCGCTATGGATAACCCAAAATACCGGCCCATACAAATTTTAGCCAGCCGCTTTGGCCTCTTCGTCTGTCTGAGAGAGATAGAGCTTATAATAAAGCCCTTTCTTTGCCATAAGCTCGTCGTGGGAGCCGCTCTCCAAAATCCCCTTATCAGAAATATACAAGATTCTGTCGCAATTTCGGATCGTGGAAAGGCGGTGAGCCACAATAAAGGAGGTTCGGCCTTTCAACATGTTTTGCAGACCCTCCTGCAGCTGCTTTTCCGTCTTGACATCGATGGAGGAGGTAGCTTCATCCAAAATCAGGATTCTGGGATCCCGCAAGATCGTACGGGCGAAGGCAATCAGCTGCCGCTGGCCCTGGGAAAGCCTGCTGCCCTTTTCCTGAACCTGGGTATTGTAACCGTCTTCCATCTCTTCAATGAATTCATCCGCACAGACGATATGGCAGGCTTTCTTTACTTCTTCCATTGTGGCGTCCAGTTTGCTGTAACGGATATTATCCAGTATAGTGCCGGAGAAAATAAAGCTATCCTGCAGCATGATGCCCATCTGAGAGCGGAGTGAATGCAGTGTAACAGTGGAGATATCGGTGCCATCGATGTCTACCTCGCCGCCTGTCAGATTATAGAAACGGGAAATCAGGTTCACGATAGTGGTTTTACCTGCGCCTGTGGGGCCCACTAGGGCAATGCTCTGGCCCGCCTTCACATCTAGGTTCATATGCTCCAGCACATTCACTTCGCCGTCATAGGAGAAGGTCACATCCTTAAACTGCACATTGCCTTCAATAGGCTTCATCTCCGTAGCACCGGGTAGATCATCCACTGTGACGGGTTCGTCCATAGTTTCAAAGATGCGCTCCAGATATGCCAGAGTATTGATAAGTTGGTTATACAGGTTGGAAATGTTCAGGATCGGCTGCCAAAGACGCCAGGCATAGTCGCCCATGACCACCAGAACACCGAAGGTAACAGCAGGGGAGGTCCAGGCGATGCCGGTGAGATACATCAGCGCAATTACAATAACAGAGATATTATCCACAAACCAAGGCACTGTATTGGAAAGCATGGAAGCATGCATAACCGCCTTTTTGTTGGCAGAATTCAGTTTCTCAAAAATCTTGGCATTTTCCTCCTGCCGGGTAAAACTCTGGGTAATCTTTGTGCCGTCGATGCTCTCCTGAAAATATGCATTCATGTTGGAGCTCTTATTGTTCACCGCACGCCAAGCCCTCCGCTGCCGGGGTTTCTGAATGATGAGGATAATTCCCAGCACAGGCACACCGGCCAGAACCACCAGCGTAAGCTGAACATGAGTGCTGAACATAAAGCCCACAATGAAGATAATATTGAAGATTTCCAGGAAGAAGTTGATGATACCGTTGGAAAGCATATCGGATACGTTATTTACATAATTGATGATACGCACCAGAATCTTTCCGTGAGGCCGGTCGTCATAATACTGGAAAGGAAGCTTCTGCAGATGCTGGAACAAGTCCTTGCGGATATCGTATACGATCTGCTGGCCTACCTTTATCATCTGCTTGGAACGAAGCAGAGAGAAGAGAATATTGAGTGCGATGAGCACCGCCATGCATCCGGCCAGTAGGAAGAGCTGCGCCACATCCTTATTGGGGATGGTATTATCCACTGCATATCCCACGATCTTGGGAGTGATCAGCGAGCAGATAACTGCAATAGCGGAAAAGATAAGAGAGATAATCATGATTTTGGCGTGCCGGCGGATATACACCATAGAACGCCGCAGATGGCCTATATTATAGGATTCAAACTTTTCATCCACATCAAACCGATTTCTGGCCATTTATGCTCCCTCCTTTTCCAACTTCTCATTGGGAATGCCGTTCTGCAGGCAGAACACATCGTAATAATATCCCTTCTGCGCCAGAAGCTCTTCGTGCGTTCCCATTTCGGCAATACGGCCGTTGTTAAGAATCACAATCTTATCAGCCTGGCGAGTTGTGGAAATACGCTGGGCCACCATAATTTTTGTGCACGGGAAATCGAGCTCCCGCAGGCTTTGCTGAATGTATTTTTCTGTTTCCAGATCCAAAGCCGAGGTGGTATCATCCAAGATAAGAATGGGAGGCCGCACAGCCAGAGCTCTTGCCAGAGCAATTCTTTGTTTCTGGCCGCCGGAAAGCCCCGTTCCCCTTTCACCAATGATGGTATCGAAGCCGTCGGTCATCTTATCGATGAAATCTACCGCAGCCAACTTGGCAAAATGGGCCGTCTCCTCTTCGGAAAGTTCAAGGTTGCCATAGGCGATATTTCCATCCACCGTATCAGAGAAAAGAAAAACATCCTGGCTGGCAAGACCTATATTCTTCCGGAGGGTATTGAGCTCGTAATTCCGCACATCTACCCCGTCGATCAGAACCCTGCCAGAGGTAACGTCCACAAATCGCGGGATACAATTGATAAGAGTGGTCTTTCCGGAGCCTGTGGCACCCATAATGGCCACCGTTTCCCCTTCCTGTATATCAAGGTCGATATTCTTCAGCACCGGGCTTCCATGCATATTGAGAGAAACATTCTCAAAGCGGATACGGCCGCGGATGGGCTCTTCCTTCTTCACAGCATCCGGCGGACTCTTGATATCCGGCTGGCTGTAGTAAAGCTCAATGACCTTGTTAATGCTGGCGAAAAACCTCTGGGTGTCGTTCATCAGCATACCAAGCATGCGCATGGGCTGGCAAAGAGTCCAAGATAGAGAGTTAAACGCCATAAAGGTTCCAGCCGAGATACGCCCCATCATCATAAACCAGCCGCCCACCAGGAGCACAGAGATGGAAAGTGCCTGCGAAAGTCCTTCAATAGCCGGGAAATACCGATACCAAGTCAAGCTTGCCTTGATATTGGCGTTCATATAATCCTTATTCTTTTCATCAAATTTCTGAATCTCATACTCTTCTGTGGCAAACGCACGGATCACACGGTTTCCCTCAATATTTTCCTGGGCGTTGCTGTTCAGGATAGAGAGCTTTTCACGCAGCACCCGGAAACGCGGCCCTACTTTTCTGGAAAAGAGACGTGTCACAACAAAGATAAACGGCGTGAATACAATCAGCGATAGAGTCAGCTCCACATTGGTCACAAACATATACACGGAGGTGGAAACAAAGAGGAAGAAACACTCCAGAAAACCTCTGGTGATAAACTCAATGGCATGCTTCCCCATTTCAATATCGCCGGTCAGGCGGGTCATCAAGTCGCCTGTGCGGTGCTGGGAATAAAAAGCCATATCCTGTGTCTGTAGCTTGTCATAAAGTTCGCCCTTTACACCATAAAGGAATTTCTGGCCACAATCCACATATGTAACCATAGAAATATACCGCAACGTTGTGCGGAACAGGGTGAATCCGATCATCGTCAGAACCAGAATCACCAACGTGTGGATCAGCGGCTCCAGATTTCCTTCATATTCCGGCAGCTTGTATACAACCTGATCCACGATCTGCTGGCTGATGATGGGATTAATTAGCATCATCACCTGCAGAAGCGCCGTCGTGCAAATGCAGAAAATATACCGGCCGTGAAAGCCCTGCATTTTTTCCCACATCCACTTGATTTGCTGCATGGAAAAACTCCCCTTTCATGCAAATTCCTTGTTCATACCCTTCCGGCAAGCATGAGTCCGAACCGGCCGCGCCATAATGCCCGCAGGCGAAGCCTCTGTTTCCGCGTGCATTCTGTTCCGCCGTTCTGAAAACAGCCCCGCATCCTTTCCTGCACGAAAATTCTCATACTTCCGTTTTTAGTGTAAATTTTATATTAAAGGAATCAAGTATGCCTTTCAATGGCATTTTGTAGGTTGTTTTTTGCAAAAAATGTGTGAAAATGCCTGTTACTCTTTTACTTAACAATCCTTTTGCCTGTTCTTTTGCAGGATACAAATTAAAAATTGCAAAAATCGATGAAAAATATTCCAAAAAACCGTTTTTACAGTTCTCTGCAAAAGCATATATGAATCAATTAAAAAAACTCTTTCTTTTTCCCACTTTCGGTACCGATTCTCCACCCAATTGCCTTCTTTTCGAACGTTTTTACACATGAAAAATTTATCTCACCCCCCCTTTTGTGGCAGCTGTATAAGAAACATAATTGCTTTTCTCTCATTTTCGGATTGACAAACCCTTCGGGAAAACCGTATAGTAGAAAGGGAAGGAAAGGTTTCTCAACACTGTTTCAATTTATCATAGCCTATTCCAATACTTCCAACACCAATGGGGAGGAAACAGGCAGAAGGCCTGTATCAATGTATATGAACAGTATGGATAACAACACCTTTTATTCATTTTCTCTGGAAAAACCGTTGTCGTATGTGGCAACCGGCAAATTTGAAGCTCCCTCTCAGGAGTGGATGCATCTGGACCGCTGGCTGGGAGAGGATTTTGAGCTAATGGTAGTCACCAACGGCACATTGTATATGGGGGATGATTCCGGCAAATTCGAGGTATCCACAGGTGAATATTTGCTGATCCCACCTGGAAGCCATCAGTTTGGGTGGAGACCTTCTGCCTGCTCTTTTTACTGGCTCCATTTTGTGGGGGCTCAAGCAGGCATGCAGCTAAAAAGCAGACCCTCTGAACAGCCGGACGCTTCTTCTAATATTATACTCATTCCAAAATTTGCCAATTTACCCAATGTGGACCGTCTGGTGATTCTCATGAAGCAGATGCAGGACTCCATCCGCCGTTATAATTCACCTGTTCAGAACGATTACCTTGCAACTTCCGTACTCTGCGAGTTAAACTGCCAGTGCTTCAACCCACAGAAAAGCCGGGTGGATATGAAAAAACAGCAGATGTATAACGACATTGTGGATTATGTCCGCTGGTATCTCCATACAGACATCAAAGTGCAGGATATTGCCCGGCATTTCGGCTACAACGAAAAGTATCTTTCTCACCTTTTCAGCAATGTGGCCGGCATTCCGTTAAAGCAGTACATTTTGCAACAGAAAATTGAGCAGGCCAAATTTCTACTCTCTGATACCAATGACTCCGTGCAGAAAATTTCTGAAAAGCTCGGTTTTGGGGACAGCCGCAATTTTATGAAAATTTTCAAAAAAATAGTGGGGATGACTCCCACAGATTATCGCAATTCCAGCTCGCATCGCATTCTAAATTATAAATAATTTCATTGCTTGAACCGTATATCATCATGGCAGTTTATCGTAATCGTTTCATGCTTCACAAAACAGCCTAACACAACCAGAACATGTAACTACATAAAGCATACAAAAAGAAGACGGCACTTTAGTAAGTGCCGTCTTCTTTTTCGAACAGTATTCTCTTTATCAGGCAAAATAGGCTTTACGCCTCTTTTCGCTCCTGGATACAGCACACAGACGCTCCCTCTTTTTCGGCCATAACAGCCAGATGCCTGTGGCAGGTGAAAAGAAGGATCTGGTTTCCTCGTTCCTCAGCATACTCTGAAAGGAACTTAAGCCCTCTTTGGGTGCGTGTTTCATCATATTGCGCAAAAACGTCATCCAAAAACAAGGGCGGCGCTTCCTCTTCCCCTGTAATGAGCCGTGAAATAGCCAGCCGCAGGGCAAAGTACGCCTGATCCACTGTTCCGCTGCTGAGATACTTCCATTCGTGAGAAGTGCTCTCTCCCTTTTCCATCACACTGAGCCCGAAGGATTTATCTACCAGCATGCCGGTATATTTCCCGCCTGTGAGACGGCTAAAAATCTCTGCCGAAGCCTTATTTAGCAGAGGACCGTAACCGGACTGCAGTTCCCGGAACGCCTGTTCCATAGCATCGCTTGCAGCTCTCAGAGCCTCTAACCGCTCTCTCTTTTCTCCTGCGGAAAGCTCCTCCTCTGCAATCATTCGCTCCAGTTGGCTGACAGAGCGCCGTCCTCTCCACAGATCAGCGGCCTGCTGGCCCTGCGCGCCCTCTTGCAGCTGCAGCTCTCCCCGTTCCTTTCGGATCTGCCTGAGGGCAGCTTCCAGTTTCTTTGCCTCTTCTAACGAAAGGGATTGGGGAAGTTCCCCGCCATTCTGCCTGCGGAGGGCAGCCTCCCTCTGCTGAAGCTCTTTCCTCAGGACTTCAGAGCTTCCTGGGGCCCGCTCCAGGGCCTGCAGGATCCCTTTCTTTTTCTGAGCAAGCTGCTGGGCTTTTTCCCATGCCTCCCGAAGCCGCTTTAACAGGATGCTAAGTTCCTCACCTGTGTGGAGCTCTTTCTCTGAAAAAGGAGATAGGCAGGTGCGCAGTTCACTAGCCAGGCGAAGCACATCCCTTTTCTTTTTTTCTACTTCTTCTGATGCCCGGCTCCGCTCCTGTTCCAATAGCTCCTGCTTATGCAGGCATTCCTGTCTGCTGCGACAGAGGTCTTCCAGCTCTTCAACGCTTTTGCAGCCGAATGCAGAAAGAATATCCGCCATGCGTTCCTCCGCTGCATTCTCCGAGATTTCTCCCTCCGCTCGTAAAGCGATTTCGCCTCGCTCGAAGCTCTCTGTTGCCGCCCGAATCTCTTCCGGCGTGAAGGAAGAAAGGGAATTCTTCAGAAAAGTCTCACAATAGGCAAATACGCCTTCATCCCGTTTGCTTTCCTCCCGGGCCAGGCGCTCCTCCTCCCGGAGTGCTTCCAGCTGCTTTTCCGATTCCTCCAAAACGGGCAGGAGCCGAGAAAGTCGCCCCTTGATCTCCTCCAGACGCAGAAGTCCTTCCTCTTCCTGCACAGAAGAAGGGGAAACTTTTTCCTGAGAAGCAGAAGTTGCCTTTGCAGAAAAGGCCCCCAAAGCTGCGGCTGCAGCTCCCACTGCACAGAAGGCATACCCTGCCGGGTGAACTGTTGCCCCCAAAAAGATGCCCAGCAGGAGCAGCACGCCGCCTACGGCGAGGAACAGGAGCTTCTTTCTCCTCCCGATCTTTCGCTCTTTTTGGGCTTCTTCTTCCGCTTCCCGCCGCAAGCTTTCCTCCTGCTCTCTTTTCCACAAAAGTTGACGGTGAGCAAGCTCTGCCTCCGAAAGAGCCGCCTCTGCCTTTTCTTTTTCTTCCCGCAGGCGTGTGCATTCCTCCTCCTGCTTTCGAATTTCCGGCAGGCAGCGTTCCGCCTTGCTGCGGCTCTTTTCCAAAGCTTCCCTGGCATCTTTCACCTGCTTCATCTGTTTCTGCAGGCGCAAAAGTTTCTGACCCTTTTCCCGGCTCTCTTCATTCTCCGCTAGCTGTTTCTTAAGGCGGAAGAACTCTTCCATTTCCTCCTTCGTTGGAAAAATACTCTTTTCTGCACTCTGTTCTTCCAAGAAGTTTTTTTGTTCCTCTTCTTTTTTATGAAGTCGCTCTGCCGCATCGTTGTAAAGGACCCTCTGAATTCCCAGATCCTTAAACAGAGTGTCCGCCTCTTGCAACAGAACGCTATCCACCCTTTTATCACCGGAACCGGAAAGGACTTTTTCCAGTGCATCTTCCTCTTTCTCCAGCTCTTCCAGCTGGCAGGCCTGCTGCAACTCCCGTTTGCCGGCCTCCAGTTTTTTCAGTTCCTCTTGGATCTTCAAAAGTCTCTCCGCAGTCTGTTCTTTTTCTGAAAGTTCCCGCTGGCGCTCTTCCCTCTCCTTTCGCTGTGATTTTAGGGAAGCTTCCTGTTCTTCAAGGTTCCGGGCAGCTTGCAACTCCTCCCGGAGAGCCTCCAGCTTCTGCTCCTGTTTATCCAGGCTTCCTACCTTTCTGGCTGTGCTCAGGCTATTCTGCGCCTTTAAAAGCCTTTGAGCAACCTGGGTATAGGAAGCCGTCTCGTCTCCGGTAGAAACCAGGTTTGCGAGCCTCCTGTTCATTTCATCCTCTTTATCTCCCGAACCTGAAAAACTCCCCAGCTGACCAATGAAGAGACTTTTTTCAAAAGCAGAAATACCCATGCCGAAAAATTCTTCTCCCGGTTCCCCTGTGCAGGGGAGGGATTCTCCCGTAAGGGCATCCTTCAGCGTCACTCTGTCGCCGGCGTTTGTTTTCCCGAACCTTCTTTCCAGCCTGTAGCGGCGGCCCTTTTCCTCAAACTCCACCGCAGCAGACATCTTTGTCCCATCCCAGGGGAGATATCTCACCCGAGGATTCCTGGCTGGGTCACTCCCCCTTCCCGAGGAACCGTAAAACAACATGCGTAAACATTCCAGAATTGTGGATTTTCCATCCTCGTTATCCCCATAAAGAATAGAAAAGCCGTTTTTGAAATCCAGAGTATAATCGCTGAATCTTCCGAAATGACCTATGTGAAGGCGCTCAATTTTCATCTGCTTCCACCTCCCCCTGCAGAGCCTTTATTCCAAAACGCAAAGCCTGCCGGTCCCTTTCCAATTCTTCTTTGGTCCTTGCCGCATTCATGCGCCGGAGCATTTCCTTTACGAACATCCCCTTCAATGAGGTTTCCTGAGAAAGAGCCTCCCAGTCTTCCTCTGGGGCGGTCTCATCCCTAAGCTTACAGAAATAAAGCTTTTCTGAAAGACGCGTACTCAAAGCATGAAATCCATCCGGTGAAAGAGAACAGCTTCCCCTGAGATAGATTTTGTAAAAATTTTCCTTCCAGCCTTCGCCATACTCCTGCTCAAGGCGATGTGCCACCGTCTGCTCCATAACGGCCGGATCGGAAAGGCCGGAAATATCCACCGACGGGGCCAGATACATCCTTTTGCATATGGGATGGAAAGAAGCTATTACCTCTCCTGCTGCGGAAATGCTGCCTTCATAGATCCCTCTCGGCCCCAGTTCGTCAAAGCCGCAGCCTTCCGGGCTCCCACTATAGGCATACAGTGTCTTCCCAGCTTTCTGAGGGGTTGGCGATGGCTGATGCACATGCCCCAGCGCAACATACTGAAGTCCGCTTGCACGCAGATCCCCTTCCGAAAGGGGATTATAGGCACCAGCGCCCGCAAAATCGCCGTGTAATACACCTAGACGAATACGCCCCTCTTTTTCAGAAGGAAGCTTCTGCAGAAGAGGGGCCGGCTCGTAACTTGCCGTAAATCCTGCTCCATATACAGAAGTTCCCTTCTGCGGAAAAGGGAAACAGTATACGCCTCTGGAAAAGATATGCACATTGGCACTCCACTGGGAAAGATACGGGGAGCGAGAGGAGAGATAATCGTGATTTCCCGGAGCTATGACTACTTCCGTTTCGGGAATAGCGGCCAATCCTTCCTTTACCCTTCGAACCAAAGAGGGCTCCGGTGCATCCGTATCAAACAGGTCGCCGGCAATCAACAAAAAGTCCGGCTGTTTCTCCCGGCAAAGAGAGAGAATTTTCTCAAATGTCATAAATAACTCCTCCCGTCGGGAGGGGCCCAAGCCTCCAAGGGAGGAGAATTCCGCACCCAAGTGCAGATCCGCGCAATGCAGGAACCGGATGATATCCATATTTTTCCGCCTTTCCTTATGCTGTCTATCTTAAAAGGAAGAGGTCAAACTCCCCCTTATTTCAGATACAAGAAGGAGCGCTTCCGCAACTCAGCATATCCATCCAAGCCTGCTCCCTCTGTTTCGTCCTTCTTCGATTTATTATATAAGATGGATTGCGGAAATGCAAACAAAGAGGTTTCCTCTTATACTCTTAAATGTGGACAAAGCCTCAGCCTCATGCTAGAATGAAAAAAATACTTCCGTTCGCCGGATAACCGCATGCAGGCATTTCGGCAAACATATAGTAGAGAGAAGGAAGCACCTTGGAAATACAGAACGGTATTGTTTTTACAGAGGATAGAAAATTTTCTCAACAGCCAGTTTATACAGAGGGGGAACGTTTCTCCGCTTCTCCCTCCGGAGAAACACTGGATGCCCGGGGGCTCTATGTCCTGCCGGGGCTTGTAGATATCCATATTCACGGCTATGCAGGGACCGACTTCTGTGACGGGGATCCGGAGGGGCTCCGCCGTATGGCGGAACGTCTGGCCTGCGAAGGGGTCACAAGCTTTTTAGGAACAACCATGTCCTTTGGGCTTAAAGAGCTTGCCAAAGCTGCAGAGGGCTTCCAACAGTATGAAGAGCATCCTTCTCCTGCCGGGGCTGTTTTGCGGGGCGTGCATATGGAGGGGCCCTTCCTTTCCAAAAATAAGCGGGGGGCTCAGGCGGAGCAGTATATCATTCCCCCGGATTTTTCCTTCTTTCAGGAAGCGTGCACCCTGTTTTCTCAAAAAATCCGCTTGGTAGATATAGCCCCCGAGCTTCCCGGCGCCATGGACTTTATCCGCAGAGCCCGGGAGATCTGCCCCGTGAGCCTGGCCCATACAGAGGCGGACTACGATACCGCCCTGCAAGCACTGGAAGCAGGTGCCGATCATATCACCCATATGTATAACGCCATGCCGCCATTTCTGCACCGTACTCCTGGCGTGATCGGCGCCGCGGCGGAAAAAGCGGATTTTTGCGAACTGATTGCGGATGGAATCCACGTGCATCCCTCCGTCGTCCGCAGCACTTTCCGCTGGTTCGGCTGGGAACACATCTGTCTTATAAGCGACTGCATGCAGGCCGGTGGCCTGCCCAGCGGGGAATACATCCTTGGAGGCCAGAAGGTATTTGTCCGGGACGGGAAGGCTACCCTGGAAGACGGAACCATTGCAGGAAGCGCCGTCAGTCTTGGGGAATGCCTGCGTAGGGCCATCGCCTTCGGGGTTCCCAGAGAAGAAGCTGTTTTGGCCGCTACAGCCAGTCCAGCCCGCTCAGTGGGACTCTATGAAGAAATCGGACGAATCTCTCCCGGACTTCAGGCTGATATTTTAATAGCGGATTCTTCTTTCCGCCCAGTCTATGTGATTATCGGCGGAAAGATCATATACAGGAGGAGTTAACCTATGAACATTATCTATGCCGAAGACTACGCCGATCTGAGCCGGAAAGCCGCAAACCAGATTGCAGCGCAGGTTATTCTCAAACCCGAAAGCGTGCTGGGGCTGGCTACCGGTTCAAGTCCGTTGGGAACGTACCGGCGCCTTATCGAGCTCTATGATGCAGGGGATGTGGATTTTGCCGCGTGCCGCGCTGTCAACCTGGATGAATACTGCGGTCTTTCCGAGCAGAACGATCAAAGTTATGCCTATTTTATGCGGGAAAACCTCTTCCGCCATATCAACATCCGGCCAGAAAACACCCATATTCCCGATGGCATGAATCGAGACATGGAGGCGGAATGCCGGCGGTATGAAGAAATCATCGCCTCTCTCGGGGGAATTGATCTCCAGCTTCTTGGGATCGGGCATAACGGGCACATCGGTTTTAATGAGCCTGACAGTTCTTTTTCAAGATACACCCACTGTGTGGAGCTGGCAAAACAAACTGTAGACGCAAATTCCCGTTTCTTTGCCAAACGGGAAGATGTTCCCACCCACGCCTATACCATGGGGATTGGAACAATTATGGCCGCAAACAAAATTCTGCTGATCGCTTCTGGAGAAGGCAAAGCTCATATTCTTCTGGAGATGGCTGCGGGCCCCATATGTCCCCAGGTTCCCGCCTCCATTCTGCAGCTTCATTCCGACGTCACCGTCATAGCGGATAAGGATGCCTTAGGGTTACTGATGGAAAAGGCTCCACACTTGGTTACTGGAGCGCCCGTGGTATAAAGACTTCATCCCGAGAATCCGGTATCCGTTATCTTTCTGCAAAAACCACATAATAGTGCTGAGGTAACGGAGTTCCGTATGGAATTTGCTGAAAAGCACTCCATTTCTCATTAAAGATCGCTTATAGCCAAAAGTGCCCGCTCCCTTATTGGAGCGGGCACTTCTTGTCATTTCAGTTGCTGCTTTTGCTGTTTCCCACATATCCTCCTATAGGAAATCGGATGAAATTCCACCATTTCTCACAGCCAGCAGCCTCTTCCCATTACATACGGATCTGCAGGATGTTCACGGAATGGGGCTCCAGGGAAACGGTCAATTCCCTGCCGGAAGCGGGCTTCCACTCCCCTTCCTTTATTTTTACATCGGTATGGGTAAGATCGTTGAAACTATCCTTGGAAGGGCCGTTCACCGTCATCAACCGGTATTCTCTGGGCTGGCTGCTCAGAATAACGGAAAATTCCCGAAACTCATCCGGATGCTTATTCACAGCGGCTATGGCTATGCGGCTTCCATCCTCGCTGGCGGTGGCCGCTGTATCCAGTGTGTCCACAGTCACCGTTCCCTGGCTCCCTTCAACCTGGAAGCGATCTGTTTCTCCTGTTTTCCAAGAATCAATGAGGACGCTTTCCATACCGTTTACATACGCATCAAATACATGATACGTGCTGCGCAGGGCGATACCCTCCGGTCCGGCATAAATCATGCCTCTCGTATTTACCACAGGGGAGAAATTGGCCATCCCCACCGTATCGCTATTGCGGATGCACATATTCAGGAAACAGGCCGTAAAGACAGCATCCGCCATGGTATATTGGGAGTTCACATCGTTATCATTCCGAGGGTAAAGGTATTCCTCCGGCGAAGCCCCCTGGTATAAATCCATAATATTGGGATGATACCAAGCCCGCAGGTTCCACTCGTCATAAGCGATCTTAATTCTGTCTTCCAGGCCAAGAGCTGTCAAAAGCCCCTTCACCTGGCGGACAGGCTTATCCAGCCCCTGGGTATACGCCATGCAGGATTCATAGCCCGCCAGCTCATTTCTTCCTTTGTGGAAATCCCAATAACCATGCAGGCTAATCCACGAAAGACGCTCTCCGCAGTTTTTCAAAATCTCCATATTCCAGTCCATATCGGTGAGGGCGGCAGCGGAAAGCTCTATGGAGGGATCGGTGCGCTTCATCATCTTGGCGCTTTCCGTCACCAATCTTCCCCATTCCTTCGAGGTCTTTGCCCCAATCTCCCAGGAACCATAGTTCTCATTCCCAATACTCCAGTATTTTACCCGGTGAGGCTCTTCAAAGCCATTTTCCTTCCGCCAATAAGAATACCTGCCCTGCTCCTTCAGATTGCAATACTCCACCCAGTCGCTCATTTCCTCTGCTGTACCAGTACCTGCATTGGTGCAGATATAGGGTTCGCATCCAATCTTCCGGCAAAGCTTTATATATTCGTCTGTTCCAAAGGTATTGGGTTCCTTTACGCGCCACGCCTTGTCAAACATAGGCGTTCGGTTTTTCCCCACGCCGTCCTTCCAATGATAGGCCGAGACAAAGCATCCGCCGGGCCAGCGCAGCACGGGCACCTTAATCTTCCGCATAGCTTCCAATACGTCTGTGCGGAACCCCTCTGCGTCAGCCGCAGGATGACCCGGGTCGTATACGCCGCCATAAATCTGCCGGTGGAAATGCTCAATAAACTGCCCATAAATCATAGGATTAATACTAGATAGCTTTCTTTTACTTTCGATCTGAATCTGCATGATACCAACTCCTTTTCAGCCGCCACCCCGTCCTTGCCGGGGTCTCCCATCCTGTGCTTTACAATTTTACAGTATATCGCATTTCAACACAATATGAAAGACTTCTGTATATATTCACAAAAAACTATAGTTTTTCTTTCCGAAAGAATATCTTTTCCATAAAGGATATCCGTGCTATACTAATAGCATATAAAGCAGCAGATATGTTCAGCGGCTTTGCCAAAGCAACACAACTTTCCGCCCGCAGTGGGCGGAATCCGCTCTTTTGTAGTCCCACATTTCCATTTGAAACGGAGGAACACCCATGAAAACGATCATACTGTATGCCAGCCGTATGACTACCATAGGAGAAGCCCATGCCCGTTTGGCAGAATCTCTCTCTTTTCCGGAATATTATGGTGAAAATCTTGAAGATCTCTATTCTCTGCTTCTGCAGTCCTCAAAACCCACCCATCTGATTTTGAAAGGTACCGCTATGCTGAAAGAAAACCTTGGTACATATGGGGTATCTCTTTTGCAAACGTTGACAGAAGCTTCCGTGGAAAATGGAACGTTCACTGTCTCTTTTGAAGAATAGCCTAAAAGAGGTTTCTGCACTTCTTAAAAAGAAAGAAGGCATGAAATAACGTATACAAGCACAGGGCGCTCCTGGTTCTCTTTTAATTGAGAAGGGAGCGCCCTGTTTCAGAAACTAGGCATGCATATTCCAAAACGTATTGCTCAAATATACGTCAGGGCACATCCTCCACCTTTTGCTCCAAAGGTGTTTCCAGGAGTTCTGGGTTCCGGAGAAATTTTTTCAGCATTTTCAGAGATCTGGCAAAATAGAGGCCGTCGCAGAAACGTTCATCCGTCACTAGGCCAAAACCCATACATTTGCGCACAGTAATATGACTCCCTTGTGAAACTGGAAGCCGCTTTTCTTTTCCTATAGCAATAAATAGACCGGTGGTGCCGAATTCATATACATGATGATAAATATGGTTTATGCCCAGGGATTTGAGATTTGTAATAAAAAAGGATGTGTGAAATGGGCTGGCCTCCATTATTGCTCTGGGAAGAGCATTGTGCCGATCCATAAACATCAAGGTATTCACAGCGATACGGATCAAAGGGCCGGGAATTCCCATGATAATTCTGGCCACCTTGTCGGTGGAATTTTCTTCCGTCTTTTGCGACGTTTCTTTCAGAATAGCTTCATTTATCGCCTCTGCGATCTGAAGGATGGATTCCGTTCCTGTAAAGGCCAGCTTGATAGTGGTGCCTGCTCCATCTCCTCGAAGGCTCTGGTGCACCACAAAGCTGACCCAAATTTTAGTGCGAGTGTAAATCTTCCCTCGGACTACAAATCGGTTTAACTGAGGGCGCAGGGCAATCAGCCGCACCAGCGCCGCAATCATGATATGCAGGTAGCCCAGATCCAGGCCCTCCCGCTTCTTTTCTTCTATGTAGGAATCCATGGATTCACAGGTGATATTTTCTTCAAACATATTCATGGAATCCGTCCGCGTTTTCATAATATACGGCACAATCCGCTGGAATGGCTCTATTTCATGCACCAGCCGGCCGTCGCAGCGCTTTCCAAACATATACGCTCACCTCACATGCCCATACCCTGTATAATTTTTAGCAAATTTTCTTCAAAACACCTAATGCATACCCTTTACACAGAAAAGCTTTATTACTCTATAAAACTAAGTATAGTATATATGATTTATCTGTAAACTGCAAGTACTGACGCCCAGAAAAAGGAATTGACCTTCCCCAATTTTCTCTCAAAAAACCACAAAAGAGCTATTTTTACCACTTTTATGTAGAAACCTCCTATGCTATACTGAGGCTGAAAAAGCAAATTTCTGCGAAATCCGTTAAGAGCCTGAAAAGGCGCCTTTGGGGGCCTTCTCATCATCATTCTGAAAGAAGGATCTGTAATGAGCCAATTTACAAAGCATTCGGGTTTTAGCATCCATGGGAAACCCTTTCTTTCCATCGGCGGGCAGACACATAATTCTTCCAGCTATTTCCCCCAGGATATGGAAATTTCTTATGCATCTGTGGAAGCTCTGGGAGGAAACACCATAGCCGTCCCCGTCCCATGGGAGGTATTTGAACCCGAGGAAGGAAATTTCAACGAGGAGTTCATCCGGCAACTGATCAGTGGAGCCCGCAGCCATGGACTGCGGATGGTTTTTCTCTGGTTTGCCACCTGGAAAAATGGAACCATGGAATATACTCCTTCCTGGGTGAAAGCCGATACAGAGAGATTCCAGAGAGTCCTCCTAAAGGATGGAGCTCCCATCCTCCAGCTTTCCGCTCACTCCGCTGCAAACCGAGAAGCGGATGCCCGAGCTTTCCGCCATCTGATGGAGACCATCCGCCAATATGATGCAGAGGAACAAATCGTGATCGGTGTGCAAGTGGAAAATGAAGCCGGTATTCTGGGCGGAACAAAACGGGATTTCAGCCCTCTGGGCCAAGCAGCCTATGAAGAAAACGTACCTGCTGAACTGATCCGCTATTGTGAGGAACATCCTCATTGCCTTCTCGCCTCCAAATGGAAGAAAGCCGGAGCAGCTTCTCAAGGCAACTGGAGGGATGTTTTTGGCAGCTATGGGGCCGAAGCTGTTACCGCTCATGCGGTAGCCTCCTATATTGACTATGTAGCCGCAGAGGGAAAAAAGGCCTATGATCTTTTTGTCTATACCAATGTCTGGCTGGATGGAGGTTCCCGGGGTATGCGCTCCAACCTGGCGGGCCTGGATTGGCCTTCAGGTTGCGCAGGCATGGGAAATCTGGATATCTATCACGCCGTCTGCCGGGCTCTGGATTCCATTGCGCCCGATATCTACCTGCAGGAGGCAGGGCGGATAGAAGAGGTGTATAAAGCGTATTCCCGCCCTGAATTGGGATTTCCTCTCTATGTACCGGAATCCTCTCCCTTCACAGCTGTGAATGCCTCCATGATGATAGAAGCAGTGGGCACCTATGGCGCCATCGGATATCACATTTTCGGTTCAGAATCTGTTTTGGAGGCGGATGGAACCCTAAAAGCCGGCAGTCTGCCCGCCATGCACTCGTTTCATATTCTGAACCATGCAGCGCCTCTGCTGTTAAAATACAGAGGCGCGGATTCCCTGCATACCATTGTGCAGCGCACCGGAGAAGATACGCTCGTATTCGATGAGCTAAAGGGCGGCTGGAAGGCCTCCGTATACTTTGCCAAATATGGAAACGATTGGGGAAGCACTGATTTCGCTCATGAAACCGGCTATTCTGAGGGGAAAAATCTATTGGATTATCAGGCTGAAAAGGGCCGGGGATTTCTCTTTCAGACGGCAAATGATGAATTTTATCTAGCGGGAGATAAGCTGCGGGTGTATTTCCAGCCTACTGAGCCGGAAGATGGTTCCATTCCCGTCCATCTCTCCGTAGCTGAGCTTATGCCCACGAATGTGGAGTTTCTCTCTGTTACAGAAGGACATTTTGATGAATTGGGCAACTACAGGATCGATAAAGTTCGTTCCGGCGATGAAATGCGCCATGGCATATGGGCCTCTTGGGACTGTGGAGTTATCCGGATTAAGTTACTCTCGCTTTAACCGCAATTTTATCTATCTCCATCTCTTCTCTAAATACTGATAACCCTATTATAGAGGAGGCCATCCTTCCGCAAATTTGCAGGAGGATGGCCTCTTCTCTATATTTTCAGTTGGCGGTGAATCCAAAAAGCCGCATCTTACCAATTTAAGAAGGTAATTCCTGCAAAATGGTTTCCGTTTCCTCCTGGGTAAGCTTAGGATAATCCCGAAGGATGTGGGGGAGCTCTTCTCCTTCCTCCATGCGTCGGGCGATCACCCGGCAGAGGATTTTCAGCATTGCGCTCATGCCGTTCATACCGCCTCACCTCCGTAGATGGCCATGGCCAAAGCTTCTTCCAGGTCTGAGACTCGCTCCTCCAGAGTAGCTCTTTCCTCCGGCTCTGAGGCGGATGCTGGGGGTATATAATCCGGGTTCTCCACAATCTGCCCGTTTTCATAGAGGTATTTCCCCGGCGCAAAGCTTTCTTCAAAGCCTTCCGGCAGGGAGGAGGCTTCCGCCTCTATTCCTCCTACAAAGCCCCCTACTGTGGCGTAGCCTGTGATTTCGTGCTTTTGCTTTTCATTTACCTGCAGCTGCATAGTCTCTCCTCCTTTCAGCAGACACCGTAGATATCCGCAATTCCCACATCGGTTTTCGCCCCATGATCTCCGCTGACAGCGTGATTCATCCAGAAGCATTTGAGCCCTGAAAGAGTATTCTCGCTGCAGGTGGCCTGGAGTACCAAAACCGTCTGATTTCCATCCCCCGCCTGGCCTCCAATTCCCCGGAGCGTGTCTCCCACCTTCATGGCAATAATACTGTGGGCTCCTCCATATGGATGCAGAAAAAATAGTGTGTAATCCTGGAACTCTTCTGCCGTTATATTGCCGGTTGTCCAGTTCCCACTCCACAATTTTTTCATCAATCCCAGGTTAGTACGGGCCTGCAAAAGGTTATTCATAGGAAGGGTGTCATAATCTACCACTTTATGATTATTCTGATAGATATCCCCAAAATGAACCTCTGCCATATCTCCAAGCCCCAAAGCATTTCTGGCCGCCGCTGGAGTACTCTGCCCTGTTCCACCCTGTGACACAGGCACAACAGTTTCAGAACCCATTGCCCCCACATCGGAAGCAGTGATCACAATATTCCCCGACAGGGTCTTTCCATTTATAGTGCGGGACGCAGGAACGGCCCCTATCTCAGTGGCTGAAGGCAGCCAGGTATCCGGTCTGGCCCCTACCTGCTCTGCAGTGGTTCCATGAGGATTTCCAATAGTCTTAACATGACTGCTGAATTGAGCTACTTGGGCCAAAGCTTTTTCCAGTGCGCTGAATTCAGCCGTGCTCTCAACTGCATCCTCCAAATCACAAGGCAAAACAAAAAGCTCCAGTCCATCTACCCGCAAATCTCTCTGGTCTCCATAAACGATTTGAAGGAAACACCGGCAATACCCCGCCTCTGAACAAGTTCCCTTTGTCAAAGTAAAAAGTACATTTTCTCCCGATGTCTCCACTTCGCCGGGAATCATCACCAGAAAGCCCGACGGCTTTTTCACATACAGGCTGACAACCGCCTGCTGAAGAGAAAGTATCTTTCCCGCCCTTTCATACACAGTCGCCCGAATAGAGCGGCTCTGGGATTCTCCCTGCACCGCTACAACAAGGTCTTTTCTCTTTTCAGACACACTGAGACATACAGCGTGCGTAATCAAAAAAACTCCTCCTTTCTTTGTAGAGAGGACTTTTCCCACAGAGAATACCTTTACGGTTTTCAAAAATCCTCTCATATATAGTATAGAACATAAGTTCTATTTTGTCAAACCTACGCCTTTTAAAAAGCTTAAATTAAATATTATAACAGAATATTCATTGACATATATAGAAGATTTTTGTATGATAAAAAGGAAATCTTCCTGAAAATCATTTTCATACTCTTTTTGAACGTAATAATAAACAATGGGCAGTTCCCTGTGGAATTATGCAGCAGATTTTGATTTTCGGAGTAAGCATCTGTTCTTATACAGTTTGCGGCAAGGAGGGAAATCATGAAACAGGTTGCATCCCCACCAAATGCCCTTGACTCTGAGGCTGACAGAGATTCTCTTCATTCCCCTCCCAAGACTTTCAGTGAACTGGATGACACTGAAAAAGAGCTTCTTCTGAGATACCGAGAGGATCCAGCATTTTGTAAAGCTCTAAACGCTCTGCTCTTTCCGCAAGATGAAGAAGAACTAGCAAACGATCACCCTGAAAGCGGCAATCTGCGTTAATTCAGACATCATTTATATATCTTTCATCTCGTAATGTATTATACGATTTGTATTTTATCATTGATTTTCAACACTTTATGTATTAAGCTATGTAAGTAATCCGAAAAAACGAAAAACAGGAGGCCGTCTTTACTGAACAGCCCCCCATTTGTTAGACAGTATGATATACTGAAAAACAAGTGGGGTGGTTTACTATGCCAAAAGGGATACCAAACAAACGCTATACACCAGAATTTAAGAAAGGAGTCGTTGAGGCAGTCATACAGGACGGACTAA
>CAJFPJ010000074.1 GCA_904399395.1 uncultured Clostridia bacterium | reverse complement strand
GCATGAATACTAAGAAAAAAGGGTTGACATCTTTTTTGTCAACCCTTCATGGTGGAGATGGCGGGAATCGAACCCGCGTCCGAAAACCGCTTACCAAGGCTTTCTACGAGCGTAGCCTGTGTTTTGTCATTCCCTCTCTCCGGCGCCCACAGGCAGGCTCCGGAGTTTAGTAGCCTTTAGGTCATGATGCTGGTAAAGGCGTTCCAGCATTCACGTGCACCACTCATCGACGCCTTATCCCGGGCCGTGGTCCTCCCAGGTAAGACGGCAGCCTAATTAGGCTGCGTACGCAACAGTTTTGTTGTCGTTTAATTTTAAAGTTGCGGCTTTTATAGCGGGTCCGCACCGCTGCTCGCTTACCAAGGCTTACAGCCCCCGTCGAAACCTTTACATCCCCATATGGGAACCGCTTTTCAGCGGTTCTTTTCTTTTATGGCCCGGTCAATATCCCGTTTGGCGTCACGGGCGGCCATATCGGCCCGTTTGTCATACAGTTTTTTGCCTTTGCAGAGACCTACCTGCACTTTTACAAGACTCCCTTTAAAGTAGAGAGAAAGGGGAATCAGGGAATAGCCATTTTGCTTTACAAGGCCGAAAAGCCGAAGAATCTCCTTTTTATGCAGAAGAAGCTTGCGCACACGAAGGGGATCTTTGTTAAAAATATTCCCGTGGTCATAGGGACTGATGTGCATCCCGTTGAGAAGGAGCTCTCCCTTTACCACCGAACACCAGGAATCTTTGAGATTACACTGGCCCCGCCGCAAGGATTTTACTTCTGTTCCGCAGAGCTCAATACCTGCTTCTAGGCTTTCCTCCACAAAGTAATCATGGAAGGCTTTTTTATTCTGCGCAATGGTTTTCAGGGAACTATTGGCCATACAAAGCCCTCCTTCCTTTGTGTTTTGCGCCTGATTTCTTCTTTCTGCTGCTTTTCATCAAAGAAAAGACCGCAGTTTTGTATCCCTCAGTATAGCATAAAGAGGGGAGAGAGGCAAGCGAAACCTGTCAGATTTCGTTGCGCCCCTCAATCGCCCGGGAAAGGGTCACTTCATCTGCGTATTCCAGATCGCCGCCAACAGGGATCCCGTAAGCCAGCCGGGTCACTTTGATACCCATGGGCTTGAGAAGGCGGGAGATGTACATGGCGGTGGCCTCGCCCTCCACAGTGGGGTTGGTAGCCATAATGACTTCTTTCACCTCATTGTTGGAAAGCCGGGCCAGAAGCTCTTTGATGCAGAGTTGATCCGGCCCCACGCCGCTCAGCGGGGAAATCGCCCCGTGGAGCACATGGTATACCGCGTGAAATTCATGGGTCCTTTCCAGAGCCATAACGTCTCTGGGGTCTTCCACAACGCAGATCACGCTTTTATCCCGCTCCTCATTCCGGCAGATAGGGCAGAGCTCCTGATCCGTCAGATTGCAGCAGATGCGGCAGTAATGGATTTTTTCATGGGCGTCTAATATGGAGGACGCCAGCTCTTCCGCCTTTTCCTTTGAGAGGCCAATCACATGATATGCCAGGCGTTGGGCGCTTTTATGCCCGATTCCCGGCAGAGATTCAAATTCATCCACCAGCCGGGAAAGGGGCGCAACCGTGTAGGAGGCCATATCAGAACATACCGGGCACATTCAGCCCGCCGGAAAGCTTTTCCATGCGCTCTTCCTTGTCGGCTGCCGCCGCGCGGAGAGCCTCGTTCACAGCAGCGATCACCAGGTCGCTGAGCATTTCCGTATCCTCCGGATCCACCACTTCGGGCTTAAGTTCAATGGATTTGACCTCCATCTTTCCGGTGACGACAGCCTTTACCGCGTCTCCGCCTGAGGTGGCGCTATATTCCTTTTCCTCCAGCTCAGCCGTGGCCTTATCCATTTCCTCCTGCAGTTTCTGTGCCTGCCTAGCCAGCTGCTGCAGATTGGCGGCTCCACCGCCACCGTATCCCTGAGGCAATCTTGCTTTCATAGTAATTCCTCCTGTGTTATAGGTCCTTTTTGCTTTATTATATTGAGAATCCCACCGCGCAGAGCACGGACGGTTTTCTGGACGTTTCTGTGGGCCAGCTTATTTTTGCACGACCTCGATCCCTGCTTCCCGGGCTTTGCCGGCCAAATCTGCCAGAGGATCTGTTTCTTCCCGGGCTGCAACGGTAGAAACGGGCTTATACGGCCCCAGTTTATAAACTCTCCCGGTGACCTGCTGGATGACATCCCGCATTTTATCCCGCTGGGAGGATTTCCGCAATAGCTCAAAGGCCATCTCCCTAGGCGCATCGATCAGAACGTAGTCACCGCTGACATAGGCGCTGGAACCGGTAAATGCGGCGGATATCGCCGCCGAATATTCTTTTAGAATTTGCAAAATCTCCGGCCATTCCGCAAGTCTGCGAGCGTTGGCCATGAGCTCAGCGGCAGAGGCGGGCTTTGCAGGAGAAGCTTTCGAGGCCGGAGCGGCCTTTTCTTCCGGTGCAATTTCCGGCAGGGGAGCCGCAGAAACTGAAGCCGCAGATGTTGGCGCAGAGGGAACAGCAAGCGGGATTTCCGGCAGAGAAACTGCTTTTTCCTCCGCTTTTTGAGCGGGCGGTTCTGCAGGAGAAGCCGATTTTTCCGCGGGAGCCTGTGTAGATTGTGCAGCCTGCATAGCAGCCCGGGGCGCCCCCCGTTCCAAAGCCTCGATCCGGCGAATAACCGCATCCATGGAGGAATCCAGCTCCGGTGCACAGAGCTTTAAAAGAGTCATCTCCATTTCGATGCGCCGGTCGGCTCCGCGGCTCATATGTTCCAAAGCTTCCTGCAAAAGATTCAGGGCATGCAGTATAACCGGG
Source organism: uncultured Clostridia bacterium (assembly GCA_904399395.1). Taxonomy (GTDB): domain Bacteria; phylum Bacillota; class Clostridia; order Oscillospirales; family Acutalibacteraceae; genus UMGS1264. The sequence goes on along the minus strand of CAJFPJ010000074.1, from coordinate 32,794 downwards.
AGGGGGCTTCTAAGGGCTTGCTGAGTGAGCCGGGTGTATTCCTCCTCGGAAACAGCCAGTATATTGCGGGCATCCCGCATGGTTTTAATCAGCATCAAGGAGCGGTAATGGGAAGAAAGCTCTTCGCAGAGCCGGGCCATGTCTTTGGAGCCGGAATACAGGTGATCGATCTGCTCCAAAGCGGCGGCGGAATCCCGCTGTTCCACAGCTTGAGCCAATGAGAAGAGATGATCTTTCCCCACCATGCCGGTGGCTTCCGTCACCACAGAAACGGTGATTTCCTTTTCCCGGCCCAGACACTGGTCCAGAAGAGAATAGGCATCACGCATGGCGCCGTCTGCCAGGCGGGCCAAAAGAAGGGCTGCTTCCTCATCCAGATGAGCTCCCTCTTCCTCTGCTACAAAGGAAAGCTGTTTGGCTATTTCTTCCGGCGGGATCCGGCGGAAATCGAACCGCTGGCACCGGGAAAGAATAGTGGCGGGAATCTTATGGACCTCAGTGGTCCCCAAAATGAAAATCACGTGGGCGGGAGGTTCCTCCAGCGTCTTTAGAAGAGCGTTGAAGGCCCCCGTAGAGAGCATGTGCACCTCATCGATGATATACACCCTGTATCGGGCTGCGGCCGGTGTGAAGCCTGCCTCTTCCCGAAGGGTGCGGATGCTGTCCACACCGTTGTTGCTGGCGGCATCGATTTCCACCACATCCATAACGGAGCCGTTGTCAATACCCTGGCAGATTTCACAGGAACCACAGGGATCCCCGTTTTTTGGGCGCAGGCAGTTCACGGCCTTAGCAAGGATTCGGGCGCAGGTGGTTTTACCCGTCCCGCGGGAACCGGTAAACAAATACGCATGGGCAATACGCCCCGCTTCCAACTCATGCTGCAAGGTGACAGTCACCTGAGGCTGACCCACGACCTCTGAAAAGGTTTTGGGCCTCCATTTCCGGTATAATACCTGATACATTTTTCTCACAGCCTCTCTGCTGCATCCATTTTCGTTTTCTATCTTGATAGGCTGAATAGGCAGAGTTATCTCTGCAATTCAATTCTCAGTTTTTTGGAATCCAGGCAAAAAAAACAAGACAGACCGCACCGCGGCTGTCATACACCTGGATATGCAGACGAACAGACAACCTGCATCGCACAGAGAAAACCGCTTAATGCTGCTCGGTTCCCCGCCTGACATGGTTCACGGCGCTCCGCCGCACAGAGCCCGCCCGCCTGCATATCCTGATGTATGCGTTTCTGCCTTGTTTTTCTTTACGTAACTTCTTTATTATATACGATTCCCAAGCGTTTGACAAGCGTATACCAGAATTTTTTGCGGGAAGAGATTCGCCTTTGGACGTTCATTCTGGGGCACCCCCCAATATACCATTTTTAAAGACAGAAATCTTCCGATGATGCCAGTTGGGTATGTTTTTTGTTGATTTCCGGAAATCAGGAGATGCAGAAAACAGGAAAAAAGTTTCAAAAAAAGCCCTCGGTTACAGTTACAGTTTCTTAACTGTCCATTACAGAAAAGTAACTGTACTTCAATCTCTTCAGAGGATATACTGAAGATGTCGAAGGACGTCGGAATTCGGAATACGGGGAAGGTACTTAAAAATTTTAAAGTATCTTCCGGCTGAAATCAAGGTGCCGGCGTCGAAGAAAGACAAAGTACGGGGTGGTTGAAATGAGTGAGAAACGAAACCTTGATTTTTACATAGATGTGAACCAGCGTGCTGATGCTTATACACGGGAGGGCAGCAGAAAAAGCGTTTCTTCCGGCCGCAAAAGGGCTACGGGACCGAAACGCCCTCCAAAACGGCGGGGCCCTAACCCTCTGCTGTTTCGTTCCCTGTCCATGGTCCTTTCGGCGGCGGCCGTCCTTTTGGCCTTCGGGCTAGTCTTGAGAGGGAGCTTTTCAGAAGGTCTTCCGACTACATCCTCTAGCACTCTGACTGCTTCTCTCTCCATGTCCTCTGGAAAAAGCAGTTCTCAGGTTTCTTTGCCCGCCGCCAGCAGTAATATATCCGGTCAGAACTCCAAGGAAAATAGCGCTTCCTCCCAAGGAAAAGAACTTGGTTCTTCTTCAGAGGGGAAAGAGAGCCAGAGCACTACTTCAAAGCCGGAGCAAGGAGGGAACACAGAGAGTTCTTCTTCCAAAAGCAATGGGGGTTCTTCCTCGGTCTCTAAGGAGCCGGAAGCCTCTTCTACAGAAAAGCCGGATACTTCTTCTTTCGGAGATAAGGGGAACAAGGGGGAGAGGGGAGACCCTTACCCACAGTTGTATGTGGAAAAGCCATCCTACACGCCCCATCAGAAAGGGGATAAAGTGGTGTATCTGACCTTTGATGACGGCCCGTCCGATTATACCCTTCCGCTTTTGGATGTGTTGGATAGATATGGAGTCAAGGCTACGTTTTTCGATGTGGGGATCCGGTCGGAAACCGCTGAAAAGGCTATGAAGGAGACGGTTCGTCGTGGCCATGTTTTGGCTGTTCACTCCTATACCCATGATTTTCACACCATTTACCAGTCTACCGATGCCTTCCTGAAGGATTTCAAAAAAGAACGGGATTACATCTATTCGGTTACAGGTGTGGAGCCCACAATCTTCCGTTTTGCAGGGGGCAGCATCAACAGCTTTAATAAGAAGACCGCCAAGGGAATTATTAAGGAAATGGAGCGCCGTGGCTACACCTATTACGATTGGAACGTGGATTCGCAGGACGCCACGGGGAACAATATCCCCACGCAGCGGATCTATGCCAATGTGATTCAGGGGGTCAAGGGAAAAGAGAAAGCGATCGTTTTGATGCATAATACCAACGCTAAGCGAACCACCTTGGAAATTCTGCCCCAAATCATCGAGGAACTTCAAAGGATGGGCTATCGGTTTGATGTTCTGGATAATACAGTGGAACCGGTTCAGTTCCGCATCCCGGGGTGACTCTTGCAAACTATGGGATTTCTCTGATAAGGAATGCATGCTGTTAAGAAGCATATACCCATACCTCCTCTATAGTATAGAAAGAGAGCTGTGTCCGCTACCATGGGCACAGCTCCCTTTTAGGTTAGGAGTGAAAGGCTTCTCAAAACGAAGGCAGTCATCGTCCTGGCCAGGATAGAACAGACTGCGTAACCTTCGTTTTGCACGGTGTTTTCCAACCGGTAGGGAAAGTATTCGATCTACAGAGTGAACTGCCAAATATTTTTCAATAATAACAAAATTTTTATATTGTATATCCAGGCGGCGGGGAGTATACTGAAGCCGGGCTTGGAAAAGTCCGGCCCTTTGCGGAGAGCAGAGAGATATGCTCTGTATGGATTGAAAAGGAGGAAATTGAAAATGAAACCGCTGACCGATTACAGCCATATCCGAGGCTTCTGTCATCATGTGGATACGGATGACGTCCGCCTGCGCCGGGAGTTGGGGTATGCAAAAAAGCTGGATCTGAATTCCACCAGAGTTTGGCTTTCCTTTGAAAAGTATGAAGAAGATCCCAAGGGATATGTGGAGGGACTTATCCGGTTCGTCCGCACCTGCTGGGAGATGGGTGTGAGCGTGATGCCGATTCTGTTTAACGGCAATATGCTCAAGGAATTTACCTTGGAGAAGGAATTCTACCCCCGCGGGGAGGTATATGCCGCAGCTGTGGTAGAGGCGTTGAAGGATGAACCGGGCCTTATTATGTGGGATGTGATGAACGAACCCTCCTGCAATGATTTTATTCATAAGTCTCCCAGGGAGGAACGGCCGGCTCGCTTGGAGAAGCTGTGGGATTTTTGCCGCCATTTCTGCGAGTTTGTCCGTTCGCTGGATCCGGTGAACGCCATCACGCTGGGGCACACTGTTCCCATGGATGTGGAACCTACTGCCGGCTGTGTGGATGTGCTCTCTTTCCATGATTATAAGGGAACCCGCGCCCGGGTGGAAGAAAGCTACAAAGCCATGGAAGCTCTTTCTGAAAAGACAGGAAAGCCCATTCTGAACACGGAGCTTTGCTGCCTATGCCGGGCCAACCCTTATGATATGGCTCTTGAGAAGGCCAGGGAGCATCATACCGGCTGGTATCTTTTCAATCTTATGATCGGCGACGGCGTCTGGGGATGTGTGCACGGTATCTTCTATCCGGATGGAACCGTGCGGGATCCCTCTGTCCCGGCTGCGGTTCTGGGAATCTACCGGAATCGGGATCCAGAAACCCACAAGGCTGCGCAGCCCAATCAGGAGGGGCATGCCGAACGGGCTATAGAGGAGGCGCTCACCGTTCTGCAGTTGGATCGGACAGACGCTTTCAAGGCTCATTCTCATTCGGTGGAAGAAATTTTAGAGGCCGCGGAATACTGCGCCAACACGTTGGAATGCTGTGAGCTTGTTCCCATGAACGAGCCTCCCACTTTGCAGATCAACCGCTTCCGGGCGCAGAAAAATCCCAGCCTGGATGAAGTAAAGGCTTTCTGCTATAAGCTGGTGCAGCAGCTGCGCCAAGCCGCTATGCTGTAAGTTTTCAAAACTGTATATTTAGTAAAACAACAGGCTCTCCGTTTAATCGGAGGGCCTGTTGTCCGTTGTAAGACCAGATTGGAGGAAAAGCTCCGCTGCCGAAGCGGCAGCGGAGAGGGAAGCTATATCAAAAACGGGATGGGATATATGAGAAAAAGCTTTCCTGGATTCCTCCAGAGCGGTTCGGATCCGATTTTCGCCCCATCCATCTGCATGTGTCTGAATCTACATAGGCGGAGTGGGGAAACTTCTTCAGGATTTCCTCCTGCAATGGTGGTCTTCCCGATGCCATTGGGGCCGCAGAGAAACAGAAGGGGGGTTATGTAAAAGGTCTCCTATTGGGTTGGGTAATGGGGGATGAGCGAATAGATTTGGAGTCATGCCGCTTTGCAGTGGGGTTACTCTGTCTGGCTGCGGTATTCCGCCAGCAGCAGATCCACCATGCGGCCATAGCTCTTCACACCGTCCTCCTGGCCGTTTGCCTTCAGATAGGTGTTGTTTACAGAGTTGGAAATTTCCTTCATGGGGCCTTCAAACTGCTTCCAGTAAGTTGTATTGGCGGCGTAGTCCCGCTGGACACCTTCTGAGAGCTCACTATACACGGCGGAGGCCGCTTCACCGTCTGCAGAGTAGAGGGCGTTGTTGGCGTAAACAAAGGCTAGCATATAGCCGGAATACTGAAAATCCGGGCTGCTGCTGCGGCAGCAGGCCAGATATCCAATGAAATTCGCCTCGTCTTCCCGCATGAAGCCCCGCAAATGAGAGAGTTCGTGGCACATGGTAGCGGGGATGGAATAGGAGGGAACATCCACGTTTACGTTGGCCTCAAAGGTGAAGGGGAAATACACCCCGGTAATATGGAACCAGGACATGACTCTGGAGTTCATCACAGCCTTTGGGTCGCTGTAGCCTGGGGAGAGAAGGGGGTATTCCTCATGTAGGGTGTTGAAGGCTTCCCGGGCGGCAGCCCCTTGCTCTTGGAGAGAAGAGAAAGAGGAGATCATCACGCCGTTTTCATCTTCTTTTACTAAGGGGCGCAGCTCATTGAGTTTTTCCGCCAGATGGTGGGAAAGATCCGTGAGCTCTTTTGTGGAGGAAGGGCGCAGTTCCAGCCCACAGGTTTCCGCGAAGGTGTGCCGGTTATAATTGATTCCGCAATTGAGGGTAAAGAGAAGCAGCAGAACGCTTGCCAAACAGAGGAGGTTGAGGAGCCCCTTCCCAAGAACGACGCCTCTTCTCCCTTTGGAGCGGAAGAAATGAATCAGGAACCATATGAGAGCGACGGGAACACCAATAAGAAAAAGAATCACAAGTATTTCTGCCAGAGAAAAGGGAAAAATGCCCGTAACGGCATTTCCAACCTTGGAGAGAAACGCATAGGGATGTAAGGCATACCATTCGGCGAAATCAGAATTTCCGGCAGCCAGAAGCAGCAGAATTGCCGCTGGCAGTGCCAGAAGGATCCACAGGCGCTTGAGAGACAGCAGGGATCGCATATATTGCCCTCCTTTATAGGCGCAGTCGTAACTGCTCCCACTGGTAAAATCGATAGATAATATTAAATATTGTAGCATGTTTTCAGAAAAATGAAAACAGCAGGTGGCAGAGGTGGATGATGAATATAGAGTAGGATCACAATGTGAGATTTTACTAAACAAAAATGAGTTAATATGATTAGAAATTTTTATTTGTACAATTAAAGTTATTTTGTCAAATTAGAATACAAAGGATCTACAAATAGAATATTATGAAAATAACGTCTCAAATTCATTCAGAAGCAGAAATATTTGAGAGTTTGATATAAATTGAATATTTGCTAAGGATTATTGATTATTGGAGGGTTCGTATGACACTGGAAAATGGGATGATGCTTCTATGTGGATTAGGATTTTTCCTTTTCGGCATGAAGCTGATGGGGGATGGCCTCGAACTCACAGCTGGTTCCAGGCTGAAAAGTCTTGTGGAACGGCTGACGACCAATAAGTATATGGGTGCACTGGTTGGTCTCCTGGTTACGGCTGTGATCCAGAGCTCTTCTGCCACAACCGTTATGGTGGTAGGCTTTGTGAACGCCGGGATCATGAATCTGGCGCAGGCTGTGGGCGTGATTATGGGCGCCAACATCGGAACCACTGTGACAAGTTTTCTGATTGCTATCAAGCTCAATGCGCTGGCGCCTCTGGCAATTTTTCTGGGCGTGATTCTCATGCAGTTCAGCAAAAAGGTGAATCGGCGCCATGTGGGGCAGATTATCACAGGCTTCGGCGTATTGTTCTATGGAATGTCTGTTATGAGTTCCTCTATGGAGCCTTTAAGCGAGTCGGAATTTTTCAGAAACGCTATTGTCCAGCTGAGAAATCCGATTCTGGGTCTTCTGGTGGGTTTGGTATTCACCGCCATTATCCAGAGTTCTTCCGCCTCAGTGGGGGTTCTGCAAGCTTTGGCGCTCAGCGGCGCTATCGGGCTGGATTCCGCTATCTTTGTGATCTATGGCCAGAATATCGGCACCTGTGTGACAGCTCTGCTCTCATGTATCGGCACCACCAAGACAGCAAAGCGGACAGCTATGGTTCATTTGCTTTTCAATATAATTGGTGCTATTCTTTTCACGATTCTGACCTTGTGCCTGCCCATTGTGAGCTGGATAGAAGCTCTTGCCCCGGGAAATGTGGTCATGCAGATTTCCCTTATTCATATTATCTTTAATGTGGTTATGACCTCCATCCTTCTGCCCATGAGCAATGTGCTGGTAAAACTGGCCTGCCGCATGGTGCCGGGTGAAGATAGTAAGCGCGAGGCTATGAGCCTTTCCTTCCTGGATCCTCGTATTCTGAGCACGCCTCCTATCGCTGTCACACAGGTGATCAAAGAGGTGGAGCGAATGGCGCATCTGGCGGAAACGAATTTCCAGAACGCTATGGATGCCCTTTTCACCAAAGATGAATCCAAGGTGCAAGAGCTGAAGGAGAACGAAGGGATCATCAATTTCCTGAACCAGAATATTACAGAATATTTGGTGAAGATCAATGCCCTGGAGTTGGAGGAAAACGACCGAAAGGTGATCAACGCCCTTTTCCATGTGGTGTCGGATTACGAGCGGATCGGTGACCACAGCGAGAATATAGGTGAGGAAGCGGAGATCATTATCGGCGGGAAGGCTTCTCTCAGTGAAGCGGCCTTGGAGGAATTGGATCGTATGAGAGAGCTGGTTCTCCAGATTCTGGAAGATTCCATGCAGCTGTTCCTCAAAGGAAGCGGCGATACCCAGCTGGCCTTCAATGTGAATGCTACAGAAGAAGTGATCGACAACGAGACGGATCGCCTGAAGGAGAAGCACATAGAGCGACTGAATCAGGGGCTTTGCACGGCGCTGGCGGGTTCTGTTTATACAGATGCCCTCACCAATCTGGAGCGTATTGCAGACCATGCCACCAATATCGCATTTTCCATGGAGAATACGAAGCACAAGCCCGTTCTTGCCTATCCGGCGTTCGCAGAAAATGCGGAAGCCTAAGGTATCTGTGGGGAATATAGTGACTGTTTGTGGGAAGGCTTTTCTTGAAGGGGAAGAGCCTTCCTTTTTATGCGTTTTCTTTTTTAAACCGTTGGGCGATTCGATAAAGTTCACAGATGGTTTCTTGCCATTTCCTGTGAGAAATGCTACAATAATACCTCAGAAAAGGCAGGGGAGGCATTTTGGTGCGTTTTTATATGCAGAGGGCAACCGGAAGCAGAGGAAGCCTATTTACCGTCTGCGATGATAAGGGAAACGATGCCTTCCGGGTGACGGGGATACGGACGCTTCTTTCCGCCAAGCTGTCTCTTGTAACGGCCGAAGACATTGAGGCTGCCCGTATAACGGGCGTGGGAACAGCTTCTCTCAGCAAGTTTACCATCGAAATTCCCGGTGAAAGGCGTATGACCCTTTTGCAGAATCTTACTCCCGCAGGGGGCAGCGTGACGGTACGCAACCCCAATTGGAGCTTCCGGGGGGACATCTCTATGGGGAATTTCGATGTGATCGATGTGGATAGAAGCCTTATCATGACCCACGGCGTCAAATGGGGGGCGAACGGTTGCTGCTCGTGTGTGCAGGTCGAAGACGAGCGAAATATTGTGCGCTGCCTTTGCCTTTGTGCCATAGTGGATGGGCTGCTTACCGGCAGCGCGGAAACTCCGATTCCCGTGAAGGGAGGCTGAGGCCCGGCGCTTGACAAAGAGCGGGCCGGCGATTATAATAAAGGCAATTCAGACTTTGAATACCTAAATAAAGACTTGGATGGGGAAAAGGCAGAGGATGCGGCCTTTCAGAGAGCCGGCGGAGGGTGAGAGCCGGCAGGCGGCCGATGCGCATAAGTCGCCCCGGAGTTTCTGCTCTGAGCCTGGAATAGGGGGGTAGGAGCAGGCGTCAGGCCGCGTTAAGGCTTTTCCGCCAGCAGCGGAAGGGAGGGCTTTGCAGGCAGTATGCCCGCAGGGCTGAATACGGGTGGTACCGCGGAGAACTTCGCCCCGGATATGTGTCCTTTGGACGCCTATCCGGGGCTTTTGGTTTTTCTAAAGCATTTTTGTGGAAAGCCTCCTGAGCTCCTGCCGTCTTGGGTGCTGGTATAACGGGTATAGGCAGAAAAGCCGGTCTTGCCGGCATATCGTATTTTGGAGAAAGAGAGGAATCGGAATGAGCAGGGAGCTTGCGAAAACCTACGAGCCTCAGGAGGTAGAGGATCGAATTTACAAATTCTGGACAGAGGGGGGCTATTTTCATGCGGAACCGGATCCTGAGAAAAAGCCCTATACGATTGTTATTCCGCCACCGAATATCACCGGGCAGCTGCACATGGGCCACGCCCTGGATGAAACGCTGCAGGATATCCTGATCCGTTGGAAGCGCATGCAGGGCTACAGCGCTCTCTGGCTCCCCGGGACAGATCATGCCTCCATTGCCACAGAGGCCAAGATCGTGGAGGCTATGCGGGAAGAGGGAATCTCAAAGGAAGATATCGGCCGGGAGGCTTTTCTGGAAAGAGCCTGGGCCTGGAAGGAGAAATACGGCGGCCGCATTATTGAGCAGCTGAAGAAGTTGGGGTCCTCCTGTGACTGGGAGAGGGAACGCTTCACTCTGGATGAGGGCTGCTCCAAGGCTGTGCGTGAGGTATTTGTCAATCTATATGAAAAGGGATTGATTTACAGAGGCAACCGGATGGTGAACTGGTGCCCCCACTGCAACACCTCTATTTCAGACGCCGAGGTGGAATACGCGCCTCAAAACGGCCATTTCTGGCACCTTCTGTATACTGTGAAGGAGACAGGGGAAAAGCTGGAACTTGCTACCACCCGACCGGAGACCATGCTGGGAGACACTGCCGTGGCCATCAACGGGGAAGACCCCCGCTATGCCCATCTGCATGGCTGCCATGTGATCCTGCCTCTTCTCAATAAGGAGATCCCCATTGTCTGCGATGAGCATGCGGATATGGAAAAGGGAACGGGCGTTGTGAAGATCACCCCGGCCCACGACCCCAACGACTATGAGGTGGGCAAACGGCATAATCTGCCCATTGTCCGGGTGTTCACCTACGACGGCCATATGACCGGCGCTGCAGACAAGGCCGCCGCAGAAGAACTTTTCAAAAGCGGGAAAGCCGCGGTGGATGAACCCCAGGTGCTGGATTGCGGCAAATATGCCGGCATGACCACTCTGGAGGCCCGCAAGGCTATCCTTAAAGACCTGGAGGCCGGCGGATATCTGAAAGAGACGGAGCCTCTGCAGCACGAGGTGGGAACCTGTTACCGTTGCCATACCACCGTGGAACCCATGGTTTCCAAGCAGTGGTTCGTGAAGATGGAGCCTTTGGCGAAGCCCGCCATCGACGTGGTGAAGAACGGGGAAATCCGGCTAATTCCTGAGCGGATGAATAAAATCTATTATAACTGGATGGAAAATATCAAGGATTGGTGCATTTCCCGTCAGCTCTGGTGGGGCCACCGGATCCCAGCTTGGTATTGCCCGGAATGCGGTGAGACTGTGGTTTCCAAGGAAGATCCTACGGTGTGCCCCAAGTGCGACTGTGACCATCTCACCCAGGACGAGGATACCCTGGACACCTGGTTCAGCTCGGCCCTCTGGCCTTTCTCCACACTGGGGTGGCCCGAGAAAACAAAAGAGCTGGAGTATTTCTACCCAACCGATACTCTGGTGACGGGCTATGATATTATTTTCTTCTGGGTGGCCAGAATGATTTTTTCCGGCATGGAGCATATGAAGGAGATTCCCTTTAAGACGGTGTTTTTCCACGGCCTTGTGCGGGATGCCCAGGGGCGCAAGATGAGCAAATCCCTTGGCAACGGCATCGATCCTCTGGAAGTCATCGCCCAGTATGGAGCGGACGCTCTGCGCTTTACCTTGGTGACGGGCATCACGCCGGGCAATGATACGCGTTTTTCTACTGAGAGAGTGGAGGCGAGCCGGAATTTTGCCAATAAGATTTGGAACGCTTCCCGTTTTATCCTGATGAATACGGATGGGCATGAGGTGGAGAACGCCCTTCCCAACATGCTGGCGCCGGAAGATAAATGGATCCTCAGTGAATTCAATCGAGTGGCCGGAGAAGTCAACGAAAACCTGGAAAAATTTGAGCTGGGCATCGCTGTACAGAAGCTCTATGATTTTATCTGGGATGAATTCTGCGACTGGTATATTGAAATTGCTAAGATACGCCTGACCGGCGGCAATGAGGAGGCTGCTCGGGCTGCCCGGCAGGTGCTGGTTTGGGTCATGAGCCGGACTCTGGCTCTCCTGCATCCCTTTATGCCATATATCACAGAGGAAATCTGGCAAAGTCTGCCCCACAATGGGGAGGCTTTGGTAGTGAGCTCTTACCCTGCCTATGACGAGGCCCTTTCTTTCCCTGAGGAGACGGCCAAGATGGAGAGTATCATGGCAGCTGTGCGGGCTATCCGCAACAGAAGAAGTGAGATGAATGTGGCCCCCGGAAGAAGAACAATGCTGTATATCGCCACTTCCCGCCGTGAGGTATTCGAAGAGGGCAGAGAGATTTTCCTCCGCATGGCCTATGCCACCGGTGTAGAGGTGGGAGAGAGCTTTGACATCCCCGGAGCCGTGACCATCGTCACCCCTGACGCCAAGCTCTATATCCCCATGGAAGAGCTTGTGGATAAGGAAGCGGAGCTGAAAAGGTTGAAAAAAGAGCTGGAAAGCGCCGAGAAGCAGCTTAACACGGCCAACGCTAAGCTTCACAATGAGAAATTCATGAGCAAGGCGCCGGAGAACGTGGTGGAAGGCGTGCGGCAGAACGCCAAAAAGTTGGAAGAGCATATCGCGCTGATCCGTTCCAGCATGGAGGCGCTTCAGTAAAAAGCAGAGGGGAAAGCTTCCGTCTTCGGGCAGAGGCCTTCCCCGTTTTTGTTGCATAGCTGTATGGCTGAGCGGATGTACGGCGGAAAACGGGTAAGGAGGATGGATCTCTATGGCGGAAATGACCTTTTATGTGAGCCTGCCCCCGGAGCAGGCGGCTCAGATGATTGAGCATCATATTGTAAACGGGAGCATTACAGGTGAAGTGATTGATCGGTATGTGCTGAATAGCCCTTCCGGGCACAGTTGTATCACCGCTATCTTTGAAAAACACTATTACCGGGCGGGGAACCGGCTTGTGCTCACAGTAGTGCTGGATAATTTCACAGGCTATACCCGTGTTCACGCTGTGGGCGGAGGCGGAGGAGAAGGATTCTTCCGCTTTGATTGGGGCGCTTCGGCCAGTTTTTCCAATGCGGCAAGAGAAGCGCTGGAAGGCTATATTATCACCTGAAACAAATTGGGATGTTGGGCGGCCGGGAAGCCCCGGCAGAAAGGGAGAGGAAAAATGACCTATGAAGAAGCGGTGCAGGCTATAGACAGCCTGGAGACCTTCCGGGCGGCGGGCCCGGGGCTGGAGCGGATGCAGACCCTTCTTGCAAAGATGGGGAATCCGGAGAAAAAGCTGCGGTATATCCATGTGGCGGGCACCAACGGGAAGGGCTCCACATGTGTGATGCTTTCTGAAATTCTTAAGGCTGCCGGCTACAGGACGGGGCTGTACATATCTCCCCATGTGGTGGAATTTACAGAGCGGATGCAGCTCAACGGAGAAGAGATCCCCCGGGAGGAGTTGGTCTCCCTGGTGGAGGAATATCTTCCTTTGGTTCTTTCCCTGCGGGAAGGGGGCTGCGCTATTACGGAATTTGAATTCATCACAGCTATAGCCTTCGCGTGGTTTGCTCAAAAGGGCTGCGATATTGTGGTTCTGGAGGTGGGAATGGGCGGCCGTTTCGACGCTACCAATGTCATCCCTTCGGCTCTGGTCTCCGTGATTTGCTCCATATCGTTGGATCACACGAAAATTCTGGGGGATACTGTGGAAAAGATTGCCTTTGAGAAGGCATGGATCCTGAAGGAAGGCGGCGTCTGTGTCTGCTACGGCGATCAGCCCCGGGGCGCTGTGGAGATGATCAAAATCACGGCGGAACTGCAGCATAACCGTTTTCTCCGGGCCAGGCCGGGTGACCTTTCTTTCGTTGATGCGGATTTTTCGGGAATGCGCCTGCAGTGGAAGAACGGGCTTCCCCTGAAGATCCGGCTTCTGGGGGAGCATCAGATCCAGAATACCGCCGTGGTGCTGGCCGTTATAGAGGAGCTGCGGAAAAAGGGCTGGGAGCTGCCGGATTCTGCCCTGCAGGAGGGCTTTGCGGCGGCCGCCGTGCCTGCCAGGGTGGAGGTTCTCTCTCTGGATCCTCTGGTGATTTTGGATGGGGCTCATAACCCCGGGGGCACCAAGGCACTGGCCCAGACCATGAAAACCTATAACCGCCGCAAGAAGGTGGTGGGAATCATGGGAATGCTGAAGGATAAGGACGCAAAAGAGGCTATTCGCTCTTTGGAAATGACCTTTTCCAAGGTATATACGCTCACGCCTGAAAGCTACCGTGCCCTTCCTGCTCAGGAACTGGCCGATGCTTGGGAAAGCTATAAGATTCCCGCAGAGGCCGTGAGTTCTCCGGAGGAAGCGGTGGAGCTTGCTTTCCGGGAGGCGATGGAAACCAAAGCAGGGATTCTCTGCTGCGGCTCCCTGTATCTGGCCGGAGAGCTGCGGCCCCTTCTACAGAAAAAGCTCAGGAACCTTTGAAACGGCGGGCATGCCCGGCGGCTCTCTATGCTCCGGGTTGCTGGAATATTTTGAAAAGAAGAAATATGGAATTGGAAGAAGGCTGAACCGGGGTGCGACGCCCCATACAGTCTGCAGGAGGTATCTGTATGTTAGGAAAATTGCTGGATTTTAAACAGGAGGGGAACAGGGTTTCTTTTCGCTTTGAAAAGGGAGAAGGCAGCCTTACGCCCCTGAAGGAGACGGTATTTCGGGTGTTTTCGGGAGATTCCACGATTCCTTCCAAAGCGGTGGAAAAAACAGAGCATGAGGCCGGCAAAGCCCTGTGCACGGAGGTTTGCCGGGAGGAGGGCGGTGTTCGGGTTTCCACCCGGTGCATGTCGGCCTTGGTGGGAGACGATTTTTCCGTGGATTTTTACTGGGCGGATGGGAGTCCTCTCTGCCGGGAATACCGTGGGGAGCGCACCTTATCAAAAGGGCTCGGGGAAGAGGAGCGAGAGCTCATGGCCGGGGAAGGGCACTTCCTGGCGGAAGAAAAGAAAAGGCACAAAATTGAGGTGCTGAAAGCCATCGAGGGGGACGAATGCTTTTACGGCCTGGGGGATAAGACTGGCTTTCTGAATAAGCGCCATTATGCCTATGATATGTGGAATACAGATAATCCTGATCCCCAGGTGGATTCTTTTCGGGCGCTGTATAAGTCCATTCCCTTCTTTATGGCCCGCACAGACCGGGGGGATTACGGCATCTTCTTCGACACTACCTATAAGAGCGTTTTCGATATGGGCAAAGAGAGTCGGGACTACTACTATTTTGCAGCCGATGAGGGCAATCTGGATTACTATTTCATAGGGGGCGATACCCTCCCGGAGATCCTCACGGAATACACCGCCCTTACGGGTAGAGCGCCCCTTCCGCAGCTTTGGACTTTGGGCTACCATCAGTCTCGCTGGAGCTATAAGACGGAGGAAGAAGTGCAGTATATCGGGAATATGTTGCGCAAGTTGCGGGTTCCCTGCGATTCCATCCATCTGGATATCGACTATATGGAGCGGTATAAGGTTTTCACCTGGGATAAGGAACGCTTCCCCGACCCCAAGAGGCTGCTTTCTCACCTGGGGGAGGAAGGCTTCAAGATCGTCACCATTATCGACCCCGGCGTAAAGGTGGAAGAGGGGTATCCTCTTTATGAGGAAGGAATGAAGAAGGGATATTTCGTCACAGCACCTTCCGGGGAAACCTATGTAAACGCCGTTTGGCCCGGGGATTCCGTATTCCCGGATTTTGGGAACCCACAAGTACGCGCCTGGTGGGCCCGGCAACAGAAGCTCCTGACGAGTGCAGGCGTCCGCGGAGTTTGGAACGATATGAATGAGCCCGCCACCTTCCGGGGAGAAATTCCTGGGGATATAGTCTTTTCCGACGAGGGGCAGAAGGCGGATCACACCAGGATGCATAACGCCTATGGACACCTGATGGCCAAAGCCACCTATGAGGGACTTAAAGAGGCGGACGGACGCAGGCCCTTTGTGATCACCAGGGCCTGCTATGCGGGCACGCAGAAATATTCCACTGCCTGGACGGGCGACAACCACAGTATCTGGGCCCATCTGCAGATGGCTGTGCCGCAGCTGTGCAACCTTTCTCTTTCCGGCATGCCTTTTGTGGGCACGGATATCGCCGGTTTTGGATCCGACGCCACGCCGGAACTTCTCCTCCGCTGGGTGGAGACGGGGTGCTTCTCGCCTCTCTTCCGGAACCACTGCTGCCTTTCCGCCGTCCGCCAGGAGCCCTGGGCCTTTGGCAAGGACGTGCTGGATATCTACCGCTCCTATGTGGAGCTCCGGTATACGTTGATACCCTATTATTACGACCTGTTCCGAGAGGAGGAGCAGACCGGAAGGCCGATTCTGCGGCCGCTGGTGTTCCACTATGAGAAGGATCCGGAGACCTGGGAGACCAACGATCAGTTTCTTATAGGAGACAGGCTTCTGGCCGCGCCTGTTTTACAGCAGGGGGTTCGCCGCAGGGTTGTGTATCTGCCGGAGGGCACATGGTACGATTTTTGGAAAGGCGAGGCCATAGAGGGCAAAAGGGCAATTCTTCAGGAAGCGCCTTTGGACACCTGCCCCCTGTATGTAAAGGCGGGGAGCATCCTGCCCCGGTGGCCGGTGCAGCAGTATGTGGGCGAAAAGGAGATTCGGGAACTGATTCTGGATATATACCCGGGGGAGGGAAGCTGCCTCCACTACCGGGACGACGGAGAAAGCTTTGGCTACAGAGAAGGCGCCTATGCCGAATACCGCTTTGAGGTGGAGTCCTCAGGCCGCTTTACGGCGGAGCTTCTTCACGCGGGATATACGCCCTATGAAAGCCTGCTTCTCCGCTGCAGAGGGAAGGAAATAAGGCTTTCTCTCAGCGGCGAGGGAAAAGCAGAGGCCAAGCTCTGGTAAACATATATAAACCTGTAAATAGAAGGCCCCTCCGCTCATGAGTTCCATCATGGTCGGAGGGGCTTTTTCCTGGAGAAGTGCTCTGCGATCAGGGAGTTCTTGCAGGCTTTTGTCTGCAGCGAGGCAGGGATGATAGGATACAGTCAGGAGGGCCGGATGGCTGCTAATTCCCATTTCGCTTCCGATTCTGGGAGAAGAAGCGCCTATTTCTCTGTAGTGATGCTCTTGACCAGCGCCTTCATCTCTGCTTTGGAGTGAACGGAATGGGTCTTTGCCAGAATTTCTTGCTGCTTTTCCAGCGGCATATGGCAAAAGCTGCGCATAGCTTCTGTGTTTTGCGCAAGGGCCATGCCGAAGCCCATGGGAAGATCTTTCATTGGATCCATGTATGCTTCACCTCGCTCCTAGTATGCGCAGCAAAGGGGTTATGCATCCGGCCAAACGTATTTTTTACCGGGGAACTTTGCAGAATAGCCAGGATAAAAGGTAAAGCGAAATCAGAAAACAATTCACCAAACACCAAATATTCTTATACGGGGAAGTTTTATGGAGAAGGATGGTGCTATAGGCATATACAGAGTGCATAAAAAGCTGGAGAATATTTTAGAAAGCGTTTTGTATCTTCCTATTGCCTGTTTTCAGGAAAGCATGTAGTATGAATACGACTGCAAACATCCCGAAGAACTAAGTGGAAAGAGCCAGGCGGCTTTTTTCACTACAGGCCGCCCGAAAGGGAAGGGTGGGGAAAGGAAGAAATTATGATCGAGGCCACTATTCGGATTGAAAATATAGGAAAGAAACCCCTGCCCCTCCCCATGGGCGGGAAGGATGAAAAGGGCAATCAATATGCAGTGGATTCCACAGGGCTGCTGAAAAACGGAAGGCGGTTCCTTCCGGTGATGGGGGAATTCCACTTTTCCCGGTATGAGCCCGGAGCTTGGGAGGAGGAGCTTCTGAAAATGCGGGCCGGAGGCGTCACCGTGGTGGCCAGCTATGTATTGTGGATCCACCATGAAGAGAAAGAAGGGGAATGGGATTTTTCCGGCTGCCGGAACCTGCGGGCCTTTTTGGAGATCTGCCGGAGCATTCGCATGCCCGTGTGGCTGCGTATCGGCCCTTGGGCCCACGGGGAATGCCGCAACGGCGGCTTCCCGGACTGGGTGGCCAATTCTAAGTGCTTTCTCCCCAGAAGCAACGACCCCGGCTACCTGCAGGCTGTGGAGCGTCTGTATACCCGTCTGGGGGAAGAAGCCCAGGGCATGATGTGGGGGGACGGTGGGCCTATCCTGGGCATCCAGCTGGAAAATGAATTCGGCCACTGCGGGGGTCCCTCTGACCCGGCAGAGGGCATGGCGCATATGCTGAAGCTGAAGGAGCTGGCGCTGAAGGCCGGTTTTCGGGTTCCTTACTATACGGCCACCGGGTGGGGAGGAGCCTATG
Organism: uncultured Clostridia bacterium; assembly: GCA_904399395.1. Taxonomy (GTDB): domain Bacteria; phylum Bacillota; class Clostridia; order Oscillospirales; family Acutalibacteraceae; genus UMGS1264. The sequence continues at coordinate 15,247 of CAJFPJ010000074.1, read as the reverse complement.
TGCCGGAAGGGGAGGCGTTGCCTGTGCTGGGCGGCTATGTGGACGCGCCCTGGGCCACTCATGTGGAAGAAATGCCCGCCTGCGAAGGGTTCCTGTTTTCTTCCTATAAGCTGGATGAGACCATCGGATCGGATTTGGGGAGGGAAGAAAAACCGGAGTTTACCTTTGATATCCGGAAGAACCCCTATTTTACGGCGGAGCTTGGGGGTGGCCTGCAGGTGACGGCTCACAGGCGTACATATCCATGGCCGGTGGATAGCGAGGCTCAGGCTCTTTGTTATCTGGGCGGGGGTGCAAACCTGCTGGGATATTATATGTATCACGGCGGCATCAATCCCGATGGGAAATACAGCACCCTGCAGGAATCCAGAGAGACGGGCTACGCCAACGATTTGCCGGTGAAAAGCTATGATTTTCAGGCTTGCATCCGGGAATCGGGGGAGATCAACGAGAGCTTTGGCAGGCTCAAAAGGCTGCATCTCTTCCTGCAGGATTTCGGGGAGGTGCTGGCGGGAGCGGACCCCTTCTTCCCGGAGGTGCTTCCCTCTTCTCCAGAGGATTTGGATACCCTGCGGGTCGCGGCCCGGGTAAATATTGAGGAAGGGGTGGGCTTCCTATTTCTAAACAATCACCAGCGGAAACGGCACATGAAGGCTCATGAGGATTTTACCGTGCGGCTTCTTTTGGAAGGCGGCGGGGAGAGACTGCTTTCCGGCCTTTCTCTCCCCTCGGACGCATGCGCGGTGATCCCCTTTCTTCTTCCTGGCGCCGGGGAAAAATGGAAATCCTCTCTGCCTGCGGAAACGAACGCTTCCCTTCTCTGCAGGTTGGGGGAACGGCTCTTTTTCTACACGGATGGATGGGAGCCTGCCTGCCGGTGGGACGGGACTGCCGGAAACGCCGTCTTCCTTTCTGCCGCAGAGGCCTCCAGGGCCTTCCGAGCAGGGGGAAAGCTGTATATTACAGAGAGGCCCGACAGCTGTTTGATCGAGAAAGCGGGAAAAATCCGCCTTATCACAAAGGCGGTCCGGGAGAACGTGCTTGTGTATGGAGAAACGGGCGAGCCTCAGGAACTCACCTTTTTGGCGGAGCCTGTGCAGCTTTCCGCGGATTTTTCCCTCCAAAGGGAGCAGACTGCAGAAGACGGTTCCCTGCTGTTTCGTGAATATCTGGTGAAGCTGGAATCTGTGGAAGTGGCCCAAAAGGGAGCAGGAGGCTGCCTGCACGAACTCTATCTGGAACTTCCCTATGAGGGAGATAGAGCGGAACTCTATCTCTATAAAGACGGAAAGCTTCTGGACGACTGGTTTACCAATGGGGAAACCTGGCATGTGGCCCTCAGGCGGTTTGGCTACCCAGGGGAGCTCCTTGTGCGCGTCTATGCTAGCGGCCATCCTATCTCCAATCCCTATGGAAACAGGGTTTATTACGATCTGCCTGTGGTTCCCGGCTGCGCTCTGCATGATGTGCGTCTATTGCCGGAATATGAACTGAAGATTTGAGATACAGCCGCCGGTCATGGATGGTTTTCGGGGACCCAGGCTGGAACAACGAAACAAAGTGAGCCCTGTATGCCACACAGCATACAGGGCTCATTACTTCTGTGATGATTTTTGACGCTCCGCACTCCCGGGGAACTCCAGAGCGCTTCCGGCAGGTGACCGCCATTGGATGAAGATGAGAAAAGATTTACTGCATTCGCAAGGTTTTCAGCCTTGTAAATCCCACAAAAGCAAGGATGATCTGAACCAGAACAAACATGGCGTATAGAGGGAACAGAACGGCTGCAACGCAGTATAGGATAGCTCCGGTAAGTGCCAGACCGCGGCTGTTTGCACCCCACCCAAGAGTGGTAAACACCGTGGCCAGAACTGTCGCGGCTATATGCGGCATCACAAGGGTTACGGCAATCCCTGCCCCGAGTGCAGCCGCTCCCTCTGAGCCGGAAACGGCGCCGGAAAAATATGTAATCAGATACACGGAATAGAGAATGCCGAGAATAGCGGAAATCAATAGGCACATGCTTTTGCGGAATTTCCCTTCCGGAGGTTGTTTTTTTCTGAGAGGGGAGAAACCTCTGCTGATGCCGGGGGCAAATGCACGTTTCTCTGAGGTGTAGGCTGTATTTGCGGCCTCGTTTGCGGCTGTGTCTGTATCTTCGGCGGCTGCGCCTTGGATGCGGTAGGAGCCAGTCTGCCGGAGGATAGAATTGTTTTCAGCAAAGAGACACATCGCTGCTGCAACTGCGGGGTAAGATGCGGAATTTCAACGGTATCAATCCACTCGCTGTTAACAAATAAAATGAGCTTGTCCCCAATAACACTGTAATCCCACAGATCGGAAAAACGGAAAATAAAAGGAAGTATATCGGAATGCAGCCGCCATATTTTGTGGGTGCTGTCCATATAAAGTATGTCTCCCGCACTCTCTGTAGGATGAAAATACGGTATGGCTGCGCGGCTCCGCTTGCAAGATTCGATGTGGCGGCGGAGATTCTCCGGGGAACGCAACTCCATATGGCTCAACCCGCTCCAGCATTTTTTTCGGCAGCTTTCACATATAGCGCCGTTGGCTATCGGATATTGATTTGATTCTTTTGATAAGGGGGAACCACAAACCGAGCAAATTTGTTCCATACCACTTACTGCCTCCTTATTGTATTTCCCTATGTCTCTTTTATTGGTACCATTGAGCCTGGGCCTGCCACAGCTGGGCATACTGGCCTTTTTCTTGAGAAAGCAGCTCTTCGTGGTTTCCTTCTTGCACCAGTCTGCCGTCATGGAAAACCGCTATAGTGTCACAAAAACGGCAGGAGGAAAGCCGGTGGGAAATATAAAGAGCCCCCTTCTGATCGGTCATTTCGCGGAATCTGGAGTAAATATCCGCCTCTGCAATAGGATCCAGAGCTGCTGTGGGCTCATCCAGGACCACAAAGGGTGCATCCTTATAGAGAGCCCGGGCGATAGCAATTTTTTGCGCCTCGCCCCCGGATATATTTACACCGTCGTCTTCCACAGTGTAAAGAGGTTGCCTAAGCCTTTTGGGAAGCTTTGCGGCCCAGGCGCCGATGCCGGCTTTTTCCAAGCATTCCTGGGCGCGCTCTTCATCATATTGCATAGAGGCGGCCACATTTTCCCCCAGGGGAAGGGCAAACAGCTGAAAATCCTGAAATACCACGGCAAAAAGACGCCGGTATTCTTCACTGTTGTATTCCCGTATATCCCTGCCGTTTAAAAGGATTCTCCCTTCGGTGGGGTCATAGAGGCGGCAGAGAAGTTTGACGAAGGTAGTCTTTCCGCTGCCGTTCATGCCCACCAACGCATAATGACACCCTTTTTGCAGCCGGATATTGAGATCGCGAAGAGCCCATTCTTCGCTTCCCGGGTAGCGGAAGCTGACCCCTTCAAAGGAGATTTCCCAATCTCCGGTTGGTTTTACCGGCTGCGTTCCGTCTTGATGATGACGGTATTGCTTAGGATCGTTCCCTTCGCCGATAAAATCCAAGTATTCCTGGCAATGGGGCCCTTGCATGCGAATGTGCTGGAGAGAATAGACCAGCATGCGGATCCCCTCTGAAAGCTGTGTAACAGCGCCCACATACTGGACAACACTGCCCACGCTGAAGATTCCCGCCAGGGCTCGGATGCCCACGGCTAGATAGGCCAGGCACACCACTGCCTGAGACATTGCCCCTCGTATGCCGTTGGAGCGAGAGCGCAGATCCGCTCTTGCGCGGGAAAGCTCTTCCATCTTGTTAAAAATAGTTTTAGATTGCTTCCGGATCATCTCCTGCTGCCTGTAGAGCCGGATATCCTTGGCGCCCTGATCCTCTCTGGCATAGCCATAGAGAAAATTGCTGCGGCGCAACTGCACGGCCATTTTATCCAGGCTCTCTTCCTTCATGCGATAGAGGCGGTTCTCCGTCGAGATGGAGTAGCACACAGAAATCACGATAAAGAACACCATCAGGATCGTTCCCCAAGGGATGCTTTCGCCCTTTACCGGCAAGAACACTGGCCACGCCAGGCCCAAGGCGGCCCCGGTGATGGTCAAGCCTTTTGCCAGCGACATTAGAACGCCGGGCACTTCCCAGGGGCCATACCAAAACATGCGGGTAGAGCGTTCGATCCGCTCTTTGGCCAGCCCGATCTCCGGCTTTTCCAGCTCTTCGTAATCGGCCCGCATCATAACGCGGCTCATTTCCTGATATAGCTGCCAATAGAGAGTGATACCCTCCACACTGGTGTTGCAGGCGGTGAGCCGCTCAAGAAGATAGACGCCGTAATTGCAGAATACAGCGGCAAGGATCCAGCTCACCACCGTTTGCCTATCTGCTCCGGCAGAAAGAATATCCAGAATCCGGGCCGAAAAAAACAGCGCCACAAAGGGTTGCAGTGTAACCAGAAACTGGTTTATCACAAAAGCCGGTATATTTCTCCAATCCATACGGAAGATAACTTTCACCGAGCGCAGCACACTTTTCAGACTTTTGAAAAAGGGGATCTTTCTCTTTTCGATTTCTTTTTTACCGCTTTTTGGCGGTTGCACGGCCCTTTTCATGGAAAGACCTCCTCTTCTTCATCCGGATGTTCCTGATAATAGCGACTCTGCACCGCAAAGGCTTCTGCATATTTGCCGCCTTTTTCAAGCAACTGCTCATGGGTGCCTTCTTCCACAATCCTTCCCTCTTCCAGAAAAAGGATGCGGTCACAGAAGCGGGTGCTGGCCAGGCGGTGAGAAATAAAGACAGAGGTACATCCCCTGGTCAGCTCCAGATATTTTTGGTAGACAGCATTCTCTGAAATAGGATCCAGAGCGGCTGTGGGCTCGTCCAGAACCAAAACCGGCGCATTTTTATAAAGGGCTCTGGCCAGAAGCAAACGCTGCTGCTCCCCGCCGGATAGGTTAACGGCTTCTTCATTCAACTCCTTTATCAACAGGGTATCCTCTTTTTTAGACAGCCGCTGCACCCGGTCATATAGATCCGCCAGCTGCAGGCATTGCCGCAGGCGAGCCTGATCTTCCTCCCCTTTGGGGCAACAGGTTATATTTTCTCGGATGGAGGCGGCCATAGGGTGGATTTCCTGAAAAACCGTAGCAAACAGACGATAGTATTCCTGTCTGTTAAATTTCCAGGAGGGAACCCCGTTTATCCGAATCTCTCCTGCTGTGGGTTCCAAAAGGCCACACAGGAGCTTGACACACGTGGTTTTTCCGGCGCCATTCATCCCCACCAGCGCGATCCGTTCCCCGGGTCGGATCTGGAAGGAAAGATTGCGAATGGTATCTTCCTTCCTGTTTGTGTAGCGATAGGTAACATGGCTGAATTCGATTTCACAGGGAACGCCCTGGGGGCATACAACATCGGTTTCCACCTGATCTGTTCCCTGGCGGAGAAGGGCGCTGCGGTCTGGCATATCCAGGCATTTTCGCAGGCTGGTTACGTCCCCTTTCATGGTCCAGAGTTTCTGGATCTGCTCTGCAATCTGCCGGATCCAGGTGGAAAAGCCCAGGACAGCGCCGATGCTGAGCACGTATTCCGCCAGGCTCATTTCGCCTCGGGAGACCATAAGTGTCAGGGTGATATAGGCGGCGATTTCCATCAGGATCCCCATTGCTGCCGTAATCAGGGCAGAAAGATAGTTTTTTGACTCCACGCGGTAAAACTCTCGTCGGATCTGTTTATGGGTTAGCGCAAAGTGCTCTTCGATCCATGGATACATGGCGTAAAGGCGAATATCTTTTCCCGCTTTGGGATCTGCGGAGGCGTTCTGCAGATAACTGATCCGCCGGACATCCCTGCCGAAATAATCCCCTCTTTTTGTCCGTTCCTTGTCTCCTAGATCGGAGAAGAGAAAGCTGACAACGGTGCAGGCAGTCATCAGGAGCAGCAACAGGATAGGAAGGCTGCTTAGAACCGAGAGATAGACCAAAAATCCGAAAACCCCAGAGCCCAGCAGCGCTAGATTTATGGCTGATTGAGAAATATACCGGTTATTTTGCCAAATATACTCATTTGCCTCATCAAATTTCCCAGAGATTTCTTTATTTTCAAGATTTTCATAATCGCAGTTGAGCTTTTTCACGAAGAGCCTATCATCTAGGGCTTGGCAAAGCTTGCTTTGCTCCTCTTCCATAATGCCCGCCGCATACTGCTCCAAAAAGCTGCAGAGAACCGCCGCCAACCCCAGGGTCAGCACAGCCAGCATCAATCCCGCCACATTGCCCTGCTCTGTGATGGCCTGCACCACAAGATTGGGGAGTAGGATCCCTATAAAGGGCAGTGCTACCTTCATAGGGATGCTGAGCCATATCATCCGAAAGGATCGTCTGGAATAGCACTTCATTTGTCTCAAAAGAAACAGCAGATTGGCCCAAAGACCGTATTGCTTTTTCACATTCTTTCCTCCCCGTTTTCTTTATCGCTTTCTTTTTTCATGTGTCTGCATATGATGAATAGCTGCCGCTTTCAGCCTTTCTCCGAATTGATTTTGATTCTGCCCTGTGCTATGTATGCATATGCGCCTTTTCATGGGCCGTCCCGATTGGCGGAGGGCCACATGGTTTTCTCCATAATTAGCATATATTATAAAAGAATTCACAATTGTTAAAAAATATAACAAAAGTATAGCATAATAGAAGAAAATTCTCAATAGATAATTTTCTTCCGATCTCTATGCGAACAGCCCCGTAGCTATACGTAGGCGGCCATAGAGGGAAGCTCAAATCATACAAAAAATAAATCCCCACCCAGGCGGCATATGTATGTCGTATGGGGAGGGATACAGATTTTCGGGGGAATTCTCAGGTAGCACGCGTAGCAGTCCGCGTTTGCCGCGGGAAGTTTTTGTCCGCTGCGGGGGAGTGGCAGAGCCCAAGCTTTCAGCAAGACGGAGGTGCGTCAAAGGCGAAAATCATCAATGTCTGCCAGAAGCTCTTCCATAAGGGACTGCAAGGCTTCTCGAAACCATTCCAGCCTGAAAAGCACAGAATCCAGTATGGATTGCTTTTCTGTGAAATTGTATTTAAGAGAGAGCATCAGGGTGCGGCGCATATCTTCGTGGATTTCTTGGGCTTTTTCCCGCAGGCCACCTTCGGGAAGCATGCGGTTTTCAAGAAGATAGGAGACCCGCATCTCCATAAGTCCGGCGTATTCTGCTAAGAGGAATATGCCCCGAATATCGATTGGCTCCCCACGCAGGGCTCTGAGAACGTCTATTACATAGGAAATACAGTCTAAGCCATAATAATATTCGCCTTCAGAATAGGTGAGTCTTGGGTTGGAAAACCATCTGGTGGAATTTCGGGAATACAAGAAATCCTCTGCGAGAGCGACAAAAAGCTCTTTGCTGAACACCCAATTGTATGTATGGCTGAATTTGCCGTGCCCATGGTCGAATAGGGTCTTGGGCGAAAGAAGCCTCACCCCATGCACCCAATCGGTTCTGTCGCCAAAACCGGTTACGCCGGCGTAGGCGCTTTCCAACTCTGCAAAGGAGCAGACATCGAAGCGGAAGGCCTTGTTGGATACGGCGAAATTATCCCCCACAGAGAAGAGCTGTTTCTCCGTGTCGTATCCATAGAGCATGATGGTATGCCCTGCGTAGCCATGGGAGTTCCGATAGAGCCCTATGCGAGAGGTATCTACCACAAAGCTGGCCACCTGGCCGTTGTTGACAGCATCGATCATGAAATCTGTTACAGAATCCCATTTACTTTTTATAAAAGCCCGGCTGATTTTCTCATAGAGGATCCAGGGGCAGCTGGTAAAGGGATCGGGGATGCAATAATCCAGCAGCAAACCGCCATCCTGATGTCTGTAGGCTTCTATCTGCAGAAACCAGTTTGCCAACCATGGAAAACTGGTTTTTGTATCTATGATGGAAAGCACTGTAGCGATTTCAGGGTAAGAGGTTATATAGGGCAGGGCAACGCGGCATTTTGTATTCATGTGAATCTCCCATTTATTAAATTCCGCTCTCTTTTTATGCGACAGCTGTATGGCCTGAGACTATCATAGCGGATTTTATAGTGAAAGTAAATAAAAATCAATATTTAATAAATAAGATTCTGTGTGAAATAAAAATTTCCGGAATATTCCGAGCGTTTCTTCAGCTATAAGCGGAGGGGGAACTTTGAGCTCGTCTGCTTTCTATTGCACCTGAAAAGCCCACTCAGAAGGTGCACGTGGCCCTTTGTCGGGATGCGGATAGCTCGTTTTGAGCTTCATTTCGATATGAGCTTGCAATCGTTTTTCCTATTGGCTGAGTAGGCCGCTATGGCTTGCAGATCCTTTTCCTTCCACAATCTGCGGGGCTCTTCTCGGGCCTGACAATGCAAAAGAATGGCATTAATAGCACTTTTTACAGGCTGTATAGCCCTGGGCTTTTGCCTTGCTCAGGCTGATTTTAATAGGATCCTTCATGTTGCTGCAATCGGGGTCACTATGGTATTTCGTCCCCCTCCCACTGCTGGCGATCCATACATTCTGGCCCTGGGGTTCCCCCTGAAGAGGCGCCTTGGAGTCTGCAGCCGGTTTCTTTGACACCGTCTCCTGCTTGGAAGGAGCCGCAGCCTGAGGTTTAGAAGAAACCACCGGCGCCTTGGATGAGGATACCCGACTTTGGTTTTCTTTGACAGGTGCCTCTGTCTTAGACGCAGAAGAAACAGAGGATGCCGGCTTGGATGCCGCTGAAGAAGGGGCTTTTGTTTCTGCAGCCTCGGACGATACCTCAGAGAGATCGCTTTCTGAAGAAGGTTCAGAAAGTTCCGGATCTGAAGAGACGTTGCTTTCATACGAACTGGTCTGGGAGATCTCTGGAATATCTGCATATACCTTGGAACTCTCCCCGGAATCTGTGCTGCATCCCACAACCGTCAGGGCAGTAATGCATGCCAGAAGTAATGCGAAAAGCTTTTTCATAAAAATCCTCCTTGCCGTAGCATATAGTATAATTCTCCAATATAATACTACAGTCAGAAGAGAAAAACACCTATATTTAGTAAATTTAGTCGATTTTTTCGACAAAATATGATATAAATAGATTTCAAATTTCTTTTATCCCTGAGATTGCATATACCGCACATAATCCGAAATGCTTTCTGGCTTTTCTTTGGGAAGTTCTTCCAGGGTTAGCTTCTTACCGACCTCTTCCCCTGGCGTTCATATGGAAAAAATATCCATTTGAAAGCGGTCGAGGAACGGGACCTATACAAAAACCGCACTGCCTGCCGTTTAGAAATGGCTGTGCAATGCGGTTTTGGGAAATTGCTGCGAAATTATTGGCGGATGGAAAGAGCCGAAAAGGCCATGGCATATGGCATCTTTCAAAGCTTCTCATGCGGGATACAAATTTTATGATTAGCGATGAAAATGGTCTGCCGAGAGTAGTATATCGCAGATATGGTCAGGCATTGGTGTTGAGCATTACCCTTGTTCCAGGAAAAGCATATACGGCTGCTATTACACAATGCAAAACAAAAGATGTTGCCGCAGCAGCAGAGGTGGCTTCTCTGATGGGGATCCAGACAAACGATCCAAGAATTACCCTTGTAGCTGGCGGGTATCTTCTGCTTGTAAATTGGAAAGATTGCCGGCGGAATTGGCGTTGGCGGTGGAACAGAGGAACAGGACTGCAAAATAGCGGAATATGTAGTATCCGTATTTGAAAAGCTGGTTGTCTGAGAGCTGAAAAATCGTTTTCGGTGCCGGAACAAGGGTCCTGTGAACATGGGCCGGAATCCGCGTGGAAAAGGTAAATCTGTTTTGGTTGTCCCTCAAGTCCACGGACCATATATGGGCGCTGCATGTATATTTTGACATGGGGCAAAAGATGTGTTACAATGCAACTGCTTGCTCGGAGGGCAAATCATTCGTTAGAAATGATGGGCCGGATAAGGCACGGACTGAAATGTCTGTCCTTATCCGGCTCTTTTTCTGTTTGAAAGGAGGATGCATTAACGAATGGATTTCCTAAACGGTAAAATTAAAACCATCTATTTCAGATACTTGGCCGCCGCATTTGGCAGCGCTCTGATTACGTCTATTTATTCTATTGTGGATATGGCCATGGTGGGCCAATATCATGGACCGGAGGGCTCGGCTGCTCTGGCGGTAGTGGCGCCTGTGTGGAATATTATCTACAGTTTTGGGCTCCTGATGGGAATTGGAGGTTCGGTCCTTTTTAGTACCATACGAGGAAAATCGGAAGGCCAGGAAAAGCGATCGAACGAATACTTTACAGCTTCGGTGATTGGATCCGGTATTCTTGCCGCTGTGATTTGGCTGATTGTGATCGTATGGGATCGGGAACTTTTATTGCTGTTTGGCGCGCAGGACAATACGCTTTCATTGGCAAGGGAATATGTGAAACCCATTAAATATGCAATTCCGCTTTTTTTGTTCAATCAGATGCTGGCGGCGTATCTACGAAATGACAAAAACCCGGCGCTAGCCACAGGAGCCGTATTGGCAGGCGGTATCTTTAACGTATTTGGAGATTATCTCTTTGTCTTCACCTGTGATATGGGGGCTTACGGTGCAGGACTGGCCACTGCCATAGGTTCTGCCATCACTTTCACATGTATGCTGGCCCACTTCTTTATGAAGAGAAATACCCTAAGGTTGGTTAAACCTACCCGGCTGTTCAAAAAGTTAAGGGAAATCTCTATAACAGGATTCTCTACCTTTTTCATTGATGTGGCGATGGGCATTCTTACCATTTTGTTCAACCGCCAGATTATGCATTATTTGGGTACCAACGCACTGGCCGTATACGGTGTTATTGTGAATATCAGCACCTTTGCCCAGTGTTGTGCCTACAGCGTGGGGCAGGCGTCTCAACCCATTATTTCCACGAATTTCGGCGCCGGCAAAGGGGAGCGTATTCGCCAGACATTACAATATGCCTTGGGCACAACGGCGTTCTTCAGTATTTTGTGGACTGCACTGAGTTTAGCAGTTCCCAACCTATTTATTCGCATTTTTATGACCCCTACGCCGGAGGTTTTACAAATTGCTCCGGGGATCCTGCGCTGCTATGGCATCTCATTTATTTTGTTGCCTTTAAATATTTTTTCTACCTATTATTTCCAGGCTTTGATGAAGCCGAAGGCGGCGTTTATCGTATCTGTATCCAGAGGTTTTATTATCAGTGGAATTTTGATTTATGTGCTGCCGGCAACCCTGGGGGCGGATTCTATCTGGTTTGCTATGCCGATTACGGAACTGCTTGTGGCCATCTATGTGGTATATGAGATGGTAAAGTATACAAAAGAGTTAAAAAATGAAGGGAGAAGTGCAATATGAACAAAATCATTACCGTTGGCCGGGAATTTGGAAGCGGAGGCCGGGAATTTGGCCGCCGCTTATCAGAAGAACTGCATTTTGCTTATTACGATCAGGAAATCATCCGTGAGATTTCTAAAAGAACGTCTTTGTCTGAGCAGTATATCCAGTCGATTGTGGAACATCGGCCGTCGTTTTCCTTTCCCATTCATATCGGTCAGAGCTTTTATCCTTTATCCAACCCGGCTTTTGAACAGACGATGGCCATTTATCAGGAGCAGGCGCGTATTATTACAGAAATGGCTCTCAAGTCGGACTGTGTTATTGTGGGCCGTTGTGCGGATTACATTTTGAAGGAGTATAAGCCCTTCCGTATTTTTGTCTATGCAGATATAGATAGCAAAATCAAACGCTGCCGGGAAAAGGGACCGGAGCATGAGAACTTAACGGATAGGGAACTGAAACAGAAAATTTCCGGTATGGATAAGAAACGTGCCAAGTATTATGAACTTTATACCGGGCATTCCTGGGGAGACAAATTGAATTTTGACCTTTGTATCAATACCAGCAGGACGGTGATTAAAGAGATTGTGCCCGCGGTTGCAAAACTCCTTGTTTGACAGGTGCATGTGGTGCAGCTATGCCAATAGATTAAAATCGGGAATTTTCAGATGCGAAAGTATCATAGACCGGTATGGTTGTAAAGAAAATATGGAACGGACCAAAAGGGCGGCAGGAAAAACTGCCGCCCTTTTAGTATTTGGAGCTATCTTAGAAATGATCCTCGGATATAAGGTAGGAAGAAAAGTTGCATAGGGGAGATAAGGCTTGAGAGCGGCCCGGGCATTTACCAGAATCCAATATACTGGCGGGGATTCATCTGTTGAAAGAATTGTAAACTCACGATATAATAGATAACACTCCCATAGAGAAATGGGGCATGAATCGTACGGTTATGTTTTACAGATTTGCGGGAAGACGCAGCAGAAAACGTTTTCTGGTGGCGAATAGGTGCTGTGGAAAAGAAAATACTGAGAATTTCTCAGATTGGGGCCTTATGCCAGAGCCGTTCTGAACCGAATTTCATACTATAAAAAGGAAAAGGAGTAATCGCGATGAAAAAGTTTATAAACATATCGCTTATTTATGCTATTGCTGCTATGGCAGGCGGTGTATTTTACCGTGAATTCACAAAATTCAATAATTTTACCGGTGTGACGGCTCTTGGAAAAGTTCACGCCCATCTATTCCTTTTAGGCATGCTGGTGTTCCTGATAGTGGCGCTGTTTGCGGCCCATAACGACCTGATGAAATTTAAAACCTTCCGCGCATTCTTCTGGACGTATAACATTGGTGTTCCGCTGACGGCTGGTATGTTGTTGGTGCGCGGCATACTTCAAGTGCTGAGCCTGCCTGTATCCACCGGCTTTTCTGCCGCTATTTCCGGTTTTGCGGGCATCGGACATATTCTGGTAGGCGTAGGAATTATTCTGCTTCTGGTTACCTTAAAAAAGATAGCGAAGAACGGAGAGTGCGCCCATTGAACAAGAGTTCTCTTTTCCATGTGAAAAAGCGCACTCTCCTGGCTGTTGCCGGCTGTGTGTGGCTCGCAGCCGGGATTAATGTGGCTAGGTTGGGGTGGCTCGCTTATCTGAAGCTACCGTCGATTACGACCCTCCATATTTTGTTTTCTCTGCTTGTTTTCTGCCCGTTTGGCATGATGTTCTTTAAGATGAGCAGGAAGCATGCCAAACGGATCCGGGGCTACGAGGAAGAATCCAGACCGATATGGCATTTCTTTGATTTAAAAGCTTACCTCATTATGGCGGTTATGATGGGCGGAGGAATCTGGCTTCGCTCTTCTGGATTGGTGCCGGATGTGTTTATTGCAATATTTTATGCTAGCCTTGGCTGTGCTCTGGCGATGGCCGGCCTGCTGTTTGGAATTCTGTTCTTTCAGTATGAGGAATAAAGAATTCTACCCAATGCCTTTCGGGCTCCAATAGGCACCAACAAAAAGAAGGAGAAAACAAAAAAGCGGGACTCCCGGCTAAAACTTCAGCCGGAAGCCCCGCTTTCTATAGATCATTGGAGAGTGGCAGAAAAGGGTTTCATACTTCTTGCCCGAATTCAGGAGCCGTATAGTTCCGTTTCTATACCATATCTTTAAGAAATTTCCTAATAGCATCCGTTTCTTTTTCTTTCAGCTGATCTATATATAAAAGTAATTCTCTTTTTCTGGGCGTGTGAAATTGGCCTTTACTGTTTTCTTTTAATACACATAGCAAAATTTGATGCATTCGTTTCGTAAGTTCCTCCCAAATTTCCAAATGTTTCTTTCCGTTCTGCAAATAGCCATTTTGCTGCATATATTGTATTCGGTATTGCTGCATCATTTTATGTGTATACATAACATAGTAGGATTGTCTCATTCCCGAAGGCATGTATCCGATCTCCCAATTTTCATTGAGCTGCAAACGCAGCAAATCGTAACAATCCATACCAAAATAGTGGCAATCTTTTTCTCTATCATTTAGATAGGGGATCCGGGTAAACCAATTCGTTGTTATTCTTCCGAATATATAGTCTTCAAACGATTGCTTTACTCGTTGTGGTAAAAAATCAAATCGTTTCCTGTATTCGTCATCTAGCTTAATCTTGTATTGAAACCATGAACCGTCATATTTTATGAGTTTGACTGTTTCGTATTCCGTCAGAAAGTCCTGATCCACAGAATCCAATTCCGGAAGAAGAACTGCATCGTTGAATTCATCAAATGTGCAGCATGCTTTTCCATATGCTCCATTATGGATATATTCTGCGAAATAAAATTCTTTTTTGTCGTCATCGTAGCCATAAAATAGAGGATCATGATATCCCATGTGCGACGTATACGCAGACAGCTTTTCGGTGTTTACCATACATGTTACATAATAGCCACATCTAAGGGCTGTTATAATAAAATCCAGAATCGTTCCACATTCTTGGATAAATTGCTTGTCTAACACACTCGTAATAAGAAATGGGCAATTATCGATATTGATATCGAAAAAGTCAACGTTTGTTTCAGGACTTGCGCTAAATACTTGAATATAATTATTAAATATCCATGGAAGAGTTTCCTTGTGCTGCTGTAAAATAGATAGTGCCGTACTTGTTGACGGAAAACCGGTTATAATCGGTTTGGGAAGAGGTAAAATAATTTTCATTCAGATCACCATTTCATGCGGTAGTTGCTTGAATACGTCCTAGTGCTGATTTTTCAGTAACAAATTCACTTTATTGTGGATTTTCTGGCGGGCTGTAGAGTCAAATATATTTTAATATAATACGAACTGTAGAAAAAGTGTTAGATTCTACTGTTTACTCTTTTTACCCTATTCAAAATATCCTATACACATCTGTTTGTCAATCTGTTCTTCCGAAGGATAACTGGTTTGCTTGTATACATCATTTGCATTTCCTACTATGGTGTGTTTTTTCTTCTGCTATCCGTTCTATAATTTACAGATACGCTGCTTTTCTTCCTTTCTGCAGGTGAAGGGAGGATGATGCGGTTCCTCCTTTTCATGGGCTAATGCTTCGTTTTTTTATCTTTTTCGGTTTTTTCTGTTCCAGAGTTCTAGCTGGGGAGCGTATATTGAAAAAGGGCACGCCGGCGCAGCTTCGAGCAGTCCACTGCAAAGGGCGCAGGACCTGAATGCCGGGATCGGCAATAGAATACGGCGAGCTCCCGGTATGCCTTGACCATGCCGCAAAAGCGGCATATTGTGTTTCGTTCAGTATGATCACCTCTTAATTTGTTAGATATAGTCAGCCGGTAGGGCCAGCGGAGGATTGGGGAGCTCCCCAAGATGCCTTTGGATATCCAAAGGCTATGCTTGCGATACTAGTAACAGCTAAATAGATGCCAAGATGTGGTGTTTATTTGGTTACATACGAGGACCGTCTTGTATGGTT
>CAJFPJ010000073.1 GCA_904399395.1 uncultured Clostridia bacterium | reverse complement strand
AGAGACCGCAGAAGTAAAAATTTATATTTCCATCGCTATACAATAAGAACTTCACGTATGATTTTGGTTAACATAATATATAATAATGCTCATAATTATAAATTGCTATTTTTCTTCTAAAATTTAAACGATTAAATTAAACTAAACGCCGGATTCAGGTTCGCAGGCGTTGCTGCCTGCATCACGCAAAAGCAAAGTGTTCCGGGCAAAACAAAAAGCCTGCGTATACATAGCGTATACACAGGCTATTTTTATGCTGTAAAAAGAGAATTCCGCTAAAAAGGCCGTATTATAAAACACCGGTGTGTTTTCCACATCGATTATATATATACCATAGCGAAAAAGCTCCCATTTGTCAAGTAAAAAAGTGAGAATACGTGAAAAAACACAAAAGAGGAACATTCTTTCAGCAGAAGGATATATCTTCTCTTTGTTTTCTTTTACTGGATCCTGTATACTAAGGTTCCCACGCGGCTTGTTAAGGCAGCCCAATACAAAAGCATTGGAGAGGGAAGCCTGAGAAAGCGGAGATTTACGGAAGCAGTGAAAACGGCTGAAGCCGTTTTCCGATTAAGAGAGGCGTTTGCGAAAAGGAGGGAAAATTTGTGGTAGAGTTTCAGCATATCAGCAAGACCTATCGGGTGGCCAAGCGGCAGGCGGGGTTCGGCAATGCCGTCAGGGCGTTGTTTTCTCGGGAGTATGAAATTGTGCATGCCCTGCAGGATGTGAGCTTTTCCATAGGAGATGGGGAGATGGTTGGCTATATTGGCCCCAACGGGGCCGGAAAAAGCACAACGATCAAAATTATGTGCGGCGTCCTTACGCCGGACAGCGGCCAATGCATCATAGACGGTCGCGTCCCCTGGAAGAACAGAGTGGCACATGTGAGGGAGATCGGCGTGGTATTTGGCCAGAGGAGCCAGCTTTGGTGGGATGTTCCCGTTATAGACAGTTTTGAACTTATTAGGGATATGTACAGGCTGGAAAAACCGGCGTATACAAAAAATCTGGAAGAGCTCACAGAACTATTGGATCTGAGGGAACTTTTGAAAACGCCTGCCAGAAATCTGAGCCTGGGTCAGCGTATGCGCTGTGAGATTGCAGCCTCTCTGCTGCACGGGCCCAAGACTCTTTTTCTGGACGAACCCACCATTGGCCTGGATGCAGTATCAAAGATTGCCGTCCGGCAGTTTATTAAGCGGCTGAACGAAGAGAAGGGCACGACTGTTATCCTCACCACGCATGACATGCAGGATATTGAGGCGCTGGCCCGCCGCATCCTCCTTATAGGCCGGGGAAGACTTCTTTTGGACGGCAGTCTGGAGGAACTCAAAAGGCGCGCTTCCGGTAAAAAGCGGCTGACGCTGGAATTCAGCGGCAGTGTACCGAAGTTGCACCGGGGAATGACACTGGAAGAAGCGGGAGAAGAACGCATGGTGATTGGGCTGGATCCGGAGGTTCTGGCCGTGTCGGAAGCCATAGCGTATCTTTCTGCCCAGACAGAGCTGACGGATGTTTCCGTCTCGGGCATTTCCACAGAGGAGCTGGTTGCCTCCCTGTATAAGGAGTATCGCATATGAGACCATATCTTTCTGCGTTTCGGATCCGGTTTATCAATGGCTTGCAGTACCGGGCTTCAGCCCTCGGGGAAATGCTATCCAGATGTATGTGGGCTTTTATGGAAATTCTGGCCTTTCAGGCCTTATATAAAACCGGGGAAAGCGGATTTTCTATGGAGCTTTCCCAAACGGTCTCCTATATCTGGATGCAGCAGATTTTTTATATTCTCTTTAAGGCCGTGTATGGGGATGAAGACATCTGTGCCTCCATTGCAGGGGGCTCTGTGGCTTATGAGCTTGTTCGCCCGGCGGGACTGTATGGGCGTTGGTTCTGCCATGCGGCGGCGGTTCGCCTTTCATATACAGCTCTCAACAGCCTGCCCGTCTTTTTGGTAGCCTCCCTTCTACCGGCGCCATATGGTATGGTTCTGCCTGAAGACATGGGGCAGATTCTGTTGTTCTTGCTCTCTTCTCTTCTGGCTCTTGGGGTTGTGGCGGCTTTTGCCATGTTGATGTATATTTCCATGTTTTATACTCTTTCCCATCGGGGGCTGAAAATCATCGTCACCGCCGTTACCGATTTTTTCTCTGGCGGATTGATCCCGTTGCCCTTTTTCCCGGAGCCGGTTCTGGCGGTAGTGGATCTTCTTCCCTTTGCGGCCATGCGAAATGTGCCCCTTTTGATGTATAGCGGCAGCCTATCGGGGAGCACTGCGCTGCAGGGAATCGCCTTGCAGGTGTTCTGGCTTACGGTTCTGGTGCTGATGGGGCGCCTTGCCATGAAAAAAGCTCTTGGAAAAGTAATCGTGCAGGGAGGATGATGCAAATGAAATTCTATGTGAATCTGATTTTGCTGCAGCTGAAAAGCCAAATGCAGTATAAGGCCTCATTTTTTCTCACCATAGCAGGTCAGTTTCTCACGGCTTTTACATCCTTTTTTAGCATTTCCTTTGTGTTTGACTGGGTGGACGCTGTAGACGGCTTTACATACGGCCAGGTGCTTTTATGCTTTGCGGTGGTGATGGCCTCTTTTTCTCTGGGGGAAATGGTAGGAGGAGGGTTGGCTGTTTTTCCGCGGAAATTGGGTAACGGAGAATTTGACCGGGCACTGGTGCGGCCGAGGAGCATCCTTCTGCAGATCCTTATGCCAAACGTGGATTTTACGCGTCTGGGCCTGTTATTGCAAGCTGCGGTGGTGCTTTTTATAGCGGTTCCTGCCAGCGGAGTGAGTTGGAATGGCAAAAAGATTCTCCTTCTTTGCCTGATGATCTTTTGTGGAAGCATAGTATTTTTCAGCCTCTTTCTGTTGAAGGCGGCCTGTTCATTTTTTACAGTGGAAAACCTGAATTGCATGAATATATTCACGTATGGGGCACGGCAGTTTGGCCGGTATCCATTTTCCATTTATGGGAAAGGCGTGCTCACATTTTTGACATGGGTGGTGCCGTTGGCCCTTTTTCAATATTACCCGCTTTTATATCTGCTGGATCGGGAGAAAAGTGAAGCGTATATAGCTTTCCCACTTCTTTCTCTTCTGTTCTGTATCCCCTGCTATTGTTTTTTCTGTTTTGGCAGAAATCATTACAAATCCACTGGTTCCTGAATGGGATACCGCCCGGCTGCCGGAGCGAATGTTAAAACGCAGTTGCACCCTGCCGAAATTTCCGGCAGGGTGCAACTGCAGTAGCTTTATTCACGAATAACGGTATTTAAAATGTATTTGTAGAACTTAGCAGATGTATGTTCACTGGGCCCCATCGAAAACTCTTGCGTAGCTTTTTATGCAGGCTTCGATAATGCGAACTGCCTCCGCCGCCCCCTGGACGTCGTCCACCACGGTGCTCTTTCCCTCAAGCTCCTTATAGACGCTGAAAAAATGCTGCATTTCATCAAATATATGCTTTGGAAGCTGCCCGATATCTGCGTATCCATTATAGGTGGGATCGCTATAGGGGATACCGATAATTTTCTCATCCCGCTTGCCGCCGTCCATCATGGTGATTACTCCGATGGGGTAGGTGCGCACCAGCGTAAGGGGCTGGATCTCCTCAGAGCAGAGCAGAAGGACGTCCAGCGGGTCTCCGTCGTCTGCATAGGTGCGGGGGATAAATCCATAGTTAGCAGGATAGTGAGTTGAAGTATACAGGATCCGGTCTAAAATCAGAAGGCCGGTTTCCTTATCCAACTCATATTTTTTCTTGCTCCCCTTGGGAATTTCGATGACGGAGATAAAATCTGTTGGGTAAATCCGTTTGGGATCGATATCATGCCAAATGTTGGCAATAGCCATTGTCAGCGCCCCTTTCTTACATTTGCCGCCTATTGAATACACATCTGTTTTTCCCTATTTGTCAGAAGAAAAGTTTTCCATATAAGGCGATCTAGTTGTCTTTTCATCATACACCTTTTGAATCTCCAGGTCAAAGCCCTTCCTCACGTAGGGGGTTGCAGGGGGAGAGGGCCGCTCTCGCATACGGCAGCCCGGATAGGAAGAATGGAGGGAGGAGCCACAGAAAGCTCATCTATCCCCAAACTCAAAAATTCTGTGGTGAGAGAGGGGTCAGCGGCCAATTCGCCGCACACTCCCACCCAGATCTTGTTTTCGCGTGCATGTTTGCAGGTCAGGCGGATCAGGCGCATGACGGCCTCGTGATGAGGGTCGCAGAAACTTGAAATACTGCGGTTCTGTCGATCCGCCGCCAGGGTATACTGAATCAAATCATTGGTTCCAATGCTGAAGAAATCCGCCTCTTTGGCCAGGAGGTCGCTGATAATGGCGGCGGCTGGTGTCTCGATCATGATCCCCAGTTCCATCTTTTCGTCGAAGGGAATATGCTCTGCTGCCAGTTCCTTCTGAATGTTTTGGGTCAAAGCTTTGGCGCGCCGGAGTTCGTCAAGGGAGGTTATCATGGGAAACATGACAGCAATCTTTCCAAAGGCTGAGGCCCGGCAGAGAGCCCGAAGCTGCGTGCGAAATATCTCCGGCCTTGTTAGACAGAGGCGTATGGCCCGCATACCCAGAGCCGGATTTTCTTCTTTGGGCAGGTGAAAATATTCCGCCTGTTTGTCGGCGCCGATATCCAGAGTGCGGATCACAACCCGCTTTCCCTCCATTGCCGATGCCGCTTCCCGATAGGCTCTGAACTGTTCTTCCTCAGAGGGAAAATCAGGCCGTTCTAAATAGAGAAATTCGCTGCGGAAAAGCCCCACGCCCTCTGCTCCGTTTTTCAGTGCCGCGGCCAAATCCCTGGGGCCTCCGATGTTGGCACAGACAGGAAGGCGTCTGCCTTCTTTTGTGATGCTTTCTCTATTCCGATAGGCTTCTAAGCCATGTCTGTGTTCCAGTTCCTTCTGTTGCTTCTCCAGATATGCGGCTTTGGTTTCCGCCGTTGGGCTGAGAAGCACCTCTCCTGTAAAGCCGTCAGCAATGCAGTCCATTCCCTCTAATTGGGGCTGTAGAAGTTCCCCCAATCCGATGACGGCAGGGATTCCCATTGTGCGGGCAAAAATGGCTGTGTGGGAGTTTCGGGAGCCCTCCTGGGTGAGCAGAGCGCACACATGAGTTGTATCCAGTTGAGCGGTTTCGCTGGGAGTAAAGTCGTCTCCTGCGAGGATTACAGCGCCTTGCTGTTTTTCAGGCCCTGCAGTTTCATCCGAACCGTTTTCCAAAATGCGCAGCAGGCGGTGGGAAATATCCTTTACATCAGCCGCTCTGCCCTGCATGTATTCGTCTTCCATGGAGGAAAAGAGGTCCGAAAACCGATGTGCCGCAGCTTCTACAGCGCATTCGGCGTTTACGTGCTCTTTACGGATCATTTCTGTGATACAGCCGCTGAAATCGGGATCTTCCAGCATCATTCTGTGAATCTCAAAAAGCTGGGCGTTCTCTTCACCTAGCTTTTCCAGTGTTTGTGCATATAGTTTCTCCAATTCACCGGTCGCCTTTTCTCTCGCCTTTTCGTAACGGACTGTTTCGCCCTGCCAATCTTCTACTATCCGCTTTTCTGCATGAGATCTTTCCTTCCCGGAAAAGTGGATGATTCCAAAGGCAATTCCTGAGGAAACGCCTTCTCCGCGCAATATTTCCATGGTATTCTCCCCGCTTTCAGATGGATTCACAGGCCTCAGCTGCTGACCGCCGCAGCCTACTATGAAGCAACACTTCAGCCTTTGCGGTAGGCAAGTACAACCGTTTCCCCGCCCTTGGCTTTGCCGGAGGCTGTAGAAAGAATTTGAACATCTTCGCTGTTGGTGATAACCGTTACCACATGGGTGCCAAATCCATGGTTTCGAATACATTCCAGATCCGCTTTTGCCAAGGGATCGCCGGCCTTCACGCGGGCACCTTCCTGAATTAAGCTTTCAAACCCCTGGCCGTTCAGCTGCACGGTGTCGATACCAATATGAACCAGGATCTCCAGCCCGTCGTCTGTGGTGATCCCGTATGCATGGAGAGTATCCGCCACGTTGGATACCACACCAGTACAGGGAGAGAGAATGAGCCCGTTTTCTGGAAGAAGAGCGGTTCCCTCCCCCAGAACCTTTTGAGAAAAAACCGGATCGGGGAGCTTTTCCACGGGAATGATCTCTCCATTCTGAACAGCGCAGAGTACGCCATCTTTCTTTTTGCCAAATCCAAACATGTAGGAAACCTCCTGTGACAGTTGCAGCATGCGGTTTGCGGCAGTTGGTTCTGCCTTTTTTACTTTCTGCATATAGTATAGGCCCCCGTCAGTGTGTTATGCTTCTTCCTGCAATAAAAAAGTATAAGCGAGACGGTGGGAGATAGCACGGATTGTTACGTTTCAGGATTTGTTTTTTCATGGTTCTACCGATGAAAAAATAAGAAGTTATTTTCTAAAAAGCGCAGATTGTATAAACTGCAGAAAACAAGAGACGGAATTATACCGCCTCTTGTTTTATCGACTTGCGATGCCTTTGCAGATGCCAGGCGCCGCCGTTTTCTGCAGGTTTTGCAGCAATTTCCATATGATTTATTTTTTTTCTCGCTCCAGAGTAACGATAAAGCCATCCACATTGTCTCCGGAAACCAGATAGGAATCGGCTTCCCCGATGGGGACCTCCAGACCTTTCACGTAATAGATCTCATATTCCTTCCCATCATTTTCAAAAAAGAGGTGTTCTCCGTCCGCAGGGTAATCCCGGAGAAACTGAATATATTCCTCTAGGCAGAAATTTTTTTCTTTCATAATCAGGGAGTGGGGAACTCCCACATACCGGAAATGCCAGGGCTCATATTGTATTCCTGTGTATTCGGCCTTATCCGGCTCATAACGCACAACAAAGCCGTATTCCGGAGCATGCTCGTTTACCCATTCGTAGATGCCCGTTCCTGTGTAGGAATCTGAGGTGCCGTCTTCATGCAAGAGGTTGAAATCCAGGGCGTAGCCCGTGTGGTGTTCGCTGTAACCGGGGGTGGCCACCCAAGTGTTGGCTTCCTCCGCCCCTTTTTCCTCCTCTTCTTGGCTCAGAAGCGTTTTCTGATACTCAAAGGTTCTGTAGCCGCTGCATACGAGGATATCATTTTCGCCTGCAATTGCCTGGAAATCCCCAAGCATATCGTTCAGGGCGGCTATGGTGGGCTTTCGCAGGGAAAGATTTTTATCAGAGACCATATAGGATGAATTTTTATAGGTGTAGACGGAAAGCATCTCCAGTTCAGAGTATTCCTCGCAGGGATATTTTTGATTCACAAGGATCAGAGAACCTTCGTGGATTTCCTTTTGCGTATACGTTTTCGTTTCTGCCCATTTCTGAACGCCACCCTGGGCGGAAACAGTTGCTCCACTTTCCGGTTGAGAAGCGACAGAAGAATTTGGCGAACTGATTTCCGGTGTTATGGAGCGGAAAGCAAAATAGGAAGCCCCTAATATCAAAAGCATTGAAAAAAGCCCTGAGAGTGTGCGCAGGGCACCTTTTTTGTTTTTTCGTCTCTTCTTTTGTTGTTGCAAGCGATTCCCTCCTAGAAGCGGAAGGCCCGGGAGGGCTTTCCATCAGGTTAGTTTTTCGTAATGTGCCCTGTGCAGGAGCCTGTCCATCATGCGTTTATAGCCTGGGGAGAAAACAATACTGAATTCCCCGGCATAAACGGCTACTCGGCCATTGAACCCTTGTTTAAAGCGGTAAACACCGTAATTGGGATGTGTTTCGTCATACCAATGGGGAATGCCCATGAAGTCATAGGTGTGGCAGCCGGATTCCACCGCCCACTGGATCATTTCCCACTGCATCAGGTAGTTGGGCATAACCTCCCTGTGCAAGACTGTGGAAGCGCCATAGACATAGCAGGTACGGCCACCGTATTGAACGGTAACAGCCCCTGAAAGAGCCTGGCCGTTATAATAGCAGAGATATAACCGGCAGTGTTCTCCTAGCTTTTCCAGCATGGTTGCAAAATATTCCTTGGAACGGATGGTGAAACCGTCCCGAAGGCTTGTCTCCTGCAAAAGGCGGTAAAAATCATTCAAACGGTCGGCACCGTAAATGCCGCATGTGACCCCCTTCTTTTTTGCAAGACGGATGTTGTAGCGCCATTTGCTTTTAAAGGATGCAAAAATCTCTTCTGCGCTTCTTCCACGAATGGGCAGGATATAATTGTTACGGCATTGGATGATTTTCGTATCCGGAAGACAGGGAGTATGGGAGAGGCCGGCCTGCTTCAAAATTTCGATAGTTTCCCCATCGTCTTCTTCTACCAACGGGCAGGCTTTAAAAAGCCAGGCGCGATATTTTCCTGCGAGCTTCCATACACCGGAAAGAAGGTCTCGGAGCACCGTTTCGTTTCTAAGATCACATACAGGTCCCCAGGGAGCATACAGAAAGGATTTCAGAGGAAAGGGAAATTTCTTTATCAATACTAGCACGGTTCCCGCAAGGGTTCCGTCGAAATTTCGGGAAAGGACGGCTTCGCACCGCCACCCATAACCGCGCTTTACCCGGCTCCATTCAATAGACTGCATAAAATTCCCCAGTGGGCTGGATTTCATAAAAGCTTCGTATTCTGCCACTGCATCAGGGTCGCTGAAATTGAGAAATTCCATATCGGGTTGAGCCTCCGTTATTTTCTATTCAGAGTTTTAAACTTGCTGTGGGAAAAGAGAAGAGCTTTTCCGTTTCTGCAGATTCAAAATCTCTCAGTGAACAGTAAACAACGAAGGCGGGCAGGAAGTCTCCCCGAAAATGCAAAAGAATTGCAAAAAGTAAGAAAAACAGGCCCAGCTTGACAGAATGGGTGGATACCTGTATTATACCTGTAAAACATTGCCGAAAGAGAGGATATCCCTATGGAAAAAGGAAAGCTGCTGGAATATATAGCGCCCTGCGCACTTCTTTGTTATTCCTGCCCTTCCTATGGGAAGGGGCCTGTGTCTGAGGCGGCAAGGAAACTTTACCGCTATTGGCAGGGCTACGATGTATTCAGGGGTATGTATTTGCCGGAAAACCAGCGGGAGGCATGGTATAAGGAATTCGCTACTTTCACAGGCACCCTGCAGTTTCTGGGAGGAGCTTCCTGCCCGGGATGCCGGAACAACCCACCTTCTGAAAAAGATGGCTGGGGTTGTGTGGACGGCTGTGTCATACCGGCATGTGCAAAGGAGCATGGCGTGGATTTCTGCGCAGAATGCAGCGAATTTCCCTGTGAGAAAGCAGAGACATTTTTTGTTTCTACAAACCATTGCTGCACAGGAGAGGAATGGAAAAAGAGAACCTTGGAGATGCGAAAAGTTGGCGCAGAGACATATTTTGAAGAAAACAAGGAAGTCTCCCATTACATTGGCCTGCAAAAGGAATCGGAATCTTCCGAAAAATAAAAACTGCTGTTTACTTGAATGACAGAGGGGTCGGGCTGCATATATGCGGCTCCGGCCCCTTAACTGCGTTATGCTGATGAGGAAAAACCTGTGAATGCTTCTTCGATAGGGTCGTAAAACAAAATAAGAGTTCGAGGATTGAATCCTGGTTCTATATAAAATTCGGGAGAGCTGAAAACAACCAGTATCTGATTCTGATAGGCTAATATGTCTTTTTTAGATTCCAGCATGATGAAGATATCATAGAGATTAAGGTGCAGAGTGTAGGAATATAAGAAAGCGTCCAGCGGGCTGCTTTCGGTTACTTTGGAAAAATAATTTTTCCAAAAATAATTTTCTTGATCACCATATGGATCAGAAAAAATATCCTCTGATTTCTGAAATTCCTCTACAAATGTAAGTGTTTCAGTAAAGTAGGAATTGACGCTGGACGCAGCTTTCTGCAATTTTTCGGAGGAAAGGCGTTGGGGAGTAGCTGATTCAGAAGATTTTCGGCAAGAAAAATAGAGCAAAAACTCGCCCGACATAGCGGCTTTTACATAATAATCGGTTTCTGCAGTTGTGATTTTTGTTTCACGAAGAAAGTACCAAGTGGGACTGGGTCCGAAATCTTCTATAGTTTGCACCTGCAGGCCGTTATAAATGATGTTAAAGAGCATTTCATACGAATGGGGATCGCCTTCTGTTTCCACGTTGGAATCGTTCTCGTTGAAATGATACAAATAGTTGTAAAGAGTCCCGGTAATATAGTCTTCAGGAGCATATAATGATTCTATTAGGGGATCATTGCCTTCCGCCAGAAAGCTGTTGTAGCTCTGGCATTCCTGCGGGTCGTATTGATCCCAGGGGGAAAAGGTGATGGTTTCTTCGCTGTCGATCAGAAGCAGAGGGTTTTCTTTTTGATTTTTTTCTGCTTCTACAATTGTCCCTTTATAGGAAGGAATGGCTGCCCGCAGGGCATAGCCTCCGTAAATTCCCCCGAACAGTATCAGAGCAGCCAGCAACAGGGGAAGTACACGCTTAATGTATT
This sequence comes from uncultured Clostridia bacterium, assembly GCA_904399395.1. Lineage (GTDB taxonomy): Bacteria > Bacillota > Clostridia > Oscillospirales > Acutalibacteraceae > UMGS1264. Next base: position 47,700 of record CAJFPJ010000073.1, on the reverse strand, counting down.
TCATCTGAGCCGTTACCTCCTTCCGGCAGCAAAGCAATCACAGTGGTTCCCTTCCCGGGAGTACTTTGTATGGATAGGCTTCCGCCGTGGCAGCGGGCGATCTCCAGGCAGAGAGAAAGGCCCAAACCTGCACCTCCGGCTTTTCGGGAGCGGGATTTATCCACCATATAAAAGGGTTCCGTCACTTTCTGTATGTCTTCCCGAGTCATTCCTATGCCCTGATCCTCCACGATGAAAGCAATGGTATTGTCTTTGTGCTTTTCACAGTGCAAATAGATTTCCTGCCCCGGAGAGGAGGCTTTTACCGCGTTATCGATCAGATTATATAGCAAAGACTTTAAAAGTTCCCTGTCGGCATAAAGATTGATTTCTCCCGCGGCATACCGCAGATGGATAGAAGCTTTTTCGAGAATCGGCTGGAAGGCCACCCGTATTTCTTCAAAGAGTTCAGCGGGATAAATCTGTGTTTTTTCCAGATGGGTGCTGCCTGCAGTGATCAGCTCCATCAGCTTGCCGGAAAGACTCCGCAGGCGCTTGGTTTCCTCCACGATTACACCGGCGTATTCCCTTCGCTCTTCCTCTGTCACCATTCTTTTTACACGGAGAATATCCGCGAATCCCAAAATAGAGGTGAGGGGAGTTTTCATCTCGTGGGCCAGGTTGTCGATGAAACGCTTTCGCTCTTCTGCGGCGGAGCGCAGATGCTCTACATTTTCCTCGATGGAGGAAGCCATCCGGTTTATATTTCCGGAAAGCTCCCGTATTTCCGGGCTGCCTTTTGCCGGAAGTCGCATGGAATAATTTCCTCTTGCAATGGAACGCAAAGAAAAGTTCGCCTTGTGTAGAGGTCTTAGCAGCCCCCAGGCCACAGCGAGAAGGACTATTGCTGCAATGCCTGCGAAGACGAAGCTCATTGTCTGAGCAAAGGAACTTTGTTCATCCAAAAGGCTATATACATCCGAAATATCCTTTGTGGTGAAAAGATAGTAAACTGTATCTTCCAGTTCCAGTGGGGAGCCGGCCACTACGTAGGTATGCCCTCCATATTCCTCCACCTTCAGAAGGCATTTTTCCTGCTGCTGAACAGCTTCCCGAAAATCGGAATCCTCCACTGCCGGTTTGCAGTTCTCGGCCCCTAAAAGTGTATTTTCATCCGTATAGACGGCTGTGCCTCCACCTTCCGCTCTAGCGCCTATCTGTTCCCGTAAAATCGCCTGCACCCGCTCTTTCCCCAGCAGGATCTTATCCCCTTTTAGCCGCTCATACACAACTTTGTTGGAAATAGCCGCAGAAAAATACTGATGCTCTGTTGCAGCCTGATTTCGTTCCCGCTCTACCATGCTCCGGTGGGTTTCAGAAAGGATGGCAAAGGCCGTGATATCCACAGCGGCGATCACCAGTGCCAGCGTGCACAGGAATATTTTTTCCCACAGTTTCATTTATCTCCCGCTTTCCAGCCGGTATCCCAGCTTAGGGATGGTTACCAGGCGGTTTTGCAGACCCATTTTCCGACGTACCTGCTGGACATGGGTATCCACCGTCCGGCTCTCTCCCTGAAATTCATATCCCCACACGCTGGAAAGGAGCCTTTCCCGTGTCAGGGCGATATCTACGTTTTGCAGGAACAGGACGAGAACGTCAAATTCTTTAGGAGTTAAAGCTACAGGTTCGCCGTTTTTCAAGGCCCGGTGTTTTTCCAGATCCACAGTGATTTCTTCATACTGCAGAAGTTCTCTCCCTTTATGGCTCCTGCGCAGAACCACTTCAATCCGCGCTAGAAGTTCCACTGCTTCAAAGGGTTTGACGATATAATCCTCCGCCCCCAGACGCAGGCCGCGGACCTTATCGGCCACATCCTGCTTAGCGGTGAGAAAAATCACCGGAATTTCCCGGCAGCGAATTTCTTCCAGCACTTGGAAACCGCTGAGACCAGGAAGCATAACGTCCAGCAGGATCAGATCAAACCGTCCGGAGAGAATGGTCTCTACTGCCATTCTGCCATCTGGGCAGATTTGAGATTCATAGCCTACTATTGAAAGGGAGGCGGCAATCATCTTGGCTATATTGCCGTCATCCTCCACAATTAAAATCCGGGTCATTGCCTATTCTTCCTTTCCTTTTTTCAGCTGCTCTGAGGGACTTTTAGTGTATTTCCCTCTTTATGAGTATTGTATGTGTGCCGGAATGGAAAGTCAAGGAAAGCAATTTTCCGGGAATGCATATTTTGCAGATGCGCTCCTTATGCGAATGTGTTATACTATGTGCAGGAGAATTTAAGATGTAAGGGGAGTTCAAATTTTCCAGTAAGAGTATACCTCTATCGGCCGTTCCTCACACCGAAAGCAGAAAACAGGCAGAGTAATCTGAAGAAATGCTTGGTTTCCAGTATATGGGTGATGGAAAAAGTGCAGAAACAGGTGTGCTCCAGAGAGCGTTGGCTCTGTATGCGGCGCACAGTATTGATTTATCGGTTTGTTTCAGGGGCATATCACATTATATAAAGGAGGAAATTCCTGTGATGTCTGAACAAAGAGAAAAAAGAGACGGCATGACCGGTGCAGATGGGAAAAGAGAATTGTTCTGGCTTCCCGGCATGACATCTGTTACGTTCCGGGGAAAAAGGCCCGAGGAAATTATTGCCTTGGCAAAGAAGGCAAGGCTATTGGGAATCGAATGGGGCGGGGACGTTCATGTGCCTCCGAAGGATTTGAAGGCCGCCCGGCGGATAGGGCGCATAACCCGTGAGGAGGGGCTTCTGGTGCTCTCTTACGGCTCCTATTACCATTTGGGCCGGGGAGAAGAGGCCGATCCTGTGCTGGAAGCAGCCAAGGAGCTGGGAGCCCCTAATATCCGTATATGGGCTGGAGACTTTGCGCCGGATAGGGCGGACGGAGCCTATTGGGAAAAGGCCGTTGCCGAGCTACAGGAAGTGTGTCGGAAAGCTAAAAACGTAGGGATGACCGTCAGCACTGAATATCACAGAGGCACCTTGACACAGACCGAGGAAGGGGCCCTTCGCCTTATGAAGGAAGCTGGCTGCGAAAATCTCTTTACCTATTGGCAGCCCAACCCGGATATTTCTCATCAGGAAAACCTGAAGGAGCTGAGAGGAGTACATCCACATCTTTCCAGTATCCATGTTTTTCGTTGGAAGGGGAAAGATGTGCGGTATCCTCTTGCAGACGGAGCCGAGGAATGGAAGGAATACCTCCGGAAGGGCCCGGAGGTTCCCTGGGGTGCCTGCATTTTGGAGTTTGTGAAGGATGACAGCCCAGAGCAGTTTTTGGAAGATGCCCGATGCCTGCACAGTATGCTGCGGGAGCTGGGCTTGCATATCAGCGCTGGAGAATGGCCGGCAGAGGGAGGAAAGTGAAGCATGGAAAATACGAAGTTTTGCCCGGTTAAGCTGCTTCCGGCATGCAAAGCCGCTATCTGGGGGGGACACAGGCTGAAAGCAGAATACGGCAAGCATTCGGATCTTCCCTCCATTGCGGAAACGTGGGAGCTTTCCTGCCACCCTCAGGGGGAATCTACAGTGGCTTCCGGCCCTTTTCAAGGGACCACCCTCAGCGAATATCTTCGCAAACTCGGGCCGGAGGCAGTAGGAACCCGGGTAAAGGGAGCGGAGTTTCCCATCCTTGTGAAATTCATTGATGCGGCGGAGCGGCTTTCTGTGCAGGTCCATCCCGATGATGCGTATGCCCGCCGGGTGGAAGGGCAGGCCGGTAAAAATGAAATGTGGTATATTTTGGACTGCGAACCGGGAGCCCAGCTCCTTTTTGGTCTGAAGGAATCCTGCACCCGGGAAGAATTGGAAAAGGCGATCCGGGAAAATACCCTGGTGGAACAGATGCGGGCGGTTCCAGTCCAAAAGGGAGATGTATATTTTATCCCAGCCGGAACGCTGCATGCTATTGGCAAAGGGATCCTGGTGGCAGAAATTCAGCAGAGCTCTGACGTCACCTACAGGGTTTATGATTATGGCCGTCTTGGGCAGGATGGAAAGCCCCGGCAGCTTCATGTGGAAAAGGCTTTGGCTGTGGCGGATACGGTTTCCCGGCCTGTTGAGAGCTCTCCAGAGGGGCCCCGGCAGGAAATCCAGGGCGGATTTATGACCCGCATGAAAACGAGCTCCTGGTTTACGGTGGATAAATTGGAGCTTTCGGGTAATTTTGCGTCTGCCTGCGGGCCGGAATCCTTTCAAGCATTTCTCTGCCTAAAAGGATGTGGGGATCTTTCCGGCGGCGGTGAGTATCTTTCCCTGCAAAAGGGCGATACGGTGTTTCTCCCGGCCTGCATGGGTGCATACAGGCTTACGGGCGAGGGGGAATTCCTTCGTATATTCCTGTAATGATCGACTGTAAACTAAATTTTCTGATCGGGGGTGCTGAATATGGGGTAATATCGGATTCCACCCGCGTCATAAGGCTTGAGGGAAACCTGACGAGGCTGCTTCCGCACCCGGGGCAGCCTATCGATGTTATAGGGAGACTTATCCCTCATTTTAACGGAGAACAGTGGGACGTTTCCGAAGAAGTTTTTGAGAGTATAGAGACGCGGAGCTATCCGGATGATGAATACGATCCGGATAAATATGTGGAACAGCCTGACAAAGCTGCTTTTCTTGCTCTGTACAAAGGAAAATGCGTAGGCTATATCCGGGTGGCAAAGCGCTGGAATGGAAATGGCTTTATTGAGGATGTAACTGTGGACAGGGCTTTCCGGGGCTGCGGCATAGGAAGAAGATTAATGGACGCAGCCGTAAGATGGAGCAAGGAAACGGGTCTTTCCGGCATTTCGCTGGAAACACAGGATTGGAACCTTCTGGCCTGCCGATTTTATCTGCGGTATGGTTTTGAACTGGGAGGTGTGGATACGCGGGTGTATACAGGCCCTTACGCAGGGGAGAAGGCGTTGTATTTCTATCTGAAGACAAAGTAAAATCTTTTTGTTTCAAACCATGGGAAGAGGCATACTGCAGTGTATTTGCGCAGTACGCCTCTTTTTATATTCTCCGGATATTCTGGAATCCTCCTGACATGAAATTCCTCGGAGAACTATTTAATGGCCGTATACTGCTGAGAAGATAGAAGAGAAAATCTCTCGTGTAGCGTGTGAAATATAATATTGGGCCTGTGATACTGCCCTGCCGCCTAGTCAACGGCCTTGGTGTTTATATTTATTGGCGGCTCTTTCTCAATTCCTGGAAGATATGTATAGGCATAGGAATGCATAACCGGATTTAGGAAGCTTCGTTTGCAGAATCCCTTGCTTTCGCCAGATTTTTCTTGACAGCCGCCCAGTGGTGAAATACAATAGTAAATGCAAATCATTTGCATTTAGAAGGATAGGCAGCAGCTGTCAATGCATATGAAAACTGTTGGCGAAGACAGGGAAGGTTGAAGCAATTGAAACTCTATAATGCAAAGCTGTGGGAGCTTTGGAGAAAAGAAGATAAATCACGCGTATCTATGGGAAACAGAGAAAAAGGAGGAAGCTTCAAAAGACGGTTTGCGGCGCTTTTGTGCAGCGCTGCTTTTTTTCTTGTCTCTGTGGCCGGGTGTTCTATCCGGGAAACGGGAGAGCAAGAAGAGGAAAATTCCTTTCGTATTGTCACGTCGTTTTACCCCATGTATATTATGACGATCAATATAACAAATGGTATAGACAGTGTGCAGGTGGATAATATGGCGGGCCAGCAGACAGGGTGTCTGCACGATTATCAGCTGCAGAGCCGGGATATGCAGAATCTGCAGAAAGCAGACGCTTTTGTGATCAATGGGGCCGGCATGGAAAGCTTTATGGATAAGGTTTTCCAGCAGCTGCCGGATCTGCCGGTCATCACCGCCAGTGAGGGAATTCCTCTTCTATGTGCGGAGGAAGGTCACAGCCATGATGAGGAAGAGGAACACGACCACGCAGAGGAAGAAATGAATCCCCACGTGTGGGTGAGCATAACCAATGCGGCGGCAGAGGTGCGCACCATAGCCCGTGGGCTGGCGGAAGCGGATCCGGAGCATGCCCAGGAGTATTTGGAAAATGCGGAAATCTACCGGGCAAAGCTCTTTTCCCTGCGGGATGAAATGCACCGGGCTTTGGATGGCGTTTCCGATAAACGAATCATTACCTTTCATGAGGCGTTCCCGTATTTTGCGGAAGAATTCGATCTGGAAATCGTGAAAGTTATCAATCGGGAACCGGACAGTCAGCCCAGCGCAAAGGAACTGGCGGATACCATCCGATTAATTCAGGAAACAGATGTGAAGGCTGTTTTTGCGGAACCCCAGTATTCTGAGAGCGCGGCCAATATTGTAGCTGCGGAAAGCGGAGCCAACATGTACTTTCTGGATCCCGCCACCACGGGGGAGAACGACCCGGATGCATATCTGCGGGCTATGGAACAGAATCTGGAAACACTGAAACTGGCCCTTGTGCAGGGCGGATAGGCCTGTGTTTCCGGGATTGCAGGAAACAGCCGAAAGTCGGCAGGGGGAATGGTCCGCAGCCTTACAGATAGAAACAGAATCGGAATCGGGAATATATAGCCAGTTGGAAGGATGAACGAATATGCAAAAGAGAACGATCCCGCCCCGGAATAGAAATTTGGAGAGGGGAGGGCATGTCCATAGCCCAACCTGCGGCTGCAGCTCTTGTGAGATAGCAGGCTGTAATTGTGTGGACTGCAAATGCAGCATGGAGATTCGGGATCTCAGTGTGCGCAAAAAGGATGGCTTCATTTTAGAGCATATCCATTTAAAAGTGACCCATGGGGAGATCATGGCGATCATCGGTCGCAACGGAGCGGGAAAATCCACTCTGCTCAAGGCAATTCTGGGAAGGATCCCATATACGGGTACCATCTCATACACAAATCATCGGGGGGAGCCTATCCTGAAACCAAAAATCGGCTATGTTCCTCAGAATCTGGTGTTTGACCGCACATCTCCCATGACGGCGGCGGATATGCTCTGCGCCAATTTTTCCCGATTCCCCGTATGGCTGGGCCACAAAAGGAATGCTATAGAAAAGGCAGAGGTTTTGCTGAAAAGAGTGGGCGCTTCCGCCGACCTTTTGAAAAAGCGGCTGGGGGATCTTTCCGGCGGGGAGCTTCAAAGGGTCCTTCTGGCTTTTGCTCTGGAACCTTTGCCCGATCTGCTTCTGCTGGACGAGCCTGTTTCTGCTATGGACAGGCAGGGCACGGAGGTTTTTTATGACTTGGTATCCTCTCTGCGCCGCCAGTATCATATGCCCGTGCTGTTGGTATCCCACGACTTGGCCCATGTGGAGCAGTTTGCCACCCGGGCTGCGCTGCTGGATAAAACCGTTCTTCTGGAGGGAGAGGCCGGCCAGGTGATGGCTTCCCGCCTTGTTGAAGAAACCTTTGGTCTGCCCGGCAGAAAGGGAGGAGTGAAGTGATGGAATTTCTTTACAGTTTGATTGATATGCTCCTTCCTTTTGAATGGACGGAGTTTGATTTTATGAAGAATGCCTTTCTGGCAGTGCTTCTTATAACGCCTCTTTTCGGCCTGGTAGGCACGATGGTGGTCAATAACCGCATGAGCTTTTTTTCGGATGCTCTGGGGCATTCCGCCCTTACAGGCATTGCCATCGGCGTCCTTATGGGGGTGGATGATTATCTTCTTTCCATGATGGGGTTTTCTCTTTTATTTGCTCTTTGTATTTCAGCGGTCATGGGTTCGGGTGTTTCCTCTTCCGATACGATCATCGGCGTTTTTTCCAGCACAGGCTTGGCGTTGGGTGTAGTTCTGCTCTCCGCCACGGGGGGCTTTGCCAAATATTCCGCATATCTGATTGGGGATATCCTAACGGTCAGCGGCAGTGAAATCGCCCTTTTGGCTGTAGTTTTGCTTCTTGTGATTGTTCTGTGGGTGTTGGTATTCAACAAATGGCTGCTCACGGGCCTGAACCCTGATCTGGCAGCCAGCAAGCGCATTCCTGTTGGCCTTACGGAAAAGCTCTTTGTTATTGTGGTGGCCGTTCTGGTGACGGTTTCCATCAAGTGGGTGGGGCTCCTCATCATCAATTCTCTTTTGGTGCTTCCGGCGGCCTCGGCCCGAAATATCGCCCGTTCCATGCGTTCCTATCATTTTCTCAGTGTGCTGATTTCCATGGTATCCGGCGTGACGGGCCTGATTCTTTCCTATTATCTGGGGACGGCTGCAGGAGGGACCATTGTCCTAACAGCTGCAGTAATCTTTTTTGTCACATTCCTTGCAGGCAGACTGGGCCGTGCAGGGGGAAAGGTTCTCTGAGAAAATGCTCTTTGCAGAGGCCGGGCTGGCCCTTGCTTCCTGTATCCTTTTCTGATATAGTAGAGAGGAAAAGGATGTGTTATAATGTTTTCCAACCGCGAAGCAATCAAACACGCTTTGCAAAAATACGGGATTATGATCCTTGGCTGTGCTATTCTGTCTTTTGGGCTTTACAATGTCCACGAGCAGTGTCATGTGACGGAGGGCGGCGTTCTGGGAATGACGCTTTTTCTGGATCATTGGCTGAGTTTGAGCCCCTCAGCAGGAAGCTTTATTCTCAATGTGCTTTGTTATGCAGTGGGCTTTAAATTTCTGGGAAAGGCATTTCTGCTGGATTCCCTCATAGCTGCAGTGGTCTATTCCCTCATCTACGGGCTTTGGGAATTGTTCCCTCCCATACTTCCCAGCATGGCGCAGTGGCCTCTTCTGGCTGCGATAGTGGGGGCATTGTTTGTCGGTATAGGAGTAGGCCTGGTAGTGCGCATGGGCATAGCTCCCAGTGGAGACGATGCATTGGCCTTGGTGCTTGCTCATGTGACGAAGAAAAATGTCGGCAAAATGTATCTTGTTTGTGATCTCATTGTGTTAGCTTTGTCTCTCACGTATATCCCTGTTTTAAATATTCTTTGTTCTTTGGTTACGGTGACGATTTCCTCTTGGATTATAGGCAGGATGTCGAACCAAAAAGGAAAAAAGGGAGAAGACGTGAAAGCGAAAATCGTGAGTTGAATATAGAAATAGAATATGAAAAGCCCGGTGCAAATTTTTCCTGCATCGGGCTTTTATACTGCGAAATAGAATTTAGCGGAAAATCATCAAATCTGCCGGCAGAGATCTTACAGTAAAGCAAAAATAAATTTTAAACAGAAGCTTTAGGTGGTATCAAATTCAAATCTCTGGGGCTTGTAAAATGGCAGGTGCGTTTCAAGCCACTGGAAATAGTGAGGCTATATACGCTTTATGACACAATGGAAATTACCCTTCGTATAGTAACCGGTATGCTACCGGCAACCTGTTTTTGCGGCTATATCAGCTTTTAAGGGCGTTGATTTTTTTCTTTGTTGTACAGACATACATGCATATGGCGCAAATCAAGGTAATAGCTTCTCCTATTAGGAAAGTCCACCATATGACCTGCACATTCTCCGCTTCTATTACAAATTTTCCTATAAACCAGGCTATGGGAAGGATAAAGAGCACTTGACGGCCCACAGAAATCAGCAAGGATTGTAATCCTCCCTCGATAGCCTGAAACACCCCTTGGAAAGCAATACACAGCCCGGCAAAAATAAATGCTAGGGATACGATCCGCATGCAATCTATGCACATAGTATAGGTCACATCCGAAAGAGAGAAAAATCTGGTCAGGGGTTCTGCAAAAAGTTCTATCGCCACTAATCCGACGGCCATTAGTATCAATGTGAAAATCATACCATCCTTGATGCCCTCTCTGATGCGCTTCTTATTTCCCATGCCGTAGCTGAAAGAAACAATCGGCGTGATAGCATCTCGAACGCCTACGGAGGCAAAGATGACCAATTGCTGGATCTTGCAGTAAAGCCCGTATACGGTAACGGCGTTTTCCCCCACTGCTGGAAGCTGACCTAAAATAATATTCAGACCATAGGTCATCACAGTGAGCAATGCCTGTGAAAGAATTGCCGGAAGACCCACCGCATAAATATCCCGTAAAATTTTTCCTTGAGGCTTACAATACGTAATGCCCTTGTCCAGTTCTACATTCAGTTTTATGTGGAAAATAAATACCATTACACCGGAGACGATCTGGCCGATGACTGTGGCATATGCGGCGCCCCTGACACCCATCTCAGGGCAACCGAGCCATCCGTAAATCATAATGGGGTCCAGGATAATATTCACTACTGCGCCGCTGATCTGGGCGATGGTAGAATACAGAGAGCGGCCCATTGCTTGCAGGATTTTTTCATAGATAGAAAAGAAAATGATGCCGAAAGAAATGCAGCAGCAGATCTGTAAGTAATCCACCGTTATGGAAAGCACAGTCTGACTGATGGTACCGCTGGTATTTTGGGAACCTACATACAGCGGCACTCCGAAAAACCAAACAGCAGAAATATAATACAGATAAGTATTCCCATACACACGGCGTTTCCGGCTGCCTAGCTGGCCTTTTTTCTGTCTCCCTGCCCCATAGCTCTGGAAATCATCGCGTTTGCGCCCACCCCTGTTCCGACAGCTATTGCAATCATCAGCAGCTGGACGGGAAATGCCAGCCCGAGAGCCTTTAAGGCTTCTTCGCCTGCTTCCTTCATATTAGAAAGATAGGCTATTATAAAAAGCCTGAAGCATCATAGAAAACACAATGGGAAGGCCTATTCTCATCATCAGCTTTCCAACAGGTTCCGTCCCCATTCTGCGGTCTGCTTCTTTTTCCGTTACCATTTCTTTTGCCTCCTCTGTAAAATAAAAAACGTGTAGCCCTTCACTGGATTTACGCAGTTAAGTGCTACACGTTACTTACAAAGTATAGCGGAATCCTCTTTTACTTTCAAAGGACAAAAGTGAAAAAATCCAATTCATTTTTTCAGATGATTTTAGGAAGAATGGATATATCATAATGAAGGCATTTTTTAAGTCCTCCCACCAGTAGTGGTGATCAGGTGCTAATGTAAAGAGACTCTTGTTAGCTTCTGCACAGGATGAGAAAGAGGAATCATATGGCTTCAAGAAACGGGCCGCCATAACTCAAAACAAGGGCTTTCCTGCTCTTTTTGAAATGAAGCGCGGTGAACTTTTGCAGGTTTTTATGAATTCTTGTGGGAAAAAGAACGCAAATTGTGGGACTTTTCTCTTTAATGGGGCTGGAGGATATGGTACAATATTTCTAGAGATTTTAACCGTCTTATGAGGTGCCGGTTCCCAGCAGCCTCTTGGCGGGATATGCCGCTTGCTGAAAACTCGGGCGGCGCTTGCCTTAGCAGCGTGCCGGCATACGGCTGCTGCTTTACAGGGAATTGCGGAAATTTGGCCTCATGGCCGGAAATGGGGGAAATTATGTCTGACGTTATTCGTGTATTTGTGGAAAAGAAGCCGGGCTTTGATGTGGAGGCGCAGCATATCAAGGCGGATCTGATCGGGAATCTGGGATTATCCTCGATCACAGATTTGAAGCTGCTGAACCGCTATGATGTTTCAGGGCTCAGCTGGGAAGAATTTGACCGGGCTCGTACCACGATCTTTTCCGAGCCCAATGTGGACAATGTCTATGATGAGGTCTATGAGGCCCCTGAAGGTTACAAGGTGTTCGCCATGGAATATCTGCCGGGCCAGTATGACCAGCGGGCGGATTCTGCAGCCCAGTGCGTGCAGCTTCTCACCCAGGGTGAACGACCCGAAGTGCTGACGGCGAAGGTGGTGGCCGTAGCGGGCGATATCACAGAGGAAGATCTGCAGAAGATTCAAAATTATATGGTCAACCCGGTGGAGAGCCGTCTGGCATCTCTGGAAAAGCCTGAAAGCCTGGAAATGAAGGCGGATGTGCCTCCGGATGTGGCCCGCGTGAAAGGCTTCATAGGCTGGAATAAGGAAGAGCTGAAGGCCTATTACGGCACCATGGGCTTTGCCATGAGCATGGAGGATCTGGCTTTCTGTCAGGAATATTTCCGGGACGAAGAAAAGCGGGATCCCTCTGTGACGGAACTCAGAGTGATTGATACGTATTGGAGCGATCACTGCCGCCACACTACCTTCTCTACAAGGTTGACGGAAATCAAGGTGGAGGAAGCTTCTAAAAAGGCCGTTACGGATGCCATTGAGGAGGCGCTGAAGCTCTATTTTGAGACCAGGGACGAGCTTTACGGCAAGGATACAAAGAAGCCTGTTTCTTTGATGGATATGGCTGTGATCGGGGCAAAATCTCTCCGGAAGCAGGGGAAGATACCGGATCTGGATATAAGCGATGAAATCAACGCATGTTCCATTGAGGTGCCCGTGACGGTGGACGGCAAAACCGAGCAGTGGCTGGTGCAGTTTAAAAACGAAACCCACAACCACCCCACGGAGATTGAGCCCTTCGGCGGTGCGGCCACCTGCCTGGGAGGCGCTATCCGCGATCCTCTTTCCGGCCGGGCGTATGTATACCAGGCCATGCGTGTAACGGGCTCCGGGGATCCCACCGTTCCCTTTGAGAAAACCCTGAAGGGTAAGCTCCCCAGCCGGAAGATCACCACTGGCGCAGCCCACGGCTATAGCTCCTATGGAAACCAGATCGGCCTTGCTACCGGTCAGGTCACTGAGCTTTATGATGCGGGCTATGTGGCAAAGCGCATGGAGATCGGCGCCGTTATCGGTGCTTCTCCTAAATCCAATGTTGTGAGAGCGGTTCCGGAGGCTGGAGATGTGATCGTGCTTCTGGGCGGCAGCACAGGCCGCGACGGCATCGGCGGCGCGACGGGTTCCAGCAAGGCTCACACGGAAAAATCCGTGGAGGTCTGCGGCGCTGAGGTGCAGAAGGGCAATCCGCCCACCGAACGCAAGATCCAGCGGTTGTTCCGCAATCCTGAAGTTTCCAGGCTCATCAAGCGCTGCAACGATTTCGGCGCAGGCGGCGTGTGTGTGGCCATCGGTGAGCTGGCAGAGGGGCTTGTGGTGAATCTGGATAAGGTCCCCAAAAAATACGAAGGTTTGGACGGCACGGAGCTGGCTATTTCTGAAAGCCAGGAGAGAATGGCTGTTGTTCTGGATAAGAAGGATGTAGAGGCCTTCTGCAAGGCTTCCGCCGAAGAAAACCTGAATGCCCAGGTGGTGGCGGTTGTTACAGAGGAGCCCAGACTGCAGATGGAATGGAGAGGCGACCGGATCGTAGATATCGCCCGCTCCTTCCTGGATACGAACGGCGTGACTCAAAATGCAAAGGTGCTGATCGAAGCCCCCGATGCCGATAAAAATTATCGGGAACTGGTTCCTGAAGAGCTTGCCGGTGAAAATCTGGCGGAGGCCTTTAAAAAGAACCTTTCCCGTCTGGAGGTCTGCGGCCAGAAGGGCCTTTCCGAGCGGTTTGACGCATCTATCGGTGCGGCAACGGTTCTAATGCCCTTTGCAGGCAAGTACCAGATGACTCCAGAAGAGGCCATGGTGGCAAAACTCCCCGTAGACCACGGGGAGACGGATGACGCTACAGCCATGAGCTATGGCTATATCCCGGGGATCTCCCGTTTCTCTCCTTTCCACGGCGCGGCGTATGCAGTGGTGGAGAGCCTTTCCAAGCTGGCAGCGGTGGGAGCTGACCCCATGACTTCCCGCCTGACCTTCCAGGAATATTTCGAGCGGCTTCACGACGTCCCCAGCAGATGGGGCAAGCCTGCGGCAGCCCTTCTGGGCGCTCTGACGGCGCAGCTGAAGCTGGGGCTTCCTTCCATCGGCGGCAAGGATAGCATGAGCGGATCCTTTGAGCAGTTGGATGTTCCCCCCACGCTGGTGAGCTTTGCCGTTGCCATGACTAAAGCCAGCCGCACCATGACGGCGGCTTTGCAGAAGGCCGGCTCTAAGCTGGTTGTATTCCCTCTGCCGGAAAACACAGAAACTCTGCTTCCGGATTGGGAGAAGCTTCCCGGCTATTATGAAGAGATCCTCTCTCTGATGGAAAAGGGCGATATTCTTTCCGCCTCCGTTGTGAAGGAAGGCGGCGTGGCCGCTGCCGCTGCCAAAATGGCGTTCGGCAACAGGCTTGGTATTTCCATGGATAGAAACATGGAGGATCATAAGGAACTCTTTGCACCTGTTTCCGGCACGATTGTGGCCGAGCTCAGGGCAGGGGCTGCGTTCCCTGCTTCTGCAAAGGCTGTGGGCGATGTGATCGAAGAACCGGTCATCATTCTGGTCGGAAACCGGATGGAGCTTTCCGAGCTGGAGGAAACCTGGAACGGTAAGCTGGAATCCATCTTCCCCAATAAGGCTCCGGAGGTTCCCCTTACTCACAACGTACCCCTCTGGAACGAGCGCAGCGGGAAATCGCCCGCCATAAAGGCGGCAAAGCCCCGTGTGTTTATTCCTGTGTTTCCGGGAACCAACTGTGAATACGATACCTGCCGCGCCTTTGAAAAGGCCGGGGCGGATCCCCGTGTGCTGGTGGTGAAGAATTTGAGCTCCGCCGGCATCGAGGAAACCATCGACAGAATGGAGAAAATGATTCGGGAATCCCAGATTATCATGCTGCCCGGCGGCTTCTCCGGCGGCGATGAGCCCGATGGTTCCGGCAAGTTCATCGCTACCACCTTCCGAAATCCCTGGGTGGCTCAGGCGGTTACAGAGCTTCTTGAGCAGCGTGACGGCCTGATGCTGGGCATCTGCAACGGCTTCCAGGCTCTTATCAAGCTGGGGCTTGTGCCCTATGGGAAGATTACCAAGCCCTCCGAGGCAGCGCCTACTTTGACCTTTAATACCCTGGGCCGCCATGTTTCCCGTATGGTGTATACCCGCGTGACCAGTGTGAAATCTCCTTGGTTCTCCTCTGTAAACGCTGGGGATGTGTTTGCGATTCCTGTATCCCATGGAGAAGGTCGGTTTGTGGCCAGCCCCGGTGTGATGGAAGAGCTGATCCAGAATGGGCAGATCGCTACTCAGTATGTGGATCCTGAAGGGAACCCCAGCGGCGATATTCTCTGGAATCCCAATGGCTCTGTATGTGCTGTGGAAGGAATTACCAGCCCAGACGGCCGTATTCTGGGCAAAATGGGCCATTCTGAACGTAAGGGAAGCCATCTGTATGGAAATGTGCCGGGTGAGAAGGATCAGAAGATTTTTGAATCCGGCGTAGCATACTTTAAATAAACCGGTAGACAAAAAGGAAGGCCGCAGATTTTCTGCGGCCTTTTTCACCGGTGAAAAACAGCGGCATGACTAGCGGAAAGGCGGGCCGGGTGTATGGGCTTGGTGTGAGCAGGTTCTAGCATGTGAGATAATGGCGGGCGGCAATATGCGGCTGTGAGACAAAATGTGAAACGGGCGGAGGAGACACGGAATGATGTTGGAAGAAAAGCAGGAACAATATGCGCATACCCGCCGCACTTGGGCGGAAATAGACCTGGATGCGGTTCAACATAATTTCCAGGAAATCAAAGGATGTTTGCGCCCCGGGGTGAAAGTCTGCTGCGTTATAAAGGCGGATGGCTATGGACACGGCGCGGTGGCTCTTGCCCGGGAATATGAAAAACTGGGAGCGGACTGGTTCGCCGTTTCCAATCTGGAGGAGGCTTTGGAGCTTCGTCGGGCGGGCATCCGTCTTCCGGTTCTGATCTTGGGCTATACACCGCCTGCCTGTGCAGGAGAGCTGGCAAAGAATGAAATCTCCCAGGCCGTTTTGGGGCCGGAATATGCACGGGAGCTTTCTCATGCGGCTATGGAGCTGCATGTTTCCGTGCGGATTCATATCAAGGTGGATACGGGTATGAGCCGCATAGGCTTTTTCTATCAGCAGCCGGAACGGGATGAGGATTCTCTCGGCGAAATGGAGAAGGCCTGCCGCCTACCCGGCTTTGTTCCGGAAGGAATCTTCACGCATTTTGCCGTGGCGGATGAAGGCGAAGAAGGAGAGGTTTACACCCGCCGCCAGTTTGAAAATTTTATGGAGGCCATTCGGTATTTGGAAGAGAGAGGCATTTCTTTCTCCATTCGTCACTGTGCTAACTCTGCCTCTATCGGTGAATATCCGGAATTCCAGCTGGATATGGTGCGCCCGGGAATCATTCTGTATGGTCTTATGCCTTCCGGAAAGCTGCGAAAGCCTATGGATCTTAAGCCTGTGATGACGTTGAAAAGCGTGCTTTCCCTGGTGAAGCGGATAGAACCGGGAACGGCAGTGAGCTACGGCTGCACCTACCGGGCGGAAAAGCCCTTGGTGGTCGGGACAATTCCCGCCGGGTATGCGGACGGCTACCGCAGGACGCTTTCCGGCAGGGCCTGTGTCCTTGTGAGGGGGAAGCGGGCTCCCATTCTGGGGCGCGTATGCATGGATCAGATGATGGTGGATCTGACAGATATTCCGCAGGCAAAAACAGGGGATGAGGTTACCCTTTTTGGGAAGGGCCTTCCTGTGGACGAGCTGGCAGGAATGGAAAATACTATCAACTATGAGCTTGTCTGCGATGTGAACCGAAGAGTTCCCCGGGTGTATCTCCGGGGGAACAACATCGCCGAGGAAGTGCATTATCTGGAGCAGGCAAAGCTGCTGTAAAAGTGGATGAAAAAGGACGGGAACTCCAGTTATAACCGGAATTCCCGTCCTTTTGTATAGTGTGGGATTAATCCTTAGATTTGGATTGTATAGGTGTGTAATAATCCATCTGGCAATATCCCAGGATTTTTTGCACCGCCGGCGGAGTGATGATGTTTCCAAGCCCAAAGCGGCTTGTATCCCGTTCAAAGCCGTTTTCTGAAAGGAAGCTATCTACTTCGGCATTCATTTTTTCCACATCTGTTTTTCCGTCTATATCGGTTGTCACGGAATAGAGCCCACCTTCAAAATCCACGATTTCAAATCGTTCAGGAGGAGTGATGCCTTCCTCATAGAGATACAGCCAACAAAACCCCTTCCCATCCCAATAGAGAAAATCTTTCGAATTCATGCTCCTGGGCAGGCCGGAAAACCAATTATAGAAGGCGGTAAAGTGATCGTCTCCGAAAAATCCCCTTCCGGAGGAAACCATTTTGCATTTTGGAATTTCAATAATACGGATCGCCTGCATAGTTTTTTCTCTTTATTAAATTCAACCAGTGCGTATGTGTACACGGAATACCGTATCCGTAAATCCCTGAGATTTTACGGTAAAAGAGATGCATCAGAAACCTAGAATTTCCCCGACAAGAAGGACCTTAATCCGCCCGGCGGGCTTACTATGGCGGGTAGTGACGATTACGTTGCAGATGCAATCCGGGGAATCACAGTTGGAACATGCTCCCGTAATACTGCAGGGTGTTTTCAGGCCGAAACGCTGGGCGTTAATAGGGGAAGCTACAGTTCGAGCCCGGACGAGAGCGTCTTCAGCGGTTTTTACGATTTTATTGACGCCGGCTACCACCAGGACGTTTTTCGGGCCATAGGCCATAGCGGCCACTCGGTTGCCGTTTCCATCCACATTGACAAGCTGGCCATCCTCGCTTAATGCGTTGGTTCCGGCCAGATACCAGTCGGCAAAAAAAGCTCTTCGCATAAGATCTGCCCGTTCTTCCGGATTTTTAGCCGTATCCCGGTCGATAAGGGTGTAGCTGCCCTGCCGCAGGGAATCGAGAATGCCGCATTCCTCCACAGAAGCACAGCCGCCCCAGGAAACGGAGCTTCCCTCTCGGATAAGCTCCAGGGCTTTTTTGCGGGCGTCTTCCTTTGTGGCGCACCAAAAAGCGTCAAAGCCATGCTTTTTAAGCGCTTCACAGACAGTCCTGCCCAGCTTTTCATTGCGCATGGCAACAGGAGATTGTTGCATAGAAAAGTCCCCTTTCTGTATTCTAATCAAAGTTCGTTCTATCAATGAGAGTTCTGGAATAATCTCAGAAGCTTGTTTTTCCTCATGTTTTATCCTCTGGGCACAAAACCGATCTTGCGCATGACCTTGGATAGAGTTTTGCGGGCGATTCTTTCGGCTTTTTCGGCTCCTTCGTTATAGCATTTGGCCAGATATTCCTTATCGCTCATATACTGGTGGAATCGTTCCTGTATAGGCTTGAGGTGTTCGATCACAGCCTCGCCTACGGCAGTTTTGAAATCGCCGTAGCCTTTGCCCTCAAATTCCGCTTCAATCTCCTCATAGGTTTTTCCCGTTACACAGGAATAGATGCCCATCAGGTTGTTGACGCCGTCCTTGCCTTCCGCGTAGCGGATGCAGGCGTCGCTGTCCGTTACTGCCCGGCGGAATTTGCGCATGATGACGTCGGGAGTATCCAGCACATAGACACAGCCGTTGACATTTTCATCGGATTTGCTCATCTTCTTTGTGGGATCCTGCAGGCTCATGATCTTGGCGCCTGTTTTGGGAATATACCCCTCCGGCACAGTAAAGGTGGGGCTGTAGATGCCGTTGAAGCGCTCGGCAATATTCCGGGAAAGCTCCAGATGCTGTTTCTGATCTACGCCTACGGGCACCAGATCCGCCTGGTAAAGCAGGATGTCCGCAGCCATCAGGCTGGGGTAGGTAAAGAGACCCGCATTGACGTTATCCGCATGCTTCTGGGATTTATCCTTGAACTGGGTCATGCGGGAAAGCTCGCCGAACTGGGTGTAACAATCCAGAATCCATCCCAGCTCCGCGTGGGCGGAAACATGGCTCTGCATGAAAAAGGGGCTTTTTTCCGGGTCGATACCGCAGGCCAAAAGCAGAGCGTAGGCTTCCAGGATGTTTTTGCGGAATTTGGCAGGCTCCTGCCGGACGGTGATGGTGTGCAGATCCGCCAGGGCGAAGATGCAGTCATAATCATCCTGCAGGGCGACCCAGTTGCGCAGGGCGCCCAGATAATTTCCTAAGGTTACGGAGCCGCTGGGCTGAATGGCGCTGAATATGACCTTTTTGCGCTCGGTAGTTGTCTCTGTATGCATTGTGTTCATAAGGATCCTCCTCCTGTGTTTGGAAATTGCAGAAGTATTGAAAATGATATGCGGGTATTTCTTCCTCGGCTGAGCTCTGCAGGAAAGGAAAAATAAAAAGCCCCTGCCCCATATAACTGGGACAGGAGCTGCAATACGCTTTTCCTGCGGTACCACCCGGCTTGGCGAAAACGCCCTCTTGCTCCGCGCAGCTGTTTTTCTGCTTAACCGCGCGCTTCCTTGATAACGGGTGAAGTTCCCGTCGCAGGCTACAGACGGTTTCTCACCGTGTTCGCCCCGCCCTTCCGGGCCCATTCGGCACAGCTTCTCCGCCGCCTTTTCAGCTTCCGGCAGCTCTCTTTTCAGAAGAAGGGATTGTGCGTACTCTTCCCGTTCAACGGTTTTTCGGGGGAGGCCGGTTGAAGCAAATGGTGTTCCCGTATCTGGACTTTTTGGCGCTCCCTTACAATGTTGTATGTATTATAGCGCCCGGTCGGGTGTTTGTCAAGAAATAGAGCCTATGCTTTAGCAGTGTGTTCGCCGCCTCAGGCCAGCATTTCCTTTACCAGCTTGCCGAGGATCTCAATTCCCTTCTTCAGTTGTTCATCCGTGGGGGTGGAGAAGTTGATACGGAAGCTCTGGCAGGGCTCGTTTTCGTCTGTTAAGAAGGCGTTTCCAGGAACTACGCAGACCCCTCTCTGCACGGCCTCTTTGCAGAAAGCGGGCATGCTGATCTGGGGCGGCAGGGTGCACCAGATAAAGAGTCCGCCCTCAATGGGCTCCCAAGTTACATCGGGGGCCAGATTTTCTTCCAGAAGGGAGATAGCATAAGCGGATTTCTTTCGGTAGATTTCCCGCAGATGGCTCAGGTGGCTGTTGTAATCGTATTTGTTTATGAATTCGTTGCAGACCATCTGGCTCCAGATATTGGTGTGCACATCCTCGCCCTGCTTGCAGACCACCATTTTCTGGATGACGGGCTGGGGGGCAATGGCGTACCCCACCCGCATGCCGGGAGAAATCACCTTGGAGAAGGTGCCGGAATAGACGACCAGCCCTTCTTCGTCGATGCTTTTGATGGGGGGGATGTATTCCCCGGAAACCCGGAGATCTCCATAGGGATTGTCCTCCAGGATCATGACCTGATATTTTTTGGCCAGTTCATACATTTTCCGGCGCTTTTCCCAGCTCATGGTGATGCCGGTGGGATTCTGAAAATTGGGAATTGTATAGATGAACTTAGCTTTCTTTTCTTCCTGAAGGGCCTTCTCCAGCTCTTCCATATCCATGCCGTCCTTTTCCATGGGCACGCCCCGCAGGCGCACTTTATAGGAACGGAAGGTGTTCAGGGAACCGATGAAGCTGGGGGCCTCGCAGAGAACCACATCCTCTTCATTACAGAGGGATTTTGTGGTCAGATCCATGACCTGCTGAGCTCCCGTGGTGATGAGGAGCTCATCCAAATCCCGGCCTACATTATGATTTTCCTTCATATACCGCTTCATGGTTTCGCGCAGAGGCGTATACCCTTCTGTGACACTGTATTGAAGGGCTGCGATGGGGTTTTCCTTAAAAATGCGGGAAGAAATTTCTGAAATAGCGTCTACAGGGAAAGCCTCGGGGGCGGGGTTCCCGGCTGCCAGGGGAATAACATTGGGATCGGAGCTGTATTTCAGGATTTCACGAATGGCGGAAGGCTTCAGGTTTTGCACACGTTTTGAAAATGTATACTCCATATGGATCCTCCTAGGAAATAAATTCAACATGGATTTCAGAGCGCCTTGAGGCGTTTCATGCTGTGTTCCTTTATTGTAGCACAATCCAAAAGGATAGCAAAGCGCCGGGGAGGATTTTTTCTACTTTATATGGTTTCGAACTCTTACATTTCTTCTTCTCCATGGAAAATCTTTTCATTCACGGGAATTTGCGGTATACTAAGCGTTGGAACCGTTATGGCGAACAGCGTGCTGCGGGATGCGAAAAAGCGACAGGCTGTTTTTATCCTGTCTTGTTAGTATTTGTTTTATGAGACTGGAAGGGGAGAAATGTAAATGGTCGCCATACAAAACCTTGTGCTGGATATGGGAAATGTGCTTTTTGATTATAACCCCGGGGCCATGACGGAGTATTTTCTGCCTGCTGCGCCGGAAGAAGATAAAAAGCGTTTTCTGAAGGAATTTTTCAGTGGATCCGAGTGGATCGACCGGGATCTGGGCATCATCTCCGAGGAAGAGATGTACCACAGCGTCTCGAAAAGGCTTCCGCCACGGCTTCAAGAATCTCTGCGGAATTGCCTTCAGAGCTGGCCGCTTTGCATGAAGCCTTTTGAGGAAGCGCAGAACTTTGTGCGTTTTGCAAAAAAGCGGGGATACGGCCTCTATGTGCTTTCCAATGCCAGCCAGAATTTTTACGGGTATTTTCCCAGATTCGGCCCTCTTTACTGGTTCGATGGAATTGTGATCTCTTCAGACATTCATCTGCTAAAGCCGGATCCAGCCATCTACCGCTATCTGTTTGAAAAATACGGCCTTTCGCCTGCCGAATGCCTGTTTATAGACGACCGTGAGGAAAACGTGGAGGCGGCTCGCGCATTGGGCATGCAGGGAGTTGTATTTGACGGCAACTGGGAGGATATCCGGCAACGCTTTTGCATTTGAACCCCTCGGTTCCTGGGAACATATACCAAAGGCATGCATACTTATTAGACAGAAATCTTATCAAAGGCTTTACATTCTGAAATGGAGGAATAAACTATGGAAAATACGAAATACAGCGGGTTAAAAACAGAACAGCTTTTGGATTTGACCCATTCCGCGGCAGCACCGCTTTTGAGCCGGTTTTCATACCCATGGGAAGCGCTGGAATGGATCACGCCCTTTATTCTGGAACTGGGAAAATCCCTTTCGGAGGCGGAATACGACCATCCTCAGGAGGACGTATGGATTTCCAAAGAGGCAAAGGTGGCTCCTACAGCATATATTCACGGCCCGGCAATTATCGGGAAGGGTACAGAGGTGCGCCACTGTGCTTTTATCCGCGGCAGCGCTTTGGTGGGGGAAAACTGCGTGGTGGGGAACTCTACGGAGCTGAAAAACGTTATTCTCTTCGACAATGTGCAGGTGCCCCATTACAATTATGTGGGGGATTCTATTTTGGGGTATAAATCCCACATGGGAGCGGGCTCCATCACTTCCAACGTGAAATCCGACAAAAGTCTGGTGACGGTTTCCGTGATGGGAGAAAAAATCCCTGTGAACCGAAAAAAAATGGGAGCCGTTTTGGGCGACCATGTGGAGGTAGGCTGCAATTCTGTTTTGAATCCCGGGACGGTGATCGGCAGGAACACAAACGTGTATCCTCTTTCCAGCGTGCGGGGCTTTGTGCCGGAAAACAGCATCTATAAACGTGCCGGGGAAGTGGTGGAAAAACGCTGAATCTGTTTGGAAAGATGCACGGAAAGGCTTCGCTGTAAAAATACTTTGGAGAGCATCTTCCGGCGGGCATTAGGTTTGTGTGAAAGAAGGAAGAGAATTTGAAACGAGTTGCGGCGGTGCATGATTTGGCTGGTTTTGGGAAATGCGCCCTTACGATTGTGATGCCGACCCTCGCCGCGGCGGGGATCGAATGCTGCCCGGTGCCCACAGCAGTGCTTAGTTCCCACACGGGAGGGCTCCCCGGCGTTACCTGCCGGGATCTTACAGAGGAAATCGCGGGCTTTTCCGGGCAATGGGCGAATTTGCAAATTCCCTTCCATGGCCTTTACAGCGGCTATCTGAGTTCTCCCGCTCAGGTGAAAGAAGTGCTTTCTCTGTTCCGAAGGCTTCGAGGGCAGGAAACCTTAGCGCTTGTGGATCCCGTTATGGGGGATAACGGTTCCCTCTATCGGAATATCTCCCGGGAGATGGCGGGGCAGATGCAGCTTCTGTGCCGAGAGGCGGATATCCTTACCCCGAATCTGACGGAAGCCTGTTTCCTTCTGGGAATGGAATATCCCAAGGAGGGTTGCAGGGAGCCCCTGGCCAAGGAACTTTTGGAGCGGCTCTGTGGCCTGGGGCCCCGCCGGGTTGTGCTCACAGGCGTCCTGGGAGAAAAAAATGAAATAGGTGCCGCCGCTTGGGATCGGGAGTCGGGGGAATTTTGTTCTTCCTTTGCCCCCAGGGAGCGGGGGAATTTTCATGGGACAGGTGATCTCTTTGCATCCGTTCTGCTGGCTGCGCTGCTGCGGGATTTTTCTCTGCAGGAGGCTCTGCAGGAAGCTGTGAGTTTTACGGCGCTCTCTATCCGCAGAACGGTGAAAGAGGGCATTGATCCTGCTTGGGGTGTGGCATTTGAGGATTGCCTTCCAAAGCTGATGCGGGATCTGCATCCCTGCTGCAATGAAATGGATTTCTAAATCTGGGGCGGCTACAGGATGGATGAGTTGGATTAGCAGGCAGAAAATATGGGTAGGCAAAAGACGGCGGGGGAAGATTTCTTCCCCCTTTTTTCTGTTTATGTCGGCGGATTACAATTTGTTTACAGTTTTTGCCTTTTTCTTTAAAAATGGGGGAAATATACTATAATCAAGGCAGGATGCCCTTTGAACTATATGCCCCGGAAGCGGAGAAGGCGGCGTTTTCTCTGCTTCCCGGCGAAGGATTGCTATAACCTGGAGGAAATCTATGAACGGAAACGATTGGATACAGACAGGTCTGTTTCTTCTGCGCATATTGCTTCCCTTTCTGGTGATTTTGGTGGCTGCCCGGTGCTTCCACTCCATGAAGGCGGGACGCAGGAGAGAAGAGCCCGTTATTGTGCTGGAAAATATGGTGTCAAAAAAGACCATTCCTGTCCTTTATTGGGAAAACTCTCTGGGCCGGAGCAGAAGCTGCGACATCGTCCTGGCGGATATGACAGCCAGCCGTGATCATGCTGTTTTGATGCGCCGGGAATCGGGCTGGATTGTAAAGGATACGGAATCCAAATCCGGCACAAGGGTAAACGGGAATAAAGTGCCTGCGGAAGGAAAAGCCGTATACCCCGGCGATGTGATTACAGTGGGGAGCACTTCCCTGATGCTTAAGCGCACTTCAGAGGCTTCAGTGAAGATGCCTAAGCGCAGGATTTTACGGGCTGCTTCTCCCGCCGGGCTCATGGTGTGGGTCACGGTGATACAGCTCATTCTGCTTCTGCAGGCCTGCTTTTCGGGCGGAGAGTTTTCGGCTTTGCCCATTATGCCCTTCTGTGCATTATTTGTGATTGAGTGGGGGCTTTATTTCTATTCCATGCATGTGTTGGATCGTGTGAGTTTTGAGCTGGAAACGCTGGGTTTCCTGCTTTCGGGCATCAGTGTGATGCTTCTTTCCGGCATGCGTTCCAAACTGGAGGAAGGGGAATCGGCCCCAGATGCTTTTGCGCTTATACACTCTACTATGAGGGAAACCTATGTGCAGGTGGGAGCGCTGCTTCTGGGTGTTATTCTTTTCTGTTTTTTGATCTGGTTTATGAATGATCTGGAACGGGTAATGAAATTCCGTATGGTGATCGCTATCGGCGCGGTCCTTCTCTTTGCGGCGAATCTGCTGCTGGCAAAGGAGAGTCATGGAGCCAGAAACTGGATCGTGATCGGCCCCATAAGCGTGCAGCCTTCGGAATTTATCAAAATTGCTTTTATTTTTGTGGGCGCTTCCACTTTGGATCGCCTGCAGACTGCCAGGAACCTTTCAGGGTTTCTGGTGTTTACGGCTATCTGCTTGGGATGCCTTTTTCTGATGCACGATTTCGGAACGGCTTGCATCTTTTTCGTCACCTTCCTGGTGATCGCATTCATGCGTTCCGGCAGTTTTCGCACACTGTTTTTGGCCCTTTCTGCAGCAGCCTTCGGGGCCTTTCTGATCCTGCAGTTCCGGCCCTATGTGCTGGATCGTTTCAAGGGCTGGCGGCACGTTTGGGAGTATGTGAATGAAAGCCAGGGCTACCAGCAGGTGCGTGTTCTGAGCTACAGCGCCAGCGGCGGCCTTTTTGGCTTGGGAATCGGAAACGGAAAGTTGGGAGGCGGCACCTCGGGAACCTCTGTTTTCGCTGCAGAAAGCGATCTCGTTTTCGGAATGCTGAACGAAGAGCTGGGGATCATCCTGGCGGTTGCCGTTGTGTGTATCCTGGCGGGACTTGTGCTTTATACCCGTTCTGAGGCTACAAAGAGCCGTTCCACCTTTTACTCTATCTGCTCCTGTTCGGCGGCGGCTATGCTCCTTTTTCAGGCTTGTCTCAACATTTTCGGCTCCACAGATGTTCTGCCCCTTACAGGCGTCACACTGCCCTTTATCAGCGCAGGCGGTTCCAGCATGGCAGCTGTGTGGGGGCTTCTGGCCTTTCTGAAGGCATGCGACGAGCGGACATATGCCGCCCGCCGGGTAAAAAAGAAAAAAGGAGGGAGGTAAACTGTGAAAACTACTGGAAATCGTTCTCTGATCCTCTATGTTTTATCCATAGCTTTTGCGGCAGGCCTTCTGTTTTTCCTGGGGGAATACTTGCTGCAGGGCGGGCAGTGGGCAGTGCAGCCCTTTAACCGCCATATATCGGGGGGAGCCTCCATGACGGGCCAGATAGTAGACCGCACAGGTATGGTACTATCTTCCTCCAATGGGAAAGAGCGTGTATATAACGATGATGCTTCCATTCGTAAAGCCACACTCCATGCAGTAGGAGACGACGCAGGGTATATATCTTCCTCGGCTCAATACCGCTACCGCTCTGAGCTTACAGGTTATAATCTTTTTACCGGCCTGGGATCTCCTTTTGGAAACCGTTTGGGCAGCGACGTCACCCTTACTCTGGACGCTGAGCTCTGCAAAACGGCCTATACGGCATTAAACGGCAGAAAAGGGGCTGTTTTGCTCTGCAATTATAAAACCGGCGAAATTCTATGCATGGTGAGCACACCTTCCTTTGATCCGGCTAATCCGCCGGAAGATCTTTTGGATAACCCGGAAAATTACGAAGGGGTTTATCTGAACAATGCCCTTTCCGGTCTGTATACGCCGGGTTCCACCTTTAAAATCATCACTTCTGCCGCAGCCATCGAAAACATTCCCGATTTGGACAGCCGCCGGTTTCAGTGCAGCGGCAGCAAGATCATAAACGGAAATAAGATCACGTGTACGGCAGTGCATGGGGATCAATCCTTCCAGGATGCTTTGGGGCATTCCTGCAATATAGCTTTCGGTGAGCTGGCAGTAGAGATCGGGGAAGAAGCCATGATGAAAATGGCAGAAGAGATGGGATTTGGAAAGAGCTATTCCGTAGACGGCGTTTCCACGGCAAAGAGCGTTTACAATGTTAAGGGAGCCAGCGAGGATGCTTTGGCCTGGAGCGGCATCGGTCAGTATACCGACCAGGTGAATCCCTATCATATGCTGCGCATTATGTGCGCCATAGCTGGGAACGGAACGCCGGTGGAGCCCTATACCACCAAAGAGGTAAAAACCTCCTTCGGAATGACTACCTCCCAGGGAAAGACTTCTTACGGTGAGGCGCTGCTTTCTGTTTCCACGGCTTCCAAACTAAAGGAGGCCATGCGTTCCAATGTGAGAGACTATTATGGGGAGGGTCTCTTCCCCGGTATGCAGGCTTGTGCCAAAACCGGTACGGGCGAGGTGGGAGAAGGAAAACAGCCTACAGGATGGATCGTGGGCTTTTCCGCTGACGAAGACACGCCTTTTGCATTTGTGGCTGTTGTGGAAGAGGGCGGCTACGGCGTCAGCTCTGCGGGGCCTGTGGCCAGTGCCGTTATGCAGCAGGCAGTGCAGAAATATGGAAAGTAAAGAAACTTTAGGTCTTTTTCAATTCTATGAAAAGAGGGCGCGTTCTAAACGCGCCCTCTGCTTTGTATATTCGGTTTATGCATTCGGCCATACGGAATTATATGGCGCTTATAGAGGAACATTCACCCTGGTGATATTTTTAAAGGCTGTTGGAAGGAAGCTTCTCTGCCAAGGCATGGCAGATATCACAGATGGAATACCATTGTGCTCCATCCACTCTTACACCGTTTTCCGCCGCCAGCTGTAGCAGGGCTGGCGCGCCCCCAGAAATTGCCGCTTTCATACAGCTGTTTTCATAGGGAGTATACCGGCTTACGATATCCTGCACGTTTTCTCTGTATATATTGCCCACCGCAAAATCGCAAATCGTCATATCCCCGTTGGGTTCTATCGAGACGGACGTCACTTCCGCCGGAGAGCCAGTGTAGGGAGCGGAACCGCATTCACCAAGGGAATCGGGGGCGGGAGGAGGATAGTATTCCGCCAGATATTTCAGGGCATTTCCCGCCGGGAAAATATCGTTTCCTTGAGCGACGGGAATCTCCAGTTCATGAAATGCTGCAAGGATTTCCTCGGTTTTTCTGTTATAGGGGTTTCCATGTTCTCGATTTACGAGCCACGCGGGCTGCAGCCGGATGTTGGGAATTTCGGCCTCTTTAGCGCTCTTTGCGAAGGAGAGGACAGGCCCCAGCGGGATCTTTTCCTGGTGAAATGCATCCACGGAAAGCAACAGGTCGTTTACGCCGCTGTTTTTCAGCTTCACGGCTACATTCTTTATCCGCTTTTCATCTTTGGAAAAGTATCCGTTTGTAATGATCTGCCGTTTGGGAATACCGCAGGAGGCCGCAGCCTGGTGGATAGCGCACACAACTTCAGGAAACAGAAGGGGCTCTCCTCCAAAGGTCATTACAGAAGAAACAGGGAAGAGCTCTGCTATCTTTTTTATGGCATTGACGGCTTTCTCTGGCTGTACATGGATTTCTCCCTGCTTGGGGTTGAGCCGTTCTCCCACGGAACAGTGTTTGCACCTTCCGGGGCAGAAATATGTGGTCATGAATTCAATGCGGTGTATGTGCATGTAAGGAGATAACTTCATACTGGTTTACCTTCTTTCAAATATTCAAAATTCATTTGAAAGGAGCGGATATACCGGCAGCGTATGAAGGGGAACGCTATTCCCGGTGCAGTCTGCCGCCGAATCCTATCCGCACCGGGTATTTACCTCGCATATCGTTTCTCAAAGGAGTTCACATCCTTTCGCGTAAGGCGATAATTCCAAGATGTTTTCCCGTTCTTTATCATGAAGGTGAACATCTCTTCTTTGGATATTCTCATTATACCATACCCAGAAGGATTTTTCAGCATAGTATCTTTTTGCCGGCCGGAATAAGGTACTGATTCTTATAGCCGAATGCAGGTTATTTCAGCATCATGGATGCAAATCATCCCACATCTTGCTATGCCAATAGATTTCTTTATGGTGTTTTTCAGCGTATTCAATTTCTTGTTTTACAGAATCGCCGATATAACCGTTTACATCCACAACATAGATTCCATCGCTCATTTCGATTTTTCTGCGATGGCATTGTTTCAGATGTTCCAGCATGTTTAAAGTGACGGGCATATTTGAGTCATTGTATGTGCATTGCAACACGTTGTATCCCTGTATAGCTTCTAACACAAAAGCTATTTGTTTCATTTCTTCTGCAAATTTCATACTGCCGCAGATCGTGATTGTTTTCATAAGATTTCATCGCCTTTACGTATTTGATTGCTTTGCAAAATCAGTATACAATAATCTGACTCAGAACGGTAGATAAAATCAATTGTTATTTCGGCTTTTCTAAATCGTTTTATTGTCTGAAAAACTGTGGTAATATAATAATATATTTGAATCAAACAAGGGGTATAGTGGGGATAAACAGATGAATTTTGTAACTAAAGAACCCATACATAAAGGCTGGTCGAGCGATAAAAAATACTGTGTTACGGACGAAAACGGCACACGGTATCTTTTGCGTGTTTCCGATATTGCACAGCACGACACAAAACAGTCTGAATTTAACATGATGAAACAGGTCGCTTCCTTTGGAGTACCTATGTGCCAACCTATTGAGTTCGGCACTTGCGAGGATGGTGTTTATTCCATTCAAAGCTGGATTGACGGCGAGGATGCAGAACAGGTTCTATTGAGCTACTCAGACACGGAACAGTATGTATATGGTCTTGAAGCAGGACGTATTCTTCGCAAGATCCATTCCATTCCTGCTCCTGCAACACAGGAGGATTGGGAAATTCGTTTCAATCGGAAGATGGATTATAAGATAAAGAAATACAATGAATGTCCCATCAAGTATGAGAACGGGCAGGCATTTATCGACTACATAAACGAAAACCGTTATTTACTCAAAGACAGACCGCAGGTATATCAGCACGGCGATTATCACATCGGAAATATGATGATCGGCAGGGATGGAAAGCTGTATATTATTGACTTTAACCGTAATGACTTCGGAGATCCGTGGGAAGAATTTAATCGTATTGTGTGGTGCGCTCAAGTGACTCCCCTCTTTGCCTCCGGTATGGTGAACGGATACTTTGATGATAATGTTCCTATGGAGTTTTGGAAACTGCTTGCACTTTACATTTCAAGCAATACGCTTTCGTCTGTATATTGGGCAATCCCGTTCGGGCAGGATGAAGTGAATACCATGCTGAACCAAGCAAAGGAAGTCCTTTCTTGGTATGACAATATGCGTAATCCTGTGCCAACATGGTATATCAAAGGCTGCTATCTGCAGTACATTGATAGTGTTCCTTTCAAGCTGAAAAGTGCGTTTGATTTTAGTTTTATGAAAGAATTCGGAACTGTATTCAAGATTTATGATGACCAGGATTCCGGAAATATTTGCTTTGGCACAGAAAAGGATGGTCAGCGTTATTTCGTTAAGTTTGCCGGTGCTCCTACCGAGCGGTATAGCGGCGATCCTGCGGATGCTATTGCAAGGCTAAAAAGCACCTTGCCAATTTACAGCGAATTGAAGCACGAAAACTTGATTGATCTTATCGAGGCCAAAGAGATCGGCGGCGGTTTCGCTATGGTATTCAAATGGGCTGACGGAGATTGCATGGGCAGAATGTACCCAGCGGCGCACAGCCGTTTTATGCAGCTGCCCATTGACGCCAGGCTGACCGTGTTCCATGATATATTATATTTCTTTGAATATATTGTCTCTCAGAACTATGTAGCCATCGATTTCTATGACGGCAGTATTATGTACGATTTTGAGAATGATAAAACGACGATTTGCGATATTGATTCTTTTCGTAAGCAACCGTGCATAAATGATATGGGACGTATGTGGGGCAGCTCTCTCTTCCAATCACCGGAGGAATATCAGATTGGAGCCGCTATTGATGAGATTACGAATGTCTATACGCTCGGCGCCACCGCTTTTGCCCTCTTTGGCGAATATAACCGCACACGGGACAAATGGCAGCTCAGCGATAAACTTTTTGAGATTGCCACAAGAGCTGTGAGCGATGATCGTATCGATCGGCAACAATCAATCCGACAGCTCATAGAAGAATGGGAGGCTGCGTTATAATGAAAGCTATCGCGTTTTGCGGGCTTGCGTGTTGCGTATGTTCCGAAAACAAAGGTTGTGTTGGTTGCCAAGACGGAGGATGTGAAAGCCACGGCTGGTGCAAAAACTATACTTGTTGCAAAGAAAAAGGGCTGAACGGTTGCTGGGAATGTGTTGACTTCCCATGTTCCGGCGGAATGCTTGATAAACCACGTATCCGCACTTTTGCAGAATTTGCAAGGCGGTATGGCGTAGATGAATTAGAGAAATGCCTCCTAAGAAACAAGGAAAAAGGCGTCGTATACCACTATGAAGGTCAGCTTGTCGGCGATTATGATAAGTGCCAGAACGAGGAAGAAATTATAGAAATGATTAAGACCGGAAAAATGATAGGCTAACAAATGTTAAGTCAACGAAATTTGATGGATTGACTTTCGGATCGGCGGAAGGATGAAAATACAGCATTGCTAAACGCTTAATTCTCCATTGACGATTACGTTAAAGTTTATACAGATTTAAAAAGCTACGATATGCTTCTTGACAAATTCCCCGGTGTGCTTTATACTCAATCCAAATTGAATACAAAAAGCTATGAAAAGAAACAGTAAGCGTTTTGGAATCTGCAGAGAGAAGGCGGCTGGTGAAAGCCTTTGAGGAAAAAGCGCCGAACCCCTCTTTGAGCTGTGTGCCGAAGGGAGGAGGCAAGGTATTGCGCCTTCTGGTAAGCTGCACCGGGTTTCTCCCGTCACAGAGAAAAAGTATCGGGCTCTTTTGAATGCCTTCACAGGCGGCGAAGAAGGCCCCGTACTTTATAAAAGCGCGGTTATACCGAATTTAGGTGGTACCACGGACTGTTCCCGAATAGTTCGCCCTAAGCTGATAATTTTGTCGGCTTAGGGCTTTTTTGTATTCAACTGAAAAAAGGAGGCTTATACAATGAAACTTGCAAATTTGGTAGGGGAGCGGTTCCGGGAAAATCCTTCGGAGGCCGTTTTAGAAAGCCATGCCCTGCTGCTTCGCGGGGGGTATATGAAAGGAGTGGCCAACGGGATCTACACTTCGTATCCTCCTCTTCGCCGTATTGTACGAAAGCTGGAAGGAATCATCCGGGAGGAAATGGAAAAACTCGACGGGCAGGAGGTGCAGTTCCCGGTGGCGCTGCCTGCCTCTCTCTGGGAGGAATCCGGGCGGTATGAAAGCGTGGGAAAGGAACTCCTTCGTTTTCAGGATCGGAACGGCAGCCCTTTTGTGCTGGGGATGACGCATGAAGAAGCCGCCGTACATCTGGTGCGGGAATACGGCAGCAGCTATGCCCGGTATCCTTTTATGATTTACCAGATCCAGACGAAATTCCGAGATGAGGCCCGGCCGAGGGGCGGGCTCATACGGGTACGGGAATTTACCATGAAAGACGCGTATTCCTTTCATACCTCTCAGGAGGATCTGGAGGTGTTTTACCAGAAATGCCACAGGGCCTACGAACGGATTTTTGCCAGGGTAGGCCTCCCTCAAGTGGTTTCCGTAGCCTCGGATTCCGGCATGATGGGTGGGAACCTTTCCCACGAATTTATGCTTCTTTCCCCTGTGGGGGAGGATTCTGTGGTGCTCTGCCCCGCCTGTGGATACCGGGCCAATATGGAAGCGGCCCCCAATCTCGCCCCTGCTTTTGAAGAAGACTCCTCTGCTCCGCTCCAAATGCTTTCTGCACCGGATACAGAAGCTGCCGCTTTCTCAGACAAACTGTGCAGGGCATTCGTATATTGGTTGGAAGAAACGGAGAAATATGCCGTCTGCTTCCTGCGCGGTGGTTTTGAGGTGAATGAGGCAAAGCTGAGAAATCTTCTGGGCGGCGTTCACAGGTTGGAAGGCTTGCCCGTCACAGAATCGAATTCACCGCTGAAAACGCTGCCCTCAGCCTGGGTGGGCCCCATAGAGTTACAGCCGGGAATTGAGGTGCTGTATGACGCTTCCCTGAAAGGAGGCAGAAACCTGATCTGCGGGGCAAATGAAGAAGGCTCCTGGTTTAGAGGGCTTGATATAGAGAGGGATCTGGGTGAAATCACCTATGTGGATATTGCTAAGGCCCGGGAGGGCGGGACATGCCCCTGCTGCGGAAAAAGGGACCTTCAGATCCGCCGGGGCATCGAGGTGGGAAATATTTTTCAGCTTGGCACGAAATATACGGCCGCCATGCATATGGAATATATGGATGAAGAGGGGAATAAGAGAAATCCTCTGATGGGGTGCTATGGTATCGGCATCGGAAGGCTGGCAGCTTCCATATGCGAAGCGCATCACGATGAGAGAGGCCCTCTTTGGCCCATGGCGGTGGCCCCCTGGCAGGTGCATCTCTGTGCCTTCCGTGCGGCAGAGCCCAGTGTGAAAGAAGCAGCGGAGACTCTGTATTCTCAGCTTGAAAAGCAGGGAGTGGAGGTGCTCTACGACGACAGGGATGTGAGCGCCGGCGTTATGCTTGCAGATGCGGATCTTTTGGGGATTCCCCTGCGGGTGATTGTGAGCCCCCGCTCCCTTCGGGAAGGCTGTTGCGAAATATCTGCAAGAGACGGCTCTTTTTCTTACCGTATCCCACTTGATCAAACTGCGCAGCGGCTATGGCAGCTTGTAAAGGAGATGCTGGCTTTTCAGGAGGAAAAGAGTGCCATTGAACGATAATCTACAGTATTTCCATCAAGCTTTATTTTTCTCATATAATTAAAAGAAGTTGAAATCCAATGTATTATTCCAATTATAAATAATTCTTTTGCGAACAATATACTGTGATTTTTCATGGACAAAATATCTTTTATATAATTTTGTGACTGGTTTGTGACTGGCATGTGTTATAACGGATACAAAGGGGTAAACTACCCACTAGAAGCTGCTATATAGATAGGAGGAAATTGAAGTGAGAGGAAAATGGAAAAAAAAGCACTTTCTGTTTTTTTAGCGGCGTTCCTTTGTATCGGCGGAGCCTTCCCGGCTCTGGCGGCAGATCCGGGTTCCCCGGAGGGAATTGTTGTTTCAGAGGCCGCACCGCAGGCAGAGAGCAGCCTGCCTAGCTTTGAGGAGCTGATCGCGAATCTGGGGGAGGCGACCGAAACTTCAGAAGACGGCTGGGCCTGGTATGAAGATTCTAAAACTCTTGTCTTTACCGGGGATACAGGTGATTTTACCAGTTCAAACTATACGGATCGTTCCTGGAATGCATATGCGGAAACCGCCGAAATCCTCTATTGTAATGGTACGGCGGGTTCGCGTGCTTTTCGGGATTTTGATGCTTTGAAGTCCCTTGTGATTTACGGTAGCATAGGAGAAAATGCGTTTTGGTCCTGTGACAATTTGGAGAAGGCGTCTATTCAGGGCGCTGAGGTAATCGGAGAAAGTGCTTTTAAGGGAAGTAATGCCCTGAGGGGTGTGTTTGTTGAAAATTGCGGTAGTATTGGAAAGACTGCTTTTGACGGAAAAGGCCTTTCCCGAGTAACAATCAATGGATATGAGGTTATTGAGCCTTACGCATTC
This sequence comes from uncultured Clostridia bacterium, assembly GCA_904399395.1. Classification (GTDB taxonomy): domain Bacteria; phylum Bacillota; class Clostridia; order Oscillospirales; family Acutalibacteraceae; genus UMGS1264. The sequence goes on along the minus strand of CAJFPJ010000073.1, from coordinate 13,967 downwards.
GATAATTCTACTGATGGATATGTAGAAATTGATATCCGAGGCAATGATGGAAAGATTTACGGCAATGCGTTTTATAGTGCCAAGCTGGGCGATGTGTCAATTACAGGCGGCAGCTTTGAACCATATGAAGAAGAAACATGGACATATTATCCGTTTGCAGATGTAGAGAGATGGAATCCCGGTTCTACACTGACGCTGGATGGCGTAACAGTTCCGGAAAATGGGTTCCAAGGGTCGCCCCTTCCGGATAATTTGGTGGTTCGTAATTCATCGATTGGATACAGTGCGTTTACCTATGCTTTCTGGGCTCCTTATACTGTCTCCTTGGAAAATTCCACGGTAGGGGCAGATGCATTTGCCATTGTGGATGACACAACGAGCCTGGAATCCGTTTCCATTACGGGAGGCTCTCTGGATGTGCGTGCTTTCGCCGGAAATGCGGGACTCAAGAAGCTGAGCCTTACAAATGTGGAAAGCATCGGTATCCGGGCGTTTTCCGGAAGCGGGCTTACCTCCGTTACCCTGACGGGGAACGGGACTGTAGAAAATTCAGCCTTTGCTAACAGCGAAAATTTGAAAGAGGTTGTAGTAGACGGCAACGTTACGGTTGGGCAGCAGGCCTTTGACGGCTGCCCGGTGGAGCGCCTGGAATTTACGGAAAACTGCACCAGCATCCGGGGCAGGTTCGGTGAATCTGTAGGAGAAAATACAACCATAGTAATTCCGGATACAGTTACCAGCATCGGTTCCTCTGCTTTTGTAGATTGCCTTTGCCTGAAAGGAATTGTAGATTTGACCGGCGTCAAATATATCGGTTCTCATGCTTTTGACGGCTGCAGCAATATTACGGAGCTGATTGTGGACGCAGACGCCCAGATCGCTTACAGTGATATTTATCCCGAGACGGTTGCAGATTGGGAAAGCCGGGTAAAGGATATCTTATCTGGAAAATTCCTTCTGGATGCAGCGGAGGAAATTGCCCAGATTGCATCTGACGGATGGACGTCTGCAAAGACGGGCACAAATAATGGGCTGGATTATGGCGATACTCAGCTTGTTAAGGAAGCCAAATGGTCGGATGAGGAAAGGACCGTTGCAGATGTGCAGATCAAGGCCTATTATACTGCTGAGAAGCAGATGGACTTTGTCTTTGTGATGGACTGCACCGATTCTATGTCTGTAGTTGGCAGCCCCGAAGAAGACCAATATGCGAAGTTCTATGACATGCAGTCTAAACTGCTGGATGTAACTACCGAGCTCCTTTCTGCAGGGAGCGCATACGACTGCCGGGTTGCATTCGCCGGATATGGTGCAAGAGATGAGCAGCATTTCACTTCCGGCAAATTCTTTGACAAAGCTGATCTGGATGAAGCAAAACAGTATATTTATGGTATAGATAGCTATGAATCCTTAACCAATATTTCCCTGGGCTTGGATGAGGCTCTGCAGCTTGTGCGGGAAAATAAAAAAGCTGGCCGTTCTACTGCTGTTATCCTTATTTCCGACGGCACACCCAATCAGAACGGCGAGGACTTTAGCGGTTTTGAAGATGGCTATTATGGTTACGACGAGGCTGCGGCTATCCGGGCCGAAGGAGCGGAGATTTACGGCGTTCTGCATGCGTTGAGCGGCGGCAATGTAGATGAGCGTGCAAAAGAGGTTATGTCCACTATTTGTGGCGACACCGGCAGTTACTTTGTATCTCATGACACAGAAAGTTTCAGCAAGGCTGTAAACGACGCTATTGTGGCAGTATATGGAGAATATGTCCTGACGGACGTAGTGGATCCCGCTTTTGAACTGGATGAAGAAAGCATAGTTGCCTCAGCAGGCGATGTTTCTCTTAGCCAGGATGAAAACGGCAACACCGTTATCACATGGAAGATTTCCGGCATGCCTTTTACGCTTCATACCCTTACCTTCAAGGAAAATTTGAAGCAGGTAGACGGAGAGTATCCCTATGGATTGTTTGATACCAACGAAGGGGATGCGGAGCTGGATCTCTTTGAGGAGCCTGTGAATACAGTTCCTACGCCCCAGCTTCCCAGAGAAGGGGGAGAAGAGGAAATTCCGGATGAGTCCACACCTCTTGCCCCTGCTACTGGTGAGGGTGTGAACCCGGTGTGGATGTTCGCAGCTATCGCTCTGTTGGCTCTTTGTGGAAGTGCTGCTTTGCTTTGCAAAAAGAAAGAGTCCTGTAAAAAGTGATCGACAGAACACAGTTGATTCCAGATGAAGATTGACCGAAAAAGAGGCCCCTGTTCTTGCAGGGGCCTCTTTTTCTAAGACTATTAGAAATTCATATTCCTTTATTCCTTCACCAAAACTTTTACGATCTCGCCCACAAAAGTCCGGTGGAAATCCCCAGCGGGATAATTTTTTTCTACCAAAGCCGGATCCAGGAAGCAGTCCTTTTCCATATCCTGTTTATAGAGTTTTTTGCAGACCAGAACTAGGTTAGCTTCTTCCGGATAGGGAGCCAAATCGTAAGAAGGGGTCAGGCCGCAGGCTGCAAACTTATCGCCATCTCGGCCGGAGTGGCTGCCGCAGTAATTTAAAGCCTTTCTGTATTCCGGCCCAAAGAAGCTCAGCGTATAATAGTCTTCCCTTTCCACGAATTCCAGCGTATACCGCTGAGGGCGGATAAAGCAGAACGCGACAGGTTTATTCCAGAGAATTCCAACGCCTCCCCAGCTGGCCGTCATGGTGTTTGCCTTCTTCTGGTCTCCTGCGGTAATGAGCATCCACTCCTGCCCAATGAGGGAAAAGGGATTTTTTGAAAGTTCGGTGGGGTTGATTTCTTTCCATTGCGCCATAGTGATTCCTCCTGTTTCTGTAAATAATGGCTTGTGCCGGCTGTATAAACCTTCCCAGGCCGATAGGAATATCCGCTCTTCTCTGTATATGGTGTGATTTTTATCAATATGACGGAATTCCCCTTATATCCTGTGAAAAGCAAGCGCCGTGGGAAGTATGTATATGCATCAAAGCATGCATACAGTATACCACTATAGGCAAAAAAATGCACGCCGCAGCGAAAGAAAAAGGATATATAAGGTGTATCTGCCTGCAAAAAGCAGACATAAAACATAAAGATCTACTCTAAAGAGAAGTCAAAATTATGGAAAAGATAAAATATAAGAAGAATATGAATATTTATGCAAATATCCCTTGATTTTTTGCATAAACAGTGTATAATAAAACACATCGACAGAGACATACACCGTAAAATCCAATGATAGATGTAAAGGAAGGATCTGTAATGGCAGAGATCAAAAAGGTAGTTTTGGCATATTCCGGCGGTCTGGATACTTCGATTATTATTCCGTGGCTGAAAGAAAATTATAACAACTGCGAGGTCATTGCTGTGGCCGCAGACGTGGGTCAGGGCTCTGAGCTTTCCGGTCTGGAGGAAAAGGCTAAGAAGACGGGCGCTTCCAAACTTTATATTGAGGATCTGAAGAAGCCCTTTGTGGAAGAGTATATTTGGCCCACTCTGCAGGCGGGCGCTGTTTACGAGAAGAAATACCTTTTGGGAACCAGCTTCGCCCGGCCGTTGATTGCAAAGCGTCTGGTGGAAATCGCCAAGGCCGAGGGCGCCGATGCTATCTGCCATGGCTGCACCGGTAAGGGCAACGATCAGGTTCGGTTTGAACTGGGCATCAAGGCATTTGCTCCTGATATGAAGATTATCGCTCCTTGGCGGATTTGGAACATAAAGTCACGTGACGAGGAGATCGATTATGCAGAGGCCCACAACATTCCTCTGAAGATTACCAGGGAGACCAACTATTCCAAGGATAAAAACCTGTGGCATCTTTCCCACGAGGGCTTGGATTTGGAGGACCCCGCCAATGAACCCACCTATAATAAAAAGGGATTTTTGGAGCTGGGCGTTTCTCCCGAGGAAGCTCCTGACGCTCCCACCTATATCACCATCCATTTTGAAAAGGGTATTCCCACTGCTCTTAACGGCGAAGAGCTGGATGGCGTCTCTATGGTGACGAAGCTCAATGAGATCGGCGGCGCAAACGGCATCGGCATTGCGGATATTGTAGAGAACCGTTTGGTGGGCATGAAATCCAGGGGCGTATATGAGACTCCCGGCGGCGCAATTCTTTATCACGCTCACGATAAACTGGAGGAAATCTGTCTGGATAAGCAGACCGCTCATTATAAGGAAGGCGTGGGCCAGAAATTTGCAGAGCTGGTATATGACGGCCTGTGGTTCACTCCTCTGCGGGAAGCTCTCTCTGCGTTTGTGGAGAGCACCCAGCAGACTGTTACCGGTGATGTAAAGCTGAAGCTCTATAAGGGCAATATCATTGACGCGGGCGTGACTTCTCCTTATTCCCTCTACGACGAGGATATCGCCACCTTCAGCGAGGATGAGGTTTACAACCAGGCCGATTCCGCCGGTTTCATCAACCTCTTCGGCCTCCCCATCAAGGTGCAGGCCATGAAGAAGCAGAAGCTGGCAGAGAAGGAATAAGCACAAAAGTATGGTTGTTAGGGGTTCAGCTTTGAACCCCTAACACTATTTTCTATAAATCTTTCTAATAAGAGTTTATTTTAGACGATCTGCAGGGAAAGGTCTTCGAAAGCAGTGTCTCCTGCAGAGCTAGGGCAAGAGAATGGGAAAGGAGCCGCCTGCTGGCGGAGATCGATATGAAACTATGGACAGGAAGGTTCCATAAGGAACTGGATAAAACGACCAACGATTTCAATTCATCCATATCCTTTGACAGCCGCATGGCAAAAGAGGATATCGAGGGGAGTATCGCCCATGCTACTATGCTGGGTGAATGCGGGATCATCGACAAAGAAGAATCTCAGAAAATCATAGAAGGGCTGGAGGGAATCCTCAGCGACCTTTCCTCCGGAGCCCTGCAGATCGATCCTTCGGCAGAGGATATCCACACCTTTGTGGAAGGGGAGCTTACCTCCCGGCTGGGAGATGCGGGAAAGCGGTTGCACACCGCTCGGAGCCGGAACGATCAGGTGGCTTTGGATGTGCGGCTTTACCTGAAAAAGCAGTGCGACCTTCTGTATGGTCAGCTTTCGGATCTTGTCAAAGTGCTCTGCAAAAAGGCAGAAGAATACAGCGGCGCGGTGATGCCAGGCTACACTCATCTGCAGAGAGCTCAGCCCATCACCTTTGGCCACCATCTTTTGGCCTATGGTGAGATGTTCAAGCGGGATCTTTCCCGGCTTGCGGATACGAAAAAGCGCATGGATGTCTGCCCCCTGGGAAGCGGAGCTCTGGCGGGAACGACATACCCCCTGAACCGGCTGCGCACAGCGGAGCTGCTGGGCTTTTCCGGTGTTACCCACAATAGCCTGGATGGCGTTTCCGACCGGGATTTCTGTATGGAGCTGGCCTCGGATATCGCTATTGCCATGGTGCATCTCTCACGGTTCTCTGAGGAAATCATCCTCTGGTGCAGCTGGGAATTCAAGTTTATTGAGTTGGACGATGCCTTCTCCACAGGTTCCAGCATCATGCCGCAAAAAAAGAACCCGGATATCGCCGAGCTGGTTCGGGGAAAAACAGGCCGGGCTATAGGCGATTTGACCACTCTTCTGACCATGATGAAAGGGCTTCCTCTGGCATACAACAAGGATATGCAGGAGGATAAAGAGGCCATATTCGATGCCTGTGATACGCTGCATATGTGCCTTACGGCATTTATCCCTATGGTGGATACCATGCGGGTGCTGCCGGAAAATATGCGCAAGGCGGCGGCCGGAGGTTTTATCAACGCTACGGACTGCGCCGACTATTTGGTGGGGAAAGGCCTGCCCTTCCGGGATGCGTATAAGGTTACGGGGGCTCTTGTGGCATACTGTATTGAACATACCTATACGCTGGAAAGCCTTCCTCTGGAAATATACCGCCAGCATCACGAGCTTTTTAGCGAGGATGTGTATGAGGCGATCTCTCTTGAGCGCTGTGTGAACGGCAGAAAGGTGCTGGGAGGCCCGTCTCCCGAAAATGTGCGGACGGAAGCAAAGCGCCTTTTGCAGGAGACGGAGAAAATGGAAGCCGCTTATTCTGCCTGTGCCGGCTGAGCCGGAAGCAGCGGAATATAGCAGAATGTATACGGTTTGGAAAGAGGGTACGAAATGATGATACAGGCAGGAGTGGTAGGCGCTACCGGATATGCGGGCGCGGAGCTTTGCCGGATCCTGAGCGGGCATCCCCAGGTGGAATTGGCGGCGATCAGCTCAGTGAGCTTTGAAGGAAAGGCACTTTCAGAGGTATATCCCGCGTATTTCCATATGTGCGATTTGGTCTGCGGAACAGAGGAACAGGTGGTGGAAAAGAGCGACGTAATCTTTGCCGCTCTGCCACACGGCCTTTCGCAGGAGCTGGCGGCTAAATGCTGGGCGGCAGGGAAGGTCTTCATCGATCTGGGGGCTGATTTCCGGCTGGAAAGCGAGGAAGAATACAAAGAGTGGTATGAGAACAGCTTTACCCACCCGGAACTGCATAAGGAGGCTGTATACGGCCTGCCGGAGCTGTTTCGGGAGAAAATCCAGGGAAAAAAGCTGATTGCCAACCCGGGCTGCTATACGACTGCTGTTCCGTTGGCACTGGCCCCGGCGCTTCGAAAGGGATACATAGAAAAAGAAGGCATCATTGCCGACTGCAAATCCGGTGTTACAGGAGCGGGAAGAAAACCCACCCAGGGGAACCACTACCCGGAGTTAAACGAAAGCTTCACCGCTTATAAGGTGGCGGCCCACCGGCATACACCCGAGATGGAGCAGACTCTTTCCCATATTGCGGATAGCCCGGTGAAGCTGACCTTTGTGCCCCATCTTCTCCCTGTGAACCGGGGAATTCTGGCTACCTGCTATGCCCGCCTCAAGGAGGGTGTGACTATGGAGATGCTTCGGGAGGCCTATGAGGAAGCATACGGCGGCGAGTATTTTATTCGCCTTTTGAAAGCCGGGCAGGTGGCTAATATCAAGAATGTGAGATATTCCAATTTCTGCGATATTTCCCTTCATATGGATCAACGGACGGGAACCTTCATCGCTGTTTCCGCCATCGACAATATGGTGAAGGGGGCGGCGGGCCAGGCGGTTCAGAATATGAATCTGGCCTTTGGCCTGGAGGAGACAACGGGTCTGAAGTTGTTTCCACCGGCATTTTAAAGATTATAGTATTCAGCCGGCCTTATGAGTGGGACGAAACCGGCTGCCGGCATGAATCCTGAATGGATACAAGAGGGCCTGATACAAAATATGGGCCTGCAAGCGAGAGAGGGAGAGTTCCATGAAGCATATAGAAGGCGGCGTTACGGCCGCAAAAGGATTTCTCGCAGGGGGAATGTACTGCGGGATCCGTAAAAACAAAACGAAACCGGATCTCTGCATGATCCTTTCTGAAAAGGACTGCACCGCTGCGGCGGCTTTTACCTCCAACCTGGTAAAAGGCGCGCCCATACTGGTGTCGAAGAAAAATCTTGCAAACGGCCATGCCAGGGCCGTGATAGCCAATTCCGGCAATGCCAACACCTGCAATGCGGATGGTGTGGAGAAGGCCGAAAAAATGTGTGCCATTGCAGGAGCTGCGCTGGGGGTGGAACCTTCTGACGTGGTAGTAGCTTCCACCGGCGTGATAGGCCAGGTGCTTCCCATAGAGCCCATTGAAGAAGCGGCTCCTGTTCTGGCAAAGCAGCTTTCCAGGGATGGATCCTCCATGGCGGCAAAGGCCATCATGACAACGGATACCGTCCAAAAAGAGGCGGCTGTGGAGCTGGAAATCGGAGGAAGGATCGTTCGTATGGGGGGGATCGCCAAGGGCTCCGGCATGATCCATCCCAATATGTGCACCATGCTATGCTTTGTGACCACGGACGCTGTCATTGGTTCTGAAACTCTGGATAAAGCTCTTCACGAGGCTATCGGCGATACCTTCAATATGGTGAGCATCGATGGGGATACCTCCACCAACGACACCATTGCGGTTTTAGCAAATGGTATGGCGGAAAACTCCGAAATTCTTCCGGGAACGCCCGCTTATGAAGAATTTCTGAAGGGATTGAAGGAAATCTGCAAAACGCTTTCCAAAATGCTGGCAAAGGACGGAGAGGGCGCTACCAAGCTCCTCGTCTGCAAGACGAAAGGCGCTAAAACAGAAAAGGACGCCAAAAAGGTGGCTAAAGGGGTTATCTGCTCCACGCTCTTTAAGGCGGCTATGTTTGGGGCCGACGCTAACTGGGGCCGTGTGCTCTGCGCCATTGGCTATTCCGGAGCAGAAGTGGATATTGAGAAGGTGGACGTTTCCTTTTCTTCCAGGGCTGGGCAGGTAGATGTCTGCCGAATGGGCGCGGGGATCGATTTCAGTGAGGATTTGGCCAAGAAGGTGCTCTCAGAGGATGAGATCGATGTGCTGGTCACCCTGCGGGACGGAGACTGTGCGGCGGAAGCATATGGCTGTGACCTGACCTATGACTATGTGAAAATTAACGGCGATTACCGAACCTGACGGCATCAGGAAATTCAAGGAACTTTGCTTTGGAAGTATAAAAGGCCCAGAAGGCAGGAGAAAAGGGGGAAACACCATGTCTATTCAGGATATCAGCAATGAGGATAGGGCCAGGGTTCTGGTGCAGGCTCTGCCGTATATCCAGAAATATGCGGGAGAAACCGTGGTAGTGAAATACGGTGGGAATGCCATGATCAATGAAGAACTGAAGAACGATGTTATGAGCGATATCGTTCTGATGCAGCTGGTGGGCATCAATGTGGTGCTGGTTCACGGCGGCGGCCCTGAGATCAGCGGTATGCTGAAAAAAATCGGGAAAGAAAGCCGCTTTGTAAACGGCATGCGGTATACAGATGAGGAAACCATGGAGATTGTCCAGATGGTATTGGCCGGCAAGGTCAATAAAGATTTGGTGCAGCTTCTGGAAATGCATTCCGGCCGGGCAGTGGGCCTCTGCGGTCTGGACGGGAACCTTCTGCGGGCGGAAAAGATCGTTTCCTCTGAAGATCTGGGCTATGTGGGCGAGATCACAGAGGTAAATACCAAGATCATCACAGATGCTACCTCCCAGGGGTATATTCCCATTGTAGCTACAGTGGCGGGAAGCCGGAAAGGTGAGATCTATAATATCAACGCCGATATCGCCGCCGCCCATATCGCTGCAGAGCTGGGGGCCAAAAAGCTGATTCTGATGACGGATATCCGGGGCCTTCTGCGGGACAAAGACGATGAGGATACGTTGATTCCTGTGGTAAATGTGAGCGATGTCCCCAGGCTGGAGAGAGAGGGTATCATCAGCGGCGGCATGATCCCCAAGATCCGCTGCTGTGTGGAAGCCGTCCGCCGGGGAGTGGGAAGAGCTCATATCATTGACGGCAGGATCCCCCATTCCATCCTGATCGAGCTCTTTACAGACGAAGGTATCGGCACTATGTTTTATTGATGTCTCTATTGAAAACAAGGCTATGTGGAGGCTAAATTCTCTTTCCCGGCGAAAAGGCGGGAAGAATTAGCAGAAAAGGCGATGATTTAGATGAATTTTGAAGAAGTCCGGAAGATAGATGAAGAATCCTTTATGCCCACCTATGGCCGGTTCCCCGTGGCTCTCTGCAGTGGGCATGGAGCCGTGGCCGTGGATACAGAAGGCAGGGATTACATAGATTTTACCAGCGGCATTGGTGTAAACAGCCTGGGTTACAGCGATCCCAAGTGGGCTCAGGCTGTGGCAAAACAGGCTGCTTCTTTGCAGCATGTGTCCAATCTCTATTATAATCCCACTGCGGTGAAGCTGGCCAAAACCCTATGCGAAGCCTCCGGATTCAGCCGGGTGTTTCTGGGAAATTCCGGAGCAGAGGCCAATGAATGCGCTATCAAGCTTGCGAGAAAATACGCTGCGGAAACAAAAGGCGCCACATGTGATAAAATCGTCACCCTGGTAAACTCCTTCCATGGAAGAACGGTCACCACTCTGGCAGCTACCGGTCAGGAGGTTTTCCATCAGTATTTCCTGCCCCTTACAGAGGGCTTTGCCTATGCAGAGCCTACTATGGAAAGCGTGACGGCTAAGACGGATGAACATACCTGCGCTGTGATGATCGAATATGTGCAGGGAGAGGGAGGCGTTCTCCCTCTGGATCCGGCCTTTGTGAAGGCTTTGGGGGAATACTGCCGGGAGAAAGATATTCTTCTGATTGCGGATGAGGTTCAGACCGGCGTGGGCCGCACAGGTTCTCTTTACTGCTGGGAGCAGTACGGTGTGAAGCCCGACATTCTTACCAGCGCAAAGGGGCTGGGAGGCGGGCTGCCTATTGGTGCTTGTCTTTGCACAGAAAGGCTTTCTCAGGTAATGGGCAAGAGCATGCACGGTTCCACCTTCGGGGCCAATCCGGTGGTTTGCGCCGGCGCCCAGGAGGTTCTTGACCGGGTGAATACTCCTGCTTTTTTGGAGACTGTCCGGGAAAAAGGCGCCTATCTGCGGGCAAAGCTGGAGGCGATCCCTCAAATTGAAGAAGTGCGCGGTATGGGAATGATGTTGGGCGCAGTTCTGCAAAAGGGAACGGCTGCAGAGGCCGCTTCTGCCTGTGTGAAAAATGGGCTTCTGGTACTTACGGCTAAAACGGTTCTTCGCTTCCTTCCGCCGCTTACGATAACGCAGGAGGAAATAGACAAGGGTGTGGAGCGCTTGGAAAAGACCCTTGCGGAGCTTTAAGATTTAAAAGACAATTTTTAGTAGGTAAGAGTGGGCTGCTATGCGCAACTATGAGGCATACGTTCACACAACATAAAGAGAGAACAGGAGGAATCCCTTATGAAACATCTATTGAAGCTGCTGGATCTTTCCGGTGAGGAAATCATCTCTATCCTCAATCTGGCAGATCAGTTGAAATATGAAAATAAGCACCATATCCCGCATCCCCTTCTGGCGGGGAAGACGCTGGGCATGATCTTTGAAAAAGCCTCCACTCGGACCCGCGTTTCCTTTGAAGTGGGCATGAACCAGTTGGGCGGGACACCCCTGTTCCTTTCTTCCGGGGATATGCAGATCGGCCGGGGAGAGCCTGTGGAGGATACAGCCCGGGTCCTTTCCCGTTATTTGGATGGCATCATGATCCGCACCTACAGCCAGGAGGAAGTGGAAAATCTTGCTAAATTCGGAAATATTCCGATCATCAACGGCCTGACGGATTTCTGTCATCCCTGCCAGGTGCTGGCGGATCTCATGACCATTCGGGAATACAAGGGTTCTTTAAACGGTCTTAAAATGTGCTTTATCGGCGACGGGAACAATATGATGAATTCCCTTATTGTGGGCGGTTTGAAATGCGGCATGCAGGTTTCTGTAGCCTGTCCCGAGGGCTACCGGCCTCCCAAGGTGATTTTGGACTTTGCGGAAGGTAATCCGGATTTCAGTATGTTTGAAAAGCCGGAAGAGGCCGCAAAAGATGCAGACGTCCTGATTACCGATGTGTGGGCTTCCATGGGTCAGGAAGGGGAAGCGGAGAAACGGAAAAAGGCCTTTGCAGGTTACCAGATCAACGATAGCCTCATGGCTCTGGCCAAACCGGACGCTATGGTTCTCCATTGCCTGCCGGCCCACAGAGGGGAAGAGATCACGGCAGAAGTCTTTGAAAAGCATGCAAAAGAGATCTTCGATGAAGCGGAAAACCGTCTTCATGCTCAGAAGGCTGTTCTGGTCAAAGTGCTGGGAGACGAGGAGGAATAATCCCTCAGAATACTGGTATCCTCTAAAGAAAAATTGCAAAACAATAAAAACAGGGCCCCTAATGGGCCCTGTTCTTTGTCTTAAGTATGAAAAGGGGGAGAGATATGCAGGTATGCTTTTACGGCTGTGGTGAAGTAGCGGATTGCGGTTTGCGGTTTGCGGTGATTGCCGCTAAAAGCAAGGGGAAATGGGTTTTCTGCAGGCATCAGAGCCGCAGCACCTGGGAATTCCCAGGCGGCCACAGGGAAAAGGGGGAAACCATGGAGGAGGCTGCCCGCAGGGAGCTATGGGAGGAAACAGGAGCAAAGGAATACACGTTGGCGCCTGTATGTGTTTATTCTGTAAAGCAGAATGGAGAGGAAAGCTTCGGAATGCTGTTCGCCGCTGAAATCCTGGAATTCGGTCCTCTTCCACCCATGGAAATCGAAGAGATCCGCCTGATGGATGGACATCCCGCGGAATGGACGTATCCGGAAATTCAGCCCCGCCTTTTGGAGAGGGTTCGTCCCTTCCCGTTTGGATAGTCTGTTTACGTTTCGGGTGGCTTTCCAAACCATGCGCTTGAGAAAGGTTTTATATGGCAGAAGAAAAGCTCCCTGATAACCGGAAAAGGGCTTCAGGGAGCTTTTGGTGTTGTGAGAACTTTTATTCCGATCCTCAAAAGACCACTGGGAGGCCTGCGGCGCCTGCATATGAACAGGCCGGATTGAGACAATAAAGCCTACAGGAAAAACGCAGGTTCTTTCCGGAGAGAGTTCTGTCGGCAGAATTCTCTTTCACCGACTTTTTGTACGAGCGTTGGAAATTTCCGGGCGTGGGCAGGGCAGTTGGCTATGCATGCTGTGCAGGAGATGCAGGTTTCCGTATCTGTGGTCTGAGGATCCTGGGGATCGATAGCGTGAGCCGGGCAGATTTTTGCGCAGAGACCGCAGTGGGTGCATTTGGAACTCGTTTTCGGCTTTAGAGGAATGCGCACGGCGGAAACATCTTTATATGGCCGATTCCCCGGAATGGCGAGCTTCTCCAGATCTTCCGGCTGCTCACAGGAAGAGAGCTTTTGAAGAATCTGAAGCAGAAAAAAAGAAGTTTTCATTTTATCCGCTTCGTCAGGTCTTCCCCGGGCTGCTTTGGGAAAAATGGAATGCTGCGCCACCAGGGCGGCGGCGCCCGCCAGGCAGAAGCCTTGGTTTTCCAGGCCATCGCAGAGTTCCAGGAGGGCGTCCTCGTATTCCCGGTTTCCATAGGTTACAGCGGCAAGAGCAGGCGCCCTATCTCCGCTGAGGGATTTCAGAAATACCGCTGCATGGGCGGGGAGTCTGCCGGCAAAAACAGGACATAGCATAATCAGCAGATCCCTCTGGGAAAAGGAAACCGTATCCGGCTTGTCTTTCAGAAGGTTGCAAAGCCGGGGTTCCCATCCCCGGGCCCGGATATCCGCGGCCATATGTGCAGCAAAAGCCTCCGTGGTCCCCGAATAGCTCCAGAAAAGGATATGTACAGAATCGATTTTCATAGACTTTCCATCCTTATGTATCCAATGTTTATCTATCAGAGCGCTTTAATAACCGAAAGTTCCCAGAAGGGATTCGTCGTTTGCGATCCAATCTGCCACCTGCACCACGGTATATTCCGTCTTTGTAAGCCGAATGATGACCTGTGTGATTCCGGCATTGATGATCTGCCGCTTACACATGGAGCAGGAGGAAGCATTTTCCACATATTCGCCGGTTTTCGCGTCCTTGCCCGCCAGGTAGAGGGTGGCGCCCAGCATTTCCTTCCGGGATGCGCTGATGATGGCGTTGGCCTCCGCGTGGACAGAGCGGCAGATTTCATACCGTTCTCCTCTGGGAATGCCCAGCTTTTCCCGGATGCATACGCCCAAATCCATGCAGTTGGCCCTCCCTCTGGGAGCCCCGTTATAGCCGGTGGAGACAATCTCGTCGTTGCAGACGATGATAGCGCCGAAATTCCGGCGCAGGCATGTGCCTCTTTCAGCCACGGTTTCTGCTATATCAAGATAGTAATTTATTTTGTCTGTGCGTGTCATAGAAATACTCCTTTCGTAGATCCTGCTTTAATGATAGGGCTTTTTCCTGCAAGAATCAATGGTATTCCAGGATTTTCTATGGTATAATGTGCGCAGAAACTTCGTTTCCGCGCAAGTCGAATCTCAAAACAAATCCAAGGGGACTTGTTTCAAGATTCGCAGGCGGGGTTTATGCGGCCACAGGCCGCTTTTATGGT
>CAJFPJ010000072.1 GCA_904399395.1 uncultured Clostridia bacterium | reverse complement strand
GTCTCTTTCTCTTTCATACATCTTTTCTCACCCTCCCTCATTATACCAAAAAAGCCGCCTTGCGGCGACTTCTTTGACAGTCTGAAGGGACAGCTCCGTTATGGAGCTGTCCCTTTTCATAGCATCGCGCCTGTATTCTAGGATAAAGGCACAGGCGGAAACTTTAAAAATCCATTTTATTCATAACAAGGCCGGTAATGAGCTTGGGATAAAAATAAGTGGATTTCTGAGGCATCTTCTCACCGGCTGCGGCTACATCGCGGATCTCGGTGACTCGAGTCGGATTCAGGATAAAGGCGCACTGGCTTTTACCTTCCCTGACGGAGGATACAGCCTCCTCAAAGGAACGGGTATAAGTCAAATTTATCTGTTTGGCCATATTTTCCGCGTCGATACCCAGCACCTTTTCCAGAACGAGACTGTGGAGAACGGATACGTCCAGGCCCTGAGAGGCGGCACTTTTATCCGGCAATACTTTTTCCATCACAGAGATATCTTTTAGGGTGAGAAGCACCCATTCTTCCCCGCTGCCGTAATAGCCGAAAGCTTTTTTTCCTTCGTTGTAAAGACCGGATAACACAGCCTCCATATTGGAAACATCCGTGCGACGCTCCAGGTCGAAATAATCGGCACAGCCTCTGAGGAGAGCTTCCTCATCAAAGCCGGGCAGATCCCGCACCAGCCGATGGGTGGGGAAGACCACCAGCCCTTCGTGTTCCATATCCACCAACATCATCATCACGTAATCCGCTTCGCCGCCCTCGGGACAAAGGCCCTGTTCATGGCACCAGTCGCGAAAATGTATGGCTGTTTCGTAACGGTGGTGGCCATCTGCAATATAGAGCTTCCGTTCTGCAAAATCCTCACAGATGGCTGCTATAGCCACTGGGTCGTTTACCACCCAGAGTCGGTGGATGACGCTTCCATCGTCGAATTCGTGCCGGGGCGTGCAGGCGGAAAGGCGGTCGATCCGGGAAAGAGTCTCATGCTCCGGATCCATATACAGGGAATAAATTTGGCTGAAATTGCAATGGGTAGCTTTCATCAGATTAAAGCGGTCGGCCTTGGCCTTGCTGAGAGTTTCCTCGTGAGGAAGGACCACGCCGGCGCTGAAATCTTCCACCTTTACCCGGGCGATGACACCTTTTACCTTTTTTCGCTGCCCATAGGCTGAGAATTCCTCTTCATAGATATAGAGAGCGGGCTCCCTGTCGCACCGGAGAATTTCCTCCCGAAGCCAGTCTTCCAGCACATGAGAGGCTTCTGCATAAGGATCCTCTCCCTCTCGGGGAAGTTCCAGGCGAATTACGTTATAGGGGTTCTTTTCTAGATAGGCAGTGCGCTGCTCGTCGCTGATAATATCGTAGGGCGGGCAGGTAAGCTCCCGGGGAGAGCCAGCCTTATCGGTATAGCGAAGGGCGCGGAAGGGTTTCAGTTCGGCCATGACGATCACTCCATACAGTCTAAATTTTGGGCGCATGCGGGCGCTGATTCCTATTAACATTTTACCGGAGTAAAGAGGAAAGGTCAATGCGCCGTTCTACAAATTCCGCGCATGGATAGGTGGATTTTTTTACAAGCGGTCTGTATTTAACAGTTTGTTCATATTTTTATCACGTTCTTATCACCTAAGATTGATAAACTGAGGCTTGCATTGGACTGCGAAATTGGTTATTATGATACATAGTCCAAATTTTGTTTCAGTTTTGGAAGGGTTTTACTGCCAATTTGTATAAATCAGGAGAATATACAGGCAATGAGGAAGAGGCCCTTTGAAAAATACTGAAAAACATCTCCGGATGCCCGATGCGGCGCAAACCTGCGGGGACGGGGGATGATCTATCTTGAAACTAGGGAGGAATCACAATGATTGAGGTCCGTAACCTCACAAAACGGTACGGCACGAACATAGCGCTGGACCATGTGAGCTTTTCCGTTGAGGAAGGCAGCATTGTGGGATTCCTGGGGCCAAACGGCGCCGGCAAATCCACCACAATGAATATCGTCACGGGATATCTTTCCGCCAGTGAGGGCGAGGTTACCGTAGGGGGCCATTCCATTCTGGAAGAGCCTGCCGAGGTTAAGAAAATGATCGGCTATCTGCCGGAACAGCCCCCGCTTTATATGGATATGACTGTCCGGGAATATCTGGATTTCATGTACAAGCTGAAGAAAGTCACTCTTCCCAAAGAAAAGCATATTCGGGAAATTTGTGCACTGGTGAAGATTACAGAGGTATACGACCGTCTGGTAGCCAACCTTTCCAAGGGCTATAAGCAGCGTGTGGGCATTGCTCAGGCCCTGCTGGGGAATCCGCCTGTGCTCATTCTGGACGAACCCACCGTGGGCCTTGACCCGAAGCAGATTATTGAAATTCGTAATCTGATCAAGAATCTGGGTAAAAACCATACCGTTATCCTCAGCTCTCATATCCTGCCCGAGGTGCAGGCGGTGTGCGAGCGGGTAATCGTAATCAACCGGGGTAAAATTGTGGCGGACGGCACCCCTGATCAGCTGGGCCACGACTTGACCACCGACCATCGCATGATCGTCCGTATAGAGGGGCCGGAGCGGGAAATTGCCGCCGGCCTCAGAAATGTGAACAACGTAACAGATGTGCAGATGCTGGGCGAAAAGGAACCGGGCGTGTTTGAATACAGCGTAGAAGGCCCCGAAGGCAAGGATATCCGCCGGGATCTGTTTGCCTTCTGCTCCAGAAAGGGAGCTCCCCTTCTGGCAATGCGCAGCACGGATCTGACCCTGGAGGAAGTTTTCCTCCATCTTACGGATGAAAGCTATATGAACCGGGTAAAGATTCGGAAAACCAGCCCGAAGGCTGGTACATCCGCAAAGGAGGGTGAATCCGCATGAGCGCTATTTTTAAACGGGAACTGAAATCCTATTTTTCGTCCCCCATCGGCTATGTGTGCGTGGGTGCTATCTTATTTCTGTATGGCCTGTTTTATTACATGGTAATGCTGAGCCGAACCTCTGACTATATTGGGTCGTATGTGTTTGGAAGCATGTTTACCTGGGGTATGATGATCATCCCCATCATCACCATGAGAAGCTTCAGTGAAGAGCGGAAGAATAAGACGGATCAAGCCCTTTTGACGGCGCCTGTGAGTGTGACGGGCATTGTCTGGGGAAAATTCACAGCAGCCTTTGGTGTATATTTCATCGCCACCACTCTGGCCCTTCTACCGGCCTTTGTGATCGGCATGTATGCGTCCCCCAGCTGGGGCTTGATCTTTGGCAATTATCTGGGCAGCCTTCTTTATGGCGCCGGCATGATATCCATCGGCGTGTTCCTTTCTTCTCTTACAGAAAGTCAGATTATCGCCGCTATCACCACCTTCGGCGTGAGCATCATTCTGCTCATGATCGATTCCCTGGCCAGCTCAGCGGGGAGCTTTATGGCGCAGATCGTCTCCTGGATTTCCTTCCAGGCCCGGTATTCGCCCTTTACCACCGGCACATTCGATGTTTCCAGCATTGTGTTCTTCCTCAGTGTTGTAGCAATCTTTAATTTTGTTACGGCCAGAAGGCTCGAGAGCAGAAGGTGGAGCTAAACGAGAGGGAGGGAAAACGAAATGTTGTTTAAAAAGGAAAAAGAGGACTTCCAGAAGGAAAAGGAGGAGGCTGTCTCTACTGTGGCCGATACAGCTTCTAAAGCTGAAACGGACTCCGCTGCCGAAGAAACAAAAGGAACGGGGGTTGAGGCGGAATCTTCCACATCGCCTGAATCCTCTGCGGATTCTGGTAAGCCAGATAAGAAGGAAAAGAAAAAGGGAAAAGGCATCAAAAAGAGCCTGAACAGCCCTAAATTTAAGCATGGCGCTATGGCCACGGGGCTGACGGCGGGTTTCATCGTCATTGTCATCCTGATAAACGTGGTGGTCAGCATTCTGGGTGAACGGTTCCCTTCCATCAACGTGGATATGACAAAATCGGGTGCCAATACCCTTTCTGAGGACGCTTTGGAAGTTATCGACGGTGTAAAACAGAAAACAGAACTCTATTTGATTGGTGCGGATTCTACCCTTGAGCAATATGAGGTATATGTGCAGCTCGAAAATATGATGGATCGTATTGTAGAGCGCAATAGTAATATTTCTTTCGAGACCGTGGATCCAGCCGGGAATCCTGGCTTCATGTCGAACTATACATCTGAGGGGCTTACGACTGGGGATGTATTGGTCCGCACAGAAAAACGCTACCGAATTGTAAAACAAGCGACTATGTTCCCTACTACTACAGACAGTACCACTTATCAACAAACCTCCTATAATGATTCCAGTGCAGCTCTGGCCAACGCCATCAGCGCTGTGAATTCCGAGGCTATGCCGGTGATTGCGGTGGATACAGGGCATACGCCGCTAATGTCGGTGGATGGCTTCACCTCTGAGCTGGAGAAGAATAATTTCGAGATCAAGGAGTTCAATCTTCTGACAGACGAAATTCCCGAGGGAACGCAGGTGATCATCCTCCCCAGCCCCAGCGCAGATCTGACGGAGGCAGAAGTGGAAAAGGTGAGCACATACTTGAACGATGACAAAGTATCTGAGTTCCGGAATTTGGTGGTGCTCTATACGCCGCAGATGGAAGAGCTGCCGAACCTGAAGGGCCTTATGAACGAATGGGGCCTGGATGTGGT
>CAJFPJ010000071.1 GCA_904399395.1 uncultured Clostridia bacterium | reverse complement strand
GGTGCCGACGATACTTGGCTGGCAACGGCCTGGAACAATAGGAAGACGCCAACTCAAATATTCCTCCTTAGCTCAGCCGGTAGAGCATGCGGCTGTTAACCGCAGGGTCGTTGGTTCGAGTCCAACAGGGGGAGCCAGAAAAGAAGCCATTCGGATGAACCGGATGGCTTCTTTTGTTGTGTGAGAAGTTCTTCTGGAAACTGGTTGGCAGTTTAGGGGTGTTAACCCACTAACTTACCAACCGGCTAAATATATTCGAAGATTATTTGCTATAAGCTTCTACGCTTCAAATAAAGATAATTTAAAGATACTTACTTTTCAGTATGTTATGCATATGAAAGGATAAAAATTAAGGGATGCTCTCAGTTCTTTTTATCTGTTAATTTTGAATATTGCTCAAATATCTATAAAATGATATCATATATATACATTTCATCAGTAGAATAGTATGTGTCGTTTTGGAATATATGGCATCGAAATGCCCAAACTATAAAAAGAATACTGTTCTGTTTGTTTCAAAAGGGTAAATCTGATTATGGAAGGGGCAAACTATGGATCTTCTTAAGCTTACGAAAGAAGTGTGGGAAACCTATTTTTTGGCCAAGAAGCAGAAAACTCTGGATATGATGGAAATTCTTGATCCGGAATGTATTATCATTGGCACCGGAAAGCATGAGTTCTATAAGAATATAGATGAATTTGCTAAAGCTCTAGCCGTGGAAGTAGAAGAGCGCGAGGACATTCAGTTTCAGTTCAAAGATTTTTGGTGCGAAGAAAAGAAAATTACATCCGATGTTTCTTTGGTATATGGTGGTATATACATATGGTGGGAAAGCGAAGACAAAAGTATTTATATCAACATGGATAGCCGTTTTTCCTTTTTATATAAGAAGGTGGGTGAGGACTGGAGACTTATCCATATTCATCAATCCATGCCTAACATGGAGCAGTTGAATGGAGAATACTACCCTAAAACGCTTTCCAATCAAATACGAAAATCTCAGGAAAAAATTAATATTTTGACAAATTTAGCACGAAGAGACAGCTTGACCGGTTTGATGAACTATCGCACATTTGAAGAAGTGTTTACGACCATAGAAAAAAATGGAACTTGGCTCTTTGTCATGGATTTGGATGATTTTAAGCATATTAATGACACTTTTGGCCATATGGCTGGGAATAATGTGCTTCAGAAAATGGCAGGAGTTTTGACGTCTGCTGTTCGTTCTCACGATATAGTGTGCCGTATGGGTGGTGACGAATTCATCCTACTGTGCAACGATTTAAGCGATAGAAAAGATGTGGGAGAGTTATTGCAGAGACTCCTAAAGAGTGTTGCGGATGGCGGAAAAAATGAAAAAGCGTGGCCGGGAATTTCCATAGGGGGCACAGCTGTTCTTGAGGGCGAGACGTTGGAAGCTGCATTTCAGCGTGCGGACTCTGCATTATATACTGTAAAGACCCATGGAAAAAATCAATATATGATTGTTTAGGGGTATACATGTATTATTCGTAATTTTTTCGGAGGATAGATATAGGCTACTCCTGGCCTCTTTTGATTTATGGCTTGTATTATTTGAAATATATAAAATCTAGAAGTATTGCAAACCTTCATGAAATGATAAAAAGGCTGAGAGCATAAAATGCTCTCAGCCTTTTTCTATCTCGAACAACCGCAGTATTTTATGCTGGAGACTTATTCCTTTGGAGGCGCGACGGAATCTCGGGGAATATGCGTGCACGCAAGAAGAGTTCCTTGCTCTTTAGGGTGCCGTTTTTCCACTAGGTCGATTACGATACGGGCACCTTCCCGCCCGATATCATGAAGGGGCATGGCCACGGTGCTCAAAGCTGGGTACGCCATAGGGGAAAAATCCATATTGTCATATCCGTGGATGGATAGATCTTCTGGAATACGCAGGCCTCTCTCGTGGGCTGCATTCATAGCGCCATAGGCCATGTGGTCACACATAGCAAAAATTGCTGTAGGAGGATCGGGTAGATCCAGAAGCTGCTGGCAGCCTCGATATCCGTCTTCATAGGACCAGCCCGCCCCAGCAATGATGTATTCCGGAATATAAGGGATGGAATTTTCCATTAGAGCAGTCTGATACCCCAGAAGACGCTTATGGGTGGGTAAACCGTCAAATACGCCGCAGAGCAATCCTATTTTGCTGTGCCCCATGGCAATTAGATGATCTGTAGCCAGCTTTCCCCCTTGAAAGTCGTCGCAGTTTACGCAGTAATTGTTTCCGTGGGAGTAGGCATAGCAGTAGGTAACAGGAATATCCAGTTTTGGTAAAATATCCTGGATATCTCTGGGATATATACTGACATACAAAATCCCGCAGACGCTTAATGCCCGAGCTTGTTGGACGGCATCGTTCAGGTCTTTTTTAAACTGTTCCCCTGTCAGATAGTCGTCATAATGATAGCCTTGGATCATGGGGTGAATCCGCAGGTTGGAAAGTACAATGTGATAATCCTGTTCCCGGCAGAATTCGCAGATCCCGTCTACTATAGAAGCCGCAGGAAAAGCGTTGATATCTTCTGAAATAATACAAATTGTGCGTGTGTTGCTCGATTTCAGTCCTCTGGCCATATTGTTTGGAACATAGTCCACTTCTTCAATGATTTTCCAAACCTTTTTTTCCGTTTTAGGAGAAACTTTTGCAGAGTGGTTGAGCACATTGGATACCGTTCCGGCGGAAACACCCGCCAGACGCGCGATGTCATGGATGGTCATATTCTTCACTCCAATTTTTGAACCGGTATAATATTCTACCATATATAGAAAATAAATGCAAGTGTAGAAAAGACAATGAAAAAATATGAATAAATCAATACAGAAGATAAAAATAATTTTATGAAATTAGTTGACATACTTTTTGAAAAGTACTATCATAGATCTGCCATAGAAAATCAAAATTGAATCGATTTACAAATAAGGAAATGTTCCACCTTAGCAATCGATACAATTCTAAACGAATACGTCTCATATGAGGCGCATTTTTTATGATTTTCATTACTCCCCGGTGCACGATAAACTGTGCTTTTCCGGGCAGTTTCTTTATCCATTCGTTTTGATGGCGATGACATGCAAGAAACAGGAAAGGAGTAATGACCATGGCAAACTGTGGAAACAGGGAGTTTCGCTGTTGCTGGCTACTGCTGTTATGTTGATGGCGAGCGCCTGCAATAACAGCGGCGGAGAAAGTTCAGGAGGCGGTTCTTCTACCGGCTCTGGCATTGTCAATGAATACGGGTGGGAGATCCCCGAGGAAGCATTGGAATTTTCTGCCTATTGTGGCGTGGCGGATCCTGTAACCTTCCAGGAAGATTTGGATAAATGCGACGACATGTATGGGAAATTCCTGAAAGAAAAATTCAACGTTGTCATCCATAAGGAAGTGTATTTGGATGAATGCACGCAGCGCCTGAATTCGATGTTGAATTCCGGCGATTATCCTGATTTGATTACACATGCCACAGAACCTGCCGCCCAGGCGTTTGTGGATTCCGATGCGGCCCTTGAACTGACCGGTCTTCTGAACAACTATGGAAAAGATATCCTAACAGAAGTTGGAGAATATCTGCCCATGTTCCAGGAAGAAAACGGCGAGATTTACATCACGCCTGCCGGTTATGGCTTCAAGGTGGATACGGTGGGATATTCCTTCTCCATGCGGTATGACTGGTGGAAGGAACTCAATACAGAGATATATACCACTCCCGAGGAGTATTATCAGCAGATCAGGCAGGTTGTAGCAAACCATCCCACCAATGAAGATGGCCAGAAGGTCTATGCACTTTCTGATTATGACCTGTATTATATGCTGGATACGTTGCAGGGCACTTGGGGCTTCTATGACGATTATGCCTTGGACGATGACAACAACATGGTTTACTGGATGTTTGACGATCGTGCTCAGGAAATCGCCAAGTATATCAACCGTTTCTGGACAGACGGCCTGATCGACCCCGATTTTATCACCCACGACTATGATTCCTGCATGAGCGTGTAAGATACGGCCCCTCTTTCTTTGCAGAAGTAAGGGGTGGATTTATGGCTAAGCAAAAAGGGGCTGCGGCCTCTGTGCAGCCGGTTGGCGTAAAATCCGGGCGGTTTCAGAAACTAAAGCGTGAATTCAAGAGGGATAGGCAGCTGTGGATCGTTTCGATCCTTGCCCTGGCCTTCATGATAGTTTTTTATCTGCTTCCCATGTTGGGAAACTATATGGCATTTATCATGGCATTTATCGATTATAAGGTCCGAAAGGGTTTTTTCGGCTCTGAATTTGTAGGGCTGAAATATTTCAAACAGTTCTTCTCTCTGCCGGATGTATGGCTTGTAATCCGTAATACGCTGGTAATGGGTGGGCTGAACATTACGATAGGATTTGTTGCTTCGATCATTCTGGCGCTGATGCTTAACGAGCTCAGGTTCAAGACGATGAAGCGCGTTCTGCAGACGGTCAGCTATCTTCCTCATTTTGTGAGCTGGGTGGTTGTGGCGTCTTTGGCCATGTCTCTTTTCAGTACAGATGGTATCGTGAACGAAGTCCTTATTAATATGGGGCTTTTGGAAGAACCTGTAAATATCGTTACAAAGGGTGATACATACTGGATTTTTATCACAGCCCTCAATATTTGGAAAACTATGGGCTGGAGTTCCATCATCTATATGTCCGCTATGGCGGGAATTGATCAGGAGCTTTACCAAGCTGGCGCTGTGGATGGCCTCGGGCGTTGGGGAATGGTGTGGCATATTACAATTCCTGGCATCTCTTCTACAATTATCATGCTCTTTATTTTGGGTGTGGGCGGCATTATCAACGGTGGTTTCGAGCAGCATCTGCTTTTGGGCAGCGCTACTACCCGCGAGTTTTATGAAACCATCGATACCTATGTGTATCGGTATGGTCTGGAAATGGGCCAGTATTCCTTCGGAACAGCCGTGGGCCTCTTCAAAGTCCTAATTGCTGTTGTCCTGCTGGTTATTACCAACTGGATTTCCAGACTGTTTTCGGATACAGCCGTATTCTAATAGGAGAGGAGAGATGTTCCAATGGCGTCTAACAAGCGTCCTATTTTATATAAAAAAGACAAAGGCGGGGACGGTATTTGATATTTTTAATGTCATTCTCTCCGTTGTATTCTTTTTCCTTTTCTTCTATCCGTTTTGGAATCAACTCATCCTTTCTTTGAATGAGGGAACCGATGCAGTAAGAGGAGGAATTTACTGGTGGCCCAGAGAGTTCATCTGGTCGAACTATGAGTATGTGGTGACAGTAGCGGGATTCGGCAGAAGTGTTATCGTCTCGCTCCTCCGTGTGGTGATAGGCACGGTGACAAACCTGGCAGCCTGCGGTATCCTGGGATATGTCCTGGCGCAGAAGTCCTTCAAAGGGAAAAAATTCATGCGGCTCATTACAGTGTTGACAATGTGTATCCCCATGGGGCTCATACCCACCTATATTCTATATAATGAGCTCAATCTGCTGGATACCTTTACGGTTTATTGGCTTCCCGGCCTGATTTCCGGCTGGAATGTCTTGATGATTACTTCCTATATCGAAAACCAGCCCGATGCGCTTATGGAATCCGCCCGGCTGGATGGGGCGGGGGAATTGACAATCTTCGCACGCATTATTTTCCCCATCAGTGTGCCGGTTTTCGCAGCTTTGGCGGTCATCACAGGCGTAAATCACTGGAACAGCTGGTTCGACGTAATGGTATATAACGCTTCGGGCGATTATGATACCTTGCAGATGACCCTGCGCCGGCTGCTGATGAAGTCGGAGATTGCCAAGGATCTGATGAGCTCCAATGTAAACGAAGCTTTCAAGATGCTTACCACCACCACGATCCGTGCGGCTACAACTATGGTGGTCACGATCCCTATTGCAATCATTTATCCTTTCTTCCAGTGGTATTTTGTGGGAGGTATCTCCCTGGGAGCTGTGAAAGGATAGCCTTCCATAGTCTTCCGGATCCTTACTATACAACTGAACCGGCAGTTCCCCAAAGGAATTGCCGGTTTCCGGGTTTTACCGGATATCAGCTATACACTCACGATATTGCTGGCTGGCGCTCCTAGGGGCGGGCCGGAAAGGAGCTTTTATCAATGGAATGGTTGTTTGAAAAGGAAAAATGGAAAGGTTGCCGGTGGAAAAACGGAGAGGAAATCTCCGCTCCGGTTTTGCTGGCAGCTGAGAACCTTCATGCAGAAATAGAAGGCGAGGAGGGCCCTGTGGATTTTCAGCAGGCGGGCCTGACTGCCCAAGGAAGCTTTGAATTGGCCGGGGAGGATATTCTGAGCTTTACGGTAGTTCTGCATAATAGCGGGAAAGAATCCATACAGCTTGCAGATCTGTATCTGGATATTCCGGCTACGGGCGTTTACACAGACAGGGGGACTATTTTTTATGATGCTGACGACTACTATATCTCCCACCCCATTCAGAATTGCGGGGGAAGTTCCCTCCTGGTGATGCCTTACGGAGAGACACAGTTGGAGCTTTGTGAAGCAAGGTGCGAAGATGGCGTTTACAGGTGCTATCTGTATGCACAAAAGCGCAAAAAACAGACCTGTTATGAGGGGGCTGTGTGGAGGAATCCTTCCCGCGCTCTTGTGCTGCCCGCAGGAAAATCTGCCCAGTGGCAATTCTTTCTGGCAGTGAGCGCCAATTCTCAGGAGACCGCCAGCTATCTGATGCGTTTGGGCCGTGTGCCCAATACTTTGGAGGCGGGAGTCAATGGCACGCGGACTATTTCGTATCGCTTTTCCAAAGATCCCCTTCTTCTGGATACCTTCCGGGAGCTCACCAATGCCAGCCACAGCGCAGTTTTGAAAAATGGGCGTCTTTCCAGTCTGCGCAGGACAAAAGGCAGCGTGGAGGTCTTCGACTCTAAGGTGGCTTTCGGCGATGTAGAGGTGCGTACAGAGGACGGCCGGCGTCTTTGCACGGCGGAGGAGCTTGCCTCTAACTGTGGGAAGAACGGTCTTTCCTTCTCAAAAGATGGTCTTTTAGTTTCTATCCGTTTCCAGCTCAAGGGTGAAAAGCTTCTTTATCGGCTTTCTGTGGAAAATACAGGGGATTCTGCAGCAGTGATTGAGGATCTGCGAGTGCCATTCCCCATAAACAACCGGATGGATTGGGGAGTGAATGCGGCGGAGAGGATGCTGCGACACAGCCAGGTGGCCGGGGATAACTCCTTCTTCCTGTGCACACCCTGCGATGGAAAGGGCCCCTATATGCTGTTCCTGCCCGAAGAGGGAACACGTCTGGAGTTCTTTGAGCTTACAGAAAGAGAAGAGCGGTATAAGGGCGTGTATTCTGCATATATCTACGGTTCCGGAGCAGCCCTCCATGCCCGCCAGCAGGATGGAGGAAGGTGGCGCCTTCCCACCAGCACCTGCAGCCTTGGGCCGGGGGAAAAGAAAGAATTCGGCTTTACCTTTCAGTGGGTGGAAAATTACGAAGAAGCGCGCAGAGTGCTTATTCGTGAGGGAAAGATTGATGTGCAGGCTGTTCCGGGTCTTACCGTGCCCAGAGACCATGCGGCCAGGCTCCTTCTTCGCGGCGCTTATGACAATATAGAACTGGCTGCGGAGCACCCTGAAAATACGGAGATCCGTCTTGTTTCCCATGAGGGAGAAAGCTTCCTTTACGAAGTGAAGTTCCACCGCCTGGGCGAGAACCTCCTGACTTTGCGATACGGAGACGGCCGGGAGGGATATCTGGAGATGTTCTCCACACTGCCGGTGGCGGAGCTGTTGGAACGCCGTTCCGACTATATCCGGCGGTGTCAGATCCTCGATGAGGAAAAGTGGTATAACGGCCTTCTGCGTGAGCGCAATACCAAAACAGGCGCCCTTTTGGATCCCGATCATTACGATGAAATTGAGGGCTGGCGTATCTATGAGGTGACCTGTGACGACCCGGGCCTTTCTAAGCCGGCTTTCTTGGCGGCTAAGAATGCAGATATTCCCAATGAGGCGGAGATTCGGGCCCTGGATGATTATATCGAACATTTTGTGTGGGGTGGGCTGCAGAGAAAGGATACGGACGATTACCCCTATGCCATTTATGGAATTCCGGATTGGTATACCCTGCGAAACCGTAAAAATCTGAATGCCACCGATCTTCTGCATGTATGGAGAGTGTACGACTATCCCCATATTGCCCTCATGTATCTGAAAATGTATGAAATTGCCCGAAGCAATCCTCAAATTCCTATGAAGCTTTCGGCAACGGAATATCTGCAGAGAGCCTATGGCACTTATCTAGCCATGTATCAGTATCCCATGGAAATCGAGCAGAGCTATGAATGGACCGACGGATACTGGTCCCCCTATGTGACGGGTTTCTATAACGAGCTGGCCATCGCAGACGCCATAGATGCCCTTCGCCGGGAAGGGATGGAAGTGAAGGCCCGCAGGCTGGAATACCACTGGCATCATAAGACGGAATTCTTTATCCGTGAAAACAAGGATCTATTCGGTTCGGAATATTCCTTTGACACTACGGGATTTGAATCCACCCAGGCCATCGTAGATTGGGGCAGAAAGCACGCCTGCGGCCTCTATTCCTCTGAGGGAGGCAGCGTATACACCTACACGGCATCCCAGGTGGAGGCATTTGATCAATATCAGCGCTCCTGCAATATCGCCTGCCGTGGATTTGTGGAAAACGCCTATTACATCACAGGCAGTGATATTCGGGGTGACAGCACCCGGTATACCTTGGGGTATATGGCGCAGATGGGAGGCTGGGCTCTTCTGCAGGATGCGTTGTATAGCTCGGAATCTCCCTTTGAGCTTCTGCGCCTGGCGTATACATCCCTTATGAGCACCTGGGCAATCCTCAATGCCGGAGATGAAGAAAGTAATTACGGCTACTGGTTCCCGGGCAAGGAGAACGATGGGGCCACCAGCGGCGGTTTTGAGGCTGCTCCCTATGGAAAGACCTGGCTGGGCCAGAACCATCAGAGAGGAGCGTGGATCTACGGCTGTGAAACGGACTTGGGTCACTGCGGCTATCTGCGCGGAGCTTCTGTTGTCCTGGCGGCGGATCCCGATTTCGGTGAAACCCTTTATGGCGGCCTTATGGAAGAAAAGGATGGGGAACGTCATATTATCCCCACAGATGGCGTGGCACGCCGGTTCCATATCATAGCCAGCCAGGATGATCGGATCCACGTGGAACTTTACAGCGCCCATATGAAGGATATCCGCTTGGCTAAAGATGGGAGTATCCGAATTTCCCTGCGGGATGTTTCTCCTGCATATGCCCATGCAGTAGTTTCCACCCACAGCGGAGAGGATAAGATTTCCGTCAATGGCATGAAGGGAACAGAGGTCAAATATGTCCTTCATGATGACAGTGAGCTTTGTATCCGGATAGAGAAGGCTGAGTAAAGGAAACGTGATACTTAAACAGTAATAAGTGGCCGAAATGATAAAGTACGGCCGGTTTGGGTCCGGAGGCGGCAAATCTGCCTCCGGGCCTTTTCAGTAAAGGTTGGTAAAGGAGGTACGAAATATGGCTATTAAGCATTATTATCTTTCCGGTTCTGGAATGAGTGCGGACGTTTCCGCTTTCGGTATTCATTCCCTTGAAAAGCCTGGTGAGAAACGGGAAACGCAGTTTTTCCGCAGCGGGCAGGCATACGCCACTGCAGAGATCGAATATAGGATCGGCGCAAGAGAGGAAAAGCTTTCCCCTAATGATCCCATTGAGAAATACTGGGAACGGAAGGGATCCATCGGCTCCAAAGAGGAGCCGCCGGTATTTTTTGAGTCCACACCCGGAGCATATCAGATTTTGGAGGGCGGGCAGAAAGTCTCGTTCTCTTTTCAGGATGCTTCTCTTTCTGCTTCTATGGAATACGAGATTGCCGGAGATGCTCTCCGGCAGACTCTGCGGATGCAGAATATATCCGAAAAAGAAGCGGAGATCACAGATCTGAGTGTATTTCTCCCCACAAATTCCAGCTTTGTATGGGAAGAGGACTCCGGAAGGAAGGTGATAGGCCACCATTTCGTAGGCGGAAACGGTTCCTTCTCTTTGCTGAAACGGTGTGACGGCAAGGGACCTCATATCTTAATGATTCCAGAAGGGGATACCGGCTTTGAATACTGGGAACTGAAGGAAGGCCGTTTTGCCCGCTATGAGGAGGTGGAAGGTTCCATCAGCAATTGCTCGCCTGAAACCTACACCAATCTTTTTATCCATTCGGAGAAGGCCGCATCCCGGGCGAAAAAAATGGGAACCCGCCTGCGCCATACCCCCACCACCCGGCAGTTGGCTCCGGGAGAAGAAGCTGTGTATACCTGGAAATTTATTTGGGTGTGGGACGATCAGGAGGCCAGAAACGCCCTGGCGGAAAACGGCTCCTGGGATGTGCGCAGCGTCCCGGGATATACCATCCCTCGAAATATGAAAGCCAGGCTGGCTCTGAGAGGAAACTATCCGGATGTAAAGCTGCTTGCGGAATATCCCCAGGAAACTAAAATTGCCTATGTGGGGGAACGGGGTGGATACCGCCTCTATGATCTGGCCTTTTCTCACCTGGGAGAGAATTGCATACGCCTTTCTTACGATGGCGGCAGGAAATGGATGGCGGTGGAGTATTTTATCACTCTCCCCTTAGAGGAGCTTCTGGAAAAACGAGCTTCCTTCCTGGAAAAACACCAGTGCCATGATCCGGAAAAATGGTACAGAGGTCTTCTCTGCGAATGGGATTCGGAAGCGCAAGAGGAGGTTACGCCCGATAAACACGATAAGCTGAACGGTTGGTTTATTTATGCCATTTGCAGCGATGACCCGGGCCTTTCCAAACCTGCCTTCCTTTCCTCTAAGATTGCGGAACAGCCGGTGCAATCTCAGGTAGATGCCATGGATGAATATATCGAATATTTTGTCTGGGGCGGCCTTCAGCTGCGGGATGACGAGGAGCATCCCTATGGTATACTGGGAATCCCCAACTGGCACGTACACAGGCAGGGGGAGGATACAGGGCTGGGAATCGCATTATTCACCCCTTCTATGAATCATATCTGGCGGATCTACGACTACCCCCATATCATTCTCATGTATTACAATATGTATCACGTGGCATCAGATTACCCCGGCATCCGCACCCGTCTTACGGCCCTAGTGTATCTGGAAAGGGCGTATAAAACGGCTGTTGCTCTCTTTACGTGGCCTCTCGCCTTGGACGGCTGGAGCGCCGATTCCTTGGGACTTTACAATGAGTGCGTGATCCCCGATATTATAGAGGCCCTTCGAGCAAATGGAAAAACAGAGTGGGCGGAGGAACTGGAGGGACATTGGTCCCGGAAGGCACGGTATTTCATTATGGAGATGAAGGATCCCTTCGTTTCGGAGATCGCAATCGATACTACAAATTTCGAGACTTCCTATGCCGTAGCGAAATACGCGCTGAAAAACGCCTCGTATACCACGGCCTTCCGGGCGGAGGATAAGGATGTCTTCAAAAGGCGGAACCGGATGCCGCTGCCAATTGTTATGGAATATATGCAGAAGCAGATGCAGTATAACGTATCCTGCCGGGGAACCATTGAACCTGCTTATTATTGGTACGGAAGCGATTACCGGGGAAGAAACAGCACCTATACCCTTTCCTATATGTCTCAGATGGGCGGCTGGGCTTTACTGGACCAGGCTCTCCGGTATGAAGCAGATCCCTATGAGCTGCTGAGGCTGGGGTATGGAAGCGCCCTGAGTTCCTGGGCTTTGATGAACTGCGGGGATGAAGAGAGCGGCTATGGATACTGGTTCCCCGGCGAGAAAAACGACGGCGCGGCCGGCGGCGGTTTTGAGCCTGCTCCTTATGGTGTGACCTGGCTTTCTGTTCCTCATCACAGAGGGTGCTGGCCCTATTCCTGTGAAATCGACCTGGGTTTTTCCGGTGGCCTCAGATGCATGGCCACCATTTTGGCGGAGGATCCAATTTTCGGCTGGACAGTTTACGGCGGCAGACTTCTGGAAGAAAGAGCAACTGAAGTGCTGTTCGATTCCCGTGAAGCTGTTCGCAGAAGGATTCATTTGGTAACGAATGCGGGCAGGCTCCATGTGGAGGTAAACCGGGGCAAAATTGCAGAGGAAACGCCTATTTTGGCAAAAAAGGACGGCTCCATGCTCTCTTTTGTTTTGGATTGCACCCAGGTTCAGGGCAGGGATATTTCCTTGCATATTGGCCCTGCGGGGGCTGATTACCAACTTTATGCAGATGAAAAGCAGGTAAAAGGAAGGATAACGGATTCTGGAGAGATGGAATTTGCTATCTGTGCGACTGCTCCTTCTGTAAGACTTCTTCTGAAAAAGAAAAGGCGGATCCCGGCAGAGTGTAAAAATTGAACAAATAGGAAAGGTGTTCCTTGCATAGGAGCCCCTTTCCTGCTATAAGAGAAATATTTATTCCAGCCGTATGAAAGAACCGCCTGCATGGAAGTTATTTGGTCCGGCTATTATATGTGCAAGTGTTAAAAATGAAGGCGTTTCTGAATTCGTTTATGGGGGCCAGATTTGGCATGATATGGTTTTGCGTTTTCATGAGAATTGATTACACCCATATGTGCATATACCAATCTTGCAGAAATATTTATTTGCTATCCGGAATTAAAATCCTTAATACTCTTCGCGTTGACATTCTTGGTTGCGCCATATATACTAAAAGAAAAGGGGTTTCTAGGGAATGAGCGGAACCTCGGGAGACGGAGGGGAAAGTAATGTATGTTTTCAATACAGAGAGCATCGGCAGGGAGTATACTCCCATTTCGCTGGTGACGGGTGTGAGCTCATCTGTGAACAACTACATGATTCAGGATGAAATTACCAACACTTGCAAGAATCAGGCGATATCCAATATGTGCATGGAGGCTTCCCGCTACGGAGCGGATGCCATTATGAACACACGCTTTCAGGTGAGCATAACCAACAGAGTCACTGTGTTTGTGTATGGAACTGCAGTGAAATTCAATACTTGAACAGGCCTTTTAGGCTGAGACTTTTTCTGAAAAGCAGAGTGGCAGAATAATGTTAAAAATGGAGGACGGATTTCCGTCCTCCATTTTTAACATTATTCTTCTTCCCAAGATACGGCCACGGCGCTTGTCCCGATATGGATGCCCAGCACAGGCCCCAACTCCCGAAAAGTCATGGGAATATTGGAAAACCGCAGGCGTATAGCGGCCACCAGCGGCTGCAGATGCTGGGAATTTTCAAAATAGTGCAGGGTCACAGCTTTTGCTTTGGAGGAAATGATTTCTGTTAGAGCTGCAGCCTGGTTTGCCTTTCCTCTGGCCATTTCATGGCAGGAGATAGCTCCATTCTGCAGGACCAGGATAGGCTTTCGATTCAGAATTGTATTCACCGATTGGCGCACGATTCCCAGTCGTCCGCTTTTCCGAAGTCGCTCCATCGTATCCACAGAGAAAGCCAGACCAGCCTTTTCCCGGGCTTCTTCACAAGCCCGGGCCAGTTTTTCTAAAGAAAGACCTTGAGCTGCCAGGGAGCGGGCTTTTCCCAAAAGGAAGCGGAGAGCGCCGGCCGTTGTGTGGGAATCGACCACTTGAATGCGCCCTGTATACCGCCGGTGAGAACAGAGAGAGAGGGCAGCAGCCTTGGCGCTTGAATAAGCCCCGCTCAAACGGGAAGAAATCACAAGGCATAGAACGTCGTAGCCCCGCTGCAAAAGGCCCTCAAAAGCTGCTTGAAAGGAGGATATGCTGCACTGCACGGTCGAGCAGTCCTTTTCTTCCAATAGCTGCCGGAACCCACCATTTTCTCCCGAATAGTTTTCCGCATAGATATGGGAACCATCTGTATACGTGTGGGGGACAACATGAGCATTCAGCCGCCGGGCGTCTTCCGGTGTAAGACAGGCGGTGCTGTCTGTTACAAGGGCAATCATTCTCCATACACCCCCATTTTACGGAATCTCTGGTAGCGGCTCCGGCAGAGCTCCTCTGGAGAAAGAGCTTTCAGCCTGTGGAATTCGTTGGAAATTTCCTGCCGGAGAAGAGAATACATCTCGCCGTGTTCCTCAGTCTCCGGAATGATGCGCTCAATAGCTCCCAGCTCCAAAAGATCGGGAGCAGTCATGCGCAGACATTCGCAGGCCTCCTTCACTTTTCCGGCATCCTTCCACAGAATGCTGGCGCAGCCTTCAGGGCTGATGACGGAATAGACGGAATTTTCCAGCATCCACACTTGATCCGCCACAGCCAGGGCTAAAGCGCCTCCGCTGCCTCCTTCCCCGATAAAGAGGGAGAGAATGGGAGTTTTGAGAGTCATCATTTCCATGAGATTTTCTGCAATAGCGGAACCTTCACCTCGGGCTTCGGCGCCGATGCCGCAGAAAGCTCCCGCTGTATCTACGATACAGAGGACGGGCCTTTTGAATTTTTCCGCCTGCTTCATGAGTCGTAATGCTTTCCGGTAGCCTTCCGGATGAGCGGAACCAAAGTTTCGCCGGGCTTTATCGTTCAGATCACCGCCCTTTTCGTGAGCAATTACTGTTATCGGCATGCCCAAAAGGCGGGCCACGCCGCCTACGATTGCCGGGTCGTCGGCAAATCTGCGGTCACCGTGAAGCTCCATGAATTCCGTAGTCAGGTTGCGAATAAAGTTGAGGCCAGTAAACCGGCCGTTTTTCCGTGCCTTCTGCAGGATCCCATAGGCGACAAAGGCGCCCTGATTTGGATCCTGTGTGCTCTGGGTTTGTGCATATTCAGCAGCCAATTGTTACACCTCCCCACAGTGGAGCCGCAGAAGACGGCTCAGTGTATCTCTTAATTCCTTCCGAGGGACGACGGCATCTACAAAGCCTTTTTCTAAAAGGAACTCAGCCGTCTGGAAGCCCTTTGGCAGCTTTTGGCGCATAGTCTGCTCAATCACCCGGGGGCCGGCAAAGGCGATGAGAGCTCCGGGTTCTGAAAGAATAATGTCTCCCTCCATGGCAAAACTGGCAGTTACTCCGCCGGTGGTGGGATCTGTTAAAACGGTGATATACAAGAGCCCCGCATCGCTGTGAAGCTTTACGGCCCCGCTGGTTTTGGCCATCTGCATCAGGGAAAGGATCCCCTCCTGCATTCTGGCACCGCCAGAAACAGTGAAGCCTATAACAGGAAGCTTTTCTTTTACAGCTCTCTCGAAAAGACGGGTGATTTTTTCCCCGATTACGCTCCCCATGCTGCCCATCATAAAACCTGCGTCCATAGCGAATATGGCACAGGGAACTCCCCCCACAGAGGCTTTTCCGGTGAGAACCCCCTCCAGTTCTCTGCTTCTGAGGCGGCTGGCCTTCAGTTTTGCTCCATAGCCGGGGAAGGAGAGAGGATCTTTAGGCGTTAAGTTTTCATCCCAGGGCTCATACGTATTTTCATCGCATATGAGCCCGATCCGCTGCCTGGCAGAAAGCCGGAAATGATAGCCGCACTTGGGGCAGACGCCGTTGTTTTCCTCCAGATCGTTCTGAAAAAGCATGGCTTTGCAGCTGGGGCAGGAAGTACAAAGCTCCTGGGGCACATAGGGCTTATCCGTCTGTAGATTGGGGGAAAAGCCTTCCAATTGATTTCGGCTCTTTTTAAAATTACTTTTTCTCAGCATGCGTATCCTCTATTCTTCATGAAATCCGTGGTGTAGCTTCCGTCGAGAAACGCTTCGTCAGACAAAAGATCCATATGCAGATCGGCGGTATGGAAAACGCCCTCCACCACTAGCTCACACAAAGCGGCCTGCATTTTGCGGATGGCTTCTTCCCGCGTTTTAGCCCGTACAATAAGCTTCCCCAAAAGGGAATCATAATAAGGGGGAACCAGATAGTCTTGATACAGGGCCGTATCGAACCGAACCCAGGGGCCACCGGGGATATGAAGAAGCTGTATACGCCCACAGCTAGGAGCGAAATTGTTGGCAGGATCCTCAGCGTTGATACGGCATTCGATAGCATGGCCGGAGACCTGTATGTCATCCTGGGAGAAATCCAAAGGCATACCAGCCGCCGAACGAATTTGCCATTTCACCAAATCGACATCCGTTACCATTTCCGTCACAGGATGCTCTACCTGCAGGCGGGTGTTCATTTCCATGAAATAAAAATTCCCGTCTCTGTCCACAAGATATTCAATGGTCCCCACACTGTTGTAACCAACGGCTCGGGCGGCTTTCAGGGAAGCATCCATCATCTTTTCCCGCAGTTTGGGGCTGACAGCAGGGGATGGGCTTTCCTCCAGAAGCTTCTGGTTTTTTCTTTGCATAGAGCAGTCCCGTTCCCCAAGGCAGACGGCGTTCCCGTAATTATCGCAGAGGATTTGCATTTCTATATGCTTTACAGGGGAGAGAAATTTTTCCATGTAGCAGGCGCCATCTCCGAAAGCGCTTTGGGCCTCTGCACAGGCGGAGGAAAAAGCAGAGGGGATTTCCTCCATAGAGTTTACGAGCCGTATCCCTCTTCCACCGCCACCGGAACGGGCTTTGATAAGAAGGGGGAAGCCAATGCGCTCTGCCGCCTTTTGGGCTGCTTCCACACTTTCCACCAGCCCTTCGCCGGGAACAACGGGGACGCCTGCCTTCTGCATAGTGGCTCGGGCATGCTCTTTATCGCCTAAAAGAGAAATAAGCTCGCTTTTGGGGCCGATAAAGGAAATTTTACATTCCTCGCAGAGCTCCGCAAAGCGGGCGTTTTCACTCAGCAGGCCATAGCCGGGATGAATAGCCTGGGCCCCGGATGCTACCGCCGCAGAAAGTATCGCTGGCATATTCAGATAGCTTTCCTGCACTTTGGCAGGGCCAATGCAGATGCTTTCATCCGCCATGCTGACATGAAGGGCGTCACGATCTGCTTCGCTGAATACCGCTACGGTTGAGATTCCCATTTCTTTACAGGCCCGTATGATCCGAACGGCAATTTCCCCCCGGTTCGCTATGAGAATTTTAGAAAACATTGGATCGCTCCCTTACTGTGCAATTTCCGGCTTTCAGCTTGTATGGCCGGTAGTTCCCTTACCGCAGTCGGCGGTTCTTCATCGGTCTTACCAGGCCATATAGGGGTCTGAGCTAATTTTGTGTATTATATGAAAATTCAGCAGAATTCCCTTTCGAATGTAATAACAGGTTTTCGCGGAAGCCGGTTAAATAGGAAAAGCAGGAAATTTGGATATAGGTGCCATGGTCAGCCTGAAACAAGGGCAAAGCTGAACTCGCCTTTTGCACAGAGGTTTTTCCCAACCATTACTTTTCCTTTTCCGAAAAAGAACATGTTTTTATGCCGGAGGAGCCGGCAGGTAATTTCTACGGTGTCCCCAGGCCGCACAGGATGTTTGAACCGAACTTTATCCAACCCGGTAAAAAAGGGAACAGACCCGGGATTTTGCTCCATAGTGCTTCTGAGAAGCACACTGCAGGTCTGGGCCATCATTTCGCAGAGAATTACGCCGGGAACAATGGGGTTCCCAGGGAAATGGCCCTGCAGAAAAAATTCATCTCCCCGAATTTTTCGGCTGCCCCTGGCAGTGTTTTCATCTAGAACCTCTGCTTCATCGATCAGAAGCATAGGTTCCCTGTGAGGTATAAAGGTTTTAATTTCTTCTTTGTTCATCTGGTATTCCTCTTTTGCCTCTTTTATGTTTTTGTACGTATACATACTGAATAGTATACAGTATAGAATAGCGGTGTCTTTGCCATCGCTCTCCGCCTTTGAATTCTGAAACAGAAGGAAAAACCTGTTCGACGAAAAAATCTTCCAGGAATGCGTGCAGCATATGGAAAAGTCAGGCATTGAGAGCGTAGGTTTTCTTTCCGTGTTCATTATACCATTTTAAACAGTACCTGACCAAACTCCACCAGTTCTTCATTTTGGATGCATATGTCCAGGATTTCTCCATCTTCAGGAGCGGTGTATTCGTTCATCAGCTTCATAGCCTCAATGATGCACAGAACCTGCCCCTTCTTCACCCGGCTTCCCGGTTTGACAAAGGGCTCTGCCCCCGGCTCGGGAGCCGTATACACCACGCCCACCATGGGCGATTTCAGCTCCTTCATGTCATTGAAATCCACTACCTGGCTGCCTTCTTCCACGGAAGAGGTTGGGGCCAGGGGTGGAACTGCCGCCTGCACCGGCGGTAACGTCGCTCCTCCAGCCGGTATGCCATATACAGGAGCGGAAATTGCAGCCGCAGGCTCCGGCCGTTTCAGAGAAATGCGTGTCTCTCCTTCACAGATCTCCACAGAAGAAAGATTCGCTGTTTCCATTAAGGTAGCCAGGCGTTCAATAGTATCCAGATCGGTTTTCATGCAAATATCACTCCTTCGGCGCTTTTCGGAAGACTAGGCAGGCGTTGTGCCCACCGAAGCCCAGAGAGGTGGAAACGGCTGTTTGCAGCTCCCGATGTTCTGCCTTGTTGGGAGTATAGGAGAGGTCGCAGTCCGGGTCGGGCTCTTCATATCCAATAGTAGGGGGCACACAGTCTGTTTCCAGGGCTTTCAGGCAGGCGATGGCTTCCACCGCTCCAGCGGCCCCCAGCATATGGCCCGTCATGCTCTTGGTGCTGCTGATGGCTATGGAGCGGGCTTTTTCTCCAAATACAGCCTTGAAAGCCATGGTTTCCGTTTTGTCGTTTAGCGGCGTGCTGGTTCCATGGGCGTTTATATAGGTGTGAGCTCCCTGCTGCTCCGGTGTTTCCCCCGCTTCTTCCAGAGCCAGCCGGATAGCGCGGATGATGCCTGCCCCTTCCGGGTGGGGAGCTGTTACGTGATAGGCGTCCGCTGTGTTGCCATAGCCGCAGATTTCCCCGTAAATATGGGCTCCGCGAGCTTTGGCGTGCTCGTATTCTTCCAGCACCAGCACTGCGGCGCCTTCTCCGATTACGAAGCCGCTGCGCCGTTTGTCAAAGGGTGTGCAGGCTGTGGCGGGATCGGGATTTGTGGTCAGAGCCATGCAGCTGGTAAAGCCGGAAACGGCCAAGGGGCAGACCGCAGCTTCAGCTCCGCCGGCCAGGATAGCGTCGGCATACCCATGCTTAATGGCCCGGAAAGCCTCACCGATAGTATGGCTGGAGGTGGCACAGGCTGTAACTACCGGAAGGGTAGGGCCCTGGGCATTGCAGCGGATAGAGATGGTGCCTGCGGCCATATTGCCGATCATCATGGGGACCATAAAGGGGGAGACCCGCTTCCCTGCTCCATAGAGCTTGTTGGTTTCCGTTACAATGGTGTTGATGCCGCCGATACCGCTTCCCACATAAACTCCCAGCCGTTCCGGAGAAATATTTTCTTCTCCAGGCTGTGCAGAAAGACCGCTGTCGCGGATGGCTTCTTCTGCAGCGGAGACGGCATATTGTGTGAACAGATCGTTTTTACGGATCTCGGATTTTTCAAAATGTTCTAATGGATCGAAATCTTTGACCTCTGCGCCTACTTTGACTTTATAGGCCTCCGTGTCAAATTTTGTAATAAAGTCGATTCCCCGGCGGCCTTCCGCCATGCCGTTCCAGGTTTCTTCCAGATGGTTCCCCAGAGGGGTGACGGCGCCCATTCCGGTTACGACAACTCTGCGCATATCTGATCCTCCAATCTCAAATCGTAAAGCAGGCGGAAAAAGAAAGCATGCCTGCACTTTTGCAGATATATGGCGTTCTTTTGATATGAGGTTTATAAAGGGCCTTACATCCCCATGCCTCCGTCTACCCGAATTACTTCTCCCGTTATATAGGAAGCATTTTCCCCGGCGAGAAAAGCGACCAAGGCCGCCACATCCTCTGGATTCCCAGGCCTTTTGGCAGGAATAGAACCCAGAATGGCCTGCCTGGCTTTCTCAGGCAGTGCCGCGGTCATATCCGATTCGATATACCCCGGTGCGATGGCATTGCAGGTTACACCCCGGCCCGCCAACTCCTTGGCGGTGCTTTTGGTCAGGCCAATGAGCCCGGCCTTTGCGGCGGCGTAATTTGCCTGGCCTGCATTCCCGTGAAGCCCCACCACGGAGGAAATGTTCAGAATCCGACCGGAACGCTTCCGCATGAAATGGGAATACAAATGGCGGGTGAGATAGAAGGCGCCTTTCAGATTCGTGTTGAGGACGGCATCGAAGTCCTCCTCCTTCATAGAGAGGATCAGTCCGTCCCGTGTGATACCCGCGTTATTCACCAGAATATCCACCTGCCCGAAGTCCGCCAACACGGTTTTTACCAGCTCTCCGGTAGCGTTATAATCCGATACATCGCAGGCATAGGTTTTTACCTTTCTTCCAAGGCCTTCGATCTCATTGGCCGTCTCTTGAGCAGCCTGGTGGTTGCCGGCATAGACGACCGCGATGGAAGCCCCTTCCTGGGCAAGACGCAGGGCAATGGCTTTTCCGATCCCTCGGGAGGCTCCGGTGATCAGAGCCACTTTATCTTGAAGCTGCATAGCTGTTCTCCTTTTACCTATCTCTTTACTATTTCTGCGATTTTGCAAAATTCTTGGTTTTCCCATTGGGAAACACGGTTTACTGCACCCCAAGGGCCGCAAGTGTTTCGTTTAGGCTCTTTTCATCTTCCACATGCAAAAGTTTTGCTTCGTGCCCTTTTATGAGGCGTTTTCCAAAACCGGTGAGGGTTTTCCCAGGCCCCAGCTCAATAAAGCAGTCAAATCCTTCTGCCAGAAGCCTTTCCATGATTTCCTGCCAGCGAACAGGATTTTGAATCTGAGCAGAAAGAAGCTCTGCAAGTGTTTCGTTCTCGTCCGGATCACCATAGAGACGAGCGGTCTTATTGGCATATACCGGTATTTCCGGAAGATTTACAGAGAATTCTCCGTCTTCCAAAATCTTCAGAAAAGCCGCAGACGCTTCCTGCATATAAGGCGTATGGAAGCCTCCGCCAACAGCCAGAGGCCGCGCCTTACCACCGGCGGCCTCCACCGCCTTGCAGAAATCAGGCATTTGGGCAGGATTTCCGGCCACCACAAGCTGGCCGGGACAGTTATAATTCACCGGCCAGATTTCTGAAAAGGAGCTGCACAGTTTTTCCACTTCCTCGTTGGGAAGCTTCAGAACGGCAGCCATGGCACCTGGATGCTTTTCCGCCGCTTCCTGCATCAGCTCTCCCCGGCGGCATACAAGCCGAATCCCTTTCTCCTGGGAAAAAGCCCCGGAAAAGGTCAAAGCGCAAACTTCGCCCAGAGAAAAGCCGGCACAGGCGTTGGGGGTGATGCCCCGCTCTTTCAGAGCTTCGGCAGCGGCCAAAGCTACTGTAAACACACAGGGCTGGGTGTTTTTAGTCTCTCGAAGCTCTTCTTCACTGCCCGAGAAGCACTGCTTTTCGGTGCCGGGACGGATGGTTTCCGCCATCCGGAAGACTTTGGCGGCTGCAGGGCTGCATTCCTTCAGGGAAGCGCCCATGCCCGCATATTGGGCCCCCTGCCCGGCAAACAGAAAGGCTATTTTACCCATTTTTCTGCCCCCTTCAAAAGGCTTTCTGCTTCCTCGCAGACTTCCTTGAGGATTTCCGCCGCGGGCTGCTCTTTCGTTATCATCCCGGCTATCTGGCCACAGAGGAAAGAACCCTCTTTTTCATTTCCATCCACAGCGGCCTTTCGGAGTGCGCCCACGCCTAAAGCCTCCAAATCTTCCGGAGAGAAGGAAACATCCCATTCTTTTTTTGCGTATTCCCGGCTGAAGGGATTTTTGAGCCCTCGGCAGGCGTGCCCGAGACGGCGGCCTGTCACTACAGTATCGATATCCTTGGCTTTGAGCACCTTGTTTTTATAGTTCTGGTGAACGTTGCATTCCTCAGCTACCAGGAAGCGGGTGCCCATCTGGATGCCGCTGGCTCCCAGCATCAGAGCGGCAGCCAGCCCGCGGCCATCTGCTATACCGCCTGCGGCAATTACGGGAATGGAAACGGCGTCTGCTACCTGAGGGACGAGGGGCATAGTGGCGGCTTCTCCAATATGGCCGCCGCTTTCACCGCCTTCTGCAATCACAGCAGCAGCTCCATGGCGCTCCACCATTCGGGCGAGGCCCACGCTGGCCACAACCGGGATAACAGAAATGCCGGCTTCCTTCCAAAGATCCATATATTTGGAGGGGTTTCCGGCTCCTGTGGTTACCACAGCAACCTTCTCCTCTGCCACTACCTGCGCTACCTGATCCACAAAGGGGCTCATCAGCATGATATTTACACCGAAGGATTTGTCAGTCAGACTTTTTGCTTCACGAATCTGGTTGCGAAGCCATTCGGCATTGGCATTCATGGCAGAGATAAT
The DNA here is from genome assembly GCA_904399395.1 of uncultured Clostridia bacterium. Lineage (GTDB taxonomy): Bacteria > Bacillota > Clostridia > Oscillospirales > Acutalibacteraceae > UMGS1264. The sequence continues at coordinate 36,805 of CAJFPJ010000071.1, read as the reverse complement.
TCCCAGGCCGCCTCCGTTGCTGACGGCGGCCGCCAGTTTGGCGTCTGCTATCCATGCCATACCGCCCTGAAAAACAGGATAGGTGATGCCCAGCATTTCACAGATAGGGGATTGTATCATAGCAAATCGTTCCTTTCTCGGCAGTTTTTGACGGGGAAATAAACTTCCTCAGAAGTGTGAAGTATAAAAATTCTTCTGGTTAGTCTTTTTCCACAAGTTTTAGAAGATCTCCCACAGTTTTGAGGTCATCGGTAAGCTCAATAGAAACGCCGAAAGCGTCTTCACATGCCATTGTCATATCCACAAGATCCAATGAATCCAGTTCCAGTTCCTCAAAGGTAGTTTCAAGTGTAAGGGAACCGGGTTCCAGTTCCTTATATTCAGAAAGGATCTGCTCAAGCTTTTCAAGATTTGTCATTTGTTTTTCCTCCTTCGGATGTAACCAAGCCGGATGAGGCTTGGATTGAAACATTCTATATTATTTCCATGTGAGAATGGCTGTGCCCGAGGTGAATCCGGCCCCAAAGGCACAGAGCAGAAGATTTTCTCCGCTGTGGAAGAGCCCCTCCCGGCTGCAGCGGTCTATAAGCGTGGGAATGCTGGCGGCAGAGATATTTCCGGTTTCTTCGATACAGCAGTGGCAGCGTTCCTCCGGAATAGAAAGTTTTCTTCTGGCGGCCTCAATAATGCGCATATTGGCCTGATGAAGCAGCACATGATGCATATCATCTATAGAAAGCCCTGTTTCTTCCAAAGCTTCCTGAACGCTTGTGCAGATGGTGTTTACGGCGAATTTGTAAACCTCTTGCCCCTCCATATGGACAAAATGGGTGTGAGGTTCTTCCTTAGTCCATGGGCTGTTTCCCATGGGAAAACGGCCGTGCAGGGGTGCGCTGCATCCCTGCGTTCGCAGCTTCAGGTACCGAAGGCCGTCCCCTTCGCCCAACACCACAGCGCCGGCGCCGTCGCCGAAGAGAACGCATGTGGAACGCTCTGTCCAGTCCATAATGCGGCTCAATCCTTCCGCCGCCGTGACCAACACATACCGGGCTTTTTTTCTGGCGAAAATTCCGTCCACTACATCCAAGCTGTAGAGGAAGCCGCTGCAGCCAGCGTTTATATCAATAGCGGGGCAGTGGGCTCCTAGTTCCTCCTGGAGAGTACAGCCCAGCCCAGGTGTAATATAGTCGCCTCCTACAGTGGGGCAGACGATATAGTCCAAGTCTTCTGGGGTAATACCAGCCGCGGCAAGAGCCTTTCTTGCCGCTTCAGCAGCCATTCCGGTAATGGTTTCTGTTGTGATTACATGCCGCCGGCGGATTCCGGTTCGGGTATAGATCCACTGATCGCTGGTATCCAGTATTTGGGCCAGATCATCGTTGGTTTTTACACAGGAGGGCAGGGCGCTTCCGGCGCCTAAAATAGAGAAACTCATAGGGTTCCGCCTTCTTTCGATGAGAGTAAATGCCTGGGGGACCGAGCTTTTTTATGGAGGCTTGCATCCAGAAAAGAGTTGAGCTTTGTAATACCTCGCAACATAGCGCTTTTTTCCTCTTCTGTCAGTCCCTTGGAGATAGAGACGGCCATCCGGTGGTGAAAAAGCGCATGGGCCCGGTTAGCAGTTTCTCCGGAATGAGTCAAAAGCACATGGACCTTCCGACCATCCTTCTCACTACGCCGTTTTTCCACGAATCCCTTTTTCAGGAGCTTGTTGATAGCCAGTGTCACAGAAGGGAGGCTGATTTGCAGATCTTCAGAAATCTCACTGATGGTTTTTCCCTCCGGATGCTGCCGGGGGCTGCCCACTGCCTCCAGCAGATGGATTTCCCCTATGGTCAGATTCAGGCGCTCAATGTTTGTCAGCTGCTGTTCTTCAATCAGCTCAATAGAGCGATAGGCGCGCATGAGCAGAGAATTCAGCTGAGCCTCAAAGGATTCCATGGAGCCACCTCCAGTAAAATAATTAGTTAGACAAACAAATTATATAGCGGTAAAATGCTTCTGTCAACTATCTTGCTATAGATTTCGCTCCGCTGTTGGGCTTCCCCGCTATTCTTTCATTTTGCAAAATAGAGAGGCCGATTGCAATACGTTAGGCAAGAATTCTCCGTTTGCAAGGTATGCATAAAAGCGGGGCAGAAAGTGAAAAAACGCCCGGGCGCAGCTATTCGTCGGGCGTATGATTATATTGTGATGTATGCGGCCCTGGGGTCGTTTACTTTTCCATAAACAAAAAACCTGACGCCGAAGCGTCAGGTTTTTTATTGCGCGTAGATGGGTTAAATCACGGCAATCAGCACAAAATTCAGAATAAACAGGGCTGTGACTACCCACAGGATAGGATGAACTTCTTTGGCTTTGCCCTTGCACACCTTAACCAAGCAGTAGGTAATAAAGCCAGTGGCAATGCCGTAGGAAATGCTGTAGCACAGAGCCATGAAAATACCGGCAAAGAAAGCGGGGATGGCCTCGGAGAGATCGTCCCATTTGATTTCCTTGAAGGAGGAAGTCATCATTACACCTACCAGCACCAGAGCGGGCGCCGTGGCGGCCGACGGAATGGCGCTGACAAAGGTGGCCAAAAAGGCACTGAGGGCGAAGCAGATTGAGACCACTACACTGGTCAAGCCGGTGCGGCCACCAGCACCGATGCCTGCAGCGCTCTCTACGAAGGTTGTGGTGTTGGAGGTACCGAAGATAGCGCCGATGGAAGTGGCAGTAGCGTCAGCAAACAGAGCCTTATCCATCTTGGAGTGGAAACCAGCCTTAGACTCCATGGCTTTTTCGTCCTCATCGGAGAAGATGCCAGAGCGGCGGCCTGTGCCGATGAAGGTGCCGATGGTGTCGAAGGTATCCGAAATGCTGAAAGCAAAAATAGTAATGAGCACCAAGGGGATCTTGGAGACATCAGCAAAGAGGGAGGGTAGGCCAGCCTGGGTGAAAATTGCGCCGAAGGTGGTGGGCAGCTGCTGGCAGGCTTCCGTAAAGCTAATGGAACTGCTGACAGTGGTGACGCCCATAGGAATACCGATAACAGCAGTAGCCACAATACCGATAAGGATAGCGCCCGGAACCTTACATATCAGCAGGACAATGGTCAGAATCAGGCCGATAACGAACAGCCAGAGAGTGGGGTTGTTCAAGATGGCCATACTGGGCACGTCGGAACTAAAGGTTACGAATTTCACATTTAAAAAGCCGATGTAAGCTACAAAAATACCGATGCCGCCGCCAATGGCGTTTTGCAGGCTGCGAGGGATGGACTTAATGATAAATTTACGAATCTTAGTTACGGTGATGAGGATGTTAATCAGGCCGCAGATGAACACCATGGACAGAGTCTGCTGCCAGCTAAAGCCCAGCCCCAGACATACGGTGTACACAAAGAACGCATTAAGACCCATGCCGGGAGCCTGGGCGTAGGGCACGTTTGCTACTAGGCCCATAATAAGAGTGCCAATGATGGAGGCGATAATCGTTGCCAGGAACACGGCGCCCCAAGGCATCAATTCCTCCTCCAAGCCGGCAGCCCGACCGCTGAGTGTGTTCGGGTTGACCACGATGATGTAAGCCATAGCAAAGAAGGTTGTAAGACCGGCGATAACCTCTCTGCCCACAGTGGTGCCATTTTCTTTCAGTTTGAAGAATTTTTCCATAAAACTACTACCGACCTCTCTTTCTGCTTGTCTGGGAAATTCCGTTTGCCGGAAAGTTCAAACAAGATTTGTTTTCCCCATTTCCAGTTGCCTGCCGCTGCTATTCTTTCGGTATTATGCCGCTAGTTGAGTAAAAGAAATAATAGAGCAGAACAAAGAACAAAACGAAAAAATCTCCCTGTTCATAATTAAGACATAAAAATAGTACCATGAAAATAAGCGAGAATCAAGATTTTTAGAAGATATTTAGTAGAATAGGTTGAATCTTCTCTTTTTATAGAGATATAAGAAAAAAGCTGCCGCTAGGGGCAGCTTTTCCGTTATAGCGGTCGATGCGTCAAAAAGGATACAGGAATCATTCAACCTTCTGCGATGGTCTGCAGGGTTTTATCTTGTTTTTGTTTTGCATTCTCTAGGTCTTCAAAATCTCCCAGATCCTGCAGATGGATGGGGGAAGCGTCTACTCCCACATTTGGATTTTCCTGCAGCCCCCGGATGGTGGACGGAAACTTTCCCTCGAGCTGGCCTCGAATACTTTCGGCTCGCAGCAGGCAGACTTTCTTCAGCGTATCTACCGCCAGCCGATGGTCTTCATAGGAACAGAATGCAGTAGGATCATTTTGAATATATGGCGCAATCATTTTTTCCGTCTGCAGAAGAGTTGCTTCAAACCTTCCATTTTCGAAATAATCGGAGATAAGGGTGTCAAAGTATTCGTGATACAGGGCAAAGTATGCATCGTTTTTCATAAGAGTATGATATAGGGGGCGGTTGAGCATAACGCTTCCCTCTGCAGGGGTATCAATAGGATAGTTGATCAGAATATTCGGATCCCGGATAGGATTTGTCATCCCCAGCGCATAGGTTCCGAAGGCTAAATTGTAGTCCCAGGGGAGGATGCTGAGAATGCCATCCTCTTCATATAGAAAATAGTTGTGGCCGGTATACCCCAGGTAGCTATCCCAATTCATAACAAAAACCTGCACAGTAAAATACCGTAGGACCTCATCCGCATCAATTGCCGATTCCAGGTTTTCCCCGGTGGATAGTATTTTTAAAGCCTGGATCAGCCGTTGCTGATCGGCTTTCGAAATCTTGAATTTGGCGTTTTCAAAGATGCCGGGATAACTCTCAGGATTTTCATCTATGTATTTCAGCGCTACATCGGCATTTTCGGCCTGCAGAGAGCGGTAATCCGGCTTATAGAGCTTGCCGTAGGCATTCCCGAAATTCCGGCGCGCAAAGGATTCCTCCGGTTCCTCTATGGCCAGGAATAGACCCCAGTCTTCTCCATTGACAGTTACCCACACATAGCTGCAAAGGGGCGTGGGAACTTCCATAAAGGACATCATATCGTAGGCTATGTAAGTTTTCAGATAACTGTTATCCTGAAAGGAGGCATCCAGAGAAAATTTATCCAGTCCGTAATAATTCCCACCTTTCAGAAACTGATCAAATTCCAGCTTTAAGCTGTAGCGGGAAAGACCGTATTCCTCTGTCAGCCGGAGGGAATTGTTCCCTTTGGCCCGCAGGCCCACCTGATGAAATGTCTCCCCATCGATTTTAACAGTGCAGGAAATATATTCTTCTTTCTCTGCAGTTTCGATGAAAGAAGGCCAATCCTCTGTTTGAATATCCAGGGTATGCACCCGGCTGCTGTCAAATAATCTGGTCGCATATCCCGGGTTGGCACTTGCCTTTGGAATTCCCAGCTGTTCGCCGAACAGCAGCAGTATGGCAAGAAGAGCTGCCAGAGCGGCCGCCAGGATACAGATCCTATCAATATGCTTATGCTCTACCATGGCCTTATCCCATATAGTCTCCATTATAAGAGACCAGCACCACCCGGGAGACGCCTGCCATGTTCTCCAGTTCGTTGACAAAGGCACTGCTGTCTTCCTTCAGACGAACTTCATAGTTGAGCTCTATACAGCCGTTTTCCACACTCTTGCTTTTTAGATTCAGCTTTTTCACCTGGGATTGTATAAATATCCGCGCTTGATTCTCGATTTCGCCGCTTTCACAGTGTATTACGAGAATATAGGGAGAATCTACTGTTTTCTTTTTGGAAAAGAGAAGAAGCACCGCTCCGATAAAAATGCTTCCAAAAACAGCCAGAGGAATGAGCCCGGCAGCCAGTACGATCCCCACCGCAATGGCCCAGAATAAAAAAGCAATGTCCATGGGCTCCTTAATAGCCGTGCGGAACCGGACGATGGATAGAGCACCCACCATGCCCAGAGATAATACAATATTACTTACCACTGTCATTATGAGCAGCGTGGTGATGAGAGACAATGCGATCAACGTCACACCGAAGCTGGCCGAATACATCACGCCGCTGTAGCTCTTTTTATACACCAAAAAGATGAATAGGCCCAAAAGGAAAGCCAGAACTAGAGCGATTACCATATCCAGCATGGAAATACTGGTGATATTCTCTAAAAAGCTGGATTTGAAAATATCCTGAAAGGTCATTGCAACGCTTCCTCCTCAAAGTTCCTTCAGTCATACCGCCGGCACAGGGCGTATTTGGAACAGGCCGCAGCCTGCCTCCCGGGAACCTGAACCGCCATGCGGACAAGATCTGGCAAAAATGCATCGTATTTAACTTCCAGCACAGTACTTTGTTCCATCACTTTCATATGAAAAAGAGAAGGGTTCAAAAAATCTATGCTGCCGAGTCCGGTGCGAAGAGCCCGATCCAGAGTAATGCGCACATTCCCAGGCGCAAAGAGAAAGGCTTCCCGGTCGTAGGAAACAATCGTCTTCGGCCGCAGGCCTTTTCCCTGAAGCTTGCTGTAAAATTCGATCAACAGGGGATTACCAGACTGCAAAAGATATTCGTAATCCCTCACAAGTAGTTTTTTTACCTGTTCCATTGTGAGCTGGGCGCTCCGTTTGCCGCACAGGCCGTTTTCTTTCCATTTCTTTTCCAAGCGAATGAAAGAGATATCGGTTCCGTAATATCGGAGGCGGAATTTTTCCCGACGGTTCAGACCGTCTAATTTTTCTCTGAGGGCATTGTCATAAGGGGTATCGAAATACAGACTCGTTACGCGGTAGGTGCCGTTGGAACTTGCATTTTTGTCCCGAGGGAAAAGTTTTCTGAGCCTTTGGGAAAGCACCAGATCTTCCCGCAGGCTGATCTGGTGCTTATATTCATGGCGCAAATTTGTGGCAGAGATAGCAGGATAGGATTCAGTCGTCATCGTCGTCATCATCGTCATCGTCATCGCTGTAGTCACTGCCGCCGTCGTCATAATTGGTATCGCCGCCGTAGTTGGTGTCGCCATCGTCCGTGTTATCGTTGTAGTCGGTAACACCATCGTTATTGGGGCCATAATCGGTATCGTTGTAATCGGTAACGCCGTCGTTATTGGGGCCGTAGTCGGTATCGTCGTAATCGGTAACGCCATCGTTATTGGGGCCGTAGTCGGTATCATTGTAATCGGTAACGCCGTCGTTATTGGGGCCGTAGTCGGTATCGTCGTAATCGGTAACGCCGTCGTTGTTAGGGCCGTAATCGGTATCCTTAGAATTCGCAGAGCCACTGGAGGTGTTTTCGGAAGGCTTGCTGGAATTCTGGGAATTTTTAATTTTTTCATGTTCCGCTCTCAGAACTTTTCCGGTGACCGCATGGATATCATATTCGTACTCATTTCCGTTAGCGGTGAACTCCAACTCAAAAATGGGGGTACCGTCATCGTGGTCGAATTCCTTATCGTCGAATACAGCGTCTGCTGCTTTGACGTTTGCCTGGGTTAATGCAATTTCCTTAGCCTTTTCCAAAGTGATGTAGGGCGAAGGATTACCATCTTTTGCATAGGCAGGGTCGTAATCATCATCATCAATGGTCACGATACCAGATGAAAGGCTCAATTCTTTCACTGCATTTTGTGTGCTCGCGCTCATGTTGGCCAGAAAATCATCACTGGGAAGTACCGAGCCAGGTTCCAGTTGAAGAACAATATTCTTTTTGTTCCCGTCGATATCCTCGACAAAGTAACCGGCTTCATTGATCTCTACAATCAGGCCTTTCAGCACGTCGCCGCATTCTTTGCCGATATAATCCGGATAAGCGGCTACGATAGCTTCGCCGTCATCGTTTTTGCCCGCCAATGCGGTAACCTTACCCTCTTTGTTGTATTCGATCTGAATTTCGGGGTTTACACTCAAAGTAAGGATACCGGTCTCGGATACAGCTGTCCCTTCCTCGTGGATGGGGGCACCGCAGCCGGTCAGCAGAAGGACAGCTGCTAACAAGGAAGAAACCAGAGCTGCAAATTTTTTTCTCAGTGTCATGATAGTTACGCTCCTCTCGATTCTGAATGGTTTGAGTTTAAAATATTCGGCTTTGTTTTGCCTTACACTTACAGATTACGGAGGTCTATTTTTAAAAAAGGGGTAATCTGGAAATTTTTTTATTTTTGGTTGTCTAATCGTCTAATCGTCGTTGTCTTCATCTTCTTCATCGTCATCCTCGTCCCGATCATTTTCATCCTCGTATTCTGAATCTCCAGCTTGTGATGCAGGGCGGCTTTCGGGAGAGTCATAGCCGCTGTCATCTTCGCCGTCGTCAGAATTTGTTTCATTTTTATCCGAATCATCGTAGCCGGAGTCAGAATTCCCGGGCTTTTGTCCACTGCTGCTATTCCCGGAGGAAGACGGTGCGCTGGAAGGGCGAACAGGCCGCGAGACGCTTGCATCGTTGGAGGAAGTATAGCGGGAGTCTCCGTAATTGGAATCTCCATAGCCAGAGTCCCCGCTTCCTTGGGGAAGAGAACCTGTCTGGCCTTTCGCTGGGCCGGAAGAAGAGGAAGCGGATGAAGAGGGCTTGGAAGAAGCAGGTGGCTGAGAAGAACCGGAGGAAGAAGCAGATGCAGTGGATGATGAAGACGTGTTTGCTTCATAACCATATTTTCCCTGGAAGACGGCTACGGTGATGGTCATCCGTCCTTTCAGATATTCTTCTACTTCGGAACGGAGCTCTATGCCATATTCCTGGAATAGGATGTCGTCGGGAGAATCGATAGAAAAAGATACCTGACCACCTTCAGATAGAAAGCCCATTTCAATGGCACGATCGATAAGCTCATCGGCAACGGTCGTTTTCTCCTTCCCTCTTGCATCATAGCCTTCTACCAGTTTTTCGCCGTCTTCATTTGTTCCATACACTCCCACAACTAGGCCATGATGGTTTAAATCCATGCGCACTTCCGGGTTAATAGTTAGATAGATGGAAGAATAAGGGGCCATATATTCCTGATAAAAGCTGATGCCAAAAATCAGAAGCAGGCAGGCAGCCACCGCTGCTATTCCGCTGCCGGCCCATCGAAGAATATGCCGTTGCTTTGCCGGCTTTTGCTGCATCAGCACCGGATTCGTAACAGTCTGCCCAACCTCATAATGGAGGTTGGCCGCTTTCAGGAAACGGCCTTCTTCGTCTAAAAGGACTGCATAGCCGGGATGGCATTCCATAACTATATAGCTCATCGTGCTGCCGCTCCTTTCATGACTTGCTTCAAATGACCCCGGATGATTTCATATCCATTGGTATACATCAACAAAAGGGATACCATATATTTCCGGTGGCGTTCCAGTGTTTTGCGTTCCACGCCGCTGCCTGCTGTAAGTTTTCCGATAGGCAACCGCTTTGACTCCAGCAGGTCTTCCAAAAGCTCTGGATTCTCCCGTGCATATTGCAGCGCCTTTCTGCAAGCCTCCAGAGTCCGCTGCTGTTTGGGGCAGTTGTCTGCTACATCGCTTAGGGTGATTCCAAACTCCTGCATCTGCCGGGCCAGCTCTTCAATTTCTTGACGAGTTGCATTCCGGGAGACTATTTCTTCATGAGGTTCTCTTTCATCTGTCAGGGTTTCGCCAAGGGTCGTGTCCCCTTCCATAGTAGGTGCATCCAGAGAGAGAATTTTTCTGTGCCGTTGCTCTTTGCGCTGATAATCGATCAAACGGCTTTTAATCAGCATGGCCGCGTATTTCAGGAAGGCTCCCCGTGTGCGGGAATAACCTCCCACTGCCTCGTGGAAGGCCATCATGGCGATGCTGAGTTCATCATCGTGCCCTTCAATAGGCAGACGCTTTAAAAATTTTGCTGTTTCCGCCTTGATAAAGGGCATATAGGTGCCGATCAGCTGATCTGCAGCCTGGATATTTTCTTTTGCCGCATAGACCTGTTGAATGATTGTCTGTTCATCGTTCATACAACAGAACCCTCCTATGTATAGAATACGGCCTTCTTTGCAGAAAACCGGGGTGAAGGGCTGATTTTATTTGATTTGTATATCTACCCATTTTACATACTACAAATCTGCTGTTAAAAGCGAAATCAAGTTTGTGTAAAATCTGTGTAAAACAACGTCCTTCATAATACACATGGGCCGCGGTTTTAAGGCAGTTGCTATAGAAAATATCTGTGGAAACAGTGGTGCATGCCTGCAGAAAAAGCAGACATATGGAAAAGAATATGGGCATATGCTTGTATATGCCAAAGGAGTTTCTACTGAGGCCCGTATGACGCGATGCCGGATTTTATCTGTATTGACTAAGATTTTACATAACCAGGATAGATACGAAACAGAGACGGCATTATAGTATACTTGTAGGCCGAAAACCGACGCCTTTTATGTGGTTAACAGTGGTAATGTATGGAAAGAACTGCGGATTGCAGTGTATATACCAGGAAAGGAGTCTTGTTCATGATCCCCTGTCGTGAGGGTTGTGCTCAATATCAGGAAGGCTGTCACAAAACTTGCCCCCGCTGGAAGGAGATGCAGGAAAAGCTTAAACTGGAAAAGGAGAAGAAAAAACTGTATCTGGATTATCATAGAAAGATCTGTACTGCCATCATCCGGCAGTGCTATGAGGTATGCCCTAGACGGATCTACCGGTGATATTTGTAAACACAAAAACAAGGCGTCTGATTCTTCTATCAGACGCCTTGTGATTTGCAGGTTATCCCTGGGTTCTATAAATTTGTTTTGGTATGGATATATGCAAGATAAACTGGAAACTCCGTGGGAGTGAGCAGATCTTTAGAGAGATTCATACCAACTTTTTGGCACCGGCGTTATGTCGCCGAACAAATCGGGATTGCGTTTGAGAAGTTGGCTGGTGATTTCTGCCATTGACGCTGCATCGCATAACACGCTGCGGGCGTCGCCCACCCGGCCTTCTTTTGCAGCGCCGAGCTTCAGGAAAACAGGCTCCATCTTGATATAATTCTGTGATATGTCCGGGCAGGTGGGGCAGTAGTGGCGGTAGAGGGGCGTATCGATAATCTTTCCGTCCGGCAGCAAAATCTGGAAAGGCACCATCTGGCTGGCCAAGCGATTTTCGATTCCGTTCCATTCCTCCACGCCATGCAGGAATGTATTGCGGAAGAGTCCGCATCCCAAGAAGAGAATTTTGGCACGCCTATCCAGAAGCTTGCCCCAGCATCCTTCCCGTGCGCAGGGGGTATGCACATGTTCTTCGCCCGCCACATACTCTGCAGCGTCTTTGCCAAAGGCCGCTACTGAATGAGTAGCGTGCAAGGAACGCAGCACCCCTGGGCGTTTAAAAAACAGATTGGTGAGCACCCCCACGCAGGAGGGTTCTGTAAGAGGGTCGAAGAGTAGGTGGTTTTCGCCCATAGTATTCCAGCTGTGTGTGGGCAGGATCAAAAGCCCTTCGGATACAACCTCTGTCAGGGCATCCAGCACCGTATCCGCACCGCCTTCCACCTGGCCCACCGCCTTCATGGAGGAATGCACCAGCAGTGTGTCGTGGGAGGATATGCCGAGCGCGCGCAGGCCGCGCAAAAGATCGCTTTTTTGATACATGCAGATTTTCCTTCCTTATGCTTTATATGTATGTAATGAATGGGTTGCAGGTGTATTAATTGTATCATATAAGGGAAGAAGTTCCCATGGTAACTGAATAAAAAAGAAAAGATATAAAATTATGGTGGATTTTCCAATGAAATATATTCTGGTGTGTCAGTTGTTTGATCTCGAAATCGTGGGATCTAGTTTTTCAACTTTATGGCGGCCATGTGGCACAAATAGTTGGCCAACCTACTATCATCATGTGTTCAGGGGCCTGATTTTAGTTTCTCTTACGATATGAAAAATTGTGGGATTGGTTTGTAAAAAACAAGGCTTCCCGGCAATATTACACCGGGAAGCCCTATTTTTACAATTAAGTAAACCTGAGATTATTTATTAGCCTCATACACTGCAACAGCGCAGGCCACGGTAGCGCCTACCATGGGGTTGTTGCCCATGCCGATCAGGCCCATCATTTCCACGTGAGCGGGAACGGAAGAGGAGCCGGCAAACTGAGCGTCGCCATGCATGCGGCCCATGGAGTCGGTCAGGCCGTAGGAAGCAGGGCCAGCGGCCATGTTGTCGGGATGCAGAGTGCGGCCCGTGCCACCGCCGGAAGCAACGGAGAAATATTTCTTGCCGTTTTCCAGAGCCCATTTCTTATAGGTGCCTGCCACCAGATGCTGGAAGCGGGTGGGGTTGGTGGAGTTGCCGGTGATGGAGACATCCACGCCCTCGTGCTTCATGATGGCTACGCCCTCCAGAACGTCGTTTGCGCCGTAGCATTTAACGGCTGCGCGCTCGCCCTCAGAGAAAGCCTTGGTCTCTACAATAGAGAGCTCGTCGGTGTAGAAATCGTAGTCGGTCTTTACATAGGTGAAGCCGTTGATTCTGGAGATGATGTAGGCGGCGTCCTTGCCCAGGCCGTTCAGGATAATGCGCAGGGGCTCCTTACGGGCACGGTTGGCAGTGCGGGCGATGCCGATAGCACCTTCAGCGGCGGCAAAGGATTCATGGCCTGCCAGGAAGGCGAAACATTTGGTCTCGTCTCTAAGAAGCATAGCGCCCAGATTGCCGTGGCCAAGGCCCACCTTACGGTTTTCAGCCACAGAGCCGGGAATGCAGAAAGCCTGCAGGCCGATGCCGATAGCTTCTGCGGCCTCGGGAGCGGAAGCAGCGCCCTTCTTCAGAGCAACGGCACAGCCCAGGGTGTATGCCCAGGAGGCGTTCTCAAAAGCAATGGGCTGCACACCCTTTACAATCTTATCCACATCAATGCCCTTGGAAAGGCAGAGATCACGAGCGTCTTCGAGGCTGGCAAGGCCATACTCGGCAAGACACTTTTCTATTTTGGCCATTCTTCTTTCTTTGCCTTCAAACATTACATCGTTAGCCATTATAGTCTAGTCCTCCTTTTTCTGCTTTGTCAGCTTATTCCTCACGGGGGTCGATATACTTGGCAGCGCCGTCGAAACGGCCATACTGGCCGATGTTCTTCTTAAAGGCCTCATCGGGGCTTACGCCGTGGCGGATATCCTCCAGCATTTTGCCCAGGCGCACGAACTGATAGCCGATGACCTCATCGTTCTCGTCCAAAGCCATTTTAAGTACATAGCCTTCTGCCATTTCCATATAACGGACACCCTTGGCACCTGTGCTGAACATGGTGCCCACCTGGGAACGCAGGCCCTTGCCCAGATCTTCCAGGCTGGCGCCGATGGGCAGGCCGCCTTCGGAGAACGCCGTCTGGCTGCGGCCATAGGCCAGCTGCTTGAAGATTTCGCGCATAGCCACGTTGATAGCGTCGCACACCAGGTCGGTATTAAGACATTCAAGAAGGGTTTTGCCGGGCAGAATTTCAGCAGCCATGGCGGCGGAGTGGGTCATGCCGGAGCAGCCCAGAGTCTCCACGAGAGCCTCCTGAACAATACCGTCCTTTACATTCAGGGTGAGCTTACATGTGCCCTGCTGAGGTGCACACCAGCCCACACCGTGGGAAAGGCCGGAAATATCCTTGATGTCGTAGGCCTTAACCCAATTTCCCTCTTCGGGAATCGGAGCCGGACCATGATGGGGGCCCTTTCTCACACTGCACATTCTTTCCACTTCATGGGAATAATTCATAATGTGGTACTCCTTTCGGTTTTGATATTCCAGGCCGGCAGCCCGGCCCCTGAGCCCTGCGGCACAGCAGAGGCCCCGGCCCGTTTAGGGTATGGAATAGGTTTCAGAACAAAATCATTATAGGATATTTTGCGATCTTTCGCAATAGGCGCAGGGTTTGGGGCTGTGAAAGTTTTCGCAGGATTTCCCGGCCTGATTTTGGGAGTTCCACACAAAGCGCTTTCTTTTTCCCTTTTCCTGTGCTATACTTACAAAGTGAGTACGCCTGCGCGTATGTTCTGAATTTTTAAGATATTCTGTGGCCTGCTGGAGGAGGTTTTCTGCCGTTTCCAGCTGAGGATTCTCCTTTCGCCGCGTCAGAAAACGCCTCTGTGTAAGCAGCAGGTAATGGAATAGAAAAGATTTTTGAGGTGATGGATCCAATGGCGAATATTCTTGCCGCCCTTTTTGGCAGCTACAGCAAGCGTGAATTAAAGCGCATCCGCCCTATCTGTGATAAAGTCCTCGCTTTGGAGGAGAAATACAAGGCTCTTTCCGAGCAGGAACTTCGGGGGCAGACGCAGCTTCTGAAAGACCGGCTCCAGAAGGGCGAGACTCTGGATGACATTCTTCCGGATGCATTCGCCGTCTGCCGGGAAGCCACAGACCGGGTGTTGGGCACTCCGCACTTCCCCGTGCAGATTCTGGGCGGTATTGTGCTGCATCAGGGCCGTATTGCAGAAATGAAGACCGGCGAAGGCAAAACCCAGACGGTCATTCTGCCTGCATACCTGAACGCTCTCACAGGAGAGGGAGTTCATGTGGTAACGGTGAACGATTATCTGGCTCGCCGCGATAGCGAGTGGATGGGCAAGGTGTTCCGCTATCTGGGCCTTACAGTGGGCCTTATTACCAATGATATGGATAATGCCGCCCGCAAGGCCGCTTATCGGGCAGATATCACCTATGGAACCAATAATGAACTGGGTTTCGATTACCTCAGGGACAATATGGTAATCTATAAGGAAAACAAGGTGCAGCGGGGCCACCATTTCGCCATTGTGGACGAGGTGGACTCCATCCTGATCGATGAAGCCAGAACGCCTCTCATCATCTCCGGCCAGGGGGATAAATCCACCGACCTCTATGTGAAGGCGGACAGGTTCGCAAAAACCCTTCGTATGGTGAAGGTGGCGGAACTCAACGAGAAGGAAGACAACGACGCCATTTATTCCGACGCCGATTTCATTGTGGATGAGAAGGCCAAGACAGCCACGCTGACCCCCAACGGCGTAAAAAAGGCCGAAGCGTATTTCGGCGTGGAAAACCTCACCGACCCAGATAACATTACCTTGCAGCATCATGTGAACCAGGCCATTAAGGCCCGGGGTGTGATGACCAGGGATATCGACTATGTGGTGAAAGACGGGGAAGTCATCATCGTGGATGAGTTCACCGGCCGCCTGATGTACGGCCGCCGTTACAACGAAGGCCTCCATCAGGCCATCGAGGCCAAGGAGGGTGTTACCGTCGCCCGGGAAAGCAAGACTCTGGCCACCATCACCTTCCAGAATTTCTTCCGGCTGTATAAGAAGCTTTCGGGCATGACGGGTACGGCCATGACGGAAGAGGAAGAATTCCGGGAGATCTATAAGCTGGACGTGGTGGAAATCCCCACCAACAAACCCATGATCCGCCAAGATATGCCGGATGTGGTGTATAAGACGGAAAAAGGAAAATTCAACGCCGTTATTGCCGATATTATTGAGCATCATAAGCAGGGGCAGCCTGTGCTTGTGGGCACCATTTCCATCGAAAAATCTGAACTGCTTTCATCCCTTTTGAAGAGGCAGGGGGTTCCCCATGAGGTCCTGAACGCCAAATATCACGACAAAGAAGCGGAGATTGTGGCCCAGGCCGGCCACAAGGGCGCCGTGACCATTGCCACCAATATGGCGGGCCGTGGTACCGATATCAAATTGGGCGGTAACTCTGAATATATGGCCAAGGCGGAGATGCGCCGTATGCAGTTCAGCGAGGAGCTGATCGCCGAGGCGGACGCCTATTCCGAAACGGAGGACGAGGAGATCCTCAATGCCCGCAGAACCTTTGCTGAGTTGGAAAAGAAATATAAGCAGCAGATCGAGGCCGAGGCCGAGGAGGTTCGTCAGGCAGGGGGCCTTTACATCATCGGTACGGAGCGCCATGAATCCCGCCGTATTGATAACCAGCTCCGGGGCCGTTCCGGCCGGCAAGGGGATCCAGGTATGAGCCGGTTCTACATCTCTCTGGAAGATGATTTAATGCGCCTCTTCGGCGGCGACAGGATTACTAATCTGATGAACCGTCTCAACGTGGATGAGGATACACCCCTGGAGACAAAGATGCTTTCCAACACCATTGAAGGCGCTCAGAAGAAGATCGAAGGGCGGAACTTTGGCATCCGGAAAAACGTGCTGCAGTATGACGATGTAATGAACCGCCAGCGTGAAATCATTTACAGCCAGAGGGATCAGGTCCTGAACGGTGAAAATGTGCGGGAACAGGTCATGAATATGATTGATCAGTCCATTGAGACCCAGGTGGACCGCTTCCTGCCCAAAGAAAGCCTGAAGGATGACTGGAATCTGAATGGACTTAGGGATTATTATGCAGGCTGGCTGCTGGAGCCGGGCGACCTGGTATATTCCGCTGACGAGATGGACCGTTTGGAGCGGGACTATGTGCAGTTGGAAATCACTCGAAAGGCCCATGAGCTCTACGAGAAGAGGGAAAAAGAGTTTGGCGAGCCCATTGCCCGTGAGCTGGAGCGTGTAGTCCTTCTGAAAAATGTGGATTCTGAGTGGATGGATCACATCGACGCAATGGAGGAGCTCAAAAGAGGTATCCGCCTGCGGGCTTATGGCCAGCATGATCCGGTTGTGGAATATAGGGTGGAAGGCTTTGATATGTTCGACGAGATGATCGCAGCTATTCGTGAAAATACCGCCCGCATGCTGCTTACCATTCGTTTGAAGACCAGGGAGGAGCCCAAGCGCGAGCAGGTGGCTAAGCCCACGGCTACCAGCGCGGATAAGACCGATACGAAGCAGCCCCTCCGCAAGGGGAAGAAAATAGGCCCCAACGAACCATGCCCCTGCGGGAGCGGGAAAAAATTCAAAAAATGCACCTGTGAGCAGTATCACCCCACCCACTGAGAAGCTGCCCAGGCTGCTGAAAGCAGTAAGAAAGCGTCTGTTCCCATCCCGGGGCGGACGCTTTTTCACTATTTCCATCTAATATAAAATGGATTAAAATAAAAGGGGCATACGGGAGTGGAGAATGCCACAGTAAAAGGAAGTGGAATCCTGCGGGAAAGAGACAATGCGGAAAAAGACGAACGTGAGCCCCAATGGGATCTTCGGAGATCAGTGGAATGTACAGGTATGGATATCTAAGGGAGGGGGAAAGATATGTGAAGCGGAAATTTGTTTTTGTGTGTATGATTGTTACGCTAACGGTGGCTAGTCTATGGGCAGGAAATATGCCGGGCAAAGCCAAAATGCCTTTTTTTAGATTGAATGCCTATGAAATCAGCGGAATATCCGTGCAATTGACACCTCCTGGGGAAAATGTGGAACTCACCGATGAAGAAATCCAAACTGTGGTGGAGATTTTGGGCCGCACAACAGTGTATGAGAGGGATTCCTCCTATAGCGATTACAGTGGCCAGAATATTGTTTTTCATATAGAGAAAAAAGATAAAACTACCGTAGAGGTTGCGGCCTTTACACCTTTCCTGGTGATTAATGGGGAAGGTTACAGGGCGGATTACGGCGCCTGTGAGGATTTAAGCGTGCTGGGAAATCGAATTCTTGGAAACCGGAGAAATGAAGACGGCGGTTGAATGCAGGATGGGCGGCGTTTACCTTCTGATTGCTTTTTTTCTTGGCTTTTTAAAAGGTTGTTTCAAAAAAACGGTGCATTTCTGGTGAACGGTTATGGTAGAGCTTAGTTGTTAAAATAGTAACTGCAGGAAAAATATTGCAATATTAATAAAAATTAGGTATACTATTAAAAAATACCCGTTTATTCTGCCTATGACAGAACCCGGGCTGGGAGGTAACGCTTATGGAAAACCGTATCTTTAAGGTCATGTCTAAAAACAGCGATGTTCCGTTGAAGATTGCCAGCGGCCACTTTGCCACAAATCATTCCCATGTCAATTACTATATTGATATGACAACGCTAAAGACGCGTCAGAGTGAGGCGGAGGCCGCAGCCAAGGCGCTGGTTCCTCACTATATCGCCAATACGGTGGTGGATACAATCCTCTGTCTGGATGGTACACAGGTGATCGGGGCCTATCTGGCTCAGGAATTGAACCGTTCCGGTTTTATGTCTATTAATGCCCACCAGACGATTTATGTGGTGCCGCCCGAATATGACGGGAACGGGCAGATGATTTTCCGTGATAATATTCAGCCTATGATTCGAGGCAAGCATGTACTCATCCTGATGGCTTCCGTAACTACGGGCATCACAGTGCGCAAGAGCGCCGAATGCATCCAGTATTACGGTGGAACGGCAGCCGGGGTATGCGCCATCTTCAGCGCTGTAGATGAGGTAGAAGGCATGAAAATTAATGCCATTTTTGACAGCAAGGATGTGCCCGGCTATGAGACGTATTCCAGCCATGAGTGTCCTCTCTGCCAGCAAGGCCAGAAGGTGGATGCCCTGGTAAATAGCTTTGGATATTCCAAGCTATAAAAAGCATTGCCCTGCCGGCGCAGGGCGGGATTGCAGCCTGAAAGCTTCTGCTTTCAGGCTGTTTTTGCGCAGGCTGGCAGGGCTGGAAAAAGAGTTCTTTTTCTGCTATACTGTAACTTGTTTTACGGAGCCCTTGCGAGAAGAAAGACGGGTTGGAACAGAGTATGAATTTTCCTCTGTTTGCCGTGATGGAACTGTTCTTTGTTTGTAAAGGCTTTGACACTGATAGATAGGCGGGAATGCTATGCCTCGTTTTTTCATTTCGTATATACCGGACGAAACTGCTCGGATTGAGGGGGCTGATGCCCTGCA
The DNA here is from genome assembly GCA_904399395.1 of uncultured Clostridia bacterium. Lineage (GTDB taxonomy): Bacteria > Bacillota > Clostridia > Oscillospirales > Acutalibacteraceae > UMGS1264. Next base: position 18,162 of record CAJFPJ010000071.1, on the reverse strand, counting down.
TATTATTCGGTCCCTTCGGATGAAGCCGGGGGAGTTGCTGACCATTTGTGATTCTTTGGGAAAGGATTACGACTGTGAGATCGAATCCCTGGAGCCGGAGGCCGTGAACCTTCGGGTGCTGGCAATCCGGGAAACGGCGGCTGAGCCTTCAGTAAATGTTACGCTGTATCAGGCGATTCCTAAATCGGATAAATTTGACTGGGTGGTCCAGAAGGCGGTGGAATTGGGAGTCAGCAGGATTGTCCCGGTAATGACGGCCCGGTGTGTTTCCAGACCGGACGAAAAATCCATGCGGAAAAAGGTGGAACGCTGGCAAAAGATTGCGGTAGAGGCGGCCAAGCAGAGCGGACGGGGGATCCTGCCTCAGGTGGGGGAACTGCATACTTACCGCCAGGCTGTAGAAGAAGCGACGCAGCAGGCAAAAGCCTTCGGAGAAAGAGGTGTTTCCCTTCTGTTTTACGAAGGAGGCGGGGAACGAATTCTGCACCTTGTGGGGGAAAAAACAGAGATTATTTCCCTTTTTATTGGGCCGGAGGGAGGATTTGATCCCGCCGAAGTGGAGCTGGCCAAAGAAAAAGGAGTGAGAGCCGCCACCCTGGGGCCTCGTATTCTTCGGACAGAGACGGCCCCCATCGCCGCTTTGGCGGCCCTGATGCAGGCTACCGGAAATCTGTAAGATTTCCTGAAGGGAGGAGATGCCATGAAGGCAAAAAAAGTTCTCGTCACCGGAGGGGGGCGGGGTATCGGCGCGGCTGTCTGCCGCCGGCTTGCTGAGGAAGGCTTCCGGGTGATCGTCCATTACAATAGCAGTCGGGAAAAGGCAGAGGCTTTGGCAGAAGAGCTCTCAGCAGAAACGGGGCTCCCTCACGCGGCCGTGAGGGCCGATCTGCGCCGGGAAGAAGAGATTGAGGCTTTGTTCCGGCAAGCGGGCGATGTGGATGTATTGGTGAACAATGCAGGCGTGGCTCGTCAGTGCCTTTTTACGGATATGTCCGCTTCGGAATGGGACGAGTTATTTTCCGTGGATGTGCGCGCTGCATTTTTATGCGCAAAACAGGTTATGCCGCATATGCTGCATGAAAAAGCGGGGAGCATTATCTTTATTTCCTCCATGTGGGGGCAGGTGGGCGCTTCCTGTGAGGTGGCGTATTCCGCCGCCAAGGCGGCCCTTATCGGCATGACAAAAGCCTTGGCCAAGGAACTGGGGCCTTCAGGTATCCGGGTGAACTGCATCGCGCCCGGGGTGATCCACACGGAAATGAACAGCCATCTGCGCCCGGAGGATCTGGAGGCCCTGCGGGAGGAAACTCCTTTGGAGCGGATTGGTATTCCGGAGGATATAGCCGGAGCTGTATCATTTTTGGCAGGAGAGGATTCCTCTTTTATCACTGGCCAGGTGCTGGGCGTGAACGGCGGCTTTGTGATCTGACTAGAGGTGTATCAGAAAATGGGAAAATCACGATATAGGGAGGAACGGATATGATACAGAAAAGAGAAGACTGGGTGCGCATGCTGAAAGAAATTGCGGATCCCGTCTTGAAAAATGCGGCGGAAGGGAAGCTTCACGCCAGAATGCCGGTGGAGCAGAGGCCCGGGGCCGGACGGGAGGCGTTTACCCATCTGGAGGCTGTGGGAAGGCTTTTGTGCGGCATGGCTCCTTGGCTGGAAACGCCGGATCCGGAGACCCGGCGGCGGGAGGATATCGACGCCTATGCAGAGTTGGCCCGCAGGGCTGTGGCGCAGATTACCGACCCTGCTTCCCCCGATGCATGTCCCTTTGAGTGGAAGGTGGGTGAGCCGGGGCAGCCGCTGGTGGACGCGGCCTTTTTGGCCCACGCTTTTCTGCGGGCCCCCGGGGAGCTTTGGGAAAAGCTTTCCCCGGCAGTAAAGGGAAATGTGGTGTCTGCTTTGAAGAGTAGCCGGTGCATTCGTCCTCTGCGCACAAACTGGCTCTTGTTTTCCGCCATGGTGGAAGCGGCCCTTTATCATATGACGGGAGAATGTGACGCCATGCGGGTGGATTACGCGCTTACTTCCTTCCGCTATTGGTACAAAGGGGATGGCGTCTATGGAGATGGGGACTATTTCCACTGGGACTACTACAACAGCTATGTGATCCAGCCCATGCTGGTGGATATCAGCCAGGAAACGGCTCCCCTGTTCCCGGAAAACGGAGGGCTGGGCGAAGAGCTGCGGGATACGTTTATCGGGAGGGCTTCCCGGTATGCCCAGGTGCTGGAACGCCTCATAGGGCCGGATGGAACGTATCCTGTGTTGGGAAGATCCTCCGCTTACCGCTGCGGAGCCTTCCAGATGCTGGCTCAGGCCGCCCTGCAGCATATTCTGCCGGAAAACCTTCCCGCGAACCAGGTTCGTTGTGCTCTTTCGGCAGTAATAAGCCGCACCATGGAGGTTCCGGGAACCTTTGATAAAGAGGGATGGCTCACTATCGGCGTCTGCGGTTCTCAGCCAGGTTTGGGGGAGAGGTACATTTCCACTGGCAGTCTGTATCTCTGTGCTGCGGCGTTTCTTCCTCTGGGCCTGCCGGAAACAGATGCCTTCTGGAGGGGAGAAGACGTTCCCTATACCGCTCAGAAGATTTGGAGCGGTGAGGATATGCCTCTGGATCATGCGGCAGACTGATCATTTTTAAAATACGTGCTTGCGTGCTGCTGTTTTCTGCTGAATATAACTATTGAAGAGTAAAGCCTTTTATTTCTCGCTGCTTGGGAAATAAAAGGCTTTTATTCATTTTTGTAGCGGTGTCTTTTGTGACTAGTTTGTGACTGGCGGGTGATATACTGAAGCCAAGATGAGATTTTGCAGGTAAATGTGTAGAATTCTGTTCTCCAGCAGGCATAATACAAATGTCTCATTGTGCGGAAAAACGGGACATTTATCAACAAAATTTTCATTTTTTGTGCGAACGAAATTCTACAGATTAAAATGCAAGATTGTAAAAGTAAAGGAGTGTGTGAAGTGAAAACGAAAACAGGAAAGAGCATACGGTGTTTTTTGGCTCTCTTACTGACAGTGTGCATGACGATCTTTCCCGTGAATCTTCCCGTTCTTGCAGCGGGCGAGACAGAGAAGGATCCGCTGCTGATCTGCCTTGGCAAGAAAGGGTATCAATATTCCCAAAATTATTCGGATGATGGCCTATATGGTTATTATACCGATACGTGGGAAAGTTTAAATCCTTCCATTGCGGTGGCCAGAAACGGCATAGGGATCGGAAGAGCTTCGGGCGAAATTCAGGGAAAAGCGGTTGGAACGGCGGAGATCATCCACACCTGGTATACCAAAACGGAACCCGCAGCCGGTATTGAGTATGAGGAAAATACAAACGACAACGGATTTGCGTATGTATGTAGAGAAAGTTTCTATGTAGAAGTGATAGCGGAGCATGACTGGGGAGAATGGATATATTCCAGAGATCCAAGTTGCACAACGACGGGGCAGAGGGGGCACACATGCCAGCGTTGTAAAACATATGAAGAGGAAACTGTTCCCGCTCTTGGGCATATTTTTGCAGACGGCGATGAAGGTACTATAACGTCAGAACCTACCTGTTTAAAGGACGGAACCCGGGAGCGCACGTGTACCCGCTGTCAGAAGGTAATTTCTGAAACAATCCCCGCTTACCATAAAGAGCAGGAGAGTTGCCCCATATGCGGAAAAGAAGCTTTCAGTTGGGATGAGGCAACCCAGACGCTCACCATCCTGCGGGATATCCCGGATTATGAGGCCCACGGCTATGAAGGCGTTCGCCCCTATGAAGCATATGTGGAAGAGGCCCGTCGGATTGTTGTAGCAGATGATGTAGAGTATATAGGGGACTATGCCTTTGCAGGTTTTTCACAGCTGGTTGCTTTTGGGCCCGCCGATACTCCTGAGGGTGAAGGTGTTGTGGATGTGCAGCACACTGGATATGGCGCTTTTCAGGCAGTCAAAGGCATAAAGAAATATACCTTTACAGAGAATGCAGAAAGCTTCAGTGGCTGCCTTTCTAACTGCGGAACACTGGAGTCGGTAGAGATTCGCAATATCCCTGCAGTGGACACGTGGGGCTTTTCTCCTTCGTATCCTATTGGAAATTCCCGGACCGTGATAGAATCCATGTATATCAATGATCCGGAGGGTGTGATAGGCAAGGAAAATATAAGCAGCAGTTGGGATGGAGTTCTCTCTCTGACCTTGCATGTAAAGCAGATTCTGGGTGCATTTTATTCCAGGGATTTGGAGTCTCTCACTGTGGAAGCTGCTGAGATGATTCCTGCATCCTGGATTGAATCTGCAGACAGCCTTACCTCTGTAACTATCGGAGACGGAGTAGGCAGCGTAGGGGATTTTGCCTTTCAGGATCTCATGAGCATCCAGAATATGACGGTTTCTGAGCAGACAAAATTAGGATACAGCAATATCTTTGTTAAGTTCCCCGCTTTGGTGGAGCGGATGGAAGCCATTCTGGCGGGCGGCTTTATTCTGGGTGATATAGCCAACGACGGAGCTCTCACTGTGCCGGATGGATGGGAAGACAGCAAAATCGGCCGTGAAAACAGCACGGAAGTTCCCGGTACGCAGGTGACCAAGAGCGCTCGGTGGAATAACGAGGAAAAAACGGAAGCGGATGTGCAGTTGCAGTTTTCCTATACGGAAGTGCCCGGGAAGGATTTTCTATTCATTGTGGATTATTCCGGTTCTATGGCCGTCATCGGCAACGGCGAGACAGACAACGATTCGAAATTTGCAGATATGCAATCCAAATTGCTGGATGTGACCAGCCAGCTTTTAGAGGAAGGCAACGGCTATGAGAACCGCGTGGCCATGGTTTCTTTTTCAGATCATGTTAAAAACACCTTGGATTTCACAGAGAATCTTGCCGCTGTGCAGGGCTTTATCCGCACAGATGCCAGCGAACTGCAGGATACGGATAAAAACCCCTATGGTAACACCAATTATACCTTGGCGCTGGAGGAAGCCAAAAAACTTCTGGATTCTCATACCGGCAGCCGGGAAACGGTTGTAATCTTTATTTCCGATGGCATGCCCAACCGCGATAGAAACGGAGAGGAAAAATCTATTTCTGCCCTGCTTCCTGAAATCACAGAGAGCGCCCAGGCGATTAAAAATATGGGTGTTGAAGTAATTGGTGTGCTGCAGTCTGTGCCTACGGATGACCCCGAGGCGGCGGAGCGGTATGAGGAAGTTATGAATGCCGTTTGCTCTGATGGAATGGTATTTATGTCCACGGATACGGCAGGCTTCGGCGAGGCGGTCAACGATGCTATCGGGTCGGCTTACGCCCGCTATACTCTCACCGATACGGTGGATGCTTCTTTCTCCTATGTGGAGGGAAGCTATACGGTTACGGCAGATGGCCGCGATGTAACGGCGTCCTTCCCGGTATCCTATGACGATGCCACCGGTACTCTTACATGGGATATGACGGGAGCTCTGCCCTATGTGGATTATGTTATTTCCTTCCGTGAAGCGCTTAGAGCAGGGGAGGATGGAGAATATCCCTATGGGACTTTCGATACCAATGAGGGGGATGCTGCTATAACCGCTTATGATGGAACACAGGTCAATGCGGTTGAAACACCCCAGCTTGTTCGCTCTGAAGAAACCGAAGAGATTCCGGATGATCCCACTCCGGAAACACCTCCCACGCAGGATCCCGATGAACCCGGCGGAGAAGAGAATATTCCCGATGAGGAGACGCCCGCCGGCCCTCCCGCTACAGGTGAGAGCGATACTTCCAAGTTGTTAGCGGCAGGAATGGTGCTGACGATTTTCGGCGCGGTTCTTCTTCTGACATACAGGCGCAGAGCAGCTCTGAGAGCACAGAAATAATAGAATGCTGAGTCAAAGAACAGAGTAAACAGGAAATACCGGAACCGGCGGAACGCCGGATCTGAGGGTGAGGAGCGCTGCCGGATCGGAAAACGATCCGGCAGCGCTCATTTTTTATACCGTCATAGTTTTAATAAAATTTTTGCCGTACCCATTGACAAATCAAAAAAGGTATTGTATAACTGTATTAAGTTAATAATACAACAATACAATAATACAGAGGAAGTGAGCAGATGGGATGGAATTTTCAGGCAGACCGGCCGATATATTCCCAGCTGATGGATCAGATAAAGCGCCGTATCATCATCGGGGAATATCCACCCGGAGAAAAGATGCCTTCTGTCCGTGAGCTGGCCATGGAGGCCTCTGTCAATCCCAATACGATGCAGAGGGCCTTCGCTCAGCTGGAGCAGGAAGGACTTTTACACACACAAAGAACCAGCGGCAGATTTGTAACGGAGGATCGTGATCGGATTATGAGCATTAAGGAAGATTTGGCAAAAGGCCTTGTGGCAGATTTTTTGCGGAGCATGAAGGAACTGGGGTATTCCGATTCCCAAACGATAACCATGCTGGAATCCGCCAGCCTGGGGCTTCTAAAAGACGAGCCGAAAACTATGGAGAAGGAGGGAGCATGATGAATCCGGTCTTTGAATGCAGACATCTGACAAAGGCCTTCCCTGGAAAGGAAGCATTGCACGATGTGAGCTTTTCCCTGGAAGAAGGCCGTATTGTAGGGCTTTTGGGCCCTAATGGAAGTGGGAAGAGCACCCTTATGAAGCTTGCCAACGGCCTATTATCCCCCACGCAGGGAGGAATTTTTATCGACGGCATGGCGCCGGGGGTGGAAACAAAGAAAATAGTCTCTTATCTTCCGGATAAAAACTATCTGAACGATTGGATGAGCGTGCGCCAGCTTGTAAATTTCTTTGGGGATTTTTACGAGGATTTCCAGAAAGAGGCGGCTGTGGAAATGATCCAGCGGTTGGGGATCCCCATGCATGCAAAGCTGAAGACTCTTTCCAAGGGAACGAAGGAAAAGGTTCAGCTGATCTTGGTTATGAGCCGGAAAGCAAGGCTCTATCTGCTGGATGAACCCATCGGGGGAGTGGATCCCGCCGCCCGGGACTATATTTTGCATACCATCATCAGCAACTATTCTGAAGACGCCACAGTGGTAATTTCCACCCATCTGATCAGCGATGTGGAATCTATTCTCGATCAGGTGCTGTTTATCTCTGAGGGGAAAATCCTGCTGGATTCCCCTGTGGATGAACTGCGGGAGAAAAACAACATGTCTGTGGACGCCTGGTTCCGGGAGGTATTCAAATGCTGAGAAAACTGATGAAATATGAGTTTCGCGCTACTAGCCGAACGTTTCTGCCCCTTTATGGCGTTCTTCTTCTGGTGGCCTTTCTTTTGGCTGTTTTCGATCAAATGCACGAAAGCTGGGGCGAATCTATTCCTTGGCTGAATACGGCTTCCATGATAACGAGCTTTGTTTATGGCGGACTGTTTATCGCTATTATGGTTATGACGGCTTTGGTGACTTTTCAGAGATTCTATCACAATCTGTTCACGGATGAAGGGTATCTTACCCATACTCTGCCGGTAAAGCCCCACACCCATGTGACCGGAAAGCTTCTGGTTTCTATTGTATGGATTGTAGCCAGCGTAGCAGTATTCCTGCTTTCCCTTCTGATCCTTTCGATTTTCCATCTGCAGCCTGTGGACGCAAAAGAGTTTTTTGCAGCTCTTGCTCAGTGGATTCCTAAATCCAACTTGGAGGGATGGGTTATCTTTTTGGAGCTTCTGCTGTTCCTGTTTCTGGGGCTTGTGTGCAGTATTCTCTCTATCTATATGGCTATTGCTGTGGGGAATATCAGCAGCAGGCACAAGGCGGCTTTAGGTATCGGTGTATTTGTGGGAACAGGCATCATCCAGCAGGTTGTATATAGCCTGGGAATTACCCTGGGAATCCGTTCCACTTGGGATCTATGGAAAAATGTTCCCGACAACACATTCCCAACCTGGCCCATTCACGGTTTTCTGCTGGGGCACATCGCGTATCTGCTGCTTTTCAGCGCTCTGTTCTATATGGTTATAAGCTGGGTTTTGAAGAAAAAGCTGAATCTTTCCTGAACTGTTACCGTTCCGGATGGACGCATAAAACGGCAGGGGAGCCCTCTAGGTATTGGCTCCCCTGCCGTTTATTACTGTATTCTTTCATTTGCAGAGCTCAGTTTAAAATTACGGATGTTGCTGTATCGCTTTTTGCAGTTCCTGCTCAAAGAGAGTGAATTCCTTCTTTTCCAATTGGGGCGCTATTCCAATCCTTGAATATGCTTTTAAAAGACCGGAATCATCAATTTCAAATATCCCCTGTTCAAAACTGATAGAGTTGTAAAGAATTTCGGGGCCGGTTTCTGTGTCCCGGGTGTAATTTTCTGTTAGGAATAAAAGATACGTTGTATCTTCCTTCAGCTTGGTTTCGTATTCATCTGAGGAATGCTCCCTTAATTGAAAGAATTTAATAGTGTTCAGATTTTCCGGCCCCTTTATGACCTGCTCCACCTGGATGGTGAAAATTGTATTAGTCATGTTATTGCCCTGGAGATCCTCAGGCGCTCCTATCCGTTTGCCGGTTACGATAAGCTGGGAACTTTCTTCCATCTCCTCTATGCTCATAAAAACCGGAATATCAGCGGAGGAGCCTTTTGCATTCGGGGAACTTACAGATCTTTTAGAATCCGTTTCTCCGCTTCCGTTGCTGTTACTGCTCCTGTCGGTTTCGTTATCCGGGTTATTCCCACATCCGGCAAGAAGCATGGCTATGGCAATGATGGAGCAGAAAAAGAAATGCTTGTTTTTCATATTTCCGTATTCTCCTTTTTGTTTGGGCGTATCTCCCAGCTGGAAAGAGCAACCATTTACGCCAATTCATGCCCTGCAGCCAAAGCCAATATAAAAACAAAAAAAGCAAGTGTTTCTATATTTTTAATATAGCATAGGAATAGATAAAAAAGAAGGAACAGATTGTTACAATATAGTACATGTGATGGAAAAGCCGCCCAAAACCACAAAAATAGAAATTATCCCCCAGGCTAGCCTGGGGGATAATTTTTCAAACAAGAGGCATTTCTGAAGCTACGATTATTCCGCAAATGAGTTTGCGTCGCAGGCTTCCGCCACCTTCATCATTATGGCGCATTCGATGCGTTTTTTGTGGAGCTCACAGCCCATTGTATATACACCCGTAACACTGCCGGTGGTGTGGTAGGCGTTGGCAGCGCAGCCGCCGCTGCAATAAAGCCGGGCAAAGCAGTCTTTACATTCCTTATGAGCGTAAACGTTGCAGAGCTTGAATTCGTCACAGACCTCCTTGTTAGTTACGCCGGTGAATACATTTCCCAGCAGGAAGCGTGGTTCGCCTACGAACTGATGGCAGGGGTAGAGATCCCCGCAGGGAGTGACGGCTATGTATTCCGTTCCTACGCCGCAGCCTGAAATCCGTTTTACGATGCAGGGGCCGCCCATCAGGTCGATGGAATAGTGGTAGAAGTTAAAGCCGTTTCCGTTGCGCCGGCGGCGGATCATCTCCACCGCCAGCTTTTCGTATTCATTGAGCAGAGTGGGAAGATCTTCCTCCCGCAGGGCGTAGGGGTCCGTGGGGGAAGCCACCACAGGTTCCATAGAAAGCTCCTTGAAGCCCAAATCCGCCATATGCAGGATATCGTTGGAAAAATCCGTGTTGTAATGGGTGTAGGTGCCCCGCATATAATAATCCTTCTGGCCCCGGCGGCGGGCCATCTCCAGGAAACGGGGAACAATCAATTCATAGCTGCCGCCGCCGTTTCTGGTTTTGCGCAGCCGGTCGTTCACTTCCGGGCGGCCGTCCATGCTGAGGACCACATTGCTCATTTCTTTATTGCAGAAATCCATGACATCATCGGTGAGGAGGACGCCGTTGGTGGTGATGGTGAAGCGGAAATTCTTATTGTGGAGCTTTTCCTGCTCCCGGCCGTAGGCCACCAGCTTCTTGACCACTTCAAAATTCATCAGAGGTTCCCCGCCGAAGAAATCCACTTCCAGGTTCTTGCGGGTGCCGGAGTTCTCAATCAGAAAATCAAAAGCCCGCTTGCCCACTTCATAGGACATCAGGGAACGTTCGCCCTTGTATTCTCCCTCCCCGGCGAAGCAGTAGGCGCAGCGCAGATTGCAGTCATGGGCCACATGAAGGCAGAGGGCTTTTATAACGGACTGGCGCTTTTTGAAATCGATGGCCATATCTTCAAAGGGATCTTCTGTGAAAAGCTTGTTCTGCTGCTTCAAAGTCTCGATATCATCAAATATGTCCTGCAGATCTTCCGGAGTCACTTCCGGATATCTTTTCTGAATAACGGCTTCGATCTCCTCTTTCGGGGTGTTTTCATAAAGGCAAATTACATCATAGGCGACGTCATCCACATTGTGGATGCTGCCGCTGTTCACGTCGAGAATAATATTATAGCCGTTCAGCTTAAAGGGATGAATCATTCTGTATGTTCCTTTCCGGGGCGGCCATGGACCACCCTGTATCGTTTATCTGTAAAGTGCAGCAGTACAGCTGCAAAAGCGCTGAAAAAGTGTCTGTGGTGTGCATATCCATTGAGATGCGTAAGAAGGAGCAGTTTATCTCCCTAAAAGGCAAAAACGCAGAAAAAAGCTGTATGCTGCAGCGTTGTTAATCACAACATGACAGCATACAGCCATACAGCGATCTTTGCATTACTTGTTCTTGCACTGCTCGCACTGCTGATTGGCTACGCTGCAGGAAGTCTTGCTGGCAGACTGGCAGGAAGTCTGGCACTCGCCGCAGCCGCCCTTCTTTGCGGATTCAACAAGGTTTCTTGTCTCCAGAGTCTGGATTCTTTTCATGGATGACACCCTCTTTCATCGTAATCACGTGTTTTCGTCAAGCACGCAGGCCCAAAAGCCCGTATACCTTATTCTAGTGTATTTTCTTTGTTCTGTCAACTGTTCCGGGAGAGGAAGAGCCGCCGGCCTCTCTCAGGAAATCTTGCTCCTGGCGGTGAAAATAAGCTCTTCAGGGCTCTTCAGAACGCCTGAACCACACTGAATTTCCAGCCCTGCCCGGATCCCTTTCTGAAGAAAGGAGATTGCTTCGGCAGAAACGACCTCCCCAGGAGCCAGGACGGGGATTCCCGGAGGATAAGGGATCACGAATTCTTTCATGACCCGGCCTGCGGCGTGTTCCAGCTTCACATATTCTCCCGGCAGAGTTTCCGCTTCTGAGAAAGAGCAGAAAATTTTTGGCAGAGGAAGGGAAGGGGGAATAAGGGGCTGGGCTTGAAGTTTTTCCCCGCCGGGCGCCGGAATGGATGCATCTATGGCGAGAAGAGCGTCCCCAAGGCGCCGGAAGCCTTCTTCGGTGTCGCAGATGCTGGTCATGGCAATGGCGTAGGTCAGGGAGGACATTTCCAGCTGCAGGCCATACTTCCGCAGAAGCAGGAGTTCCAAGTCCCGGCCGGTGAGAGGCGTCCCTTTGGTGCTGATAACGATCTTTCCACCGTCGTAGGCGTAAAAGACAGGGTGGCTTTCGATGGTATCCGTGCCCTTTATCACAACGGAGAGTCGTTTGAGCCCCTTCATGCGCTCTGAAAAGAGAGAGAGGCGTTCTTCATAGACGCTGAAAAGCTCGGGATGGTGCTCTAGGATATGGCGGCAGGCGTCGATGCTTTCCATGAAGATATAAGAGGGGCTGCTTGTCTGGAAGGAGGTAAGATACCGCTGGACGACCTCCGGAGAAACGAGACCGCTTTTCGTATTTATATGGAGCAGCGCCGTCTGGGTGACGGAGGGCAGTGTTTTGTGCACACTGTGGATCACGATATCCGCCCCTGCCTTCACGGCGCTTTCGGGAAAAAAGGAGGAAAAGCGCATATGGGAGCCGTGGGCCTCGTCTACCAGAAGGGGAATCCCCCGGCTGTGGCAGATGCGGGCAATGGAGGCGACATTGCTGACGACCCCCTCATAGGTGGGGGAGGTGATCACCACCAGTCGGATATCCGGATGCCGGGAAAGAGCTTCTTCCACATCTTCGGGGCGAATGGAACCGTATATTCCTGTGGAGGGATCCACAGGGGGCATCAGGTATTCTGTTTTTGCGCCGCGGAGAAAGAGGGCATTGTAAACGGCCTTGTGGCAATTTCTGGCGATCAGGGCGGTTTCCCCCTGCCCCAGAAGGGAGAATATGCCGGTGAGCAGGCCGCAGGTGCTGCCGTTTACCAGGAACCAGCAGATATCGCTGCCGAACAGCCGTGCCGCCTTATCCATGCTTTCCCGCAGGATACCGGAGGCGGTATAGAGATTATCCAAACCTTCTGTTTCGGTATAATCGCGGCTGTAGGAGCTTTCGTTCCCGATGGCTCCCAGAGAGCGGAGCAGGGCTTCGTTCCGCTTATGGCCCGGCATGTGGAAGGGATATATCCCCCTGCTGTTATAAGCTTCAAATTCTTCTTTCAGTGTCATTTCGGCTGGCTCCTTTTGGAAGCGGAGAGGGCCGCGGCTCACTCCGGATTTTATGGGTGTATTTTTCGGGTCGCCCACAAAGGGAATGCTGCAAATTTCTGTTTCCCGACGGCAGAGAAAGGGAAAAGAGCGTTGCCCGCCTTGTCTGGGCGGACGGCGCTCTTTTCCATATGAAGGGAGTGTTGTTTAGAATAAGAGAAGAATTCTCTTATTTCATCTGGGATTCGATCAAAAGCTCTTCCAGCGGGCTTGTTTCAGAAACTTCTGCCTTTGGCATGTCACGGAAGCCCATGCAGATGGGCTCTTCCAATTGATAGGGAGCCCAGGCTTCCATGGAAGAACCGTCGGCATCCTCGCCGTTTGGATTGCCCGTCTTTACAAAATTGACCCAATAGTTGCACATCTGCCGGGCCAGGTCATAATGCTTCCCTGTGAAGGGGCGCCAGCATTTGGCCAAGGTCTCGAAGAAAAACCAGAGATCAGAGGAATGAAAGGCGCCCGGATGATCCCATCCCGGGATCTCAGGCCCAAAGGCGTAGAAATAGCGCGGGGACGTCATTCCGTTTTTCTCCATCATGCGGAAGGCGGCGTGAACAGCGTTTTTGATAGTGCTGACACGAGCGTTTTCTTTAGCCGCTTCCAGCCCCTCTTCCGCTTTGATGAGGGAAAGAAATTCCTCTGCCCGTTCCCCAAACTGCCGCTGGGCAAGCTCCCGCAGACTTTCTTCGCTTTCTGCTTCGGGAACGGCAAAGAATTCGTCATCGGTGTAGCCCATCATCAGGGGAACATCCAGCAGCTTGCCGCTGCGCAGAGAATCCATATAGTTGGCGGGCTGGAACACACCGTCGGTTACAGTACCCCAGCGGCCCTGGTATTCGTTGTTTTTATCCCGGATATATTCTGCAGAAAGAGCTCTGGCTTCCTCCAGATTTTTTACGCCCAGGAAGGCAAAGAAATCCTCTCCGCGTTTTTCGGCATCGGCCAGAGTTTCCAACACGCGGGGCTGATAGAAGCCCATAAAAATACCGCTTTCCACAATAGCTCCCTGAATGCTGCCCTCGTTGGCGGGGCAGTTCAGCTGGGCCAAGACGCTCATGCCGCCGGCGGACTGGCCGCCGATAGTAATGCGGTCCGGATCGCCGCCGAAAGCCGCTATGTTGCGTTTTGTCCACAAAAGGCCGGCCTGCTGATCCAGATGGCCGAAATTCGTGGGAGCTTCCGGCGCTTCCGCTGTAAGCTCCGGGTGAGCCAGGAAGCCAAAAACGTTTACCCGGTAGTTGACGGAGACAACCACGATGCCCCGGCGGGCAAGGCGCTCACCGTCGAATTCCATTTCTGCCGGGTTGCCCACCTGCAGGCCGCCGCCGAAATACCATACATATACGGGCAATTTTTCATCGGCACTTTTGGCAGGGGTCCACACGTTCAGATAGAGGCAATCCTCATTCATGGGAATTTCCGGATCCACGTTCCATTCCCTTGTGTAGATATCATCCTTATTCAATCCCGGGATATTCTGCACAGAGATTGGCGCAAATTCAATACAGTCCTTCACACCCTCCCAGGAGGCGGCGGGTTGAGGCGCTTTCCAGCGCAGGTTCCCAACCGGCGGGGCTGCAAAAGGAATGCCCTTAAAGGCGGTGATTCTGGGATCGGCGGCCGGCGTCCCCCGCACCAAACCGGTTTCTGTTTTGACAGTTCTCAGCATGTAACACAACTCCTCTCTGTATTCCACCCCAAAAGGGGATAGGCGCTTTCTGAATACCCTGTGTATCCAGAAGGCCGGTTTTTATGTTGTATGCTTTAGAAACAATGCGTGCAAAAACGCTGTGAAACTTCTCTTTGCCTACATATGACCGGACAAAAGGAATCTCCAGAGCTTTTGCCCCCTATTTTGCATTATAGGCGCTTTTGGGTCTCTGTCAATATATACAGGCGGACAAATGAACAGAATTTTCTTAGAAATACTACAATGATTCTTTAAGATACAGTATGCAGGGCTGGAAATTGGGTTATTCCAAAAAACCGTAAGCTGCCGCCCGCATCCGGAGATGGTGATATTCCTCAAAATTAGGCTGCAGATTGTGCATATAAACGATGGAGACGCCTTCGGAGGGATCCGCCTCTGCCCAGGTGCCGGAACCGCCCGTCCAGCCGAAGGCACCCAAAGAGCCATTGTGATTTCCCGCCGCTTTGTCCAGAAGAGTCCGCACGCCGTAACCATAGCCGTAGCCGGCCAGATAGGTATTGGAGAAATCCTCCCGGATCATGGTTTCCGTCAGGGTATTGGTACGCATCAGGTCGATGGTCTTGCGGCCCATAATGCGGTCTCCTTTATATACGCCGCCGTTTGCCAGCATCTGCATCAGCTTGGTGTAATCGCTTCCGTTGGTGATAACACGGGAAAATCCGGAGACGCTTCCCAGCGGGCCTGTGAATTTTGCTTCGCGTTCAGGCGGAAGAATATAGAGGGCGTTTTCTTCCCCAAGCTTTTTCCCATCCTGAAGATAATAGTTTTTAACAAGCCTCTGGGCGAAATCCTCCAAGAGAAAATTGGCTGAAGAATCCATTCCCAGGGGTTCGAACAGCATTTCCTTGATAACAAGTTCCGCGGGTTTTCCACAGAGGACCTCCAAAAGGCCTGCCGTCAATTCGCTTGCAAAGCCGTAGAGCCAGCGTTCTCCGGGTTCAAAGGCCAGCGGAACCTTCGACATGGCGGCAATCTGTTCCCGAAGGGTATAATGACCTCTTTCTTTCAGAGGCTTCATGGCCTCTGCCATAGCCTGTGAAGTTGGATGCTGGACAGGCATATCCCCCATAATCATATCATAGGGAAGGCCGCAGGTCATGTTCAGAATGTTTTTGACAGTAATGGGCTTGCTGGTGGGGACAATTTCCACCTCTCCGTTTTTCCGCCGGACGGCTTTGGTGGAATGCCTCCATTCGGGGAAGTATTCATAGAGAGGGTCGCTCATGAGAAACAGGCCCTTTTCATAGAGCATCATGGCTGTAGTGTACATGGCAATCTTTGTGAGAGACGCCTGGCGAAACAGATGTGTTTCCGAAAGGGGAATTTGGTTTTCTATATCGGCCCAACCGAAATAGCCTTCATAGAGAAGTTCCCCTTTTCTGGCGATGTGCAGGGAGCAGCCGGGAAGTCCCCGATCCACAAATCCTTGCAGAAGCCGGTCTAAATCGTTTGCTGTTGACATTTGTGTACCTCCTTTTGTCAGAAATTGTATCTGTGCAATTCTTGAACAGGCAGAGCGGTAAACGAGGGTGCTAAATATAGCTAATATTTAGTTTGTATTTTAATTAAATTATAGTATAATTTAGCTTTGTGTCAAGAGTAAATTCAATAAAAAAGGATGCAAACGCCCAAAGCGTCTGCATCCTTTTAGGTTTTGAGTTACTATTGTATGAAGCGAAATTTTAACCGAGAAATAGGCAGTGGAAACGGAATTTTCTCACCCGATTTAAAAAGCTACCTTATCCGCAAGATAGGAGACGAGATTCTCGATGCTGATTCTCTCCTGCTGCATGGTATCCCGGTCGCGGATGGTGACGCAGCCGTCGTTTTCACTCTCGAAATCGTAGGTGATGCAGAAGGGGGTGCCGATCTCATCCTGCCGGCGGTAACGCTTGCCGATGGAACCTGCGTCATCGTAATCCACCATAAAATGCTTGGCAAGAGCTGCATATACCTCCTGAGCTTTGCCATTGAGCTTTTTGGAAAGAGGCA
Source organism: uncultured Clostridia bacterium (assembly GCA_904399395.1). GTDB lineage: Bacteria > Bacillota > Clostridia > Oscillospirales > Acutalibacteraceae > UMGS1264. Next base: position 2,033 of record CAJFPJ010000071.1, on the reverse strand, counting down.
GCACAGCGGCCTTGAAGGGAGCAAGATAGGGGTGCAGGCGAAGAACAACGCGGGTGTCATTCTTTTCTGCATCCACCACTTCCTCGTCGTAGGCGTCGCAGAGGAAAGCGAGAGCCACACGGTCTGCGCCCAGAGAGGGCTCGATCACATAGGGGATATAGTGCTCATTGGTTTCCTGATCAAAATAGGTCATATCCTTGCCGGAGTGATCCTGATGCTGCTTCAGGTCATAATTGGTGCGGTCTGCGATGCCCCAGAGTTCACCCCAGCCGAAAGGAAAGAGAAATTCGATATCCGTGGTGGCTTTGGAGTAGAAGGAAAGCTCCTCCTTCTCGTGGTCGCGCAGGCGTATGTTTTCTTCCCGCAGGCCCAGGCCCAAAAGCCAGTTCTTGCAGTAATCCTTCCAATAATAGAACCATTCCAAATCTGTATCGGGCTTGCAGAAGAACTCACATTCCATCTGCTCGAATTCGCGTGTGCGGAAGGTAAAGTTGCCGGGGGTGATCTCATTGCGGAAACTTTTGCCGATCTGGCAGACGCCGAAAGGCAGCTTTTTCCGGGTGGTGCGCTGTATGTTCTGGAAGTTTACGAAGATACCCTGGGCCGTCTCGGGGCGTAGATACAACTCATTTTTAGCATCTTCCGTAACGCCCTGGAAGGTCTTGAACATCAGGTTGAATTTGCGGATATCGGTAAAATTGGAGGAGCCGCAGTCGGGGCATTTGATGCCGTTTTCACGGATGTAGTCGCTCATCTGCTCGAAGGTCATGCCGTTGGGGTCGCCGCCCGCGTCCTCAATGAGCTTATCTGCACGATGGCGGGTCTTGCAGTCCTTGCAGTCCATCAGAGGATCAGAAAAGCCGCCCACATGGCCGGAAGCCACCCACACCTGGGGATTCATGAGGATGGCAGAATCCAGGCCCACATTCCAGGGACTTTCCTGGACGAATTTTTTCATCCAGGCGCGCTTTACGTTGTTTTTGAATTCCACACCCAGAGGACCGTAGTCCCATGTATTGGAAAGGCCGCCGTAAATTTCGGAGCCGGAATAGACAAAGCCGCGGTTTTTGCACAAGGCCACGATTTTTTCCATGGTTTTTTCAGTTGCTAGCATATAAAACCCTCCATGTTGATTCTTCTGTGAATTTATGAACCAGCCGCCGTAAAAGCGGCCTCGGAGCATCAAAGTAAGAGCTTGCAGGCTCAGGAAACTTTTTTCCGGAATATGATAAATTTGCTTAAAATATAATTGACAATAATAACGACTACGTTCATGAGAATTTTTGAAAACAGGCTGTTTACACCCAGACAATCCAGAAGCAGCCACATACCGGCCATGTCAATGCCCAGGGAGAGGACACGAGCCGCAAAAAAAGTAACAGCCTCCCATATGAAGCGCTTAGAACCGGATTTTTTGCTTTGAAATACGAAAAGTTTATTGGTAACAAAAGCGAAAAGGACGGAGAGAACCCACGCCAAAACGTTGCTCACAGCCCAATTCCAATGGAGAAGGGCAGTGCAGGCCTGAAAAACCGCTATATTTACCACAGTGGTGCAAACACCGAAAAATATATAGGAAAGCATTTCCCGTGTGAAAAGCATACGAATTGCCTTTTTTATTGTATCCCCCATCTGTAACCTTCTTTTTCTGTTAAAACTACAATTCTATCCAGATCAGTTTACCATTCTAAAGAGCCTGTTGCAAGGATTTTTACATATTTTTATGAATTTCCTTGACTTTTTACCAGTGTTTCCTCTATAATATTTTATACCTTTCCTTGTTATACATTCGTGGCAATTGGCAAGGTCCATATAATACCCGCGGTGCGGGAGGAAACGAGCCGGGTCTGGCGCAGCGGTCGGAATTTACTTGAGCGAAAGCGAGAGAAAGGAAATTCCGGGAACCGCAAGAGGGCGAGCAAAGCAGGGAAACTTTGAAAGAGATAAAAAAATAGAATATCGAGGTGTAGCGCAGATGGTAGCGCGCCTGCTTTGGGCAGAGCCGGGGAGCGCCCGCGGTGCGGGAGGAAGCG
>CAJFPJ010000070.1 GCA_904399395.1 uncultured Clostridia bacterium | reverse complement strand
GTCTCTTTCTCTTTCATACATCTTTTCTCACCCTCCCTCATTATACCAAAAAAGCCGCCTTGCGGCGACTTCTTTGACAGTCTGAAGCGATCCCACGCCATTAGCGTGGGATCGCTTTTTTAGTTACAGAGAATGGAATTCAGCAATCAACCAGTTCTCAGGCAAAAGGATTTTCATCCTTATAAAGCATGCCCTTGGGCTGATTGAAGGCAATATCCGGAACACCCAGATACTGGAACACGCTGTAAAGGGTCTTGCCAATATGGGAGAATGCCACCGCGCCATGGTGAGGATAGTGCTTGGAAATCAGCACATGGCGGTAGAAGCGGCCCATCTCCGGAATAGCGAACACACCGATGCCGCCGAAGGAACGGGTGGCCACGGGCAGAACTTCGCCCTGGGCGATATAGGCCTGCAGGTTGCCTTCCGCGGAGCCATGGATGCGGTAGAAGGTGATCTCGCCGGGAGCAATGTCGCCTTCAAGGGTGCCGCGGGTGATGTCGGGCTCGTTGCCGTTTTCCAGAAGACGGTTCTGGATAAGCTGATATTTCACAGCGCCCTGGCTCAGTTTGCACAGAGGCGTGTTGCCGCAGTGGAAGCCCATAAAGGTATCCTTCAGGGTGTAGTCGTATTTCCCCTTGATTTCAGCGTCATACATATCCCTGGGAACGGAGTTGTTGATATCCAGCAGGGTTACGGCGTCGCCGGAAGCGCACATGCCGATATATTCGCTGAGAGCGCCGTAAATATCCACCTCGCAGGCCACAGGAATGCCCTTGGAGACCAGGCGGCTGTTCACATAGCAGGGCTCAAAACCGAACTGAGAGGGGAAGGCGGGCCAGCACTTATCGGCGAAGGCCACATATTTGCGGGCTCCCTTGTTCTCTTCGGCCCAATCCAGCAGGGTGATCTCAAACTGCGCCATGCGGGGCAGCAGATCGGGATACTGATTGCCTACGCCCAGCTCCGCGGCCATGTCCTCCACAACTTCCTGAATGCGGGGATCGTTTGCGTGGGCTTTATAGGCCACCAGCAGATCCAGCTCGGAGTTTTCCTGAATTTCCACGCCCAGATCGTAAAGGGGCTTAATGGGGGCATTGCAGGCAAAGAAGTCCTGGGGACGGGGGCCGAAGGTAATGATCTTCAGGTTGGAAACGCCGATGAGGGTGCGGGCTACGGGAACGAAATCAGCGATCATGTCCGCTACGTCCTCTGCAGTGCCGACGGGGTATTCGGGCATATAGGCCTTGATCTTCCGCAGACCCAGATTGTAGGAGCAGTTCAGCACGCCGCAGTAGGCGTCGCCGCGGCCATTGATGAGATCGTCGCCGTGTTCTTCTGCAGCAGCGGCATACATCACAGGGCCGTCAAAATTCTTGGCGATCAGGGTTTCGGGGGTCTCGGGGCCGAAATTGCCCAGGAAGACCACCAGAGCGTTGCAGCCGGCGGCCTTAACGTCCTCAACAGCCTTGAGCATATCCAGCTCGTTTTCTACCGTTACCTTACATTCATAGATTTCTCCGCCCTTTTTGGCGTATGCAGCGGCTACCTCGGCCCTGCGGCGCTCAGAGAGAGAGATGACGAAGCAGTCGCGGCTCACAGCGATGAGGCCCAGCTTTACGTCGGGAATATTGTGGATCTGATTCATCTTGCTACCATCCTTTCATTTTCCATAATGATTATATACAGCGCATACAACAGCCTTGCAGGGCTGCTGCAGATTTGCGTATGCACGCCGGAAGAAGGGCCGGAAGACCGGCTCCGCTCCGGCATACCTGTTGCTTTGGGTGCGTTTCTTCTCACCGGTGGGAAGAAACGGGGGATTGTTTCTCACTTATAGAACAGAAATTTTCAGAAGGAACCCTTATAGGGCGGCGAGAGAAGAAAAGCTCTCTTTCAATGCAGGGTAGAGGGAACGATAGATCTCGTAGTATTTTTCATACTGCCAGTGATTTTCCCCAATGGGCGGCTGTGCAGGGTTCACATGGATCACCTGGCGGCAGGCCTCGGGAACGCTCTTGTAAACTCCTGCGCCGACGCCGGCCAGAATGGCCGCACCCAAAGCGGGGCCTTCCTTGTTGGCCACGGTCTTCACCGGCAGGCCGTATACGTCGGCCATCATCTGCCGCCAGAAGGGGCTGCTTCCGCCGCCGCCGCAGGCCAGCATCTCGCTGGAAACTACGCCCATACCCCGAAGGATATCCAGGCACTCTCTCTGTGAATAGATAACGCCTTCCATCACGGCTCTGAGCATATCGTATTTGGTGTGGATAGCCGAAAGGCCGAAAAATACGCCCCGGGCGGAGGGATCCAGAAGGGGAGAACGTTCGCCCATCAGATAGGGCAGGTAAATAAGCCGGTTAGCCCCGATAGGGGATTTTTCCGCCTGCTTATCCATCAGGTAATAGGGATCCACACCCATTCCGGCGGCCACGGCCTTTTCTTCGCCGCAGAAGGTATCCCGGAACCATTTCAGGGAAAGCCCCGCAGAAAGGGTGCAGCTCATAACTGTCCAGCAGCCGGGCACAGCGGAACAGAAGGTATGCACACGTCCTTTTGGATCGATGGTCACGCTGTCTGAATGGGCGAACACGACGCCGGATGTTCCCAGGGTGGTGAAAGCTTTACCTTCCTCCACAACACCGGTTCCCACTGCTGCGGCCGCATTGTCGCCTGCGCCGCCTACTACGGGGGTCCCCTCTTTCAGGCCGGTAAGGGCTGCGGCTTCTGCCGTAACGGTTCCCGTTACCTCGGGAGATTCGTACATTTTAGCCAGCAGGGAGGGATCGATCTCCAGCTTTTCCAGAACTTCCCGGCTCCAGCAGCGGTTTTTTACATCCAGAAGCTGCATGCCGGAGGCGTCGCTGACCTCTGTTGCAAATTCGCCCGTGAGCATATAGCGGACATAATCCTTCGGCAGAAGGATATGGCGGCATTTTTCATAGATTTCCGGCTCGTTTTTCCGCACCCACAGGATTTTTCCTGCGGTAAAGCCTGTAAGGGCCGGGTTTGCAGTGATTTCAATGAGGCGCTCTTTGCCGATCTTTTCGGTGATTTCATCGCATTCCGCCTGGGTGCGCTGGTCGCACCAGATGATGGAATTGCGCAGCACCTCTCCGTTTTCATCCAGCATGACCAGGCCGTGCATCTGGCCGGAAATGCCCAGACCTTTTACGGCGGCAGGGTCGGCGCCGGAATCCTCCAGAACCTGGCGGATAGTATCCCGGGCGGCGTTCCACCAATCTTTGGGGTCTTGCTCCGCCCAGCCGTTTTTGGGCTGATACATGGGGTATTCTACCAGAGCAGAAGCAACGGCGTTCCCGTCCGTATCAAAAAGGACGGTCTTTGTGCCCGAGGTGCCCAGGTCGATACCCAAAAGGTATTCTTTTTGGCTGCTCAATGTGTGTTCCTCCTTTTTTCCGCCTGAAACCGGCGGCGTATTGATAATAAACGAATGAGACGAACTCTTACTAAGGCTCCAGGAATGCAGGGGCGCAGTGCTCCAGTGCTCCAGCATCCCTAAAGTTTAGATAGAGGGGTTTTCTCCAACTAAGCCTACAAAGGCGCCCTGTTCGATTTCGGATGCGGCCTCTTCGTGGGCAATCAACCATTTGTTTCTGGCGAAGAGGAGCCTGTCCTCCCCCACAGGAGCGGGCTTTGTCTCCAGAGGAAGGTTGGTGTCTCTGTGCAGCAGCACCACACAGCGGAAGCCGCTTTCCTCGGTGTTGCAGGGGGCATAATGCAGCGTCGTTCCATATACTTCCAGCATGGTTCCCTTCGGCACAAAGAAGGCCTCCGCCTTAGAGGTATCGTATGTATGGGTCTCGGGGTCAATATCCTGCTCCATACCCAGCATGAGGACCAGATCTGTGCATGCAATATTGATCTCTGAGGAACGGTGGTATTCCAGGGCGTTCATACTCTTGTTTTTTCCGTTGCAGTAGCCGAATTGGGCGGGCAGACCGCCGAATTCCCGCTCTGTAACCTCTTTGAAGAAGGGCAGGGCCTCCATTTCCGGAGAAGAGGGGACATAAAGGACGGAATCGGGGCAGGGGGTCTTTTCCATGGCCTCCAGTACGGCGCTCAGGTCGTATCCCTCAATCACGTGGCCGTATTTCCGGAATTCGGGATCGCTGACTGTAAATTGTTTCATTACGAGCATCTCCTTATCATTGAATTGTATCTTTATTCTGAAAACGTTTCTTACGATAGTAGTTTTATCCTATGTGGTTCTCACAGGGAGAGACCTGCGACGGCCGAGAAAAATCCGGCCCATATTTTCTGCTGTCTCTAAAGGACAAGCTTTTTCCTATTCATATATATGACGGAATGACGTCGGTATGTCTTCTATCCGTTTTTCTGCGGAAACCTGCGAAGGCAGTCTATATATTGCCAAACACAGTAGGGATTTTGTATATCCATTTTATCCAGCCCTTGGAAAGCGCAAAGCTCATCCCAGAGAAGAGCGCTCCCCTCCACCTGATAACAGCCGGAGCTCATATCGATTCCCAGAAGGATAGGATATATTCCCCGAAAAACGGGCTCCTGCTTTTTATATAAACGGATTCCTTTTCCTGCGTTTTCCACACGAAAGGCTCTCGGCTGTGGAAAAGTTCCCGGCGGAAGCTTTTCAGCCAGAGAAGGATTTTCAAGTACATTGAGGCGGAGCGCCTCCAGCATGGCTGCAGCTTCCGGCCCGGTCATTTCTGTGAGGGAGTATCGTTCCCGGACATATTGCAGAAGTTCTGCACCGGTCTTCCGGTTAGGGTGTAAGCGGGGGGAATGCAGTTTCCAGCATTCTTTCCACTCCCGCAGCATCGCCGCCGTAGGTTCATGGGTCAGCATGGGTGCCCTCCCCGCGCTCTTCCGCACCCTCAGGAAAATGATGGTGTTCCTCCAGATTTTCCAGAAGCTTGATGACAGTTCTCGTTATGTAGTGCTCCGGCGGGCGAAGGCCGCCTACCAGATAATCAAATAAAAGCTTTACGGAACGGTAGCCCTGCTCGAAAGGCTCCTGGCAGATGGTTGCAGGGATGCGCCCTTTGCGCATATATTCCCTGGTAATAGGGATATCGTCAAAAGGAAGCACAAGCGGATTCCGCGTTGAAAGCCCCCATTCCTCTGCAGCCCGGCACACACCGCCCACACCGGCGCCCGCCACGAATATACAGTTGGGTGTTTCTTCTGCCGGCAGGGAGAGCAGGTGTTCTTTCGTCAACCGGTATGCCAGCCTGTCGTCGTCCTGGCAGACGAGAAATCCCGTTTCATGAAAGGATACGCCTTTTTCCCGCAGGACTTCCCGAAAGCCCTGAATGCGCAGGTTGTGCCCTTCTATTTCTTTTGAGCCGGTTACGATTAACACTCTTGGTTCCTGAATCCCCAGAAGGGAGAAAAGCCCGCCCGCTGTGCGCCCCGTTTGCAGATAATCGCAGCCCACATACGAGAGCCGGCCGGTTTCTGGAAGATCTGTGTTGGTGGCAATCAGAGGAATGCCCTTTTCCCGGAGTTCTTCCACGGCCCGGCGAGTTTCGGGAACGTCCACCGTAGTGACACATAGGCCTGAGAGACCCTCCGCCCCCAGTTCTCGCAGAGCTTCGGCATGGGTTTCAGGATCGTAGCCCTTGACCTGCCGGATCAGAAGGGAAACTCCGAAATCAGAAAGATTTCGTTCCGCCGCCTGAGCCCCCCGGAGGATATCTTCAAAAAAGCCGTTATCCACTCCCGGAAGGAGGAAACCAATGCGAAGGGAACGCTTGATAGCCGCTAATTCCCTCCCCGCCCGGTTGGGCAGGTAGTTCATTTCAGAAGCCAGACGGCGGACTTTTTCGGCCACCTGAGGCCGGACCTTTCCACGTCCGTTGAGGACACGATCCACCGTTCCCCGGGAGACGCCTGCCGCCTGGGCAATATCCTTTATAGTGACGGCCATGGGCATTCCCTCCCTTCTTAATGGAAGTGTTGCAATTTTGTGTGCTCGAGCACATATACTCTATACTATGCATTATAGGCCCATAGAAAAATAAAGTCAACAGGATAGTGTGAATTTTCCTCTATGTTTTTGAGAATTTTTCATAAACTTTTTAGTTAATTTTCCTATATTTTTTCTTAAGGGGACCAAAGCTGACAGTAAAATTTTGTATAGTCGACGCATTACTGGCAAAAAAGAAAACTTCACACAATGCTAAAAGGCGGAAAAATAGTGTGCTTTTGCAGGATGGAGGTTAAAGGAAATTGAAGCAAGATGCGAGGATGCAACAAAAATCCATAATTTCGGGAAAGATGTATCTTGCGGCGGGAGGGGCGGCGCTGTTAGTATTAAGCCATAGGATATGCCCCTGCATCAGCAGGGTAATAACGCGGAATTTACAGAAAATGGAGGGGTAATTATGGGAGCTTCTGCTCTTCGCACAGCACTTGAAACCGGAAAATTAAATGAGAAATTGGCCCATATCTATGTGTGCAGCGAGAAAGAGGCCGAAAAATATGCTCGCCGCGCCCTGAAAGCGGTGGATACTTTTGAAGCGCTGTATGGCGAAAATAGGGAACTTTTTCTGTTCAGTGCGCCGGGCCGCACGGAGGTAGGCGGCAATCATACGGATCATCAGCGTGGCCGGGTGCTGGCGGCTGGCGTCAATCTGGATGTGATCGCCGTCGTGGCCAAAAATGAAGGCACACAGATTCGGGTGAAGAGCGAGGGCCATGCGGAAGATGTGGTGGACTGCGCCGACACGGCGATCCACGAGGAGGAGAAAAACACCTCTAATGCGCTTTTAAGAGGCGTGTGCGCGGCCTTTAAGGAAATGGGCTATGAGATCGGCGGTTTTGACGCCTATACCACTTCGGACGTGCTCACAGGTTCCGGTCTTTCTTCGTCCGCTGCCTTTGAGGTATTGCTGGGGACCATTTTAAACGGTCTTTACTGCAAGGGCGAGGTGAGCGCCCTGAAGATTGCCCAGATCGGCCAGTATGCGGAAAATGTATATTTTGGCAAACCCTGCGGCCTGATGGATCAGGCGGCAAGCAGCATCGGCAGCTTTATCACCATTGATTTCGAGGATAAGGAAAACCCCAAGGTAGAGCAGGTGGATTTTGACTTTGCCGGCTGCGGATATAACCTTTGCATTGTGGATACCCACGGGGATCATGCGGATCTCACCCCGGACTACGCGGCTATTCCCTCTGAGATGAAGAGCGTGGCCGCCTGCTTCGGCAAAGAGGTTCTCCGTGAGGTGGAGCCGGCCGCATTTTTTGAAAAACTGCCGGAACTTCGTGGTAAGGTAAGCGATAGGGCGCTGCTGCGGGCTATCCATTTCTTTGGGGATAATGATCGCGTTCCCCTTCAGGTGGCAGCACTCCGCCGCGGGGATTTCGATACGTTCAGGGCGCTTGTGGTGGAATCGGGGAATTCTTCCAGTATGTATTTGCAGAACGTGTTTTCCTCCGTGCATCCGGAGAGGCAGGAAATCTCCCTGGCCTTGGCCATCTGCCGGCAGCTTCTAGAGCCCAGAAAGGGCGCTTGGCGTGTTCACGGCGGCGGATTTGCCGGCACAGTGCAGGCTTTTGTTCCCGCTGATTTCACACAAGAATTCCGCACGGTGATGGAAAAGGTCTTTGGGAAAGGCAGCTGCTATACTCTGGCCGTGCGTCCCGTGGGCGGCGTGCAGATATTCTGAAGCGGCAAGGCGGATTAGGCAGATGGAATGGAATACAATGGGCGGCAGGGCTGCTCAGGAGATAACAGGAGGTAATGGATCATGGCAGAACTTCGTTGGCACCCTTTGATTCAGGATTGGGTGATGATTGCAGGGAATCGGCAGGGAAGACCTCAGATGCCCAAGGATTACTGTCCTTTTTGCCCTTCTTTCGGCAATGTGCCGGAATATGAGGTGATGGAATACGATAACGATTTCCCGGCTCTTTCACAGAATCCCCCCGAGCCGGATGATGTGGCCAATGATTTCTTTAAGGTGCGGCCTTCTTACGGCAAATGTGAGGTGATTCTCTATTCACCGGGGCACAACACAGCCATAACGGAGCTTTCTGATAGCCACATGAAGAAGCTGGTGGATCTGTGGTGTGAGCGCTTCGCCCTCATGAGCAGTGATGAAAAGATCAAATATGTGTTCCCCTTTGAAAACAGAGGTGAAGCGGTGGGAGTCACCATGCCCCACCCTCACGGCCAGATCTACGGGTATTCCGTCATTCCCAAAAAACTTCAGTTAGAAACCGCTTCGGCCAGGGAATACTATGAGAAAAACGGAAAATGTCTCTTCTGCGATATGCTGGAGCATGAACTTCAGGACGGCCGGCGCATTATCTTCCGAAATGAGCATTTCACGGTGTTTTTGCCTTTCTTTACGGAATATCCCTATGGAGTGTATATTTTTGCAAACAGCCATAAGCAGACACTTCTGGATTTCACAGAGGAGGAGCGGCAGAGCCTGGGGCTCACGATCCGGGATACTGCCGGTATGCTGGACAGCCTCTTCGGCTACCGTTTCCCCTATATGATGTGCATGCATAATGCACCGGTGAACAGTGGAGATTATTCAAAGGATTTCCATTTCCATATCGAATTCTTCCCGCCCATGCGCAGCGCGGATAAGCAGAAATTTAACGCTTCCAGTGAAACGGGCGCCTGGGCAAGCTGCAACCCCACCTGCCCGGAAGAAACCTCCAAGGAACTCAGGGAGGCATTTGCCAGATACCGGGAATCGGAAAAGGATATTGTCCGCAGCTGAGAAAGCTGTAAACGGGCTTACATCGTGACGGCGGGGCCCTTCGCCCCGAAAAAGGAGGTCATTGGAGAATGAAGGTATTGATTACGGGAGGAGCCGGTTTTATCGGTTCTCACACCTGTGTGGAGCTTTTGGAAAAAGGTGTTGAAATTGTGGTGATGGATAATTTCTGCAATTCCACCCCGGAAGCTGTGGAGGCTATAAAAAACATTACAGGCAAAGATTTCCCCTTCTATGAATGCGATATGCTGGATTACGCCGGCTTCAAGAAAATATTTGACGAAAACAAGTTGGATGCTGTTATTCATTTTGCCGGCCTGAAGGCAGTGGGCGAGAGCGTTCAAAAACCCTTGGAATATTACCACAACAATCTGGAAGGAACGTTGAACCTTCTGCGTCTTATGCGGGAATACGGCGTGAAAAAGCTGGTGTTCAGCTCCTCCGCCACGGTGTATGGAATGAATAACCCGGTTCCTTTTAGAGAGGATATGCCCATCGGAGGCACCACCAATCCCTATGGAACCACTAAGTTTTTTATCGAGCAGATCCTGCAGGATCTGGCTTTTGCCGACCCCACCTGGAAGATCGCCCTGTTGCGGTATTTCAACCCTGTGGGAGCGCATGAGAGCGGCCTGATCGGGGAAAATCCCAGAGGAATTCCCAATAACCTCATGCCTTATATCGTGCGGGTGGCCGCCGGGCAGCTGGAAAAGCTCAGCGTATACGGAGATGATTATCCCACTCCGGACGGCACCGGCGTGCGGGATTATATCCATGTATGCGATTTGGCTGCAGGCCATCTGAAAGCTCTTGAACAACTGGAGCATATAGAAGGCGCCAGAGCCTGGAACTTGGGAACGGGCCATGGTAGCTCTGTGCTGGAGGTTGTGCACGCCTTTGAGAAGGCCAGCGGGAAAAAGGTTCCCTATGTAATCGCTCCCCGCCGGGCTGGTGATATCGCCGAATGCTATGCGGATGTCACTCGGGCCAAGGAAGAGCTTCATTGGGAGGCAAAGTGCTCATTGGAAAAAATGTGTGCCGATTCGTGGAATTACATTGTCAAATCCCAGCAGATGTGATACAATTCTTTCAAAGATGGAATATGATAGTGCTGTAACAGGCTAAAATCATTCGCATTTCTGCTGGAGCATCCATAAAAAGGGTTTCCCTCGGAAGAGCGGAAACCCTTTTTTGCATGTTTTACACTTTTGCAATGCCTATTCTTCCAGCCTCGGAAAATTTTTATGGCAAATTAATGATTTTTTCTGTATTTTTATAAAATTCCAACTTGTGAGGCGGAAGAATTTCATTTATAATCAATATTATATACAATTATTAGAAGGATCGTAACCTATGAATGAGGTTTGAAAGTAGGTGGACAACACCATACCAGAAGCGGGATGCCAAATGGCTTTCAAAGGTTTCTGTCTGGCGGGATTAGCTTTCGGCCGCGTTTGGATCCTTTTATAGTATGGAAGGGGAATCTTGGCAGAATGTATGGGGATAGTTCCAGAAGCCTTATCTGCGGTGGTGCGGGAGCGGCCATTTCGCCTCAGGAGGCTGCTGCTGCGGCTTCCCGGCTGCCGGGGAGAATTTCCTTTTACTGTAAGGATTTGCAAACCGGGAGTACAGCTTCCTTCCGGGCGGAGGAATCCCTGTGTGCCGCCAGCGTAATCAAATTGGCTGTGCTTACTGAAGCGTTTTTTCGTATTGAAGAAGGCTTTTTGGATCCCCATGAGGAATATGTTCTTCGGGCAGAGGACAAGCTTCCTTCCTGCGGCGCCTTTACCTATATGCACGAGGGCCTGCGGGTCACCATGGAGGATCTCTATACTGCTATGATTATCCATAGTGATAATACAGCTACCAATATTTTGTTGCATAGGTTCGGTATGGAGGCGGTCAACCGCCGAATGCGTTCGTTAGGGCTTTCCATCACCACTGTAAACCGACTTTTGTTTGACGGGGAGGCGGCCGCCAGGGGGCTGGAAAATCAGATCTCCGCCGGCGAAATGGCATTCTTGTTGGAAAAAATGTATAAAGGGGAGCTGGTCTCTCCCAAAGCATCGAAAGAAATGCTGCAAATTTTGAAAAATCAGAGGCTGAATGGGAAAATCCCCTTTTTCCTCCATGGAATGGGTGTTCCAGTGGCGCACAAAACAGGGGAAGACGATGGCATCACTCACGATGTGGGAATTGTGTATGGCAGTTCACCTTTTATCCTTTGCTTTTGCGGCAACAATACAGATGTGCCTCTTTTTGAGCGATTTATGCAGGATATGTCTCTGGGAATCTATCGGTGGTTTCAAGGGACGCATAATGCGTAATACATAGGAATCCATAAAGATAGAGGAAATCTCTTATATATGAATCTTTCGGCCTGAAAAAATTCATAATATAGATTTGGCTTTCTTTACAAATTCAGGATTGAGTGATATAATTCTTGCTAAAAGCAAATGATTTTTGAATTTAAGGAAGCAGTTAATTGCAAAATGGAGGGTCAGCTTAGAGCATAGCCCATCGGTAGAGAAGGGCGCCCGGAATGCAAAAGTGTGGGGAAGGAATGCTGCCAAGCTGGTTTCGCAGACGGAGGGTCATCCATGAAAATTGTTGATATACGCACAGATGAAATATTCGTTCCTCTTGCGGTTCCGTTTAAAACGGCTTTGCGCACAGTGGAGAATGTAGAAGATATAGTGGTCCGCGTTACAGCGGATACAGGTGACGTAGGCTATGGGGAGGCGCCCCCTACCGCTGTGATTACAGGGGATACAAAGGGCTCTGTGCGGTGCGCTATAGAGGAATTCATCCGCCCCGCCCTTTTGGGGATGGACATAGCCGATCTGGATGCGGTGATGACAAAGCTGCACGGCTGCATGCAGAAGAATACCAGCGCCAAGGCCGCTGTGGATATGGCCCTTTACGATCTGTGGGGAAAACTGTATAAGGCGCCTGTATACAGGCTTCTGGGCGGCAGCCGCCGGGAATTTGAAACGGATATCACCATCAGCGTCAATCCTGTGGAGGAAATGGTCCGCGACAGTCTTGACGCTGTTAGAAGAGGATATACCATCCTGAAGGTGAAGGTGGGCCGGGAAGGCCTCAAGGATGTGGAGCGCATAGAAGAAATCCGCAAGGCTGTGGGGCCAAAGATTGCCCTGCGGGTGGATGCCAACCAGGGATGGAGTGCCAAGGAGGCGGTGCGCATTATCCGGGCTATGGAAGATAAAAATTTGGATATCGATTTGGTGGAGCAGCCGGTGAACGCCCATGACCTTATGGGAATGAAACTGGTGACGGGAGCGGTATATACCCCTATACTGGCTGATGAAAGCGTGTTTTCTGCAGAAGACGCCGTAACTATCATACGGGAACGGGCGGCGGATTTAATCAATATCAAGCTGATGAAAACGGGTGGAATCTGGGGAGCACTGAAAATCTGTTCCATTGCAGAGACCTTTGGGGTGGAGTGCATGATCGGCTGTATGTTGGAAAGCAAGCTGGCTGTGACGGCAGGAGCTCATCTGGCGGCCGCCAAATCCATTATTACCCGCGCGGATCTGGACGGCCCCTCTCTCTGTAAGGTGGACCCGTTTGAGGGTGGCCCTCAGTTCCTCGAGAACCGTATCGTTATGACGGATGCCCCGGGCCTGGGCATCACAGGTATTCCGGCATCTTTTGAAAGCTGAGCAAGAGTTGGCTGAAAGAATCTGGCTGTTTGTAAAAAGTCTTTTCCAAACCTCGATGGCTGTCTTTTTCGGAAAGTTTTTGGGAAAAAGGCGGAATCCGGCTCGGAGGGCGTTTTATATATTTTGGGGACCTTGTTTTCCGGCTGCGTTTTTGTAGGAATCAAGGAATGGAGTTTCGCAGACGGGATTCATCGATATATCAAATAGAGAGGATGAACACCATGAAAAGAGTGCTTTCTCTGCTGCTGAGTGTGGTTATGCTGCTGGGAGTAATGACCTCCTGCCAGGGGAACAACGCAGGAGACAGCTCTAATACCTACCGGTATCTGTATTCCGGTGAGGTAACGACCTTGAACTATCTGGTTACAGGTAGTACCAATGAGCTCAGCGAAGCGGCCAATTTTATTGACTGCCTGGTGGAGTATGACGAATTCGGCGGCATTCAGCCTGCCATCGCCGAAAGTTGGGAAACGGAGGACCAGATCACCTGGACATTCCATCTTCGCGACGATGTGAAATGGGTGGATAATACGGGCGCCGAGGTGGCGGATGTCACGGCAAACGACTTTGTGGCTGCCGCTAAATATGCGTTGGATGCGAAAAATGAGTCAAGCACCAACTATATGTATGAGGGAATCGTCAAAAACGCTTCTGAATACCTGGCATACACCACCTATCTCGTGGTGAGCGATAACGGGAAGAAGACCACCGACGAGGAGGGGAATCCCATTGAAAAGGTAGAAGAGGTTAAATTTGAGGATGTGGGCGTTAAGGCTGTGGATGAGCATACCCTTCAGTATACGCTGGAAAAACCCACTCCTTATTTCCTGACAGTTCTTTCCTATGGGTGCTATCTGCCGGTATACGAGCCCTTCCTCACGGAATGCGGCGATCTGTTTGGCACCGACAACACGAAACTCCTTTACTGCGGAGCATATTATCTGAGCGAGCTTTCTCCCCAGACCCAGCGTGTTCTCACCAAGAACCCTCTTTACTGGGATAAGGATAAGGTATACATCGAGCAGATCGTGGGCACCTACAATGCAGAGGCTACTACGCTGGCCCCCGAGATGTTCAAGCGCGGTGAAACGGACGAAGCCACCATCGGCTCCCAGATTCTAGATAGCTGGATGAACGACAGCACTACGAAGGATTTGGTTCATCCCACCCGTGCGGATGCTTCCTATTCCTATTTCTTTGCTTTTAACTTTGATCCCAAGTTTGATGCTGCTTATGAGCCGGAAAATTGGAAGATTGCCGTAAATAATGAGAATTTCCGCAAGGCGGTCATGGCTGCGCTGAATCGTGTGGAAGCCAAGAAGGTTTCTAACCCCATGAATGCGGACTCTATGGTGATTAATACCATTACGCCTCCAGACTTCTGCTCTGTAAACGGCACGGATTATACAATGCTGGAACCCCTCAAGGCATACACCGAAGGGGATTCTTATGATGAAGCGAAGGCCAAGGAGTATAAGGATGCCGCAAAGAAAGAATTGGAAGCGGCTGGGGCTACCTTCCCCATCAAGGTGCTCTTTACCTATAACCCCCAGGTTACAGACTGGGATAAGGAATGCACCGTTGTGGAGCAGCAGCTGGAAGAAGTTTTGGGAAGCGATTTTATCGATGTAATCTGTGAGGCAGGCCCCTCCACAGACTTCTTGGGCGCCGTACGCCGCAGTGGCAAGTATGCTCTGATGAAGTGCAACTGGGGCTGCGATTACGAGGATCCTGAAACTTGGACGGTTCCTTTCGAGACAGACAACAGTTACAATTTTGTGGATAAGAGTGAAGACAGCTCCACTCAGGCTATTTTGGAGGAATACTACGCCAAGATCGATGAGGCCAAAAATGAGGTTTCGGATGTAGAAAAACGTTACACTCTCTTTGCCGAGGCGGAGGCCATGCTTCTGGATCATGCCATCGTAGTTCCCTATTCTCTGGATGGCGGCAACTACATTGCTTCCACTCTGAATCCCTTTGATGGCCAGTATGCGCCTTATGGCATTGCTGTTCACCGCTATAAGGGCAAAAAGCTGATGGAAAAATCCATGAGCGAGGAAGAATACAACAAGGCTTATGAGGAATGGCAGGCCGGAAGAGAAAAGGCTTTGGCAGAAGAATAAGTACCGGATGTTCTGGCGGGAAGAAGGGCGGAGAAGGTCTCCGCCCCATTCCCGTTTTCAAACGAATCCCGCATTTTTTGGCGGGAGAAATCCTGAAAGCCGCCGTGCGGCGCAGGCAGCACAAGGTTTACGAACCCACACGAATGAAAAAGGTGCTGCAGCAATTCACAAATGTATTCGTATGGGCTCGTAAACTCTGTGCCCCAGCGGAAAGGAAAGGGCAGGTGGTCCGTTCTTCAGGGAAAAGACGGATGCGGATCTCGAATCTGCAGGCCCCCAAGGGGGCGATACTATCGAAAAGGAGCCGGTGCTATGCTAAAATATATTGCCAAGCGTCTGCTGCGGTCGCTGGTTACATTGGCAATCGTCATCACCATCATATTCTCGTTGCTGCGGCTGATGCCCATAGAAGGGTATTTTCCAAACTATGATAAACTGAGCCCGGGGCAGATCCAGGCCAGTCTGACCAGTATGGGCCTTTTGGATCCTCTTCCTGTGCAGCTGTGGAACTTTATCAGCGGCGTTTTCCAGGGAGACTTGGGGACATCGCTTATTTACCGTGTGAATGTGCCGATCACGCAGATCATTGCGGAAAAGGCACCTATTTCTATTGAATTGGGTCTTCTCTCTGTGGGGCTGAGCCTTGTGGTGGGAATTCCTCTGGGCGTGGGAATGGCTCTCGCTTCTCTAGTGAAGCAGAAAAAGGGTGTGCCTTCTCTCGCAAAAAAGACGGCGCTGGGCAAATGTATGGACGCTGTGGGAATGTTTTTTGCCACCATCTGGGAAAAGCTGGGAACCATCTTCATCGTTGTTATCCAAGCTGTGCCGGCTGCGGTGTATTATTTGTTCATCCAACTTTACGGTACGGATCTTTTCGGTATTCCCACGCTTTTCAATAAAAATAATTATGCTACCTGGATCCTTCCCGTGGTCTCTCTAGCCCTGGGTAATATCGCCTATTATGCCATGTGGCTGCGCCGGTATATGACGGATGAAATCAACAAGGATTACGTGCAGCTTGCGAGGGCCAAAGGGGTGAGCAGCTCGGGAATCATGTTCCGCCATGTGTTCCGAAACGCCTTTGTGCCCATGATTCAGTATCTGCCGGGTTCCATCCTGTTTACTATGATGGGCTCCATTTATGTGGAAAGCCTTTATAGCATCCCCGGCATGGGCGGCCTTCTTGTGAACGTCATTCAGCGCCAGGATAACACTATGGTGCAGGCGTTGGTGCTGATTTATTCCGTTATCAGCATAGTGGCCCTGATCCTGGGCGATATTCTTATGAGCATTGCGGATCCACGCATCAAGCTGGGCAAGAAAGAGGAGGCGCGCTGAGACATGGCATACCGGAACAAGAAAACCAAAATTCTGCAGGATAGCATGGAAGCGCATATGAAAGCCTCCTTCTCCCCCGAAGAGGCCTTTGCCTTCGCCCATCATGACGCGGCGGATGCAGAGCGGGGAGGATACTCCAACTATTCCTACTGGCGCAGCACATTCCAGGCCTTCAAAAAGAACAAAGTGGCTGTGTTCTTTGTGTTTGTGGTGGTTATTCTGCTTTTGTTCACCTTTATTCAGCCGATCTTGCCCAATCAGAAGGATCCCCTTCTGATTTATGAGGATGCCAATGGGCAGCGGCTTTCGAACCTTTCTCCCAACGGAGAGTTCTGGTTCGGAACGGATTCCATCGGCCGTGATATGTGGAGCCGTATCTGGAGCGCTACACGCACTTCCCTTTTCATAGGCTTTGCAGTGGCTGGCGTGGAGATCGTGCTGGGAATTCTGGTTGGCGTTCTCTGGGGATATGTGCGCAAGCTGGATTTCCTTTTTACAGAGCTTTACAATGTGTTTGACAATATTCCCCAAACGATTCTTTTAATTCTGATTTCTTATATTATGCGGCCCAGCATTTCCACCTTGATTTTTGCCATGTGTCTTACGAGCTGGCTGCAGATGGCCCGGTTTGTGCGCAACCAGATCATCATTATCCGGGATAGGGACTACAACCTGGCTTCCCGCTGTTTGGGAACCTCCACCTTCCGGATCATTTTCCGGAACCTTCTGCCCTATCTGGTTTCTGTTATCATGCTGCGCATAGCCCTTACGATTCCTTCGGCTATTTCCAATGAAGTGTTCATTACATATATCGGCCTTGGCGTTCCCACTTACACACCCTCTTTGGGCAATTTGATCAACGAAGGCCGCAAGCTTATGATGGATCCGGCTCTCCGCTATCAGCTTATATTCCCCACGGTGGTGCTTTCCATCGTCACTATTTCGTTCTATATTGTGGGGAACGCCTTTGCAGATGCAGCGGATCCGAAAAATCACAGATAAGGAGGGAACGCGATGGATACGAAACAGGAAGTGATCCTGTCTGTTAAGGATTTGGAAGTAAAATTCAATCTGCGGGGGAAGATCCTTCATGCCATCCGGGGCGTTTCCCTGGATCTTCATAAAAGCGAAAGCTTGGCGATTGTGGGAGAATCCGGCTCGGGAAAATCCGTTTTTGTAAAGTCCTTTATGGGGCTTTTGGATTCCAATGGTTATGTTTCAGCCGGCCGTATCGAATATGACGGAAAAAATCTGGCGGAATACACTAAGGATAAAGAGTGGAGGAAGATCCGAGGCGGAGAGATCGCAATGGTGCTGCAGGATCCTATGACCAGCCTGAATCCGCTGAAAACAGTGGGAAAGCAGATCTGCGAAGCTCTGAAGCTTCACGGGAACATGCCGAAAAGCAAAATGAAGGATGCCGCGGTGGAAATTTTGCGGGATGTGGGTATTCCGGATCCGGAAAAGCGTTTTTCTCAGTATCCCCATGAATTTTCCGGCGGTATGCGGCAAAGGGTGGTTATCGCCATCGCTGTAGCCTGCAACCCCAAGATCCTGATCTGCGATGAGCCCACTACAGCTCTGGATGTTACCATCCAGGCCCAGATCCTGCATCTTCTGAAGAATCTGAAGGAAAAATACGATCTGACCACCATCTATATTACCCATGATTTGGGCGTGGTGGCCAATGTTGCTGATCGGATAGCCGTTATGTATGCGGGCGATATTGTGGAGATCGGAACTTGTGAAGAGGTTTTCTACAATCCGCAGCACCCCTATACTTGGGCGCTGCTTTCCAGCCTGCCTCAGTTGGGTGTAAAAGGGCAGGAGCTTTTCTCTATCAAGGGGACGCCTCCGAACCTGTTCCATCAGGTGGAAGGGGATGCATTTGCGCCCCGGAACCCCCAGGCTTTGAATATCGATTTTGCAGAACGTCCGCCCTACTTTGAGGTGAGCCCCACCCATAAGGCCAGGACGTGGCTGTTGGATCCCAGAGCTCCAAAGGTGGAACCTCCGGAATCCATCCGCAATATTCGGGGCCTTAAGCCTCTGCTCAATCCGGAATTTGTGAAACTTGCGGCGGGAGGTGCTTCGGATGAATAAGGAAAAAGAGCTTCTGCTACAGGTAAAAAATCTGGATGTGACCTTTGGCACCCGTTCTCATAAATTTCGGGCTGTGAATAATGTTTCCTTTGATATTTATAAGGGGGAGACCTTCGGCTTGGTGGGAGAATCCGGTTCGGGAAAAACCACCATTGGCAGGGCCATTATTCGCATTAACCCCGTTTCTGGAGGAGAGATTCTTTATAAAGGTGAACGTATTAGCGGCAGGATCTCCAGAAAAAAGGATAAGGCTCTCACCAGGCAGATCCAGATGATCTTCCAGGATCCCATGGCTTCTTTGAACGAGCGGGCCAAGGTGGATTATATTGTTTCCGAGGGGCTTTATAGCAGCGAGCACAGGCCCTCTGAGGAAGAGAGAAAGAAGGCGGTGGAGCAGGCTCTTTCTGATGTAGGTCTTCTTCCCGAGTTTTCCAGCCGCTTTCCCCATGAGTTTTCCGGCGGCCAACGCCAGAGGATCGGTATCGCGCGGGCTCTTATTATGCAACCGGAATTTATCATTGCAGACGAGCCCATCTCCGCCCTGGATGTTTCTATCCGAGCGCAGGTGCTGAATCTTCTTTCTCGCCTGCAGAAGGAAAGAGGGCTCACGTATCTCTTTATTGCTCACGATCTTTCCGTTATGCGGTTTATTACAGACCGGATTGCGGTCATCCATAAGGGAAGGCTGGTGGAGCTCTGTAATACGGAGCGGCTCTTTGAAGCGCCCTTGCATCCTTATACACAGGCGCTGCTTTCTGCCATTCCCTTGCCGGATCCTGTGACGGAAAAGAAGAAAAAGCTTCTGGTATACGACCCCTCCATCCACCGGTATGAGGAAAATCCTCCCAGCTGGACGGAGATTGAACCCGGCCATTTCATTCTGGCCAACGAGCCGGAGCTGCAGAAATACCGCCGGCAACTTTCTCAGATGGAACAGCTAAAACAGACGCAGTAGGCGGGCGGAAGGCGCATGTGGGGAAGTCCAGAGGGAAATTTGTGCTCCAATATTGTGCTACTTTTCCTCTGTTTTCTGCAGGCCTTATAAATGGATAAAAATATGACGCCGCCGCTGACGGACGTACTCCGCAGCGGCGGTTTCTGTATTTTGGGCTGGGCCTGCCTGCAGCAATCCCAGCCGCCCACCCATAAGGCTTTTGGGCCAGCTTATTTAGGAATATAAAAAGACATGGGGCACTTGTCTGCAACATATACATTACAGCTCTGAATTTTAAAATAGAGGCTGGTTTTGGCTTTGACGGAGAGGATGAGCCAAACTTGGTAATGGGATTTTTCTGGGAGAAAAAGAGAGAAATTTGCCTCCTTATCCTGCGGCCTCTGCAGTGTTCAGCGGTTATACCGCAGAAAGGAACCATATGCATCCTATACAATCATATTTCCAGCATACAGCGGGATCTTTTTCCCATGAAGAGGTTTTGCCGCCTCCCAGGCCTGTGAAACCTCTGTTTCCAGGGGCCCGAGTGGCCCTCATAGCGCCTTCAGGCCCGGTTCCGGAGGATAAACTTTTCCCTGCGGCAGAAGTTGTCCGTTCTTTGGGGCTGGAACCGGTCGTGTATGAAAGCTGCCGGGCCCGGCACGGGTATCTGGCAGGGGACGATGCCCTTCGTGCCGGGGACGTAAATCGAGCCTTTCTGGATCCTTCTATAGACGGAATTTTGTGTATCCGAGGAGGATATGGAGCACAGCGTTTTCTGAATCGGTTGGATTACCGGGGCATTCGGGAGCATCCCAAATTTTTTGCGGGCTACAGCGATGTTACAGCCCTGCATACGGTTTTCAACCAGCTTTGCGGCTTTGTCACCTATCATACTCCCATGCCCTCTACGGAGTTGTATAAAGCGCTTTCCGGAAGTCTGGATAGTTACACTTTGGATTCTTTCCGCTCAACATTGTTTGGAACTTCTGCCGGTCCGGTGGAAAATCCGCCCGGTGTGGAACTTCAGGGCTTTTCCTCCGGGAAGGCCAGAGGCATTCTAACGGGCGGTAACCTCTCCCTTGTATCCTCCTCTTTGGGAACACCCTGGGAGATTGATGTCAGAGGGCGGATTTTATTCCTAGAGGATGTGGACGAAACGCCTTACCGCATAGATCGGATGCTGACGCAGCTGAAAAATGCGGGGAAATTCCGGGAATGTGCCGGTCTGTTGTTAGGTTGGTGGACAAATTGCAGCTCTGAGGATGAGGACGGCGCCCTCTCACTTGAGGAAGTTTTCACAGAGCTTTTGCCACATGATATCCCTATCTTGAGAAATTTAGCCTGCGGGCATACCCTTCCCACCATGAGCTTGCCTCTTGGAATTGAGGTGGAGATGGATGCGGATAGGGGAACTCTGACTTTATTGGGTTGATATCTTCTGAAAAGCCAGTGGGAGAACATTTTGTTTTCCACAGACTGGTAGTGTTCACGGAGGAAAAGAATTTTCCCGATCATTGCTGCCCTAAAGAAAGAATAAAAATTCGAAAGATAAAAGACAGACGTATACTGTTTCTATGGCCCTGCGGGAGCTGCTGTTAGTAAAATAAAAAAGGCTGCATTCCCTTTTTAAATAGCAGGTGACCCGCTATGCAGAGAAAGGAATCCGGTGGTTATGAAAGATAAAGCATTGATAATTCGCTCGATCGCTCCCTTGGTGGAATCCCCCCTTCATGCCGAGTCCCTCACAGATGAAGCCCTCTGCGGCATGGTTGTGGAAGTGTTGGAACAGCAGGGGGAGTGGAACTATATCCGCACCCCTTACAGATACGAGGGCTGGATGCACGAGAGCTGCCTCCTGAAAGATCCTGCCTGTGTCCGCCGGTGGGAGACGTTGCCGAAAAAGACAGTGTGGTTCCGGTGTGCGGATGTGCTGAAGGAACCCAAGGTGCAGGGAGCCATACTGCAGACTGTATGGAGAGGAGGGCTGCTGGCTCCTCTGGGAGAACCGGAGGAGGGATGGAGAAAAGTTCTTCTGCCGGACGGCCGGGAGGGCTTTACTCCCGACGAGTTTTTGGGTAAATATGTCACAGAACAAACCCCTGCCGGAGAGGAAGCCTTCAGGGAGGCACTGGTGAAAACGGCCATGCTCTATGAGGGAACCCAGTACCGCTGGGGAGGGAAAACCCCGGAGGGTATCGACTGCAGCGGCCTTTGTTCTATGGCGTACCTTTTGAACGGCGTAATAATCTATAGGGATGCGGCCATCAAAGAGGGCTTTCCTATGCATGAAATCTCTCTTTCGGAGATCAAAAAGGGGGATCTTCTGTTCTTCCCGGGGCATGTGGCCATGTATATAGGTGGGAACCGGTTTATTCACTCCACCGGCCACATGGGGACCCACGGCGTTACGATTAACAGCCTGGATCCCAAGGATCCTCTGTATAGAGAGGATTTGCGGAGCCATATCACGGCGGTGGGAAGCATATTCTGATGTGTATGTTTGTGCATGGATTTTCCCCAATTTTCGCAAAATATTAGGCTCCTGAAACCATATGTTGATCATGGACCAACAAGAGCAGAAAGGCCTGCCCGGCATCCTTAAAAGGATTACGGGCAGGCCTTTTCTAAATGTATCCATTTTTTGTGATGCTTGCGATGCAGCAGGAGAGAATACCGCATAGATCCCTCCTCTTGTGGATTTTCGTGGCTTTAGTTGAAGCCATACAGACCAGATGCAGAGCTATACATCTTTTCTGCGCTGCCATTCAAAGAAGGCTTGAAAATTAACTCTGGGAGGATTCGGTGTTTCTCGGGATGGCCTCATCGGAGAATAGGAGTGCTTGTGTTTCGGGATCCGCAATGCCGGTGGCAGCCATGCCATTGAGAAGCTGAAAATCCTTCACACACTGGACAGTCACATCCAGATAATTGCCTGTGGGATTCACATAGAAATACCCTAGATCAGCCAAGCGTTCCTGCAGGCGGGTTACAGCATCGCCTGAGTCCCCGCTTTTCAGGGTGGAATAATCGCCGGGATCTCCGCTGCCGCTGACAGTGGAAGAGGAGGAAGAGGGAACAGAGGAAAGAGTATCGCTTTCCAAAAGCTCGGGATAGGCGGTTCCGGCCATAAAGGTGGCTGCCCGGATCATGCCTCTTCCCTGATATGCAATATAGGAATAGGGCATTTCGTATACCCGCCCTTCTTTCACAGCGGTGAGATCCTTAAACTTTTCCGTTTCCATAAGGGCTTCCTTCAGGCCGGTGATGCAGAAAATATACATCGGATCAGAGGCCTTCAGGCTTTCATCAGAAATTTTACCTTCCTTAGAATCCGTGGCTATATTCACCAGGCCTGCGGATTCAAATATACGCCCCTGCATGCTGTCTCCTGTAACGGCGCCTCCTTCTAGATTCGTCAGATAGCAGGCGGTCACAGGCGTATCGGAAGAGGGGATAACGCGCTCAATGTCATCCAATGTAATGAGCACGTTTTCCGCTACCTTCTCCCCCTTTCCATAGCCGGTGGAACCGCCCATCAGCGCTGCGCCTACCTGGGAATAGAGACGCTGGAGATCCTCTCTGTCGCTGGCAGAAGAAATCACAAGCACCGTAAGGCCTGCGCTTTCCAGAGCGGCTTTCTGCTCCTCAGAAAGGTTTTCATCTGCTAAAACAAGAGTCGCACCGGTAGCCTTAATCCCCTCCGGGTCGCCGGCGTCCACTGCGGGAAGAGGGCTCAGATCTTCGGTGGTGCATTCTGCGCAGCGGGCCTTGAGTTTGGTTTCGTAGCCAAGGGCAAGCACAATTTCAGCCAGATTAGGGGAAAGCACCGCCACTCCCTGGGGCTCTGCGGAGATGGTTACTCCGTTGATGGTCACAGGAAAATCTGTTGCTCCTGCTCCAGAGGTCACATCATTGTTTCCGCTGCAAGCGGTCATAGCCGAAATAGTCATGATAAGACACAAAAGCAAACATACCCCCTTTTTTAGAGAGGATGTCTTCCGCTGAGGGCCTACTTTTGCATGCGCCCTTCTTTGTATGCTCATATTCATCGGTATCATAGCGAAGCTCCTATTCCAAATCACTCCAGAGGCATGCCGCGTTTGATTCTGGCCTCTGCATCGTCGATAAACTGCCTGGCACAGCGGGGGGAACGGCCGCCTCGTGTGGTGGCCCAGCGTTCCGCCGCAGCTTCCAATTCCTCCATGGGTACGCGCTCCTCAAGCTCTCTGTATCGGGCCAGCTCCCGAACGATCTCCAGATACCGGGCCTTGTCGGGAAGCATGAAATTGATGGAAAGGCCAAAGCGGTCCGCCAATGAAAGGGTTTCCTGAATGGTGTCCCCCCGATGGACCTCGTCGCCTTCCCTGTCTGAGAAGGTTTCCCGGATTAGGTGCCTCCGGTTTGATGTGGCGTAAATCAGGGAATTTTCCGGACGGACAGCCAAGCCCCCCTCAAGGACAGCCTTCAAGGCCGCATATGTATCCGTTTCTTTAGAGAAGGAGAGATCATCGATAAAAATAATGAATTTCATGGGGATGGCAGCGATTTGATCCACTAGTTTTGGAAAATCCATCAGGGATTCCTTGGGCATTTCAATCACCCGCAATCCCCGAGGATAGAACTCGTTGAGCATAGCCTTGACAGTGGATGACTTGCCCGTTCCCCTGTCCCCATAAAGAAGGCAGTTATTGGCGGGAAGACCTTCCAGAAAGGCCAGGGTATTATCAATGGCCATCTGGCGCTGCAGTTCATAGCCCTTGAGATCAGAAAGCCGTGTTTTATCCGGGAACGCCACCGGCTGGATAGAGGAATCCCTCCAAATAAAAGCTCTGTAACGGGCGTACATACCGCATCCGTTTTCCCTGTAATAGTTGGCCATAGAGGCTATGCAGTCTTTCAGAGCTCCCTGCAAAGCCTTCACCGGGTTCCCTGTTCCCCAGGCCGGGAGATGCAGGGTTTCGGGATTGTCGATGGGGGAATCATACAGCAAGTCCTCAGGGGTGAGAGCGGAAAGCTCTAAAATAATGCGCAGATCCCGTTCCACGCCCTTCAGCAGAGCGGGGGGAAATTCCTGGGCGCCTCCCGCAGCGGCCAGCGAAAATGCATTTTCATCAAACAGTGCTGTGCCGGTGAGGCAGTCTGCAAAGCTTTCGCTGAGCCCCCTCTCACAAAGGACAGCAAAAAAATTGCCCCAAGCCTTCAAAAACTCTTCTTCGCCTTCCGCCCGCAGCAGCCGGTAAAAGGCGGCAGGGACAGTGCGCTTCAGGATCCCTCTATAAATAGAAAGGGAAGCCATTTTCATGGCAGCCTCTTTTCGTTTGCTCATGGATATTGAATCTCCCTCCAGCCGTGGTCGTGCCACGGAACTATTCCGGCCTGAAAGAAATTATCTCTTCATTTACCGGATATATATGTTTATTCTACCCTTTTTCGGCAGTTTGTGTCAAGCTTAGGGGAATCTTTACAAATTTTTCTTAAACTCCCGGCATCTGCGGTGGTAAAGGATGCTGTCTATCTATGGGGCCGTGAAGCGCTTGCAGGAAGCGGGAGAATCCGGTATACTATGCACATATAGAACGAGGTTACATAACATCGGTCTTACTGGTCGGGGTGGAAAGAGGAAACATATTGGTGCGAATAAGGGAAAAGGATGATGCGGAAATGAGAAAAATCAAATGGCGGAAAATCGGCGCAGGAGTGCAGAAATGGAAGCAGAGGGCATTTTTAATGCTTATACCTATGGTGCTTCTGCCCGGTCTTCTATTTGCCGGATGCCAAGGAGGGCAGGGGGGGCAGCCGGATGCCGGCGCCATTTTTCGGGAGGCTTATGCCAAAGCGGAAGATTCCGCTGGCAGCACCTCTTGGTATGAGAGCAACTTTTCTTTTTCCCCCAGCGGGACGGCCGCTTTGACAAACGGAGAGGCAGAAACAGAAACCCCGGGGGAAGGAACAGAGTCAGGAGCCGCAGGCGGGCAGTCGTATTCGCTGCGAAGTGATACCGTTTACCGCAAAGAGCCCTTTGGCTTGTATACGGTGTCCGTTTCCAACGCAGGAGGGATTCCCGGAACCCTGGAGAGCTATATGATAAAAGGGGACGGGGAATATCTTTTGTATACCGCTTCCGATGATGTATGGACAAAATCTTCTTTGCAGGAGATAAATACCGATTCTAAGGAACAGGTGGAGCTTCTCAAGCTCCTTTCTCAGGCAAAATCCCAGAGCTATTTGCGCGAAGAAGAGCTGGACGGCATCCTCTGTCATAAACTGGAAATAACCTTCTCGGGTGAAGCCCTTCGGAATGTTGTGGAAACCGTGGTTTCCGCCTCGGGAATGGATGCCTCCGGCAGCGGACTTGCAGGCCTTCTGGTGGAGAGCCTCTCCAATAGAGAAGACGGCGACGCAGTGAGAGGATACTGCTGGATCGAAAAGGATACGGGACTTCTGACTCGTGTGGAGATCGATGGAGCAGAAATTCTGCAGAAGACCTTTTCCTCCATCGACGGCGCGGAAAACAGCGTGACTATAGAGGAATGCAAAATTACAGGAGGTTTCACAGAGGTTGAGGGAGGCACTTTCCCTGACCTTCCGGAGGAAGCCCAAAGCGCATCCTCCGCTGAGGCGGTGGGATGAAATAAAAATCTAGCCGCCCGTACAAAGGATGTACGGGCGGCCGTTGTGTGTTAAGCTCAATCTACAAAAGCAGTATTCTACGCAACCATAAAAAACTATTCAGCAGGACAAGCAGCTTCATACCATATGCGCCAATTTTTACTTGTAAATGTATATTCTACACCGCCTATTTCATACTTTTCCTCAAGATCACCCCAAAATTCTACCTTAAGTGTCCTTCCACCATCAAGTACCGTCACCTGACTATCCGTTTCTTCCCAATTCTCCCCTTTGCCAGAATATAAACTACTTTCTTTGTCTCTCACGGTTCCCCAAAAATACCGATTGCGATATGTGCTCCAATTTATATCAGCAGTTATAAAACAGCGAATTGTAGTTGCATTAGGGTATACGGAACCAATCGTCTGATATCTATACACAGTATGTGTGGTTTTTGCTGCAAGAGTCTCAGAAGCAATAGGAGGAGCTATCAAGAATCTTCCATCTTCAATAATTTTTCTGTTATACGCATCTGCCATTTGATGATTCTTCTGTAAGGCCTCTCTTCCGGCAATAAGTTTCTCCTCTAAAATTTTCAATTCATCATTTATTTCCTCTTCCGACAATCCCCCACGGGTATGAGGCAATACTTCTGAAACAACAACTTCAAAACCATATTTTTCTCCTAACGCTTTAACCTTATCAGTTAGCGCAGAAACAGATTCCGCCGAGACTGTAAAAACCGAAAGAATTAAAACAAAAATTGCTAAAAACAAGCTAACAAACACTTTCCTAATTTTCATTTCTTTTGCTCCTTTCCTTTTTACGCGGGGACTCTACTCATTGCATAGAAAATCACTCTGATTTGAGATTCTACTTTTTCATTTTTACTCATCCTTTCTTGAATGCTGTCTGAAGTAGATAAAGCTCAACGCCAACACACATATAAGTATGCTAATTCCTGCGCCCACGGGCCCAGACATTAAATTGCCTATACGCTCTAAAACAGAAAGACGACGACTTATCACATCAATATGAGTAGGAGGCGAAACCCCACCTGTTTCAGAAACAGAAGTGACAGAACCTGAGATATATGGGAAAACACAATAGAATACGATTACAGCAAGAGCAAGCAATGAAATACATACAATGCATAAGACTACCGGATATTTTCGATGCTTCCAGCGCATATAACTTACCCTCCCGTTGGAAACCACACGACCAATCTTAAACTCAGTAGTTTTATTGGTTCCATTATTTATATTAAATCTCTTTCTTATACTATACCATTATCATACTTATATTTCAATAATTATATTTAAATAATTATTAAAATTGTGTATTATTATAACGTATATACTTCAAATCCAGGCATAAGGGAAAAAGTAGGCAGCTCGACACCTCTGACTCTTGCCCCTCAGCTTCTCTTAATATATACTTTTCAGGGAGGGAGGCGTTTAATATACAACTTTTCTTTACAATGTTTTTTTGATATTTTAATTAAAAACTATGTGTTTAAAATTTATTTGGATCCTATTAAAAGAGCCGTTTATTTATAAACAAATGCCGCCCGTACATCCTTTGTACGGGCGGCCGTTTTAGTGCGCACTAATGCGATTCTTCTTCCTGGAGCGTCTCAAAAATGAGCCGCATGCGTATATTCTGGTCGTAATTGCCAAAGCCCTTCCCGAAAATAGTCATACCGCCTATATTTTTGGCTGTATCCGGCACGCCGATGCGGAAACGCATCTCGCTTTTATAGGAAAGGGAAAGATCGTGGATGGTGAGGTCGCTCATTTTGTGGCCGTCCATGAAGGTGCCTTCCCCGCTGACGGTGAGGAGCTTCAGCAGGCCGTACTGGTTCCAGCCGGAGCTCCACCAGTCCGGGGCGAAGATGCCCCTCTTTTCGCCGAAATCACCGGGGCTGGTCCAGCTGCAGAGAAGGATATCGTTGAGCCAGAAGGAAATATCGCTGGGCCAGTTGGAGGAAACGCCCGGGGCCTCAGAGGAAAGCTCCAGGGAAATCTGCAGCTCCGTGGGCCTCTGATTTTCCTTCAGGTAATTGGGGAGCCTGTATTCCACATAGCCCTTCATCAGCCAGAGGATCCCGGCCTCCGTCCGCTGGGGGGAATCGAAATAGCGGGGATCGTCCAGCTTGCCGATGAGGAATTCCGGGGTGGCGATGCCGCAGGTGGGAAAGACGCGGTAATCCGTATACTGGCCGATGGGGATCTCCGCCTGATAGACGGTGTCCGCCCCGAAGCGTTCCCCCAGGGTGATGACAAATTTGTTGTCCCGCAGGAAGCAGGTCTTTTTCTGGCTGGCCCGGCTGTTATAGGAGCAGAGGCTCACCAGACCTGCTTCCGTGAGGAGCCGCAGATTCTGGGTAACGGCTGCCCGGCTGACGCCGAAGGCCTCGGCCAGGTCGTTGGGGCTGGTCTCCTCGTGGGCCAGGATATACTGGAGCATCTCCACCCGCAGGGGAGAGCTGAGGGCCTTGCAGAAACGGACGGTTTCTTCCGTATTGAGAAGTTCTCTCATGTTTCACCTCGTTTTCCGCGGGGGCTTTTGGGAAGAAAGCCCCTACCTACCGATGAGAAAACAGGCAAAAGCCGTTTATGCGGCTTTTGCCTGTATAGATTCATGTTATCTGCCTAAAGGAAGCTTAAATCGATAAGCCCGAAAAGCTTATTCCTCGCACTGGAAGCGGAGCACATGCCAGGAATACTTGGGCAGAACCATCTTGCAGGCCTCAAAGGAACCGGAAAGATTTTCCACAGCCTTCATGGTTACTGTATCCGGCTGATCAAAGGTGTTCACGGCGTTGAGATCGGGGCCGGAAAGCTCCAGGTGCTCAATCATGGAGAGCTTGCCGAAGGAGCGCATATCCAGATCCAATTCCATCTCGTCATCAGAGAGATTCAGGCAGAACACATTTACCTGCTTTTTCTCTTCGTCAAACACTACGCTGGAGTGGAGCAGAGGTGTCTCTCCATAGCGGCTTTCAGCAGTGGGGGCCACTACTACGGGCTTCAGCGCCATACCGCGGCCGTAGGTGGAAAGATACTGGAAGGGATAGAAAATCGTCTGCTTCATTACGCGGCCGTTCTTTTCTGTGAAGATAGGAGCGATTACGTTTACAAGCTGAGCCAGGCAGGCGATCTTAACCCTATCCGCATGGTTGATAAGAGTCATGCCCATGCCGGAGAATACCAGAGCGTCCAAAAGGGAATACCGGTCCTCCAGAATCTCGGGAGCTTCCATCCAGTCGTGTTCCTTCTGGTTGTGCTGATACCAGACATTCCACTCGTCGAAGGAGAGGTACATGGTCTTGTCGCTGCGCTTCAGAGCCTTTACATAGTCGGCAGTGCCGGCAATGGTGTTGATGAAGCGGTCCATATCCACGAAAGAAGCCAGGAAATCGAAATCGCTTCCTTCGTTTTCATAGTAGCGGTGCAGAGAGAGGTAATCAGCCTTTTCATAGGTGTATTCCAGAACCTTGCGATCCCACTCCGGGAAGGTTTCTTGCAGAGTGGTGGCGCTGCCGCAGACCACAAGTTCCACCTCGGGATCGATCCACTTCATGATTTTAGCGGTCTCCAGAGCCTTTTTGCCGTAATCGTCTGCATCCAGATGGCAGATCTGCCAGGAGCCGTCCATCTCGTTTCCGATGCACCAGAGCTTGATATTGTGAGGATCCTTATGGCCGTTTTTGGCGCGCAGATCACTCCAGTAGGTGCCTCCGGGATAGTTGCAGTATTCCAGCAGCTCGCCGGCCTCTTTCGGGGTGCCGGTGCCCATGTTCACAGCACCCATGATCTCGGTGCCGGATTTCTTGGACCAATCCACGAATTCATCGATGCCGAACTGATTGCTTTCGATGGTGTGCCATGCCAGATCCAGACGGCGGGGACGATCCTCCTTAGGGCCTACGCCGTCTTTCCAGCTGTAACCGGAAAGGAAGTTGCCGCCGGGGTAACGGACATGAGAAACGTTCAGCTCACGGATCAGCTCCAGAACGTCCCTGCGGAAACCGTTCTCGTCTGCTGCGGGGTGGCCGGGCTCATAGATGCCGGTATAAATGGCACGGCCCAGATGCTCCAAAAAGGAGCTGTAGATGCGCTTATCCACTTCGGCCAACTTGAAATTTTTTTCAATATGCATTTTTGCCTGCTTCATGAAGTGTTTCCTCCTTTGCTTGTATTGCCGGGCGAGGCCCGGAAATTATCTCTAGTTAAGTTAAGAAATATATTAACTTAATTTCTATTTCTTAACATTATAGTACAACTTTATCATACTGTGAAAAGAAAAGTCAAGGGAGGTGCAAGAGAAAAAAACGCTGCTTTTTTGGTGATTTCGCGGGTGTTTCGGAGAAAAGATAGCTCATATCCGTTAATATGGAAAATATTGAAATAGGGCTGTCGCATGAGGAATTTATTTCCTCATGCGACATGCCCCTCTTTTGATGTTCATTTTATAAAAACAGCCTGATAATTCGTTTGTTTTTGCTTTTGGACCTGTTGACAAAGTAAAATGTGGGCTGAGAAATCATGCTCTCAGCCCATATTTCGTTCACAAATATCGCACAACAGATGGCTTTATTAATGCCATGGCAGATAAGAGGCATTCTTCTGTGGCTGCGAGAATGCTCCTCTTAAGTGTATTTATTCGCGTAGACTTCGATCTTTGTTCCATCGATAAAAATATCTTCTCCCGAAATCTCACCGATACTGTAAAGGAACT
>CAJFPJ010000069.1 GCA_904399395.1 uncultured Clostridia bacterium | reverse complement strand
CCTTGAGGACGCCTCCATTGCTGGCTGACTTCACTCACATCAGAGTCTGCAAACCTTTTTGCGAAAATTCCTTGACACTACCAAAAAGTATGGTGAGACTAGCTTTTCTTCTGCAAAGAATATATTGCAGAAAGATTTTACATAAAGTCTTTTTTCGTTTGCCGGTTTTGCGGAATAGGACATATAGATATTCGCTTTTATCTACAGACTCATAGCTTTTTAAGGGCTGGAAACCAGCTAAATGGCGGAGAATAAAATCCTTTTTAGGTGGTGAAACTGTCTGTAAGGATTTTGGCATGATTTTGCTGGCATCCTACAGGGAGTCAAAGTGTATCGCAATATCTACCGATGAGAAATATATTTTGCTTTGTATTGAACAGGAATGCGGAAAAAGATTGATGAACAGGAGAGAAAGGAAGCTGCGAAAAGAATGGGAGAACGAGAAGAAGGCAGGGGGGCGGAGCTCCGGCAAATATGCTCCCGTTCTCCCCGAATAGCACGTGCTCTGGAATCTTTGCATCCTCCACGGGAAGATACGATGGCAGAAATAGGCTCTTATGTGCTGGCGCCGGCCTTGGGCAGTTTTGTGCAGTGGCTTTTGCATGAAGCGTTGAAAAGCGGAAAACAGAGGCTTTATTTTCTGGCAAGAGATGGATATTTTCCCTATCGGGCCGCCCAGCTCCTATGTAAAAGGCGCAAACTCCCTATTGAATGCCGCTACCTGAGCTGCTCGCGTTATTCGCTCCGTCTGCCGGTGTTCCATCTGGATAAAGAAGCCGCCTTGGATTACATCTGCCGTGGCGGTACAGATAGTACGGTGGAAAAACTTCTGAGGCGGGCGGGCCTTACGAAAACGGAAAGAAGGGAGGTACTGCAGTGCCTCTCTCTTCCATTTTCTCCAGAGGATCCGGCCTCCCGGGCTGAGCTGCCGGAAATCCGCCACCGCCTTAGTAAATGCGGGGTGTTTTTGGCATATATGGAAAAGCATTCTCGGGAAGCTATGTCAGGTCTCGCCGGATATCTCAGACAGGAGGGACTTTTGGATTCTGTACCAGATGCGGTAGTGGACAGCGGTTGGGTGGGCACTATGCAGAAGACATTGGGAGATGTGTTGGCCTATATGGGGCGTACGAGACCCGTGGAAGGATATTACTGGGGGATGTATGATCTTCCTTGCGGTATTGTACGAGAGAGTTACCATACTTATTATTTCAGGCCGGAGGGAAACCTGAGAGAAAAAATCTATTTTAATAATTGCCTGTTTGAAGCGGTCTATACAGCTCCTCATGGAATGACAGTTTCCTACCGAAAAGAGGGGGAACAGTATATCCCATGTTATGGTTACATGGGGGAGGAACAGAAAGTGTTTCTCAAAAAAATTGAGGGCCTTCTGCTGCCATATATTCGGCAGTTAGCAGAAACAGAGAATCCTTCCATAGATGAAGAGGCTCTCTGCAAGGATCGAAAAGTCATCCGCAGTCTGTTTAGTTTGTTTATGGGGCGGCCATCGGCTAGGGAAGCAGAGGTATTTGGAAGTCTGCGTTTTTCTGAAGATGTGTTGGAGGGAGGAGAAAGGCCCATTGCCGCTCCTTTGACGGAAAAGGAGCTCAGCGCCCAGCATTTTTTTTCAAAAATCCTATGGTTGTCAGGAATCCGAAGAGGAAAGAAGGGTAAACCTCGGGAGAGTGCGTGGTATGAGGGGAGTGTAGTTCTCTGTGGAAAGCATATCAGGCACCATCTGAGGCAATACAGACTGTATCAGGCTGTACGCCAGCTGTGGTGGATATTGCGCTTTCGGCAAAGAAGCAGGAGGGAAAGAAAGGGATGAACCGCCGGCCAGCGGTCCGCAGGCGTGGATTTTAGTGTGCGGCAGTGCAGGTGAAAGGGGGGATGAAACTTGAAGCAGCGAGCTTATCGGATCCTGGTGGCCCGAGTGCCGGGAATCCGGGAAAGGTATGTGGAGTTCAGGGAACGTTCTGGCCGGCGCTGGGCCGCTCTTTTGTATCTGCTGTGGCTGAACATACAGTATTATTTCTTCTTCCGCCGAAGTCTAAGAGAATCCAGGCAATTTCCCGTATATGAGGAAAAAATACTCCATTGCTCGGGCAGCGAGTCCTCTTTGTCGCGACGTGAGTCCCCGGAAGCCTTTGCCGAAGAGCTTTCAGCCGCCGATGTCATCTCCTTTGATGTGTTTGATACGCTTCTATTTCGTCCCTTTTCCAACCCAACGGATCTTTTTCTCCTTGTGGGAACGGAATTGCAGTATCCGGATTTCAAGCGTATCCGTGTGGAAATAGAGCAGTATGTCAGAAGGAAAAAGCACGTGGAAAAAGGGACGTGGGAAGTGACTCTTGAAGAAATTTGGGAAGCGATGGAAATAGAGACTGGGATCCCTCAGAATTTTGGCATGCGTGTGGAATGGGAGTGGGAACGGAGATGCTGCTATGCAAATCCGTATATGTTGAACGTCGTGCGTGAACTCAAAAAAAGAGGGAAGCGGCTTGTAGCTGTATCGGACATGTATGCAGGCGGGGAGCGAATCGCAGAATTGCTGAAGAAATGTGGATATGGGGGCTTTGAAGGCTACTTTGTTTCCAGCGATTACAGCGTATCCAAGGCGGACGGAGGCCTGTTGTATGATGTGATGCGGAGCAAA
The DNA here is from genome assembly GCA_904399395.1 of uncultured Clostridia bacterium. Taxonomy (GTDB): domain Bacteria; phylum Bacillota; class Clostridia; order Oscillospirales; family Acutalibacteraceae; genus UMGS1264. Next base: position 118,237 of record CAJFPJ010000069.1, on the reverse strand, counting down.
ACAGGCGAAAGAGCGAGGTATATTCATGTGGGGGATAGTCCGGCATCGGATTATCGGCAGGCCTCTCGTCATGGTGTCCGGGCATATCTGTATCCCAATATCCATCGGGCGGGGGCCCGTTTTCGGCCGCAGGATTTGTCTTCCCTTATAGGAAGCGTATACAGGGGCTTGGTGAATGCCCATCTGCACAACGGCCTGAAAAATTTTTCCCGGGAGTATGAATACGGCTATTTGTATGGCGGTCTGTTTGTAGCAGGATACTGCCGGTTTATCCATGAATTTGCTCGGCAACATGGGATAGAGAAGCTTTTGTTCCTCTCCAGGGATGGGGCGGTCCTTCTGGAGGCTTACCGGCAGATGTATCCCAAGGAGGCAGGGAAAACGGAATATGTGTATTGGTCCAGGTTGGCGTCTGTTAAGCTGACGGCGCGATATTACAGGCACGAGTATTTTCGCAGGTTTCTGTATCATAAGGTAGATCGGGGCTATTCCATCCGGCAGATTCTGCAGGGAATGGAGCTGGAAAAACTTCTCTTTTCCCTTTGTGAAAAGATACAGCAAGAACCGGAGGAAAAACTCACGTATAAAAATGTGGAGAAGATTAAAAAATATCTGATAGACGCCTGGGAACAGGTGCTTGCCAGCTATGAGAAACAGGTGGAGGCGGGTGGAACCTATTACGGCGGTATTCTTAAGGGATGCCAGAGCGCCGCAGCAGTGGATATCGGCTGGGCGGGAAGCGGAGCGGTTATGTTGGATGCCGCTGTGAACCGGCTCTGGGGAATAGGATGCAGTATCACAGGCATAATAGCTGGGACGAACTCCTGCCTGAGCCGGGAAATGGATACAGCCGAGCCTTTTCTGCTGAGAGGAAAAATGACCAGCTATCTCTATTCCCAGCGGGAAAACAGAGATTTGTGGAAATTTCATGATCCCGCCGCAGGACACAATCTGTATTGGGAACTGCTTCTGGGGGCGCCGGAGGGGAGCTTTATCGGCTTTTATCCAGATGAAAACGGCAACGTCACATGCCGTTTCAAAGAAACCCCTCCCGGAGCTGACTCTATCCGGGAAATACACAGGGGCGTATTGGATTTTGTAGGGCAGTTACTCGAAACAGAAAGGCAAATCGGGTGGGAACTGCCTATCAGCGGCAGGGACGCCTATGCCCCGATGCTCCTTGCCTGCAGCCGGAAAAATAAGAAATTTATGAAGGGACTGGAGGAGCTTCTGGATGAGGAGCATATCGGGTAACTGCCCGGAAAAGGGGAAAAGGCCTATGGTGCTGTACCACGCAATCAGCTCCTACCAGCTGCTGGAGGTCATGCTGCACCGTATGGCCTTTCACCAGAGAGAAAAGGCCGTGTTGATTCTGCCGGATTTTATTGTGGGAAAGTACCCGCAGTATCGGAAACTGGCATCCAGGCGCTTTTTTGATGAAGTGTACCTCTTTCCCTATCTGCATATTCCTCATCGGGATGAGGAGCGCATCCTGCAGGATGTAATCCGCTTCTACAAGGAGAAGCTTCCTTATGATATTTCATCCTTTTCAGAGGTTTATATAGCAGGGGCTCATTTCTATTTTTCCCTCTATCTGCTTCATTGTCGAATTCCATTTGCGTTTTTTGAGGATGCGGCGGGGATGCTGAGCCGTCCGGAGGAGCTGCACCGAGCGCTCTTGAAAAAATTTCCCGTCCACGCGGCCACCGCCCGGAAATACGGGCTGTACGACGGCGGCCACCCGCTGGTTCGCCGGATCATCTGCCTCAAGAGGGCGCAGACGCGGGACGTCTCAGGAGAAAAGTATGTGGATTTTTCTGTGGAAAAAACTTTGCAGGCTCTTTCGTTGCCGGAACGAAAAAAAGTGATCCGCTTTTTTTTGCGGCATCGGCTGCGGGCCCAGGGAAATTCTATTTTGCTGACCCAGCATTTTGCCAACCTGGGGCTGATGAGCGAAGAGGAGCAGAAGCGGCTGTATGAACGCCTGCGGGACGGGGCGCTCCGAGGGGTACGCCTGATCGTCAAACCGCACCCGGATGACACGCTGGATTATCGGGAAATTTTTCCGGACGCCTACGTCATACGGCAGATTTTTCCCGCCGAGCTGCTGCCGTATGTATTTCGGGAAAAACCGGAGGTCCTTTATACCTTCGATTCCACCGGTTGTGAAAATTTGAGCAGCCACTTCCGTATCCAAAAAATAGAAAGGGAAAAAGATGGGGAATAAAAGGGTTCTCGTGATTACGAATTCTGTATACCAGCTATTTACAGCAGTGCATATGAAACGTGCACTGCTGAAGAGCTGTGATGTGGATTTGATTGTCACCGATGTGACGCCGCAGCTTAAAGAAACGATACCCCGTTTGGTGGAGACAGGCCTTTTTACCAGAGTGATTTTTGGTGAGGTACAGGCTTTGAACCGAAAATTTGCGGCGGTGAAAGAAGAGGGGTTTTCAGAAGGGTTTCGGAACAGAGACAGGCTCCTGCGCTGGGTGCTGAATGAGAAACCGGCGGAATATGAAGAGATATATTTCGCCAATTTTGACCCCTTTCTCAGAATGCTCGCTGGCCTATATTATGATAGTCCCTGTGAATGCATCTGGTATGAGGACGGTTTCTCTTCTTATGTGATCGATTACCTTCGGGAGGACCGCGCCCTCATCAACCGCCATCCAGAGGGTATAAAAATCCGCGAAAAAGTAAAAAGCGTTTTGCTTTATGAGCCGCGTCTTGCCATGCGGGGAGACTGTCTGCCCAATCTTGCTCTGCCCAAGGTTCGCCGGGAGGATAAAGAGCTCAAAAACCTATTGAATCATATTTTTGCTTACGAACCTTTGGAGAATAGAGGCGATTTTGCAGATTTCATCTTTTTGGAACAATCCTTCCGGGCGGAAGGGCTGAAAACCAATGATATGGAACTTATGGAGGAGTGCCGGAAGGTAGTGGGCTCCGGAAGGTTTATTGTAAAGCCCCACCCGAGGAATCCGGAAAACCTTCCCTTCCTGCTGGGGCTCACCAGGAGGTATCCCAGCAGTGTCCCCTGGGAGCTGTTTCTCATGAATGAAGAGGTGGAAAATAAGGCCGTTATCACCGTTTGCTCCAATGCTGCTCTGGCGGGCAGGCTGATATTCGGGATGGATATGGACACCGTTATGCTGTATCGGCTCTTTCGGGGAAAGGTTCTCTGGAAAGAGGACGGGATTCTGAAACGGTATCTGGAGAAATTTCACAGGCAATTCGCTGGAGAGAAGTATTATGTGCCCCAAACAGTCTATGAACTGAGAAGCACTCTCAGATACCTGATGGGGCAGATGCTTTAATGCGGAATTCAACGTTATGGCAGCGGGATTGCTTCCTGATTGCGAAAGGAAAGGAGCGAAGAAAGCCATATGAAAGATACGGTAAAGGTTTCTGTCATTATCCCGGTCTATCAGGTGGAAAATTATCTGGAACGTGCTGTAGAATCCGTGCTTGCTCAGACCCTGGAAGAAAAAGAAATCATCCTGGTAGACGATGGAAGTGAGGATGCTTCCCCAAAGATATGCGACCGCTATGCCCAGCAGTATCCTGGATTGATACACGTTATCCACAAGCCCAACGAAGGGTTGGGATTGGCGCGTAACACGGGGTTGGAGGTGGCCAGAGGGGAATATGTGGCCTTCCTGGATTCCGACGATACAGTGGAACCGGAAATGTATGCGGAAATGTATGCGAAAGCGCTGAAAGAAGACGACGATATAGTGATGTGTGATGTGCGCATCATTTATGTGGAAGAAAACAGAAGCTCAGTCGTAGCTTCCTATCCTAGGCAAGAGATTGACCTGGGGGATTATATAGCAAACGGGAATAATATCACCTACAGCGTCAACAAGCTTTATAAGAGAAGCCTGTGGGAGAAAAACCGGTATGAGAAGATGCTGTTTGAGGATATTGCGCTGATTCCCGCCTTGGTTACCAGAACCCCCAGCATCGGCTATGTGAAAAAAGCATTTTACAATTATTACAGAAGGGCCAACACTCTTTCCACCTCGTTCACAGGTGGAATGGTGGATATTGTCCGGGCGTTTCGAAGTTTTCTTGAAACCAGCGATCCTCGGTACCGCGAAGAAGTGGTTTACTGTATTTCAAAACAGCTATATTGGAACATGACCCAATCTCGGGTGCTTTTTCAGGCGGATTTTATCGGGTTTCTGCAGGAATATAAACGCTATTTTCTATTGAATTCCTATTTGGAAAAGGATGCAAAAACCCGCAAAATTCTCGATTATCTGGATAGAGACGTGATCCCTGAACGGTTTATCTGCCCCCATTTTGGCCGCCCGGTGCCCCAGGTATATCTCGAAAAGCTGAAAAAGGATTTCCCCCAGGCCGAACTGATTCTGGTGGATGAGACCACTATTCCTGCGGAAGATTTACCGGATACTGTGCTCAAAGCTATGAGAGAGGGGGAGACAGCGTATGCAGAGGAATATGCCGCGCTGCGGATCCTGTGCCAGAAAGGCGGCATAGTGCTGAAGCCAGAATATCAAGTGAGCCTGAATCTGAAAAAGCTCCGATTGAACCGGATCTTTTTTGGTTTTGAGGATGATGAAGAGTTGACCACAGGCTGCTATGGGGCGCTGAAGGAGCATTATGTGATCCAATCCCTGCTGGATACCTATCAGGCAGATTCCATATTCAACAAAGCCTTTCTTCCCCTTAAAGACAGACTACGGGATTTTTTGCTGCTGCATTTCCAACTGAAGGTGAACGGCAGAAAACAGCTTCTGAAAAAAGAAATTCAAATCTATCTGCCGGATGTTTTGGCCTATGATATGAAGGATGGGGAAAACTGCTGTAAACGGGCGGATATCCCTGTTCCGGAGGGGTTTGAGGCTGTCAGCGGGAAGGTACTCAAAATGTGGTCGGACAGGGTGCTGGAAAACTGGAATCTGTATAAACAGGCGCTGAATGGAAATCCCCCGGCCAAAACCTCGGTGCAGACGGGCGGCACGTTTTCTTCCGGGTTCAGCGAACAGGAAGTGGAGAGACGCATCCAGGAGGTGGTGGAGGCCTATGAAAGCTCCACCTCCTGGCGTATTACGAGGCCTCTTCGGGCTCTGGGGAGGTTGCTGAAGAAATGAGGGATGAACTATGCGAACCGTTGCAGTGATTCCGGCGCGCTATGAATCCAGCAGGCTGAGGGGCAAACCACTGGCTGATATCTGCGGAAGGCCCATGATCTGGTGGGTGCATCACCAGATTGCAAAGTCCCAAAAAATCGCCGCCGTTTATGTTGCTACCGATCATGAAGAGATCCGCCGCGCCTGCGAAGAGTATGGAATTGCCGCCATAATGACCTTTTCGGGCCACCGCAGCAGCACCGAGCGGATTTATGAGGCGGCGAAGTCCATCCCCGCCGACGTCTATGTGTGTGTCAACGGGGATGAGCCCCTCATCGAGCCGGGGATTGTGGAGCGGGTGATTCCAAAGGAGGGAGAACCGTTCTTCGCTTCTAATCTGATGACCAGAATCCGCCGCCCGGTGGAGGCGGTGGATGACACCAACATTAAAGTGGTGACAGATAGAGAGGGCAACGCGCTGTTTATGTCCAGAAGCCCGATTCCGCACCCAAAAGCGCGGGTGGATTACGACTATTACAAGCACCTGGGAGTTCTGGCCTATTCGATGGAGGCTCTCCGATTTTTTGCGGAAACACCCAAAGGGCCGGTGGAAGCCATAGAAGATATCAACGAGCTCCGTTTCATTGAAAACGGCAGAAAGCTGAAAATGATCCCGGTGGAGGCCCACACCCTTTCGGTGGATACGCCCAAGGATTTAGAATTTGTAAGAGCGGTCATAGGGGAAAAGCTGAAAAGAGGTGAAATAACGCTGTGAGCACACAGATATTGGATTGCACCCTGCGGGACGGCGGCTATATAAACGATTGGAGATTCGGGAAAAAGACCATCGTCTCCATTCTCGAAAAGCTGGAAAAAGCGAACATCGATATCATCGAATGCGGCTTTCTGACCCGTATGGTGAAGGATGAGGCCTGTTCGCTTTTCAACGATATCGCTCAGATCGAGAAGGTCCTCCCACGGCAGGGAAGAACGGCCATGTATGTGGCGATGATCGCTATTGGTGAAAAGGAACTGCATCCCTCTGAGCTGGCCCCCTTTGACGGAAAAAGCCTGGAGGGAATCCGCCTGACCTTTCATAAAGGGGAGATCGACCAGGCCATGGAGTGGGCCCGTATCATTCAGGAAAAAGGATATAAGGTATTCATGCAGCCGGTGGGTACGGGCTTTTACACGGATATGGAGCTGTTACAGCTGGTGGAGAAAATGAATCAGTTGCAGCCTTACGCCTTTTACATTGTGGATACGTTGGGAAGCATGTACCGCAACGAGGTATCCCACCGCTTTTATTTGATCGATGAAAATATGCGGCCGGAGATCCACCTGGGCTTTCATGGGCACAACAATTTGCAGCTGGCCTTTTCCAACGCTCAGGTTTTGGGGAAGATCCAGACCAAAAGGACGCTGATTTTGGATTCCTCGGTGAACGGGATGGGCAGGGGAGCCGGCAACCTGCCCACAGAGCTGATTACCCAGTATATCAATAAAAATATTGCTTCGCGCTATGACGTAACCATGGTGATGGATATATACGATGAATATATTTCCGCTATTCGCAAGAAATTTGAGTGGGGCTACAGCGTGCCGTATCATATTGCGGCCAGCAACGTTTGCCACCCCAATTACGCTTCCTACCTTATCAATAAGCAAACGCTCACCATGAAGGATATCGAAAAAATCATCCAGTCCATACCGGAGAAATATAAGATCCTCTATGATCAGAGCCTGATCGAGGAGCTCTATGTCCGGTATCAGAGCAGGAACATCGACGACAGCGCAGCCGTGCAGGAAATTTCCGGCTGGCTGAGCGGGAGGAAGATCCTGCTTCTCGCCCCGGGGAAAAGCCTTGTTTCCCATTATGATTCCATCCTCCGTTTTGTGGAGGAAGAGCATCCCTTTGTGATATCGGTTAATTTTGCAGACACCCGCTACCCCATAGACGCTTGCTTCGTCAGCAACCATAAAAGGATGGACACCATAGGCCGGGAGATCCGGCGGATGGGTGGGCTCCGCACCATTCTCACCTCTAATATCGCAGGAGGCGGTGGCCGCGTATATGTAAATTACGCCTGTTACACCAACGGTGACGATATGGTTTCAGATAACGCCGGGCTGATGCTTCTCAGCCTGCTGAAGCGCTGCGGGGCGCATACGGTATATCTTGCGGGCTTCGATGGCTTCCACCACCGGCACGGCGGCAATTACTACAGCGAGGAGCTCAATTCCCAGGAGGATGAGGGGCAGGTGCGCGAAAAAAGAAAACGAATCCGCAAGCAGCTGCAGGAGCTTTCCGCAGAGATGGAGATCACCTTTATTACCCCGTCGGTATATAAATAGGGGGCGCACTGTGAAAGAGAAATATACGGGAGATAAACGATACAGCTGCATCCTCTTCGACATGGATGGAACCCTGGTGGATTCATATGAGGGGATCTTCCATGCATATGAGTGGTCGCTGAAGCAGATGGGCCGGGAATTCGGCGGAGAGGCCTTTGTCCGCCGTGCTATCGGCGCACCGCTGCTCTGGGCCTTTGAGAGCTTATGCGGCATGGAACGTGCGGAGGCGGAGCGGGCCGCCGCAGAATACCGGGCCTATTACGCCCGGAAAGGGAAGCGTCAAGTCCGGGTGTATGCGGGCATGAAGGAAGCCCTCAGGCAGCTGAGAGAAGGAGGACTTTTTCTCGCAGCGGCCACCCTGAAAAAGGAAGGCTTTGCCAGGGAAATCCTCGAGGAGCAGGGCCTTCTGCCGTATTTCGGCGCAGTATGCGGGATGGATGAAAACGACAGCCTCACAAAGGCGGATCTCATTCGGCGGGGGATACAGGCAGCGGAATGCAAAAGGGAGGAAGCAATCCTGGTGGGGGATAGCGCCTTCGACGCCCATGGGGCAAACGAGGCGGGAATTCCCCTTTTGGCGGTCACCTATGGATTTGGATTCCGAAGCCGGAAGCAGGCGGAAGAATCCGGGGCCGCGCTGGTGGCAGAGACGGCGGGGGAAATTCCCGCCCTGCTGGGTGTGAAGCAGCCCGAAGAGGAAACGTAAGCCCCGGGAACGGCATTTTTCCGCCGTTCCCGGGGCTTTGCTCCGCCTGCGCGCTCAGATTTTGCAGATCCTTTCCTGCCTATTTACAGGCGGGGAATTCTATGGTAGTATTGAAAAAAGTCGAGTTTTTTTACAATCCGGCAGGCTGGTGGAGGCGCGGCTTCTGCCTTTTGCCGGATACTACCCAGAGAGAGGGCGGGAGCGGCTTCTCATGAGAGCGAAGCCCCCCAAAGCCTCGCCCTTGTTTTAGAAAGGAAACGGAAGCATGAAAGAGACGGTTGCAGATACAGTCCTGCGGGTGATCGGCGAGGCCACCGGCACCATACATCTCACCTCCGAGCAGATGGAAGAGGATCTGCCGGCCTTGGGGATGGATTCCATCCTCTTTATCCGTGTGGTTGTTGCGCTGGAAGAAGCCTTTTCCATAGAAATCCCCGACGAGTATCTTCTGATGACAGAGCTGAACACAGCTTCTAAAATAGTGGATGTGATTTCCGCCCAGATTGGGAAAACAGGCGGGAGAGGTGCATAACATGGGCGGCTTGCCTTTGGAATCCCCCGCCGGGCTGCGGGTGGCGGTGCTTTCCAACATAACCCTGGAGCCCTATTTTGCCCCCCTGATGGAATCACATTTCGGCGGCGGCACGCTGATTTCCCGTATCCCTTATGGGGAGCACAGGGAACCTGCCTATGCGCAGGAGCTGAAAAACGCCGGCCTCCTAGTTGTCTGGCTCAATCTGGAGGCTTTAGCGCCGGATCTGCTTTACAGCGAAAGCGAATCGGGCGAGCTCCCCGCAGGGCTTCCCGAGCTGCTTCAGGAGCTTTATAAGGGCCTGAGGAGCGCTTCTCAGGCGAAAATCCTTTGGTTTTCCTTCGAAGACTATGCTTCCGAGCTCCCGGCGGCGGTGGGCCGCCTGTATGCGCCTTTGGCGGATAGGCTGAACCTGGCCCTTTCAGAGATGCTGGGGGATGCAGACGCCCTTATCGATCTAAAGAGGCTGATAGCAGAGGTGGGAATTTCCCGCGCCTATGACCAGAAGGGGAAATACCGCTGGAACGCCCCCTATTCCAAAGGGCTTATGGAAGCCGCCGTGCGGGAGCTTCATGCCCAATGGTGCGTGGAAAAGGGCCTGACAAAAAAATGCCTTGTGCTGGATTGCGACAATGTCCTTTGGGGCGGCGTTCTCTCTGAGGACGGCATAGAGAACATCCGGCTGGGCAGCGAGGGCCGGAGCAGGCTCTATCAGGATTTTCAGCGCTTCGTGCTTTCTCTTTATCGCCGCGGCGTGATTCTGGCCGTCTGCAGCAAAAACGACGAAGAGGATGTGCTGGCTGTGTTCCGCGGGCACAGCGGAATGTTGCTCCGGGAGGAGCACATCGCCTGCTTTCAGGTGAATTGGGGGGATAAACCCGGCAATATCCGCAGGATTGCGGAAACGCTCCGCATCGGGCTGGAAAGCATGGTGTTTGTGGACGACTCCCCCACAGAGGTGGAGGCTGTCCGCTCTATGCTGCCGGAAGTGACGGCGGTGCTCTTTGGCCGTGATATGCCTTATGAGGCCTTCTCCTGCTTTCATCTGAAACGCTTTGTGAGCCGTGAAAGCGCCGCGCAGGCCCAGAAGCGGAACGAAACCTACAGGGCGGACAAAAACCGGGCACAACTGCGGGCGAAATACACGGAATACGCCGCTTATCTGGCAGCTTTAGAAACCAGGGTGGATATCTCTGCGGCGGATCCTCTCACATACAACCGGATTTCCGAGCTTTCCCAGCGGACAAACCGCCGCACCAACGGCGTGCGGTATACGGTCCCCCAGCTTCGGGAAAGGGCCTCTTCCCCAGAGGTGCGCCTGTATGCGGTCACTGTTTCCGATAGGTTTTCCGATCTGGGCCTTGTGGGGGCCATAGAGGTGGAAGGCGAAGTCCTCACCCTTTTCAGCCTTTCCTGCCGGGCTCTGGGCAGGTATATCGAAAACAAGATGCTGGAATTTCTCCGGCGGGAGCGCCCCGTTTCGGGCTTTTTGTGGAAGCCGACGGGGAAAAACGAGGATATGCAGAAGCTTCTTGCAGAGGGTTTGCCCGGCGCTTCCTGCATAGAGGCGTAAGGCGCAGATTTCCATATAAAAAGCCATACGGCTGCATACTCAACCGGCAATTCGGCCACGGTTCGCGGCGGGCTCCCTGGGGGCTGCGCTGCGGGCCGTGTTTTTTATGCTATGCATGGTTTTGTGGGGCCGCTGCGCCTGCAGGGTGCGGCCGCTTCTTCCTGTTTCCTGCCTGTGCCGCGGCGGGCAGGGGGGAAGAATTTTTCCTTCTCGCGGCAAAAGCCCAAGGTGACGCTGGAATTCAGATGGAATCCTCAATAATCTGCGTAAGATGGATGGGTTCTAATTCTTCCCGAGTGCAGTGGTCGGCCAGGGCAGAGACAAATTCCCGGTCGATGGAAACATCCGGAATAAAATCGAGAACTTCATGCGGGTTAACGGAGCAATCCACAGCGGCAATTCCATATGTGCGGTAACGCCCTGTGAAAGGGGAATTGAGCGATTGTTCCACTGGAATATACACGATTTTCATTACGAAACTGCCTCCCTGTAATCGTCAAAATCAAGGCCGAAAAAGTCTAAAATTCTTAAAAAGGTCGGAAGCCTGGGGGTGAACCGCCCTGCTTCGATGTTTTGAAACTCCCGAATGGAAAGGTGCAGAGCTTCGGCACATTGTTCCTGTGTCAGCCCCATTCGCTGCCGGGCCTCGCAGATATCTTTTGAAAATTTGTAAGCAAAACTCATTTTTGTTCCTCCTCTGCAGGAAGAATATACCAAATCAAAGCTCATAGCGACGAAGTTCCTTTCGTGTTGTGAAAAATGACGAAAAAAATCTTTTTATGGGGTTTTCAGGGGGAAGTTTTGGGCGTTTTGGAAGTTTTGGAAGCTATAAAAGCTATGCAAGATTCCAAAACTGCAAAAACTAGGAAGCCTATGAAAACTGCGAAAGCCGCCGCGCTTTTTATGAAGAAAATCGCAGTGGTTGCTCCCTTCATATTCCTGAAGCATGCTTTGTTTTAGTTCCATGTTCGTTCCCTCTTCTCTTTTTTTGTGTTTTTACGTTGTTATGTTTAGTTATTCCACAACCCATATGTCTTGCATTGTTGAATATATACTATTTGTAGTTTGCTAATAAAAACAGGTAAAAATCATAAATAGACGAATTATAAGCTTTTTATGATCGGTTTATTGCAGATATAACGCAAGAATATCGTTTATGAAATACTGAAACAAAAGCCCATATAAATCGCTGCTTTCACTTTGAATAAAAGCAGCGATTTATATGTAAAGAAGACTTACCTATATTCCATATGCTGGCACATGATTGATCTGGCGGCGACGCGGATATATGCGGAAAGCTCCTTCGCCTTCAGCGTGGCCACTGCGGGCCTTTTCCATGTTTTCATAAGAACCCTCCTTTCTCTATTCTGCATATTTACTCAGCATGCCGCGAATGGCATCGAAGTAGCGTTTGTTGATGCTGTAAAGGATAGTGCGCCCCTGGTTCCGGGTCTTCACTATATTGGCTTTGATCATCAGGGAAAGGTGGTAATAGGCGTTGGTGCCCGTGAAGCCCAGCTCCTGCTCAATATCCCGGATGGTGATTTCCCCCTTCCGCCGGAGAAGCTCCAGGATCTCCACCCGGTTCTTTTCCGCCAGGGCGTTCCCGAATTTATCCAATTCTGGAGTATTGTTGCGAAAGATTATAAAATCAAAGGTGTTGTTGTAATCGCTCCCCAGCATAAAGATAAACTGATCCTTTGAAATATACTCTTTTATGCAGTTTTTATTTACCAGACAAAAGGTCACATAAACGACATCAAAACCTTCAGGACTACATCTACTTGTACATTCTTTCAAATTGTTGGTGGTTTTCTCCAAGTCAAATTGCTGCTGCAGGTCAGAAAGCCTGCGAAAATTTTTTTCGTATTGCTGGGAAAGTAGAATATCCCTTGTCATAAGTTCGTAAGAAAGCTTTTGAATGGCGGGGATAGGGTCGATGAAAAAGCCGTAAAGGCTGCTTTTCACCCGGTCGCTGTAATTGGATTCTTTGATAAGGCGGCTGACGTCGGCGATGGAGTTTTTGCATCCGGCCAGCGTTTTTTCGTCCCTATCTCTGAAATAGAATTTCAAAACCCGGGAGACGACTTCGTCATAGTCCCGCAGAGCATCCTGAATAGTGGCCAGGCTGAAGGTAGTGGTAAAAAGCGGCTCATAGGGATCGAAGTAATGTTCCGTCATGAAGCATTTGGCCCCGTCTCTGATATAGAAAAAGGGGAGAAGATCCTCCGGTATGGACTCATGCTCCAGATACACGCGGTTCAGGTATTCCGTATCCTCCGCCGATTGGTCATAGTTGATCATATTTACAAGAAAATATTCTTTATTGAAGTGTACAGCAAACAGAAAAAGCAGGTCGTACACATACCCCGGCTCCGTGATGAATTTGACGTCTTTCATAAAGCAATCCTCCTTTCTCATTCTTTCTGCACTATGATAACACAGCAAGAGAGAAAAATCAACATTTTCAAAATATACAAAATGAAAAACAAATAAAATAAACGCCAATCTGCTTGCAAAAATGAGGAGCACCTGCAAATATAGTATACACAAAATCCCAAAAAATTCCATAAAATAGGTAGAACTCCCCTCTTTTTAAACAAGAAGCTGGTATTTCGCCCTTTTAGGGGCTCTTCCCTTGTGCAGATTTTTATTGTAAAATAACTAAATAAATTTTGAGCAAAATAATTGGAAAATAGAGGAAAATGGGGTATACTGTCGTCAGTGCATAGGCCCAGAAGGCCCACATGCAAGCAAAGACAGGAAAGGATAAGAAAAGACATATGAAAACAGTGACCATTGCGGGCCCCTGCCAGACCGTGTATGAGGTGCATACAAACTGCGGGGAGCTGCTTCGTTCCCTTCGCCTGCAGTTTGGGAAATACCTGCTGGAGGGCGGGAATTCTTCCGGCCTTCGGATCGACGCAGTAAAAGAGGGCTCTCTCTATCGGGTGGGATTCGGCGGGGAGGAGCGGGAAACTGACCGCCCCCTGCTGGAAATCGACGATATTTTCTTCACCCACACCCGCTACGACGAAAAGGTATTTGCCGCCCACGGGGCGGCCCTGGAGTGGAAGGGGAAGGCGTATCTCTTCCTGGCGGCCACCACCAGCGGGAAAACCACCCTGGCGGCGTATCTTGTGAGCCGGGGGCTGGGCTACATAACGGATGATTGTATCCTGATAGAAAGGGAAAAGCGCAGGGTGATCCCCTATTGCATGCCCATGCATCTGCGGCAGGGGGGCTTGGAGGTTTTGCGGGGCCGGGGGTTTCTGCGCCGGGAACTGCCCTATATGGAAGAAGGCGGAAACCGGCGCTATGCGTATATGCCGGAAAACTGCGCGGAACAGCCCCTGCCTTTGGAAAAAATCTTTTTTATCACCCGCACAGAGGGGGAAAACAGCCTGCTCCCCATGGGAGTAAATGAAAAAACGGCGGAGCTGATGCGCTCCCCCATAACGGAATATGCCGTTACCGGGGAATATATCCGGTTTCTTTCCCGCTTAGCCAGGGAGACGGAGTGTTTCCGGCTGCGGTATGCGGATTTGGAGTTTGCGGCGGAGGTGGTGGAAAATGGATGACGCCCTGCTGCAAAAGCTCCTGTTTGCCCAGGCCCGAAGCGGCAGAGAGGCGGAAATCACCGTGGAGGGCGTGAGCATGAACCCCACTTTGTGGGAGGGGGACCGCATAGCCGTGGGCTCCCGGGAGGAATACGCGCCGGGGGATATTTTGGTGTTTGCCTATGGGGAAGAGGGGCTTCTTGTGCACCGGCTGGTGAAACGAAGCGGGGGCCGGTATTACTGTAAGGGGGATAACGCCTTCCGGCTGGAGGAAATCACCGCGGAGCAGATAGCCGGGAAGGTCCTTTCTGTGAACGGCAGCCCCCTGCCCCCCTGCCCGCCGGAGCTGGCGGAGCTTTCTTACCGGGTGAGCCGGGCTTTTCTTCGCTGCGGCTTTGATGCAGAAAAGACAAAGGAAACCGGTATCTACCGGGAATATAGAAAAATCTTGGAACATAAAGGAGAATGAAAAATGAAATACGTGAAGAATACAAAGATGGATTTTATCCAGACGGACGACACCTCTCTGGCGGTTTACGACCCGGAAAGCGGCGATACCCATTTCTTCGACGAAACGGGCACGGATATCCTGAGCTTTCTCTCGGAGCCCTGCGGCCTGGAAGAGCTTTTGGAAAAGCTCTGCGGCGTCTATGAAGCGGCCCCCGGGGATATCCGCGGCGACGTGGAGGAATTCCTGCGGGAAGTTATGGAAAAAGGGGTCGTAGTGGAGGCGTAAGAGGATGAAGATCAAAACCGTATATGTGGAGATAACCAACCAGTGCAACCTGAATTGCCGCACCTGCTATAACCGTTCCGGCCTGAACCGGAAAAGGCGGGAGCTTTCAGCGGCCCGGCTGGAGGAGATCCTCCAGGTGTTTCTCCCCTATGGGCTGGAGCGGTTCCTGCTTTCCGGTGGGGAACCCACCCTGCACACAGAGTTTGATTCCGTTTTGGATCTGGTGGAGAAATACCCTCAGATCTCTTTCGGCGTCGTCACCAATGGCACCAACCCTAACAGGAAGCTGGCCGGGTATGTAAACGATGGGAAAATGTCTTTGCAGATCAGCCTGGATGGCTCCTGCGAAGAAGAAAACGCCAAGACCCGGGGCCCGGGGAATTTTGAGAAGACAATCGCCTTTGCCCGGCAGATCCATAACACTAAGGAGCCCCCGCTGCTGAAGATGGTCCTTTCTCAGCAGAACCGGGGGGATCTGGAAGCCTTTTACCGGCTGGCGCGCTCCATAGGGTTTTCCCCGGAGTTCGCGTTTATCTACAAGTCGGGCAACGGCACGGAAAATTGGGAGGGGAAGGCCCTCACAGCCCGGCAGAAGCTGGAAGCTTTGCGGACGATCCACCGGCTGAATCAGGAATGTGGGAAAGAGGCTTTCCTGCCCCTGTGCACCATGGGCTGCCCCTTCACGAAGGAGGATTCGGAGCTTTCCCTATGCGTCAAGGTGGATGGAGACGTCCAGCCCTGCCAGACCCTTTACGACGGCGGATTCACCCTGGGGAACGCGTTTGATTTTCACCCGGAGGCCTTTGCCGCCAATGTGGAGAAGCTCCGCGCCCTGGCCAGACGCCGTCTGGAAACGGATTACGGCTGCAAAACCTGCCTTCTGCAGGAGGGCTGCTTAAGGGGCTGCATGGCGGCCGCCGTCTGCCTTTGCGGGGATCCCTTGGGGGACGACGGAGAATGCGAATACCGGAAGCTGCAGTTCCTGGGCTTTGACCTGCAGGGAATGCTGAAGAAGCGCGGGGCGGGCAGAACAGGAGAGGAGTAGGGCGCAGGCCTCTGCAGGAATCCGGGGGACGATGGAAAAAGCCCCGGTTTCCGGTGCTTTAGGCGGTGGAGGCCTTCTAAATGGGAAGAAGGGAGCGAAATGCCTGTGAGCTATGAGGGGACAATGGAAAAAATACGGGCTTTGGCAGAAGGAAGCAGGCCGGATTCGGAGACAGCCTTGGTGCTGTATGAAAGGAGGTGCCTTCCTCTTCTTTCCCCTTCGGAGATACCGAAGGGGAAAGCGGAGGAGTGCAGGGCGCGGTCTGTGCTGAACCGGGTCTGCCTCCGGGAGCGGTACGCGGCCTGCCGGGGAGTGTTTGAAGCTCTGGAGGCCGGGGGGATCCCCTATGCGGTGATAAAGGGGGCGGTTTTATCCGAAGCCGCATACGGGGATGTGTTCGCCCGCCGTTCCGGCGATGTGGACATTCTTCTTCGGCGAAAGGATCTGGGCGCGGTCAAGGAGCTTCTTTTGGAGCGGGGCTTTCAGCAAGGCTATGTTAGCCCGGAGGGCGTAAAGCCTTATTCCAGGGAATCGCTGATTTTTCAGAGCGCCATGACCCACCAGGCCCCGGCGTTTATCAAGGCCGGGGGGAACCCCCTGTGCCCCTATGTGAACTTGGATGTGAATCTGGATATCTTCTGGGGAGAAAGCGGCAGAAGGGCGGATATGGAGTATGTTCTCTCTCAATGGGAGGAAAAGGAGCTTTTCGGCGTGCCCTTCAGGCGGCTTTCCCCCGCCATGGAGTTTATAGCCCTTTGCATGCATCACTATAAGGATATGAATTCGCTCTATCTGCTGTCCCAGGGGGGCTTCCGGCTGGATGAGCTCTGCGACATTGCCTTTTATCTGCAGAACAGCCCGCCGGAGATGGAAACGCTTTTGGAGGAGGGCCGCCGCCTGGATGTGCTGGACTTTGTATATTTCTGCGTCTGGTATGCGAACGCGGTTTTTCCTTTGCCGGCAGTGAAAACATACCTGAAGGCGCTGGATGAGGCGAAGACTTTTGATCTCACGCCCTTTTACGGGCTGAACGAAAAGGAGCGCCGGGAGTGGCGCGTCCCCTTGGCGGAACGGCTTCTGAACCCGGATTTCCCGAAGAAATTCTTTGCGGGCCTTTCTGTGGAAGAGCAAAAAAAGGTCGAATATAACCGTGAGTTTATGTGATGAGGCGGATTACAAACAGTATATTATCTTCTATGCGGCTATAAGGCGGCAAGGGTGTGAGTCTCTATAGACAAAAGAAGAGGCAGCTGCTGTTCCCAGAGGCGATAAAGAGGACGGCTCCCAATGGGCGCCGTCCTCTTCAGCATTTACTTGTTTTTTTCTTTTTTAACCACAAACCGGTCAAAGGCCGCCAAAAGCCCCGGTAGCACAAAGAGAATCAGCAGTGTGGCAGAAAGAGCACCGAGGGAGATCGTCTGGCAGATTTGCCCGATAGTGGGGTCCACGGGGCTGAAGCCGATAATGCCCGTCACCAAAATCATGATCAGGCCCGAGGTGAGAATGGTATGGATGGAACCTTCATAAGAGGCTTCCAAAGCTTCCCGTATTCCCAGAGTCTTGCGTTTCTCGCGGTAATAGTTGGTGAAGAGAATTCCATAGTCCACCGTGGCGCCCATCAGTATGCACTGAACGATCAGGATAGCCAGATAATACATGCTGTAACCCAGGATTCCATTGATCGTCATGGTTACATATACGCCGCACTGGACGATAAGCACCAAGATAAGGGGAATTGTCAGGGAACGGAACGTCAGCGCAACCACCAGGAAGATAGAAAGGGCTGTCAGCAAGGTGATAAGGAGCATTTCGCCGCCAAAGCTTTGTTCCATTTCATAGTTCATGGGGGAATTTCCGATCAGATAGTATTCGCCACCCAGACGGTTCCCGCATTGTTCATGCAGTTCCCGCAAGAACTCCGTGGTTTCCTCCGATTCACTGGGAAGGGAAGTGGTCAGCATCAGCAGGGAATAGCGGGGGCCCTTCAGCTGGCGGATGCCGTTCTCCAGTTGGGTCTTCGTATCCTGTATGTCCTGCCGGAAGGAATCATTCAGCACGATGGCAAAGCGGGGATCCTCCACCACATCCTCTGAAAGATAACGGAACAGCTCTTCGATGGAAAGAGTCCATTCCGGGTCGCTGCCGGTGAGTCCCGCGCGATAGAGATACAGGAGCGAAAGCGTGTTTGCGTCCATGGCAATATTGGCTCCGCCGGAGCTGCCGGTAAGGCCGGTGAGACCTCCCAGAAGATCCGCCATCTCTTCCGGCGAATAGGTTTTCCTGGAAATAACAGCGTCCGTCAATGCCTTGGCCGCCTGAAGCTGAGAGGCCGTCTGTTCGTTCAGCCCATCGGAGCTGCCTCCCGCAAGACCCGTGAGCTCCGTATTGTTCAAAACCTCCTCTGCTGCAAAGGAGAGAAACTCCTGGACGGAAATTTTCCAGTTTTCCGTATTTCCGTGCCTGTTTTGATATAGCAGGAAAAGCTGTGTGAGCTGGGAAGGCTCCATTCCCAAAAGGGGGGCCAGAGTCTCCGGTGAATACCGGGTTCCCGCCACAGAGCCGTTTATCAGCTTTTGGGCCGTTTCCAACATAGAGAGGTTCCCATTACCCAGTGCGGAGGAGAGCTCTTTTTGGTGCGACGCCAAAAAATTCACAGCAGCCTGAGGGGAAAGCTTCCAGGTTTCGGCGTTTGCAGAGGCATCGGAGTAGGTGAAAACCATTTTCATAAGATTTTCCTCCATACCCAGAAGCTTTGCAAGGCTGGTGTAGGTGTACGTTGTGCCCTTGACAGAGGCGTTCATGATGGTCTGAAGAAGACGAAGTTGTTCCAGGGTGCTTTCGTCAAAATAGGAGCTGAGAGAACCGCCTTCTCCTGCCTGCGTGATAAGATAACTCGTAAGCTGCTGCAGAGACATCGTCTTGTTTTCTGCACGGCTGCCAAAATAGAGGACAAATACCTGCCCGACCAGTTCTTCTTCCATACCCAAAGCGGAAGAAAGTTCCTTGGCGGTGAAGGTTTGCCCAGAGGCTGCGGTCTGCACCAATGTGTTGATTTGTTTTAATTGCGCGGCCGTTTCAGCAGGGAGAGATCCCATAATAGCAGAGTTTCCCGCCAAAAAACCGAAGAAATCCGGCAATGTCAAAGAATCGGGGGTTTCGCCCGCACCTGCCGTCATTCCGTAGAGCGTGAATACTATTT
This sequence comes from uncultured Clostridia bacterium, assembly GCA_904399395.1. GTDB lineage: Bacteria > Bacillota > Clostridia > Oscillospirales > Acutalibacteraceae > UMGS1264. The sequence goes on along the minus strand of CAJFPJ010000069.1, from coordinate 99,429 downwards.
GGATCATGTTCTCCTCTATTCCGGAGAGATGGGCAAATTCGGAGGGGGTGTAGGCCCGGCCGGAAGCGGCACCGGATGCCAGCTGGTGAAAGAGGATGAGCTGCGCCTTTGTGGTTTCGTCAAAATACCCGGAATAAGCGTCGTCCGTAAGGATGTGTTCCACAAGAAATCCAGTGAATTCCGGCAGGGAAAGGCTCTTTCCCGCGCTCTCTTTCGTGCCGTAATACAGGGTAAGAAGCTGTTCCACCATGGATTCCTCTATACCCAGGGAGGAAGAGAGCTCTTTCGCCGTCATCTGTTTTTGAATAGTCTCTGTATCCGTGAACCGGGCCAGCATGGTAAGCTGTTCCAGAGAAGCATCATTCATATAGGAGGAGAACAGGGGATTTTTGGCAATATCCTTCTGCATGAGGGATACGAAGGCCGGGAGGGTCATAGCGGCCGGCTCATAGCCCTCTGACAGGGCGTAATAGTATACATAGAGGAGCTTGGCTGTGTTTTCATCGATTCCCAGAAGATCCGCCATTTCTCTATATGGTATGGCAGTGGTCATTTTAGACGAGTCTGTGAAGACAGAGAGAGCTTCCAACTGGGATAGGGTTTCCGTATCGAACATGGAGGCGTAGGCCTCGTCCCCGGCCACCTCATTCAGAATGAAATCCGCAAAGGCGGGGAGGGTCATGCTTCCCGTATCCGCGCCGCCCTTCTGAATGTAATAATAGAGAAGAAGATTTTTGGCGTCCTCTTCTTCCATGCCGAGAAACTCCGCCAGCTCAGAGGCGTTTAAAGGCTTCTGCAGAGATTCTGGATCCGAGAATTTTTGCAAAAATTGCAGATTCTTCTGGATATCTCCGCTGAGATATTCAGAGAACAGATCGTTTTGAGCTACATCTTCCGAGAGAAAACCCAAGAATTCCCCTACAGTCATAGAGGATGTTTCTTGGCCCTTATAGTAAGCATAATACAGGATACTGAGCATAGAAGCGTCAATTTCCATACCGCCTCCCATATCTTCAATTACATTGCTGAGCTCAGAAGCAGTGTAGGGCCTTCCCAGAGTGGTGGGGTAGCTCAGGGCTGTTTTTACATAGGAACTTTCCTCCAGCCAATCCGTAAGGCCGGGGATACTCTCTTCATCCTGATTGTCATAGAGCATAACAATGGTGTTAGTAGGGGGAAATACATCCGCGATTGGGTCGTCATATTGCAACGTATAGACGGTTTTCGTCATTCCCTGCAGGAAACAGGAACCCAGGAACAGCACGGCGAAGCCAGCGGCCAAAGGTTTACGCAGCCGGAAACTGAAGGCGGCTGCTCCCCTCATGGGAATATGCAGCTCTTTTTTTGCTGTTTTCCGGATCAAGCCATCAAAGAGCAGAATGAGCCCGGGGAGGACGGTAAAGACGCACAGCATACTGATGAGGACACCTTTTGCCAGGACGATGCCCAGGTCCATCCCGATTTTGAAGCTCATGAATACCAGCATCAAAAGGCCCACCACGGTAGTCATGCCGCTGCTGGCTATGGAGGAAAAGGCGTGGGTCAAGGCTTCCTTCATGGCCTCTTTTTTGTCAGGAAGTTGTTGATATTCCTGGCGGTAGCGGTTCATGAGGATAATGGAATAATCCATCGAAAGCACCAATTGCAGGATAGCTGTCATAGAGTAGGTTACGGTGGAGACACTGCCCAGGAAAATATTCGTCCCCAGATTGATAAGCACAGCCATGCCTATGGTGGCCATGAAGAGGAAAGGTTCCGCCCAGGAACGGCACATGATAAACAGAATAATCATCAACAGAGTGACGGCTGTAATCAGAAGCCAGGCGGGAATATCGGAAGAAGCCGTATTGTCGTTTTTGATGGTTACATCATACCCTGCAAAAGTTTCTGCTATTGCGGATTCAATGGAACGCTCTTCTGGAGAACTGTAGTCATATGTGGTATTGACCACATAGAGAGTGCAGTTTTCCTTGTTATTCTCTTCGCTTTCCGCATCGTATGTGACGCTATCCACATAAGGGATCTCAGAAAGCGTAGTCTGTATATCCTGTTTTTCTCCGTCCTTCAGATCCCGGAACATAACGCGGATTGTCTGAAAAATCTCTGTATCGGGAAATTCTTCTTCCATAAGATCCATGCCGATTTTCATGGAAGAATCGTCCGGCAGATATTTTGTCATATCGGTGTTGATATCCACTCGGAAGGTGAGAAAACCGCACACGGCGGTAATACAGAAGACGATCCCCAGAAGGAGAAAGCGTTTGTTTACAATGAAGCTTGCTATTTTTTTCATAAGGCTTGGAACCTCCATATGCTGTGGGCCGCAGCGGTTGACGGATGTATACACAAGTATTATAATCAAACCAGATGCTTAAAATCAACCAACTGTTGCTTTTAAAATGATTTGATGTAAACAAATCTATTTGATTTTGGCTTGAAATCAACAATTAAAAGACATTTGTTGATTGTAAGGAGGAAAAGTATGGAAAACCAAAGGATCCGCCTGAGTAAAACTATGCTGAAAAATGCCCTGATTGAATTGCTGAAAACCAAAAATATTGAGAAAATCACCATCTATGAACTCTGTTCTACGGCCCAAATCAATCGGACAACCTTCTATAAATATTATGGCAGCCAATATGATCTTCTGGCGGATATCGAGAGGGAACTTTTTAATGAGTTGGAAACCCACCTTCTCACCGGCGGGGAAACGGAATACGACAAATTGAAATATGTATTGGAATTTCTGGATGCGGATCGGGAAAAGTGGAAAATCCTGATCAACACGGTGGCAGATCAGGATTTTACCGAAAAACTGTTCAGCTTGCCCACCATACAGGCTCTTATTCGGAGCAGTGTCCCAGAGCAATATACTAGCAGGCAAGAGGAATATATCCGGCTATTTTACTGCCAGGGCGGGTATGCCATCATTCGGAAATGGCTCAATAAAGAGGCGCACGAAACACCGGAGGAAATCAGCAGGCTGATTATCTCTCTGGTGTTTATGGGGAGGCAGCAGGAAGGCCACCTTTTCTGATATTTGGCAGCAGAACACCTCTCGGGAGTCTCCGGGATTTTTAAGATTCTTGCGAAAATATAGTTGGTGGGAAATAGCTGGAAAACAAATCCCGCAATAGACCATATAATATCATATAGGAATTAAGAGGCGCGGGTTGCGGGTATAATAGAAATCACAACAGGAAGTATCCCATATGGGCGTGCAGACGAATTGCCAGGAGTTTATCTGTTCTGTAACTCTACTGCTCTGCTGTTTTGCATTTTTGGTGTCTCTCTTTTCCTTCATTGCTCACTGCTTTCGCTGTTTGAGGAAGGTGGAGAGAACTGAGGGGGACTACCCAAATTTACAAGCCTTTGCAGAAGTTGCACGCTCAAATTTTAAACGAATATCGGAGGAATCATCAATGGAAATGACATTGCGCTGGTACGGCAGCCGCTTCGATTCTGTCACGTTGCAGCAGATCCGCCAGATCCCGGGTGTGACGGGCGTGATCACCACTCTTTACGATACGGCTCCCGGAGACCTTTGGGAGCAGGAGAGAATACATGCATTGAAGGAGGAAGTGGAGGCCAGCGGACTTCATATTTCGGGTATTGAAAGTGTGAACATCCACGATGCCATTAAAATCGGACTTCCGGAAAGGGACCGTTACATCGAAAACTATATCCGCACCCTGGAAAACCTGGGCAAAGAGGATATCCACATGGTGTGCTATAATTTCATGCCCGTTTTCGACTGGACCCGCACGGAGCTGGCCCGCGTCCGGCCGGACGGTTCCACCGTTCTGGCCTACAGCCAGAAGGCCATCGACGCTCTGGATCCGGAAAAAATGTTTGATTCCATCTCGGGGGATTCCAACGGATATGTGATGCCGGGCTGGGAGCCGGAGCGTATGGCGAAAATCAAGGAGCTCTTTACCCTTTATAAGGATGTGGACGAGGAAAAGCTTTTCTCCAACCTGAAATATTTCCTGGAAGCCATCATGCCAGTCTGCAACCGATACGATATCCGCATGGCTATCCACCCGGACGACCCGGCTTGGAGCGTATTCGGCCTGCCCAGGATCATCACCTGCCTGCCCAACCTTGAGCGCATGATGAAGATGGTGGACGACCCCCACAACGGCGTGACCTTCTGCGCGGGGTCCTACGGCACTAATCCGGAGAACGACCTGCCGGGCATGATCCGTGCTTTGAAGGGACGCATTCATTTCGCCCATGTGCGGAACTTGAAGCATAATTTCCCCGGGGATTTTGAGGAAGCGGCTCACCTTTCCTCCGACGGCAGCTTCGATATGTATGAGATTATGAAGGCGCTTTATGACATTGGCTTTGAGGGGCCTATCCGCCCGGATCACGGCCGGATGATCTGGGGCGAGGTGGCCATGCCGGGCTATGGCCTTTACGACAGGGCGTTGGGGGCCACCTATCTGAATGGCCTCTGGGAGGCTATTGAGAAAAGTCAGAATCGTAAATAAGGGGCGGTCGGGAATATACCCCGGCCCTTTGAAAGGTGGCTTTTGCGATGGAACTGAGCAATGCAGGCCTGAAAAACAGGCAGGAATGGGAAAAAATGGGTTATGCTCTGCCGAAATATGATCGGCAGGAGATGATCCGCCTCACAAGGGAAGCGCCCTTCTGGGTGCATTTTGGAGCCGGAAATATATTCCGAGCTTTCCAGGCTAATGGGGCCCAGCGGCTTCTGAACGAAGAAGTTCTCCGGAAGGGAATCGTTGTAGCGGAAGGGTTTGACGGGGAAATCATTTCTTCCGTATATGCGCCCTATGACGCTCTGAGCATTCTGGTGACGCTGAAGGCGGACGGAAGCATGGAGAAGACCGTAGTGGGAAGCGTGGCGGAGGCTGTAAGCGCTGTGGATGCCAAGGGTTCCGGCTTTGCCCGCCTGCGGGAGATTTTCCGGATGGAATCCCTGCAGCTTGTGAGCTTCACCATAACGGAAAAGGGTTACAGCCTGTATAACGGCCGGGGAGAGCTTTTGCCGGATGTGGCGGAGGATTTCCGCAGCGGCCCCAGCGCCCCCACAAGCTATATGGGGAAGATTGCCGCCCTGCTTTACGAACGATTCCTGGCGGGCGGCAGGCCTCTTGCCATGGTGAGCATGGATAACTGTTCCCACAACGGGGAAAAGCTCTTCGGGGCTGTGTGGGCATTTGCAGAGGCCTGGGAGAAAAGCGGTGCAGCGAAAACGGGCTTCTGCGCCTATGTGAAGGATCCTGCAAAGGTATCCTTCCCTTGGACGATGATCGATAAGATTACCCCCCGGCCGGACGCTTCTGTGGAAAAGTGCCTCAAGGAGGATGGCCTTTCCGCCATGGAGCCGGTGGTCACGGGAAAACACACCTATACGGCTCCCTTTGTAAACGCGGAGGAATGTGAGTATCTCGTTATTGAGGACAGCTTCCCCAACGGAAGGCCGGCATTGGAAAAGGCCGGATTTATCTTCACCAGCCGGGAGACTGTCAACGACTGTGAGCGCATGAAGGTCTGCACCTGCCTGAATCCCCTCCATACGGCTCTGGCGGTTTACGGCTGCCTTCTCGGGTATACGCTGATCTCTGAGGAGATGAAAAACCCCCTTCTGAAAAAGCTTGTGGAGCGCATCGGGTATATAGAGGGCCTCCCTGTTGTGACGGATCCCGGGATCCTCTCCCCCAGGGAATTTCTGGATACGGTGCTCAATGTCCGTATTCCTAACCCCTTCATGCCGGATACTCCCCAGCGGATCGCCACGGATACCTCTCAAAAGCTTTCCATCCGCTTTGGGGAAACCGTGAAAGCATATCGGACCTCCCCCTCTCTCCGGGTAGAGGACCTTGTGGGGATCCCGCTGGTGTATGCCGGATGGCTTCGGTATCTGATGGCGGTGGACGATATGGGAGAGCTCTTTACACCCAGCCCGGATCCGCTGCTGGAAAACCTTTCCCCCGTTCTTGGGAAATTCTCTCTGGGCCATACGGAAAGAGCGGAAGAAGTTCTTACCCCTATTTTGAGAGACGCTTCCATTTTCGGAGTGGATCTGTTTGCGGCAGGTTTGGGCGAGCGGGTGCTTCAGTATTTTAGGGAGCTTTCCGCCGGTAAGGGTGCAGTGGAAGCTACCCTCCGGAAGTATACTGCTTCTTTTTAAAAAGAGCAGTTCCAAGCGTGAGCAGAGCCGGAAAGCTTGAAAGATTTTACTACAGCAGAAACAACAGAATACCGTGCGGCGGGCGCGCTTTTAAAGAGCAAATCCCCATCCGAAGATATTGCAGGCTTCGGATGGGGATCTTTGTTGAAACCGGGGAGTATGCCGGCCCGATGCTGTCCTTTGGAAAGTGGAACAAAGAGAGGAGAAAAGAAATCTTTGTTTTCGGGGAAGTTCCTGTTGAAAAGGAGGCAGGGAACTGGTATACTTAACAAAAGAAAAACTTGATATAAAAATTTATATAAATTTTTAGAAAAGTGCAAAACGTAACCTAAGGGACTTTTTTCCATGAGAAAGGGAAAGCCTGTGCCTAGAGCGGTCCCGGAGGCAGCGCTTTTGCAGAAAGGAGGAATAGTTTTGAAAGGGAAGGCCAGCATCAAGACGATCAGCGAGCTGACGGGATTTTCTTCCGCCACGGTCTCTAACGCACTGCGCAACAAGCGGGGCGTCAGCCGGGAAACAGTGGAAATCATTCTGAAGGCGGCCCGGGAAACGGGCTACCTTTCCGAGAGTCGGGTGGAGAGCATCCGCCTGGTGATTTATAAGGCTGGGGGAGAGGTGGTGAACGATTCCCCCTTCTTCGCATCCCTGATAGCAGGAGTAGAGGAAGAAAGCCGCAATTCCGGCTATGAAACGGTGTTTTATAATCTCCGCCGGGAGGATCCGGAATATGAGGAACGGCTGGAAGAACTTCTGAATGATCCCTCCTCCGCTCTTTTGATTCTTGCCACAGAGCTCTCCCCAGAGGAGGCAAAGGCATTCCTGAAGGCCCGGTCGCCGGTGGTGATGCTGGATAATTGGTATGAGGAGCTCCCCTTTAACGCCGTCCTGATCGATAACACGGATGCGGCCTTAAAGGCTGTCTCGTACCTGGCCTCTATGGGCCACAGAGAAATCGGCTATCTGCAAAGCAGCTATCCCATCAAGAATTTTTATTACCGTTCCGAAGGGTACCGCAGGGCGCTTCACGAAAACGGCCTCTCCTGCAGCCCGGAGCAGATCTTCCGGCTGCGGCCCAGCATGGAGGGGGCCTGTGAGGACATGGCGGCGGCGCTTCTGAAAAAGCCGAAGCTGCCTACGGCTTTTTTCGCCGATAACGACATGATCGCTCTGGGAGCTGTGCGCGCTCTGCAGCAGGCGGGCTTCCGGGTGCCGGAGGATGTCTCTGTGGTGGGATTCGACGACCTGCCCTTCTGCGCTATTTCAGATCCGCCCCTGACCACCATCCGGGTGTATAACCGGCAGATGGGCTGCGCCGCTGTGCGCCGGCTTCTGGAACTGATGCGGAAGGATGAAGGGGAGGCTTATAAGGCTAAAATCCAGATCTGCAGCTCCTTTGTGGAAAGAGGAAGCGTTCTCGACCGGAGAACCTTGCAAAAGAGTGAGGCCGCCCCGGAAAATCCGGAATAAAGGATGAGAACGCTTCGGCAGTTAATACACGAATAGTTTCCGGCTTTGCGCGCTGTAAGGGCTCGCAAAGCGTAGTCCATATTTGCGAGATATAACTACAAAAACAGAAAGAGGGATTTTCTATGAAAGGCGCAAGAATCAAGCTGGGATACGCCCCCACCAGGCGCAGCATTTTCAGCGCTCCGGATGCAATTAAATACCGGGGTCTCACAAAGGATAAGCTCCTGCAGATGGGTGTGGAGTTGGTGGACATCGACGACATCAACAGCGAAGGGCTTTTGTATGACGACGGGGACGTAGCCCCCATCTTGGCCAAATTTCAAAAGGAAGGGGTAAACGGCCTTTTCGTTCCTCATTGCAATTTTGGAACAGAATATGTGGTCGCCCGGCTGGCAAAGGCTTTGCATGTTCCCGTTTTGCTTTGGGGGCCCAGGGATGAGCGGCCCGACGAGAACGGAATCCGTTTGAGAGACAGCCAGTGCGGCCTTTTCGCCACAGGAAAGGTGCTGCGGCGCTTCCAGGTGCCCTTTACATACATGACCAACTGCCGTCTGACGGATCCGGAGTTTGAGCGGGGCGTGCGGGATTTCCTGGCCGTTTGCAATGTAGTGCGGGTTTTCCGAGGCATTCGTATTCTGCAGATCGCGCCCCGGCCCTTTGATTTCTGGTCCACCATGTGCAACGAAGGGGAGCTTTTGGAAAAATTCAATATCCAGCTTGCCCCCATTCCCATGCCGGAGCTGACCGGAGAAGTGAAAAAGGCAAAGGAAGAAGGGGAAGAAGTTCAGCAGGTCATGGAATACTGCCGCCGGGCCATGGACGTAAGGATCACAGATGCGGAGCTGGAAAATGTAGCGGCCCTTAAAGTGGCCATGAAGCGCCTGGCCCAAAAATACGGCTGCAAGGCTGTGGCTATCCAGTGCTGGAACGCTCTTCAGGGGGAGCTGGGGATCATGCCGTGCGCCGCTAATTCCCTTATGAACGAGGAGGGAATCCCCGTGGTATGCGAGACGGATATCCACGGGGCGGTGACAGCTCTTCTGGCGGAGGCTGCCGCCATGAACGAAACGCCTTCCTTCTTTGCGGATTGGACAGTGCGCCACCCGGATAACGAAAACGGGGAACTTCTGCAGCACTGCGGCCCCTGGCCTATTTCCTGCGCGGGGGAAAAGCCCTCTATCGGGTACCCTCTGGCCTTTGATTACCCCGGCGCTGTGGAGGCGGAGGCCAAACACGGGGAGCTGACCATCTGCCGCTTCGATGGGGACAATGGTCAATACAGCCTGCTTCTGGGGAACGCCAAGGGTATTCCAGGGCCATATACCAAGGGAACCTATCTCTGGATTGAGGTGAAAAACTGGAAGCGCCTGGAGGCTAAGATCGTGGAGGGGCCCTATATCCACCATTGCGTGGGAATTCACAGGAATGTGGTGCCCGTTCTCTATGAGGCGTGTAAGTATATCGGGGTGCAGCCGGATCTCTATGACGATAACGAGGAAGAGATCCGTGCGTATCTGCGGGGAGAATGACACATATGGAAACGGGGAGGAATGTAACCATGAGCCAACATGCATCGGGAGCATCTGAAACCGCCCATGGGGGCAAAGCCCCCCTGGTGCTGGCCATAGACCAGAGCACCTCCGGAACAAAGGCCCTTCTCTTCGGCGGGAATGGGGAGCTTCTGGGCCGGTGCGACCGGCCTCACAGGCAGAAGATCTCTGAAAACGGGTGGGTGAGCCACGACCCCATGGAAATATGGGAAAACACCCTTCTGGCTGTGAAGGATTTGCTGGAAAAAACGGAAAAGGCCGGCGTCTCCAAGGGGGATATAGCCGCCCTTGGCATCAGCAACCAGCGGGAGACCGCCATGGTGTGGAATGGAGAAACAGGCCTTCCCATTGCCGACGCCGTTGTCTGGCACTGCGCCAGGGGCGAGGGGGTCTGCCGGGAGCTGGAGCAAGGGGGAAGGGCGGAAGCTATCCGGGAAAAAAGCGGCCTGCCCCTTTCGCCTTATTTTTCCGCCGCCAAGATCGCCTGGATTCTGCAAAACACCCCCGGCATACCGGAAGCGCAGGAGCTGCGGGGAAAAAAGCTCCGCGCCGGCACTATGGATAGTTGGCTCGTCTATAAGCTCACCGGGGGAAAGAGCTTTTACACGGACTGCTCCAACGCAGCCCGCACCCAGCTGTTCAACATCCGGGAAAAATGCTGGGATGAGGAACTCTGCCAGTGGTTCGGCATAGCCCTCGCTATGCTGCCCCAGGTGCTGCCCAGCGACGGATATTTCGGAGAAACGGATCTCGACGGCATTTTGCCCAGGCCCATCCCCATCCGGGGCGTTTTGGGGGATTCCAACGGGGCCCTATTCGGCCAGGGGTGCCTGCAGCCCGGCATGATCAAGACCACCTACGGAACAGGCTCCTCTGTGATGATGCACGTGGGGGAAGAGCCCGTGAAAAGCGAAAACGGCCTGGCTTCCTCCCTTGCCTGGGGCAGGAGGGGGCGCACAGAATACGTTTTGGAAGGAAATATCAATTATACAGGCTCTGTGATGAAGTGGATCACGGAGGATCTGGGGCTCCTTTCCTCTCCAAAAGAGGCGGGAAAGGTGGCCCAAAGCGCCGACCCGGAGGATACGGCCTATCTGGTTCCCGCCTTTACGGGATTGGGGGCTCCCTACTGGAAAAGCGACGCGAAGGCTGTGCTCTGCGGCATGACGCGCTCCACAGGCCGGGCGGAGATCGTAAAGGCAGCGGAGGAGTGCACGGCTTACCAGATCGCGGATATTCTCGCTCTTATGGAGGAAGAATCCGGCATCCGTGTTTCCGAACTTCGAGTGGACGGCGGCCCCACAAGGGATGGATATCTGATGCAGTTTCAAAGCGACATTTTGGGAATTCCGGTGGCCGTCCCCAGCCTAGAGGAGCTTTCCGGAATGGGAGCCGCCTATATGGCGGGTATAGCGGCGGGAGTATATGAGGAGGAGCTCCTTTCCCGCACGGAACGGCAGTGCTTCCGGCCTAAAATGGGGGCCGACCGTCGGGAGGAAAAACGCCGGGGCTGGAAACAGGCTGTGGAAATGCTGCTCAGGGAATAAGGATAGGCAGGGGCTTTGCTAAAGCCAAAGCACAGAGCGGCGGGCAGATGCCCGTAGAAGCTGCAGCCGCGAAAGCTTGCGCGGCATGGAGCCGGGAAAAGCGGGGCAGCGGCTTAGAAAATTCCCGATTGGATGAATCAAAAGACAGGAGGATTTGTATGGCTTTGTATATAACGAAAAAAGGGGCGGGCGTGGAGAGCGGCCGCCCACAGGTGGAAAAATGGGATTTTGTAGAAATTTCTTTAGAGGGCCCCAGAGATGGGAACCCCTTTACAGAGCGCTTTGTAAAGGGCGTCTTTACGGGGAAGAACGAACGGGTGAAGGTCGATGGTTTTTACGATGGGGAGGGCGTGTATAAAATACGCTTTATGCCTTCCTTTGAAGGAGAATACACCTATGAGACGGAGGGAAATTTCCCCGGCGCCGAGACGAAAGGGCATTTCTTCGTCCTTCCTGCAGGGGAAGGCAACCACGGCCCCGTCCGGGTTGTGAACGGCCACCATTTCGCCTATGAAGACGGCACGCCCTATTATTCCGTGGGCACCACCTGCTATGTCTGGTGCCACCAGCCGGATGCAGTGTATCAGAAGACTCTAGAAGAGCTCCGGAAGGGGTATTTCAATAAGATCCGCTTCTGTATTTTCCCTAAGCATTATATCCATAATTTTCGGGATCCGGAGACCTTCCCCTACGAGGGAACGCCGGTGGATAATTCCGGCCTAACCGAGGAAAATTTTGCCTACAGCGTGGATTTTGCCGGTAATCACTGGGATTTTCACCGCTTCAGGCCCGATCATTTCCGCCGTGTGGAAAAGGCGGTGGGAGAGCTGCGGGATCTGGGTATCGAGGCCGATATCATCGTGATGCATCCCTATGACCGGTGGGGCTTTTCCGCCATGAGCCGGGAAGAGGACGATCTCTACTGGAACTATGTGGTGGCCCGGCTTTCAGCCTATCGAAACGTATGGTGGAGCCTTGCCAACGAATACGATCTGCTGAAGGAAAAGAGCCTGGAGGATTGGGAGCGGTATGCCTCCATTCTCTGTGAAAAGGATCCCTACACTCATTTGCGTTCCATTCATAACTGCATTGAATTTTACGATTACACCCGGCCCTGGATCACCCACTGCAGCATGCAGCGGCAGGATCTTTACCGCCATGTGGAGTATACGGACGACTACCGTGTCCGCTATGGGAAGCCCGTTGTGTGGGATGAGATCGCCTATGAGGGGAATATCGACATGGGCTGGGGAAATATCTCCGGAGAGGAGCTGGTGCGCCGTTTCTGGGAAGCTTCCCTGCGGGGCGGCTACGCCGGTCATGGGGAGACCTTTATGGATCCGGAGAACGACATCCTCTGGTGGAGTCATGGCGGCGAGCTTCACGGGGAAAGCCCGGCCCGGATCCGCTTTTTGCACTCCATTCTCTGCGAGACCCCCGGTATAGGGCTGCGCCGGGGCGAGGGAGCTTTCGACGAAACTGTGGCCGTGCCGGATACTCCCGGCTGCGATGGGTATGAAATCCATTATTATGGCTTCGGAAGGCCATCGTTCCGGGAATTCCGGAAGGAGCCGGGTGTTTCTTACCGGGCAGAGGTGATCGACACCTGGGGAATGACCGTTACCGACGCGGGCGTGCACAGCGGGAAATTCCGCATCCCCCTTCCCGGGAAGGAGTATATGGCTGTGCGGCTTATTCGGATGTAAGATGAATAATATTCTGTAAAAAAGGAGAGGAAACAGCTTCTGCTGTCTCCTCTCCTTTTCTGATGTGGATTGTTACTGTTCACCGGCTTCTGCTGCCGACTCTTTCTCGATTTGGCCGGAAGAATTCTCTTTTTCCATAGTAGTTGGATCGCCAAAGGCTCCACCTGAACCTCCAGGCCGGCTGATTTTGGAGACAGAGGCCTTCCATTTCTTTGTTTGCCACAGAGTCATGACGCACAGCCCACGGAACCATTCATCGGAAGCTGCGCCGAGCCATATGCCGATGATGCCCCATTTGCATAGAACGGTGAAAACATAACTGAGGCCCACATTCAGCACCCATATGGAGCTGATGGCGATGATCATGGGCCAGAAGACATACCCAGCCGCCCGAAGGCCCTGATTGTGGGTGTGGTTAAAGGAGCGGGCGATGTGGATAGCGATATCAATGGCCAGCAGAGGTTTGGCCATTTGGATAATCTCTTGACTGGAGGTGAAGAACCCCATAACCTGATCGGAAAACACAAAAAGCAGGGTTCCAAAAAGAATATTGCAGGATACCACATAGCGCCAGATTTTGTTTATATATTTGTATGCTTTTTCCGTCTCTCCCGCGCCCATCATATGGCCGGAAAGGATCTGGGCCGCCTGCCCCAGGGAGGAACCCATGATGTAGGCATAATATTCTATATTCTGCACATAGGTTTTCGTGGAAAGAGCCGCCATGCCGTAAGCTGTCAGAAAACTGGTGGTCACCACCTGGGAGGTGGTGTAGCAGATGCCCTCGGCACTGGTCATCAGGCCGATGCCCAGAATGCGCTTGATATAGAGCAGTTTGAAGCGGAACAGATCCCGCAGCTGATAGCCATACCGGGCGTGGATGAGAAGGAGAACCAACGCAAGAAGTGTGAAAGTATCGCTGGAAAAGCGCACTACGGCAACTCCGGATACCCCATAAAGGGGAATTTCAAAGGGCCTGTTCACTACCAGATAGGTGCCGGTTACATTGATAACGTTGGCGATCATCACCACAAACATGGGAACCTTTGCATTCCCATGGCATCGGAAAAGTACCGAAATCAGGGAAGAAACGGCTGTCATCACAGCGGAGCCTCCCATCCACCGCAGGTAGACGGCAGCGTCGGGTAAAAGGGCCTCTTCCAGGGAAAGAGAACGGAGAATAGGCATGGCGCAGGTGGTGAGGAAGAGTGTGACGGCGCACCCTAACATGAAGCTGACAGTCATGGCGTTCATGCCGATCTGATTGGCTTCCTGCTCTTTTTTTGCTCCTATGTATTGGTTGATGAGAACAGCCGTGCCCGCTGTAATGGCGTTGAAAGCCACGATAACCACATTCATAATCTGGTTGGATACGCCTACAGCTGCCACGGCGCTGTCGGAATAATTGCCTAAGAGGGAAATATTGATCGTTCCCATAAAGGAACGCAGCACCGATTCCACTAGGATAGGAATCGCCAGAGAGATAAGCCCCATTTTTTTAGCAGACTTTTCCATACTTTTGCCGCCTTTCTTTTTAGAATTGCCGCCTATATCTCCGGATATGCGGGGAAGAGAAAATAACTATAATCATATTAGTGCACATATCAGTAAAGATATCAATAAGCTGCTCTGACTTTTCTATCATACTGCAAGCAGGAGCCTTTGTCTATAAGGACATTAGAAGAATTTCCGAAAATTTTACTGATTCTTTAAAGGTGCTGCTGGCAATTTCACATACGTACTCACTCCTTTTATACACAAGGCGCTTTATGCAAATACAAAGAATTCTGTATCCGGCAAGATAGCAAGACAAAAAAAGAGCCCTGCTCTTTTTTGAGCAGAGCAGGGCCGATAGATATGACGAAACGGCAAGATAAGATTATTTCTCACCGGAGGGAAGAGGCAATTCTTCTCCCGGAGCGGCAGGCTTGCCAAAATCCGGGGTGCCGTCTTTACGCCAGGTGAATTTCTGAATACACGCGTGCCTGGCCCGGCCTCCCTCTCCGGTAAAAGGATCTGTTATCAGGTGGTAGACGAGATAATCCTCGGTGCCGTCCGGCGAAAGGGTGAAGCTATTGTGCCCTGGGCCGTAGGCTTTCTTTTCCATGCACTTCTGGAATACGGGTTCCGGGGATTTTTTCCAGCTTTTCGGATCCATCAGGTCGGCATCCTCATCGGCGGTGAGCATTCCCAGACAATAGTTATCTGTCCAGCAGGTATTGGCGGAATAAGCCAGAAAGATCTTCCCGTTTCTGTAAAGAGCGGCAGGTCCTTCTAGAATTTTCCAGCTGGGATCTTCAGAGGCTATTTCCCAATCGTATTCTGCCCTGGCGATGCAGACAGGCTTTCCCTTCACCCGCAGAGGGGATTCCATTTCGTAGATATACAGGCTGGAGACAGTGGTGGGGAAATTTTCGTAAGCGGCATAGACAAAATACAGCTTTTCTCCCTGCCGGACTATGGTCCCATCGATGCCCACAGGGTCGCAGCCGACTTTTCCGGCCAGTTCCCAGGCGCCGGTCATGGGATCCGCATCCCGGCAGACAAGCACATGGCCGGTGCGGGTGGTGTGGCCGATCCCGTAGTCATCGGGGGTGGTTCCCTTGTAATCGTCCCCGCTGAAATAGATATACCATACGCCGTCTATCCTATGGAGTTCCGGCGCCCAGATATTGTGACAGCAGGAGCCCTCTTTGGGGGCTTCCCAGATAATTTTCCGCTCCTCGTTTCCAATACCCGTCAAGGTGCGGGAACGCATTAGCTCCAGATTTACGCCGGTGGTGCGGATAAAATAGTAACACTCCGGTCCCTGCCGATATACCCACGGGTCAGGAGCATTTTCAAACACAGGATTTGTATATGTTTTCATGGGTTATTCCTCCTTTTACCAGCAGACAGAGCAGCACTACGGATGAAAAAGAGTGCCTTGACCTGCTGTCTGCGGCAGCTTCTGTTTGCAGTATACATTCTGAATGCATTCCCGGCAATGGAAAATACGAGCAAAAAAGGTAGGATTACGCGCATGTGTGGGCATAACGCGCTGGGGTTAAGGATTCCTATTGGAAAGCTGTGTTTCTCCTCCCCTAAGGCTAAAAAAATAAAAACCCGGAGCGGCATAGCATTTCTGCCGCCGCTCCGGGTCATAGGAATTCTTTCTCTTTTCAGGTTTCTGTCAAAGGTGTTTTCTCTTCTTTTGTGTCAGAGGTTTCAATCCTTTGGATAGCGTGCTTCCATTTCCCCGTGCGGAAGCGAAGCCAGAAGAGCACGAGGCGCACAAAACTTTCTATCAGCATGCAGGTGCAGGCCGCAGGGAGCCCCATACCCAAAAAGCGGATACAGATTACGGCCCCTATGGCACGGATGCCCCACATACCTGCTATGGTGATAATCATAGGCCAAACTGTATCCCCTGCACCGCGGAGAGCGCCGGCCAGCACCTGGGCTCCGCTTTGGGGCGGCTCCAGAAAGGCCACGATGCACAGGCATTGGGAGGCAAGGGCTATTACCTGCTGATCCGGTGTGAAAATGCTGACCAGAGGGCCGGCAAAGAAAAAGAGGCCGGCTCCTGCCACCACCATCACAAGAATGGAGGAAAGCAGGCAGGTATATGCATATTTTTCAGCCAACTTAGGTTTTCCTGCCCCAAGTGCTTGCCCTACTAAAGTGGTGACGGCAGTGGCAAAGGCAAAGCCAGGCATATAAGCGATGGATTCGGCCGTAAGATATACGGTGTTTGCCGCTACCGTGATAGTTCCCAGGCTGGCGATGGAGGCTGTTATGACAATCTGTGCACCGGACATGCAAAGCCGCTCCATAATTGCCGGAAAACTGATGCGGAAGATTTGCCGGGTCAGAAGCCAGTCCACCTTATAGCTTTGTTTCAAAGAGATGCGGAAGGGGGATTCACGGCAAAATACAAGGGCTACGGCGATAACACCGCCCACCGCCATGGAAAAGGCTGTGGCGGCCGCGGCGCCGTTGACGCCCCAGCCTGCGCCGGGCATAGAAAAGGAAAGCCCCAGAATGTTCACCGGCCGCGTGGGGTAAATCAGGAAAAAGTTCCCGATCACGTTGAGAACATTGACACCGCTGTTGATCCAAAGAGGTGTTTTGGTATCCCCACAGCCCCGGTAAACAGAGCAGAACAGCATGGAAGCGATCTGAAAAGGCCGCCCAAAAGCTGTGATCATATTATATTGGGTTGCGGCCTCCAGTACATCGGGTTCCGCACCCATCCACAAAGGAATCATACGACTCAGAAGGCCCAGGATGATTCCAACGGGAAGACCTATGTAGAGCAACAGCAAAACGGTGTGACGAACCAGCTTTTTGGCGATATCCACGTCGTTGGAGCCAATACTGCGGGAAACAAGGGCTGTGATGCCTACACCCATAGCCATGATGGAACCGTTTACCAACATGATAACCGAGTTGCTGATAGAAACCGCCGCTGTTGCCGTTGCTCCCAATACCCCAACCATGGCGGTGTCCGCATAGCCAACCAGAGTGGTGAGAATTTGCTCTAAGAAAATAGGCCATGCCAACAGAAGCACCGTTGCTACTGTGGAGCGATTTCCATCAATAAGAACCGCTGATTTCTGTTTTGATTGCAAATTTTGTCGCCTGCCAATCCAATAAACTCCTGAAATTAGGCGGATCGAATATCCACCTTCAAACTTCATTCTATCATATTAGTAAAGAGGTGGCAAGAATCCTGGTTGAATTGTATCAGTTAAATTGTTGAAAACTTTTGTAAAAAAATTAGATTATTGGTATAATATAAATTACACAGAGGATTCCAGAAAATAGTATGTTTTTTATCTGTTGAGGAAAATTTTTGTAGATACGGTATCCATACAGAAGGGGATGAGAATGTGGTATCGGGGCTTAAGAAAGGCGATACGATAGGAGTGTTTAGCCCATCACGCCCTATTACTGCGGAGGCGCCTGAAGCTGTGAAAAAAGCTGTACGTTTTCTAGAAAAAAATGGGTACTATGTGAAAATGGGACGGCTTACAGGACGGAGCGACTGGTACCGATCCGGTTCGGTAGAAGAACGGGCCGATGAGCTCAATGAACTGATACATGATGACTCCGTTACATGTCTGATGGCGTCCATGGGGGGATATGTATCCGGATCTCTTCTACCGTATATCGATTATACATATTTTAGGGAGCACCCCAAACTTATTGTTGGCCATTCAGATGTGACGGCCCTTCTAGTGGGAATCTATGCGCAAACGAATATCACTACCCTGTATGGCACGAATCTGGTAACAGCATTTGGGCGTTGTGAAGAGTATGCGACTGAATCCCTGCACTGGTTGGAAAAAGCCGGAAGTAGAGAATCATTTGTATATTCTATGCCGCCGTTTTATTCGGATGAAGCAGTGGATTTGGAAATACTTCCCAGGCATGAAAAGAAACTTGCTAACGCTTGGAAAGTAGTTTCAAAAGGAAAGGCTTCTGGTCGATTAATTGGAGGAAATTTGAATACCCTTGTGACGTTGTTTGGAAGTCCTTATATGCCTAAGATACGGGAAGGAGATATTCTATTCTTTGAAAATGTGGGCGAATATGCGGACGCCTGCGAGCGGTATATGTACCAGCTTAAAAACTGTGGAGTGCTGGATAAAATCTCTGGGCTGATCATTGGAAAACACAGAGAATATAAGGATATGGGAACTGGCCGGAGTGAAACAGATATCTGCCTTGAAATAATGGGAGAACGGCGCATCCCTATTCTCTCGGAATTTGACTGCGGTCATATGAGCCCTGTTCTGACTCTTCCCATAGGCAGAATAGCTCAGTTGGATACATTTGTCTCATATGCGCAAGCATTGAAAATCACTTGAAGCAGAACCGCGGGTTGATTATAATAGAGGAGAGAATACCTCTCACGTTTCACTAAAAGAAAGCAGGCGGCGAAATGCTCCTGCCGCCTGCTATTATTTCATATTTCACGTCCTGTCGGAAGCCTTTTTCTCCGCATGGCGGAGCATGGTATCTAGAACCTGATAAATCCGTTGCTGCTCCTCTTTGGGGAGATGGCCGATTCGCTCTGTATATTTTGTCACCGTTACGGTGTAGCCGGTATCCAGTTCCTCGGCCAGCAGTTCGTCGGCGCTGGCCTTTAATGTGTTGGCAATACGAAGAAAAGTAATCAGCTTGGGAAGCTTTTCGCCTCTTTCTAGCATGCCGATATAGGAAACGCTTAGCCCCACGCGGCTTGCCAGTTCTTCCTGGGTCCAACGGTTTGCTTCCCGGCGGGAACGAATCTGTCTGCCTATGCTGCCTTCGGGCATGGAGTTCACCACCTGTCGTTTCAATATTGGCGGAAAAGCTTGCGGTTTTGCTGCTGTATCCTTTCGGCGGAGGGCTGGGAATGGGCACGCTTTTCCCCCAATATTACAGTATGTGGAGATTGTGGGGAAGGTACATATGGAAATGAAAGAAAGGCAACAGGTCTCCAGTAAAACTGGTGCAACTATGGCATCCTAGAAAAATACAGATCAGTGGAAAGGAGGGAAGGTATGCATAAAACAATTGTTGAAGATTGGCTGTTTCAGATAGAAGTTCTGGAGGCAAAACCGTGCCGCATGGGTTTTGAACCAGGGGATATTTTCACCTGCACATATGAATGCCCGGCGGGTTTTTGCCCTAAAACTATGGCGGTGCTGCACAGCCTATGTGAGGTAGCTAGAAGCGGGGGCGACTACCGTCTTCTGAGTGGCCCGGAAAAGCATAAAATAGAATTCGTTTGTGCCGATGGGCAGGTAAAATTTTGTCTTTTAGCAAAACATATGGACATACAATAACGGATTTTATAAAAAGAAAAAACGAAAGCTGTTTGGATCGGCTTTCGTTTTTTCATATATGGTTATCTTTTCGACAAAACATAATTAAATACATAAAATATACAATTTGTAAATTTTATGCAGGTTGCTTTTTCTTTTTTTTCTGCATAAAGCAGGCAATACCTGCCGCAAGTGCGATCAGGATAACTGCCCCTATACCAACAAAGAGACCGATACTTCTAGAGCCGTTGGCGGAAGCAGGGATGGGCTCGTCCGGAATCTCTTCCAGGGTATTCCGGCTTCCCTCTTCATCCAGTATGGTTACGCCGTTCAAAGGAAGTATTTCTGAGTCTTTCTTTTCTGGTATTGCATTTTCCGCAGTCGTATCTGCTGGAATAGCTTCATCTGGAATCACTTCTGTTTCGCTGAGAGATCCTTCTTCATGGAGCACAGTAACAGAAGCAGGAACGGGTTCGTCGGGAATCTGCTCCAATGTGTTGAGGGCTTCTTCTTCTGAGAGTATGATGACACCTTCTGCAACTGCAGCCGGAGATTGTTCAGCGGCTGAGACGCCCATCCTGGCCAATCCAGAGGGGAAATATATGAGAGCCGCACACAGGCAGAAGAGAGATGCTGCTTTCAGAAACCGGCTGTTTTTCATGCTGTATATCCTCTTTCTTTTATAGTGATTTAGTGGTATATGAGCAGCCCCATAGCCGCCCAATATTGTATAGCTTCTGATACCAGTATACAGGATGACGGTCACAAATTGGTCACAAAAATCATAAGATTGAAAAAATCTACTCAAAATGTAAGGAATGAGAAATATGGATATGGGAATGAAGGGAAAAAGGCAAAGCAAAAGCCGGAAAGGAGAATATATTTTTCCTTTCCGACTTTTGTTTTGCTTCAGAGTTTGGCCGCGGCTATAACGTAGCTCTCAGGCGGCTGTTTCAACAGATTTGCAGCCATGTTGTATCGTCAAACCGCAGGAAGGCGTGTTCACTTTCCGCGGGAGCCTGGATTGCGAGCCAGCCAGAGGTGCTTCCTCCCTCATAGAGCTCCGCATGCAAATCCTCCATTCCGGCAATGGGGCATGTTTCTATTTCCGAATAGGTATCGTCAAAGAAAGAGCAGTATACTACAGAGCATAAAAAAGAATCGTTGGGATCGGTGGGAATATATGTATCCAGCTTGAAATCCACTTTGAAAAGAATCAAATCCATTCCTTCCGATACATTGTCAATATTATATTTATTCAGGCGTACAGCCTCATCGACTGCTTCCTGCCCTCTCAGAGCTTCTGAAATTTTGATTGTGTATCCGATAGTGCCATAATTTTGCGTATACTCAGTTGAGAATTCCTGGTTGAAGGGAACAGGATTCATACGCGTGCCCAATGCATTGCTGTCGCTGCTGGATCCGTTGGAGCTGACGGCTTCCGAAGGAGCGGGCTGCTGTTCGCTGGTGACAGACGCTTCCGGCTGAGATTGTGAAGCTTCACTGC
Source organism: uncultured Clostridia bacterium (assembly GCA_904399395.1). GTDB lineage: Bacteria > Bacillota > Clostridia > Oscillospirales > Acutalibacteraceae > UMGS1264. The sequence continues at coordinate 78,692 of CAJFPJ010000069.1, read as the reverse complement.
TTGTTATCTCTGCACTGCAATTTGTCAGGCTTATACAAAGAATGGCGGTTATAATAGAAATATACAGTTTTTTCATTTGTTACCTCTGCAGTCTTTTTCTGGCGGGGCGGGATCGCCGCTGCCATCCAGTGTTAATCGTGTTTATGATCTGTGTTTTTAATAATCTGCCCCAGACCTATATAATGGAGCCCTATACAGTAAAAAGGAATACCTCCCACGGCCCCGATGCTTGTGGCAACAGCCGCCAGCCAGGAAAAGAATGTGCCGAATCCGGTGAAGAGATAGATACGTCCCCATCCCAGAAGGGAAATAAAACAGATAAGCAGAAACAGAGCTATTCCAGCTCCAAAACAGATGAAAAGGGCGAGCCCGATTTTACGAAAGACCATACCTTTTTCCAAAAGATACTCTTCTGCGTTTGAATAGTTCCCAAATCTACCCATTATGTCTTCTCCTTTCTGCCGGAAACCAGCGGAGAAATGATCTCCTGATAGGAACCAGAATTTCCAGCTGGAAAGAGTATAGCATGGCTTCTCAGATATATCACTAAGCTGGTGGCATAGTAATGGGGCTTTTTATATTGGAAAGAGAAAAGAACCGGTTTCCCAGCAATAGGGAAACCGGTTCAACGGTTATAGTATAGTAATCAAAAAAGATATGAATACGAATACAGAATCGACAGCAAATTCGAAGAGGGTCACTTTCCCGTTTGGTCATTTTCCGAAAGTTCCCAATGAAGGGTGAAGGTGCTTCCTTCCCCGGGGGAGCTTTGAAGATCCAAAGACGCCCCCAGATAAGCAGCCCCGTGCTTAACGATGGAAAGCCCTAGGCCTGTGCCGCCAATTTCTTTGGAATGGCTTTTATCCACCCGGTAAAAGCGTTCAAACACTCGGGATTGATCCGCCGCAGGAATGCCGATGCCCGTATCGGAAACGGAAACTTCTATGAAATCCTTTTCCTGACGAAGGTCGACGGAGACCTTCCCGCCCTTTCGATTGTATTTTACAGCGTTGTCGCAGAGGTTATAGAGGACTTCCTCTAAAATGGGTTTAACAGTGCGAAGCTTTGCGGTTCCCTCTGTGTGCAGAGTGATCTGGTTCTTTTCCGCGGCCGGTGTGAGCCGAGTGAGAATTCCATTTACCATTTCAGAAAGCTCCACGGTTTCCGCCTCATAGGGCACACTGCCTTCATCTAATTGAGAAATCTTGATCACATCGCTCACCAGGACGATCAGTCTCTGGGCCTCGTCGAAGATGCGACCGGCGAATTTGCGGATATCCTGGGGCTGCACAAGCCCATCCTGAAGAATTTCAGCAAATCCGGAGATGGAGGTGAGAGGCGTTTTCAGCTCGTGGGAAACATTAGCCGTGAATTCCCGGCGGAGGTTCTCACGCTGCATGGTTTCTGTAACGTCAACAAGAAGAAGGACGGCGCCTTTCACAGCTCCTTCATCCAGGACAGGGTTAGCGGAGATCCGGCAGAAGACGCCGTTTACCTCCAGCAGAGTCTCTGTCCTGCTTCCGGCCAGCGCTCCCTCCACTGCCTTCTGGAAGGGCTCGCTGCGGTTGAGAGAAAGTACGCTGGTCTCCGCCCGTGCCTCTTTGGAACCCAGAAGACGAAGGGCGCTGGGGTTCCATGAGAGAAGATCCGTCTGTTTGTCGATTACCAGAAGGCCCTCCTCCATATGTCCGGTTATCATGGCAAATTCTTCCTGCTGGCGCCGGGCTTCTTTTAATTGCCGACGAATGGTCCGCTGCTGGTGGCCAATCTTGCCCAAGAGGGGAGCGACTTCTTCATAAGGTTCGTTCAGCTCCGGATTGTCCAGATCCAGCTTGTTCAGGGGAGCTACTATGGTCTTAGAAGCTCTGGAGGCGAATATGCCTGAAAGCACCAGAGCAAGGATCAGAATCCATAGCACCGGTTGCAGCATCCCCAGGACGATGGAGGCCGTGGTGTATTGAGTGGTGGAAACCCGCAGCACCGTGCCGTCCTCCAGACGGAGAGCATAATAGACGGTTTTCTCCCCTAATGTGCTGGAATATCGAGTAGCCTGGCCGGAACCTTTCTCTAGGGCCTCTTGAATTTCTTCCCGGTCGCCGTGATTTTCCATGCCTTCTGAATCGGCCCGGTTGTCAAAAAGGACTTTTCCGTCGGCACCGATCCAAGTGACCCGCTCCCTTTGGGAAGAGAGTTTTTCCAGAGCATCAGCTCCGGAGTCCTCTACAGCTATAGAAAGATATGACGCCTCTTGCTGGAGCTCTTTTTCCAGTTGGCCGTCAAAATACTGCCGGAATACCGCAAGCATGCATCCTAACCCCACGAGCAGCACGAGCCCGGAGACCAGGAGTATGGAACGAAAAATACGTTTGGTCATGGGTTACCTCCTCCGATTTTATAGCCGATCCCACGCACGGTTTCAATCAGCTCCCCGGCAGGTCCCAGCTTTTGGCGCAGAGTGCGGATGTGAACATCCACTGTGCGGCTTTCTCCGCTGAAATCATAACCCCAAATTTGACTCAATATTTGAGAACGGGTGAAAACGGTTCCCTGCTGGGAAAGAAGGAGGCATAAAAGCTCAAATTCCTTCAGGGTGAGGACTACATCCTGCCCGTCTACCTGCACCACATGTTTCTGCGGGTTTACCATAAGCTTCCCCAACCGATATTCCGTCGGTGAGGGCTCTTCTGAGCTGCGGCGCAGCAATGCCCGGATGCGGGAAAGCAGCTCCATCATCCGGAAGGGCTTAGGAATATAGTCGTCAGCGCCGCTGTCCAGCCCGAGAACGGTGTCGTATTCACTCCCCTTGGCCGTAAGCATAATAATGGGGAGCCTTTTGGTAGAGGGGGAAGAACGCAGCTTTTTCAGAATATGGATGCCGTCTTCCTCCGGCAGCATGATATCCAGCAGCAGAAGGGAGGGAGGAGCACTGCGCATAGCCTCCCAGAATTCAGAAGGATGGGAAAAGCCAGCAGCCTCCATTCCTTGGCTTGTGAGTGTATAGATCACCAGCTCCCGGATGCTGTCATCGTCTTCCAGAAGATAGATCAAAAGGATTCACCTCGTTTTCAGGATCACCGACTAAGGCGGTGTAAAGCGCTTGAATGCACAAGCCGGCAGCCTCAGAGCCGATGGGAGTGTGACTGCCGGCTGTTTTCATGGCATTATTAGTATATCACATGGTTTGACTTTTGCAGAGCCGCAGGAGCAAAACATGCCCCTTGCACTTTGGTATAGCGGTGAAAAAACACAAATTTTATGCGTTTTCCTCATAAAAACCGATTCCGTGATGCTCGCTGCTCTTGTGAACGCCGGTGATGGAATATTCCACCCATTCCGCAACGTTTACTGCGTGGTCGCCGATTCTTTCAAAATATTTCGCCGCCATCAGAAGATCCAACACAGCTTTCGGTTCTATTGTTTTTTCTACGATGCACTGAATCAGTTCTTCCTTGATCTCGCTGAAGTATGCATCCACCTGGTCGTCTTCCTGGATGATCTTCCGAGCCAGATCCAAATCCTCTCGCACAAAGGCATCCACGCTGCCTGTTACCATGGAGACGGCGCACCGTGCCATCTGGCTGATAGGAAGCTCTTTTTGTGCCGTTTCTTCTGTAATATAGGGGGTCAACTCTGCAATATCAGCAGCCTGGTCCCCGATGCGCTCCAGATCTGAAATCATACGCAGGGCAGCCGATACGATGCGAAGGTCGGTGGCAACAGGCTGCTGCTGCAGGAGAAGGCGCATGCAGCGGCCTTCAATTTCCCTTTCCTTTTGGTCGATTTCATATTCCAGAGGAGAGACCTTTCGGGCCAGTGCTTCTGCCTCCGGCCCTCCTTCCAACGCTTTTGCGGAAAGGGAAATGGCCTCTTCGCAGAGACTACCCATTTTGATCAGCTCCACATGGAGCTCTTTGAGCTGTTCGTCGAATTTGACTCTCATTAGCCAAACCTCCCCGTAATGTATTCTTCTGTGCGTTTGTCCTTGGGCATAGAGAAAATCTGTTCCGTTTCCCCGGCCTCCACGATCTCTCCCAGAAGGAAAAACGCTGTTTTATCTGAAATACGGGCGGCCTGCTGCATATTGTGGGTAACGATGACAATGGTGTAATTCTGCTTGAGCTGGCTGCAGAGTTCCTCAATCTTTGAGGTGGAAATGGGATCCAGGGCGCTGGTAGGTTCGTCCATGAGAAGGACTTCCGGTTCCACGGCCAGGGCACGGGCAATGCAAAGACGCTGCTGCTGGCCGCCGGAAAGACCCAGGGCGTTTTTTTTCAGGCGATCTTTCACTTCATCCCAGATGGCAGCGCCCCGCAGACTTTTCTCCACAATCTCGTCCAGCTGCATCCGGCGCTTTACGCCGTGGAGCCTGGGGCCGTAGGCAATATTATCATAAATGCTCATGGGGAAGGGATTGGGGCTCTGGAACACCATGCCCACCTTTTTCCGCAGAAGGGTTACATCAACGCCCTTGGCGTAAATGTCCTCTCCGTCCAGAACCACCTTGCCGGTTATTTTTACGTTGGGTACCAGATCGTTCATGCGGTTGAGGGTTTTCAAAAACGTGGATTTTCCGCAGCCGCTTGGGCCGATTAAGGCGGTAATCTGCCTTTCTTCAATATCCAGGCTGACATTCTTCAGGGCATGATTTTCCCCGTAATATAGGTTCAGATCCTGGGAATAAAATTTTGAGCTTTTTTTATTTTCCATACTTTATATTCTCCCTGTCACTGTTTCTTTTTTTCCAGCCTGCGGCTTATGAAGCGGGTGGTAAAGTTCAGGATCAGCACAATGATGAGAAGGACAGCAGCTATGCCGAAGCCCACATCGTTAAGTCCTCTGGAATAGGCGTAGCGGTAAAGTTCTACAGAAAGGGTGGCGCCGCTTCCCATAAACTGTTCAAATATATTTCCTCTGGGCATATAGATGGCGCTTCCGCCGGAAACAAGGATGAGGGCGGCGGATTCTCCTACAATGCGGCCAATGGCCAAGATAATGGCGGTGATGAGGCCCGGCATAGCAGAAGGAAGTAGGATAGTGCGGATGGTATGCCATTTCGTGGCTCCCAGGCCTGTAGCACCCTCACGGTAGCTTTTGGGTACAGCCTTTAGGGCTTCCTGCATATTGCGTATAATAGTGGGAAGCACCATTAGGGTCAGCGTCAAGGCGCCGGAAACGAGCGACACCTTCAGATTCAGCGTAGTGCAGAAAAATATGTATCCGAATACACCAAATATGATGGAAGGGATTCCCGCCAGGGTTTCCGTTGTAAATTCAATAATACGAATAAGAATTTTATTTTTGGCGTATTCATTCAGGTATATAGCGCCTCCCACTCCCAGAGGAACAGAGATAAGAACAGAAAGGAGAATGATGTAAACGGTGTTTATAATAGCGGGTAGAATGCCGATAGTATCTTCAAGTGGGTTGGGAGCGGTAAAGAGAAAGTCCCAGGTGAGCATGGGGAGCCCCTGCCAAAGAATATAGACGATGAAATAGACCACCATGGCCAGAATGGCGATGGAAAAGAAATAAATGAGCCCATATAGAAGCATGTCTACAGGGCGGCGCTTCTTTTTCATCAGAGATGTGCTGGATTGCAGGCGCGGATGCCCTTTTGGGAAAACGACGGCCGCGGCGGCATTGGTTTCTGTTTTGTTGTCGGGGGAGCTGGTGCGGATATCGGCGCTCATGCGCTTTTCACTCCCTTCTTAAGAATGCTATTTAAAGCGAAGTTAATAATCATGATAAAGACAAAGAGCGTCAGACCGATCCCAAAGAGGGCTTCTCTGTGGAGTCCACTGGAATAGGCCCATTCAAAGGGGATACTCACCGTCAGGAGGCGGACGGGTTTAAGGAATTCCGGCAGGACTACGGCGTTGCCGGCCACCATCATCACGGCCATGGTTTCACCGATAGCGCGGCCGGTTCCCAAAACCATACCGGCTACGATGCCGCTCTTGGCCGCCGGAACCACCACTTTGAAAATGCTTTGAATTTTGGAGCCGCCCAGCCCCAGGGAAGCCTCGTAATAAGATTTGGGAACGGCTCTGAGTGCTGTTTCACTGACGCTTATGATGGTGGGCAGAATCATGATAACCAAAACGATAATGGCCGAAAGCAAACATCCGCCCGTAGGCATGGACAAAGCCTCCTGCAGCCGGAAAATCATGGGAACGATGAGAATGGCTCCCAAAAGGCCATAGACTACGGAGGGGATTCCCGAAAGGAGATCCACCATAGGGCGCACCAGGGAGGCCAGCCGCTTGTGTGCTATATGGGAAAGAAACACAGCCACTAATACTCCGATGGGAACTGCAATAAGCACAGAGACCACCGTGGCCAAAACAGAGGCCAGAATCATGGGGAGGATACCAAACTGGTTGTTGCTGGGATTCCAGACATCCCCGAGAAGGAATTCTCCGATGCCGATTTTTAAAATGGCAGGGCCGCCGGAAAAGATCATATAAAGGGAAATGAAAACGACGCTTACAGCTGCCAGGATTCCACAGACAAAAAATACGCCGTTCATAACCCGTTCTGTTATGGTTTTTGCCTTTGCCTCTCCCCGCACAGAGCTTTTGGCCGGGGATGGGGAGACGGGACCATTTTTTTCTGCCACCGCACATCCACCTTTCTCAATTCTTTTGATGCCCTTCATCATAAAGGTGTTATGAAGGGTCCTTTAGGTTGGCATTCTGTCGTTTGCCAGCGCCAAATGTAACACCGGATCAAACAATCTATAGAAACATATGGATGCAGCCCTTAAACCGGCTGTTGACGGATTTTTTATATCCGATATCCCGAGCTGCAACAAAGCTACAAGACCCGAGGAGGCCGGAAGGTAATTCCGGCGCCTCTCCGAGTCCTGTGCTGTTCATGTAGAGGGTACAAAGGGTATTTATTTGATGGGAATCAGTTTATTGTCGGTTACCAGCTGCTGACCTTCGTCGCTGAGAACAAAATCCATGAAAGCCTGTGCAGCGGGAGAGAGCTCGGCGCCCTCTTTAGTTACCATCAGGAAAGAACGCTGGAGGGTATAGCTTCCATCTTTCAGGGTATCTTCGCTGATAGCTACGCCTTCATAATTTACCGGCTTTACCATACTGGTGTCCAGGTCGGAGAAAGACATATACCCGATAGCGTTAGCGTTCTGAGAAACAGTGGTCTGCACAGCGCCTGTATCTTTGCATTCTGTAGCAGTGGAAACAAGATCTGCATCCTCAATGCCCACAATCTCGCCGAACGCGCTGCGCGTGCCGGAGCCGGCTTCACGAATGACAACTGTGATGGGAGCGTCAGCACCACCAACCTCACTCCAGTTGGTGATCTCGCCGGTGTAAATGCCCTTAACCTGCTCTGCTGTGAGATCCGAAGCAGTGTTTTCATTGTTGACAACCAAGGCAATGCCGTCTACTGCATAAGCGGTGCCCACAAGACCTTCAGCTTCTTCCTCTTCCTTCAGGTCGCGGCTGGAATGGCCGATTTCATATTTCCCGTCGATGACACCCTGAATGCCGTCGCCGGAACCGTTCATCTCATAGTTAATGGTTACATTCTGGTTGTTTTCTTGGAATTTGTAGATCAGAGCATTCATGACCTTTTCCACAGATGTGGAACCACCGGTCTTGACAATGCCGCTCAGATCGCCAGAAGCAGTGGACTCGCTCTCACTGGAAGTATCAGCAGCGGAAGAGTCAGCTGCGCTGGAAGAAGTGGTTTCGCCCTGGCTGCAGGCTGCGAAGCTGAGCATCATGGCGCCTGCCAATAAACATGCGAAAAAGCGTTTCATAAGGATTCTCCTTTTCTGTTCGATTGTTCTTTGTTTCTTGTTGCTTTCTTTTTGCAGTTTTCAGTATACGGCTGCTGTGTAAAATGTAAAATCGCACTTATGTTAAATCTATGTAAAGTGATAAAAAGGATTGTTAAATCGCCAAAGAGCGCAAAAAACAGAGGAAAACGCCTATCTGGGCGTTTTCCTCTGTTGCTGTTGCCTGAAGAAACCTGCAAAACTAGGGCGCCTAAGTGCCCTTTTGCAAAATGGATTTTTACAATACCTATAAAAATATAGCATAGGGGAATATGCTGTATTTGAATTTTACATATTTGCTTCTCTGGCCGGCAGGGCGGAAAGAAAGCTATAAAGCTCCCGAAGCGATCCCCTGCGAACACCGTTTACATCCCGGTTTTTAGAATTCAGGAGGCATGTGTCCACCAAATAGAATTCCATTCCCATATCAGCGGCCACCATATCCTCGGAAACATCGTTTCCGATCATCATGCATTCCTCCGGCCTTTTGGAAAGGATAGAGAGGATCTCTTCATAATAGGCAGGATTGGGCTTGCAGTAGGAGGAATCTTCATAGGTGGTGATTAGCGAAAAATCCTGCGGCTCCATACCTGCCCATCCGATGCGGGCCAGTGTACCAGCCCGGGGGAAAAGCGGATTAGTGGCCAGAACCACAGTATAACCCTTTTCTTTTGCCAGTTTGACGCATTTATCCGCCCAGGCATCGGGTTGAGTGGCGTCCATTACTTTGTGGAATTCCCGGGTATAAAAATCGTCGAAAACCGGGATTTGCTCGTAGACTTGTTCCCCTATCAAGGAGGCGAATACCTTCCAGAAGCGGTCCTTATTTTTCATGGAACCGTCGTTTTTCACCATTGCACCGGTGCCTTTCCAGACGGCGTCTATAAGGGCCTTGGGTTCATATCCAAGGGGAAGACAGCGTTTGGAAAGCTCCCCAAAATAGATTTTCATGAAAGCTTCCTGATCCATGGGGAGAAGGGTTCCATCCAAATCAAACAGGATGGTAGTGAGTGATGTGAAGTTTTCGCTTGCTTTCAGGTGTAAAGATTTTTGCTGTTTTTCCATGCATCTGCGGCGCTTCCCGAATTTTGGGAAAGCGCCCTCCTTTCTGAAAATATAGATTCAATAAAAACGGCAGCTATACATGCCGGGGTATCTTATGCACTGGGATCCGGTGGCGGAAAAAGCCCTTCCAGAACCTGAGCGATTCCGTCTTCGTTGTTGGAGGGGGCAATCCTATCCGCCGCCCTCTTCACCCTTTCATCGGCGTTGCCCATGGCTACGCCGATTCCAGCATATTGTAGCATGCTGATATCATTGAAGCCGTCTCCGAAGGCGATGAGCTCTTCCCGGCGGAGAGAATATTGATGAAGAACCCGTTCCAGAGAACGGGCCTTGTCAATACCTCTGGGAACAATCTCCAGAAAATACGGTTCAGAGCGGTAGACACTGAAAGCTTCGCCCAGCTGCTCTGCAGCGTAGGACTCCACAGAGGCAAGATAGGAGCCTTCTCCCACCATCAGGCATTTTGTCACGGGAAAGGTCACATAATCTGCAAAGGAGGATATCTGCCGGACTTCCATCTGATTGATGGCGGCCTCTTTTTGTACATAGGGATTTTCGGGATTTTCTGTTACGATACAGGTGCCCTCGTAGGTGAGAAGCTCCAGAGAGAGCTCGTCCCGCAATGCGGCAAGGCGGGGAATCGCTCCCTGGGGAAGCTGTTGGCGAAAGAGGGTCTTTCCTGTAGAACAGTCTGTAATTTTTCCTCCATTATAGGAGAGAATGCATCCTCCATATTCCGAAAGCCGCAGCTCACAAGCCAGGGGATTTACCCCATAGGTGGGGCGTCCCGAGGCCAAAGCCAGCCGGGCCCCTTCTCTCTGCAGGCGCAGTAGGCAGGATTTCGTCCTTGCGGTAATCACCTTTTTTGAATTGGTCAGGGTGCCGTCAATATCCAAAGCGATCAGGCACCGGGAGGGGGAAAGCTGCTTTTTCATGAATGCGCCTCCTTTGGGGCGGATGGGCGGAAAGAGTCCCGCCTGCCTTGCGGGTATATGGGAAAAGTGGATGAAAATCAAAGCAGCCCAAACCCTGCTTGTGCGGATCATTTTACAGGCTGCTGCACTGCAGGATTTGCATGCAGAAAGGCTTTTTTGATTTTCTTTCAGACACTTCTAACGGTCTTTTTCAGTGTATCACATTTTCGGCGGTGAAAAAAGATCTTTTTGAAGTGCAAAGGATATTTCTCTCTTGCGTTTTCACTGCTTGACAATCCTGGTAAGCCGGGCTATGCTGAAACCGGAGCCGGGCGCAGTTTGCATCCTGCGCCGTATACGGCGCGGAAGTCTGGATACTGTATACTCAAAATTTACGTCGGGGAGGTATCGCAATATGGCGCAATTTTATATAGGAAAGGAAAAGCCTTATTTGTGGTTCCCTGTGAAAAAAGGGAACCCGCTCAAGCTGGTAACGGCTTTCGATGCGGAAAACAGAGAAAATAAGCTTCTGGAACTTCAGGTCCCATGGCCCACGCCTGAGCAGGAACCCGATTTCTGGGCGGCGGTCTCTGTAAAAGAAATGGAGGGGAAAACTCTTCTGCTGTTCGGTGATTTCCCCGAAGAATATCTTTCATGCATCCGCCAGGAAGAAACCAGGCCTTCTCCTCAGCCTCAAAGACCTTTTGTGCATCTTTCTCCGGAATGCGGTTGGATGAACGATCCCAACGGCATTTTTTACGACCGAGAAACGGGCCTCTATCACTGCTATTATCAATACCATCCTTTCGGCATAGAATGGGGCCCCATGTATTGGGGGCACGGGGTGAGCCGGGATCTCCTTCGGTGGGAGGACAGGGACATAGCCCTTTTTCCCGATGAAACGGGGACCATGTTCTCCGGCTGCGCCTTTCCGGATGAAAAAGGGGATGCGGGTTTCGGCCCCGGAGCCGTGCTTTTTTACTACACGGCGGCCGGCGGCGAAAATCCATGGTCATATGGGGAATCTTTCACTCAGCGGCTGGCGGTGAGCAGAGACCATGGAGAAACCTTACAAAAGAAATGCCTTGTGCTGAACCATATTGCCGGTGAAAACAGAGACCCCATGGTGTTCTGGCATGAGGCTTCCAACGCATACTGTATGGTGCTGTATCTGGAAGAAAACACCTTTGCAGTCTTCCGATCCCGGGAGCTTCTCCATTTTGAGGAAACCCAACGGCTGGAGCTTCCAAAGGCCTGGGAATGCCCGGCTCTCTTCCCCCTTCCCGTTGAAGGGGAAGAGGGGGAAAAATGGCTTTTCTGGTCTGCAGACGGCTTTTACTTTGTGGGGAACTTCGATGGCTTTACTTTCCGCCAGGAAGAGCCCAGAAGAAAGGCATATCTGAATTCCATTCCCTATGCGGCCCAGTGCTTTTCTGGCCTTGCCGGGAGGACTGTGCAAATGACCTGGCTGCGCCTCCCAAATGCTGGCGGGAACAGGACGGGCATGATGGCCATCCCTGCTGAGCTTTCCCTTGTTCGCAGCGGCGGGGCGCTTCTTCTGAGAACAAAACCTGCTGCGAATTTAGAGAAATCCATGTTCCAGCGGCTTTCAGCACCAGAAATGGGAACGGCCTCATGCATGCTTGAAGATTCTCCTATTCTGCTGGAAGGCTGCCTTGCAGGAGAAGAGGGGTTCCTCCGGCTGGAAAAGGATGGGGAAACGCTGCTGAGCCTCAACCGGAAGGAACTGCTGGAAGGCACTTTCCTCTTTGGGGCAGAGAATATGGAGATTCCCAAGGAATGCCGCCTTTTAGCAGCCGAAAGCTCCTATCAACTCATAGTAGATAGAGGTGTGCTGGAGCTTCGCCTGGGTGGCGGCGTATGTTGGGCGGCTGTGCCCGGTCCTCTTTCTCTTAAAGGGGAATGGAGCATTGCTGTGGGATGATAAGTATCGGGCGGCAGGCCGGTGAGTTTCTGCGGTTTATAAAGCGTAACCGAGAGGGCGGAGAATTTGCTTTTCTTCGGTTTCCCTTCTATAATAGTGTAATAGTGTAGAAATGCGTATACAGCCATATATGCGGAAGAATGGTAAATGGCTCGGCAGGATATCTTCCACCGGGCGGAAATTTTATGAAAGGGGCAGGGCGAATGGCGTTGAAAAATACCCGCCAGAGGGCGGCGATTCTGGAAATTCTCCGCAATAGGCGGGAGCCCGCCTCCGCGGAGGAGATCCATGAAGAGCTTTCCAGAATGGGGAATGCACCGGCTCTCTCCACCGTTTACCGGAATTTGGAGCGCTTTGTCCGCGACGGTTTGGCGGTTACAGAGCTTTTGGGAGATTCCGTCACCCGATATGCCGTGCCCAGAGAACAGCACGGCCATTATTTGATCTGCACCGGCTGCAGCACGAAGCTCCATATCCGGGATTGCCCCCTTTCTGAACTAGAAGAGAAGCTGGCTAGAGATACTGGCTTTGCGATCGAAAGTCACACGCTCACTCTCTATGGGAAATGCCCTCGGTGCCGGAAGAGGGAACAGAAATCGGCAAGCGGCCAGGAAGGGCAGAAAAAATGAGGACAAAGCATGTGCGAGTTTTTCCTTATGACCCAGAGTGGAAAGAAGAATTCCATAAAATCCGTCGGGATCTGGAAGCACATCTTTTAGCCTGCCGTGGTTGGGTGCTGGCTATCGAGCATGTTGGGAGCACGGCGGTGGAGGGTTTGGCGGCCAAGCCTATTATCGACGTGGATGTGGTCATTGGAAAAGGAACATTCCCCGTGGTGCAGGAATGTTTGGAACAGGCTGGATATATGCATGAAGGCAATCTGGGAATAGTGGGAAGGGAAGCGTTCCGCTACAGTGGAAAGGAGCACTTGATGGCGCATCATCTCTATGTGTGCGAAGAGGGGAGCCGGGAACTTTCCCGCCATCTGGCATTTCGGGACTGGCTTCGTACCCATCCGGATGACAGAGACGCCTACAGTGCCTGTAAGCTGGAAGCGGCGCGCCGTCACCCGGAAGATATTGACGGGTATATGAAAGAAAAGGCCCCTATAATAGAAAAGATCTACAAACGCTGCGGGCTCTTATGAGAAACTCTGCAAATGGATGGAGGAAAATATGACTAAAACAGAGAATACAAATCAAACAAACAAAAAGGGAATCGTTATTTTTGCCGTGGTTCTGGTGGTGCTGATCGGTATTTTTACCGCTGTGTATTTTGTGACTCGCCCTGCAGCACAGTCCGGGCAAAAAACGGTGACTATTCAGGTTGACCCCGGCGAATATGGAGAAAGCACAACGTATACGGTTGAAACAGATGAAGAATACCTCGGGCCGGTGCTGGTAAAAGAGGGAATTGCAGAGGGAGAGGAATCCCAATTTGGGCTGTTTATTCAGACTGCGGGCGGTGTGACGGCAGATGAAAACCGCCAGGAGTGGTGGTGTATCACAAAAGGTGGTCAAGAGGTCACTACCGGTGCGGACGAGACCCCCATAGCCGATGGGGATTCTTTCGAGCTCACACTGAAAACGGGCTGGTAAGGCATGAAGAGTAGTGCGAACGGGGGAAAGGGATTACACCAAGCTCAGAACGCCGTATATACGGCCGTCATGGCGGGGATCCTGCTGATTGGGCAAGTGGTTATGAGCGGGCTGCCCAATATCGAGCCTGTTTCCCTTCTGGTGATCCAATTTACATTGTTCCGCCCTAAATTGGCCAGATGGGCAATTGCGGTCTTTGTGATTCTGGAAGGTGTTCTGTATGGTTTTGGAATATGGTGGTTTTCGTACCTCTATATTTGGTATATCTTGCATTTTTTGACCCTTCTTACCCGGAAAATGGCTGGACCTCTTTTCTGCGCCCTCCTTTCCGGAGCCTTCGGCCTTTTCTTCGGTATTCTCACCAGTCCTTTCTATCTGTTTGTGGGCGGGATTGGCGGATGGATTGCCTATGTGGTCTCCGGCATTCCCTTCGATCTTTTGCACTGTGTGGGGAACTTTTTTTTGATGTTGGTGCTGTTTACTCCTTTGCGGAGGCTTTTCCTGTTTTTGGATGGAAAGCTTGCCGGGTAATCCCCCTTCTGAGGCATTCCTATGCGGGAAAGGGGTGTTGATTTCTGATTTGAGCGACCCCTATAAAAACGTAATCGCCCACCGCAGTTATATTCTGCGGTGGGCGGTTTTGCTGTTATATCTGTTTTGAAATGCTTCTAGAAGGAAGCTGTTTTTCTGGGCCCGGCAGAAGCCAGTTCAGAGGCAGTCCTGGGAGGAACTTTCATTTTTGGTGCCTCTGCTGCAGGGGGCCTCCTGCATTCTTCCGGCGGCTCCGGCAAAAGGCGGAGGATCGTGCAAGAAAGAGGCTCCAGAAATAACTCGCCGTCCTCACCGGGAGATGCGCCAAAGAGCGCCTCGGCCCGGTGCCACTCCACGCCCAGCCGGAAATGGCGAGGGGATTCACTGCGATTAACTGCACAGAAAACAGCATCGGTTTCATCCTGGCGGATATAAGCCATTACGTCATCTTGGGCCATGCGGGGTTCAAAGGTTCCCTCTTTCAGGCAGGAACAGCTCCTGCGGAAGGCGCCCAACCGCCGGTAAAATTTCAGAAGGCTTTGATCTTCCTTCCCCCAGGGATAGGGGGCGCGGTTAAAGGGATCCCGATAGCCCTCCATTCCCGCTTCATCCCCGTAATAGATGCAGGGTACACCCGGCAGGGTGAACTGCATAGCCGCTGCCAGCCGGAGAAGGCGGAGCCCCCTTTCCCGCTGATCGGGAGATAATTTCTGGCGGCTCTGCCAGTCCCGCCCCCTGCCGGAAGAAGGCTCGCCTGCCAAAACGGTGAGTGCACGCTCTGTATCGTGTGTGCCGATATGATTCATCAGCAGGCGCAGAACCTGAGGCGGGTAGTTCTCTGCTACAGAGAGGATGATTTCCATCATATCCGAGGGGGAAGCTCCCGTTAGGAATCCTAATACGGCGTTGCGAAAGGGATAATTCATAACGCTATCCAGCTGACGGCCCAGAAGATAGCGCCGTCTCTGACCGTAAGCGCTTTTGTTGGAGGCATCTTCCCACACTTCCCCCAGTATCAGCGCATCGGGGTTTTCTGCTTTGGTTGCTTCTCGCAGCTTATCCAGAAAGGGATCCGGCAGCTCATCGGCTACATCCAGTCGCCAGCCGGATGCTCCTGCTTTCAGCCATTTGCGAACGATTCCTCTTTCCCCGGTGATATATTCCATGTAATGGGGATCTGTTTCCTTCACATTGGGAAGAGTATCAAAATTCCACCAGCATTCGTAATCATCGGGCCAGTGGCGAAATGTATACCAGCTGGCGTAAGGGGAATAAAAATCCTGATAGGCTCCCGGGCCTGGATACCGGCCCTCCCGGTTGAAATAGATGCTGTCGCTGCCTGTGTGGCTAAAAACGCCGTCCAAAAGGACACGGATTCCATACTTTGCAGCTTCCCGGCAAAGGGAGGAAAAATCTTTCTCTGTTCCCAGAAGGGGATCGATACGGCTGTAATCCGCTGTGTTATAGCGGTGATTGGAATGAGCCTCAAAAATGGGATTCAGGTATATGCAGGTGACGCCTAGCGAGTGTAGGTAGGGGAGCTTTTCCCGGATACCGCAGAGGTCGCCGCCAAAATAATCGGAGTTGGTAATTTTTCCCTGTTCATTGGGTCTCCATTCGGGCTCCTCTTCCCAGGAGGCGTGCATGGTTCGCCCCCAGGGCAGGGATTCTTTCGGGGTGCCGGAAGAAAAAAACCGATCGGGAAAAATCTGGTATAAAATGCCACCGGCCAGCCAATCTGGAGTAGTGAAACTCTTTTCATAAACAGTTAGCTGCCATAAAAGGCCTGTATGCTCCAGAGTGCTCTGGCCTCCCGGGCCATACCGGGCTCTCTGCAGAGAAAGAGAACCGTTCCATGTGTCGATGGTGAAATAGTAAAAATATAGCCCGGGAGCTTGGGGAATATAGTGGCATTCCCACCATTCCCGGTCATCTCCGTTCATTCCGCACCAGAACATTCCATAGCATTCTTCTCCTGGAACACCATCGCGGATAACATGAAGATAGGCAGCGGAACAGTGGAGTTCCCGTTCCACAGTGATGCGTAAATGGACAGGCTGTTGTTCGGCAACAGCCCCCAGAGGGCTGCGATGGGATGAACTTCTGGAATTGAACATATCTGAATCCGCCTTTATATCAAAAATAGAGTGAAAATGCAGAAAATCTTTTTCAGCAAAACTTTGCCGTCTGTGTATTTACAATGGATAGAACCTCTGGCTTGAAAAGATAACAAAAATACTGCTAAAAAGCACTTTTTTGCTTACCGGATGGGAAAGCCTTGGGGGGAAAAGGTATATTTTTATTATACGCTGTTTGTGGAAGGCGTTCAAGAGAAGTATGGATGAATTGACGTACTTTTATCCTGTAATTGACATATAAGGGATTATATGGTATATTTCATAATATAGTATCAAATACTATATTATGAATTCATTATAACTATCTAATACTAATTTTTTTGCCCTCATATGCTTTTCCCTAGGCAGGATATAAACGTATAGCGGCATATAACTCAAAGAAACGACAGGAGGAACGAACATATGAATATTTCCATCCGGGAAGGCACCCGTTTTCAGGTCACCACAGATTCCAACGCAGATCTTCCTGCAGACTATCTGAAAGAGCATGGGGTGGGTGTGCTATATTTGGGCTACACCATGAGTGGAATCACTTACGGAAGAGATACCTCCATGCCGGAAAAGGAATTTTATGCAGCTATGCGGGCAGGGGAACTCCCTACAACTTCTGGCATTAATTTTGACCAGGCCAAGGAGGTGTTTTCAGCTTTGGCTGAAAAGGGGCAGGATATTCTGCATATCGCTTTTTCATCGGCTTTGAGCAGCAGTTATTCGGCGGCATTGGCAGCTGCTAAAGAAGTGGGAGATGAGTATCCGGAGAGAAAAATTATTGTGATCGATTCCTTATGCTGTTCATTGGGAGAAGGCCTTCTGGTGCATAAGCTCACAAAACTCCGGGATGACGGCTTGTCTGCGGAAGAAGCCGCTGCGTGGGCTGAAAAAAATAAGCTTCATATATGCCATAACTTTACGGTAGATGACCTTTTTCATCTCCACAGAGGCGGGCGTGTCTCCAAGACAACCGCTGTGCTGGGAACGCTGATCAATATGAAGCCGGTGCTCCACGTAGATAATGAGGGAAAACTGACGGCGGTTGGAAAAGTCCGTGGCAGGAAGAACGCCCTGAAAGCTTTAGTGGATAATATGGAAAAGCAGATAGGAGAATATGAGAACCCGGAAGTGTTCATCAGCCATGGGGATTGCTTGGAAGATGCAGAGCTTGTGGCGGAGATGGTGAGGGAACGCTTTGGGTCAAAAAGATTCTTGATCAACTATGTGGGGCCTTCCATAGGAGCTCACTCTGGCCCTGGAACGGTAGCATTGTTTTTCATGGGAGAAAAGAGATGACACAGAAAATGCTCGGAAGCTATGCTTCCGGGCACTTTTTTATATGTTGTCTTGCATAGAGACTCATGGATGAGAGAATAGTAAAATCGAAGCTGGCAAATATGGTTTCTCCTTTCTACTGCTTTTGATATTATAGTCTATAAGAATCCTATGGTAGACTAAATATAGTTCTTTTTGCGTTTAAAACTTCACTTTTTTCCTAAATATGGAAATTAAAGGTCAAATTCACCCTAATTTTTGTAGGTCGGTTTGCCATAATTTTAGTGGTGATGAAAATGAACAACAGGCTGAAGGAATTGCGTTTGGCGAAGCGGTTTACACAAATCAAGATGCAGACTTTAACCGGTATCGACCAAAGCGATTATTCCAAGCTGGAGAGAGGAATCCGATACTACACCTTTGAACAATGCAAAAGTATTGCTGTAGCTCTGGAAACAAGCATGGATTATTTAGCTGGGTTAACGGACGATCCAAGGCCTTATCCCCGTTCTTTGAAAAAGTAGGGAAGACAGGCGCGGTTTCCGGCAGTACCAGGCTTCCTTTCCCATTGTAGCAAGCAGAGAAACGCCCCTGCACCATTGCAGGAGCGTTTTTCTGCTTTCATGATCACCGGATACCCATCGCCCGAAGAGTAGAAAAGGTTGAAGATAAAGGAATACAACTACTGCTTGAAAATCTATGAAAGAGATATGATTTTTGTATTCAAGCATCACTTTATGGATTTTTTTGATTTTTCTGTTACACTAAAAATAGGCCGGCTGGAGTGCTGCCCGGTATCATGAGACCGGGCATGGCAGATAATCCCTTCTTTTGTGAGAAAAGGGAGTGGAGCAGTAAAAGGGAAAGGTGAAAGAAATGTTTGATACTGTTATGATCGGGAGGCGCGTGGCGCAGCTGCGCAAAGAAAAGAATATGACCCAGATGGAACTTGCAGATCGAATGGGAGTCAGCTACCAGGCCGTGAGCAATTGGGAGCGGGGAAATTCCATGCCGGATATTTCCAAGCTGGGGGATCTTTCTGAAATTCTGGGAATATCCATAGACGAGCTTTTGGGAAAGGAAGATATCCGCAGGACAAACCTGGTGAAGCATATGTTACATGACGAGGATCCGTCCGCCTTTGTGAAGGAAGAGGAGATACATCTCAAGGATGTGGCGGAGATCGCTCCGGCCCTGAAGCCTGAGCAGGCGGAAAAGCTCGCAAAGGCCGCGTGGGAGGCCAGGGAGATGGCATGGGAGAAGACGGCTGACACTGCAGAGAGGGAGGAAACCCGCTTTGAAAGAACGGCGGGCTCTATTGAAAAAGAAGAGGCCCTTTTTGAAAAACCCGGAGATCAGCAGGAAAGAGAGAAGACCGGGAGAAAGAGATATGTAAAAGACAAGGGGACGGATTTGCGGGATATAGAGGCCCTTGCCCCTTTTCTCCGAGGAGAGTTTCTGGATTCCTTGGTTGTGGAAGCTGCCGGTGAAGGCATTTCCTGTGAAGATCTGTGCAGCCTTGCACCCTTTCTCAGCCGGGATACGGTGGCCGCTCTGTTGGAAAAGGCAGAGGAGGCTTGCAACCTGGAACAGCTCTGCGGCCTTGCACCCTTTGCCGGAAGAGAAGCGGTGAGCCGGATGTTTTCCAGAATCATGGAAAAAGAGGATTTTTCCATGGAGGAGCTCTGCGCTCTGGCCCCCTTTACGGAACGGCACCTGCTTTCTGAAGCGGCCCGCCGTATATCGGATACTGCCGGATTTGAGGAGCTTTCCGGTCTTGCGCCTTTCATCGACAGGGAAGTTCTGAAAGAGCTTTTTCGGAAGGCAGCGGAACGAGAAGATGTTTCTGCTGAAGCTCTTTGTGCCCTTACTCCCTTTGTGGGGAGAGAGGAAATTTCCGCTGCGCTGAGGCGGCTTTCGGGAAACATTTCCCTTCAGGATCTCTGTGGGCTTGCGCCTTTCGCAGACCGGGAAACGCTGGACGCCCTTTTTTCAGAAGCGGTGGAAAAAGAAAAGCCTTGTCTGGAGGATTTGGTAGCTCTGGCCCCTTTTGTGGGGAGGGAAAGCCTTTCCAGGGCTGCGGAAAAGCTTTCAGAAAAAGTGGGACTTGGGCAGCTCTGCGGGCTCGCTCCCTTTATAGACCGTGAGATCCTGCGGAATCTGGCGAAGAAAGCTGTGGAAGCAGATGGAGATGTAACGGAGGCAGCAGGAGTTCTCCCATTCCTTCTCTGAGCAAATTAATAAGGATGCCCCCGCTCCGGTCCGAGACCGGAGCGGGGGCATTTTGCATGCAGGGCAGGATGCTCTTTAAGTGGTCAGGCGTTTTTTTCCACAAAAGTGGTGACGGAGTTAGGTGGGGCAAGATAGAAAAGCTCTCCGTTTTTTGGAAAAACAGCTGGAAGAGGGGCACAATGCTCTGCGGGAGAGGTGCGGCTCACTTCAAAACGATCTCCACAGGAAAACAGGGAAAGGTTGCACCGGGCCTCCTCGGAGGACGTGTTGACCACAATGAAGGCATTGGGCGAATCGGTGTGATTCTGCGCAAACGCCATCACGCAGCAGGTGGTATCCGTGCTGTAAGTCTGAGCTGCATACATGCCAGCCTGCCCCACAGGGCACACCTGTTTGTAATAATAGTAGCCGTCTCGAATGGTGAAGGAACCATCCTCATTCACCTGAATGGCATTCCCGGGGTTGGGGTCGCCGCCTACCCATTTGCTGGGCCTCTGGATTCCCGCCCAGGGGATGATGGAATTGTTTTTTGCGCAGTAGATATTTTCATACAGCTGATATACGAATTCCGCGTCCATTCTGCTCCAGCTGGTGGAGGTGACCCAGCTGTGGAGATCGGGCCGCCTTTCCCGGATACAATCTGCGCCGGCGCTCCTGTGGTCTCCGTAGCCGGGTTGCGCCATGAGGCCACCGCTGAAGCCATGGGAGGTTATGAGACCTATGGCTTTGAGGGATTCAGGACGATTGGCGATCTCATTTGCATAACCCCAGTGAGAGAACCGGGTCCAGTTGGAGGTTTCCCCGGGTGTAACCCCGATCTCTCCGCATCCGTTTTCTTCCAGGACTTTTTTCAGAAGGGGCAGGAATTCTGCTACTGCCTCGGGTGTCCAATAGAGATTGTAGTCGTGGCCTGTCCCGATGTTTCCGCTTTCGCCGTTTTCCGGCCATCGGTTGTAATCCTCCCCTTCGTTGTGGATAGAGGCGTATTTCACAGGAAGGCCTTCTGCATCCCGCAGGTAGAGGATCCAGGAGGTGATATATTTTGCAAGCTCCTCTCTGTACTCCGGATCCAGATCCCTTCCCCGCATGAAACGCTGCTTTGTCATGAACGGCGGGGGACCATACAAGGTGGTGAGGATCTGATACGGCCTTCCCTTTTCACGGGAAATCCGGTATCCCTCCTTCACAAAATACCGCATCCATGCCGTGGCTTTCTGATGGTCGTAGTTTTTCTGGGATATATTCCCCAAGCCCGGCTGGTTGCAATGGTCTGCCTCCTGATGGAAGGGGTCGAGAAACATTTTGATTGTGTTGGGCTTCAGGCCGTTATCGCCGAAGACAAGCTCTAAAATCTCCCCGCGTTTTTCCTCCGGCAGAATGCTGAAGCCGCCGTAATCCTGGGGATCCTTGCGATAATCGGTCGTTTGAGCGGTTTCCACATAGTTAAAGCCGAAGCCGTCCCAGTCGATAACCTTTTTAGAAAAATCCACCTTCATATGTACAAGCATTGTAGTAGCGTTGCCTCCTTTTGTCAGAGCCGGAATACCCGCTCTATATTTTTTCCCAAAACGAACTCCTTTTCTTTCTGTGTAAAATAGTCGGATAGAAAAGCCTTATACGCTTCCAAGTCGGCGTGCATGTCGGAAAATGGAAGATCGCTTCCGAAACTGACGCGCTCTGCCCCAAGCTCCCGAATGGCGGAAATTACCTTTTTCCAGCCGATATTGCTTCCCACCAAGTGAACATTGGGGCATTCCTTCGCAACCTCTATGCAGGCTTTTGAAAGATCGGGGATACCGGAGCCTCCCATATGCACCAGCAGGATGGTGGTTTCGGGGAACCGTTTCGCCACCTTCATGGCCCGGTAGGGATGGGTGAAATCGTATTCGTCCGCCCCAATGTGGAAGGCTAGCAGCTTCCCCGTTTTTGCGACTTCTTCCGCCAGGGGCAGGGATATGCTTTCATCATCGATATAGAAGCTGTTTTGGGCCCCGTTGAGCTTGACGCCGTAAAAACCGTATTCCTCCACACAACGGCGAATCGTATCTCTTCCCTTTTGAAGGCCCAGGTGGGGATCCACCCAACCAAAGCCCAGCAGCCGATCCGGATATTTTTTTACGGACTGATACAGATATTGCAGGGAATCATCGATCAAACGCATATAGGGGGGCTGCAGCCAACAGACGGCCTTGTTGACGCCGCTGCGGTCCATGTGGCAGATCAGCTCCTCCGCAGGGATGGTGAGAGGCCCCCGGATGGGGGAGATGTGGGTGTCTGCATCAATGATCATGGGAACTCCTTTCTAGCGGAACATGGTGTCATAGAGCTGATTGGCTTCCTGGGTCAGAATTTCACCGCCGTCGCTGTACCATTTTTCCACAAAGCTGTCGAATTCATCGATGCTGTTTTTTCCGGTTATAACCCCCAGATAGAATTCCTTCACATAGTTGTTGAGGTTTTCCTTATAGAGGGGATCCGAATTCAGGGTGATACCCAAGAGGGGATCGAAATACCCTTCGTTCTGGTTTGCGTATTCGATGGCCAGCGGATCCATGTAGTTTGTGTATACCTCTTCGATCCATACGGGGCACCATGCGCTTTCGCTCAGCTCGCGGACTCCCACCTCATTGAGCTTTTTCGTGAAGTCCGTATATGGCTCCAGAAATACGGTGGCGCCGCTTTCCGCCTCCGGGTCGGCAAAATCCCAGTGGACGCCCCGTTCACCCAGCATGGTGAGCTCAAACAGCTCTTTTTCAGAAGCGATAGTTTCAAACATACCCATGATATAGCGGATTTTTTCCTCATCCAGATGAGAACCGAATGTCAACACATATTTCTTTGGGCCCCATTCATAGGTTCCGTAATGGCCCTCCGGCCCCTTGAAGGAGGGAGCCCCAACGATGTATGCTCCGGGGTTCTGCGCCTGAAGGGCCGCTGTATAAGAGCCGCTGGGCACGATAGCTGGGGCGTAGCCGCCCGCTTGCCCCATGGTTCCCACAATGCCGGCGTAAAAGTCGTTGTCTCGTTTGGCGGTAGTCATTATGCCCTTTGGGATCCAGTCGTTGTCATACCACTTTTTCAGCAGGAGCAGCGCATCTTTCGCCTCCGGCTGGATGCTGCCATATACGATTTTGTCGTCCCGCAGCATCCATTGGCCGGGCATGATGCCGTAGGCTCCGAATACCTCGGCCAGATATCCGTCTGCATCCTGGGAGGTATAGCCGTATTCGTCTGCCTGACCGTTCCCGTTGGGATCCTCTGTCCTGCATTTCTGCAGCCAGACCTCAAATTCCTCAATGGTAGTAGGGGGCTCCATGTCGAACTGTTCCAGCCAATCTCCCCTGTAGGCCAGAGTGTGGCGTGTGGGACCATACATATTGAAGGAGGGGATGCCATAGAGGGTGCCGTCCTTCGGATCCTTGCCCCATGCCCACATGGGCTCATAGATTTTCTGAACCTGCTCATAGTATTTCGGCATGCTTTCCTTTACCAGATCCTCTGATATAGGGGCGAACCAGCCTGCGTTCAGGGCAATGGTGTTGAGCGCTCCCAACTGGATGATATCCGGCGGGGCCTCTCCCGAGGTGACGGCCAGCTGGAATTTCTGATCCCATTCCGCGGGGTCGTGGGTGCCGAGAGAGCGCATTTCCAGCTCCACATTGTATCCGTATTTTTTCAGAAGCTCAGGCAGCTTCTGCGTCACATAGGAATCCTGCAGCGCAAGATCCAGGGTGCACATATAGGAAATATGCACCGTTTCTTCTGTAACGGAAGAACTTGAGCCCTGCTGCCCGCTCTGGGAGCCCTGGGTGCTTTCTCCTCCACTTGTTTGGCCCGGCTGGCTGCTGCAGGCCAGCAGCATGGAGAGGGCTGCAATCAGAGCCAGCACCGGGCATAGCCGTCTTTTCCTGTTTTTGGGGTATTTGGCGCTTTTTGTACTTTTTGTGGTTTTCGTACTTTTCATGGGACATCCTCCTTTTTGCTTCATAGTGTGTTCAGCAAAATAATGGTGAATTGTAGAAATGCGGACATGTAAAAGCGCAGAAGTGCACAAGTACAGAAATGCTGAAACAGGGTTGCTTATCCTTTTACCGCTCCTATCATGACTCCTTTCATAAAATATTTTTGCGCGAACGGGTAGACAAAGATGATGGGAAGAACGGAAACCAATATGGTGGCCGCCTTCATGGATTCCGGTGAAAGGGATGCGCTGCTGGACATGGACTCCATATAGCTGGACTGGGCGTCGATAATCAGATTTCGGATCATCCGCTGAAGGACGTATTTACTGTTGTCTGTTACATAGAGGAGGTTGTCCATATAGGAATTCCAATGGTGGACAGCCATCCACATGCCCACAGTGGCGATGGCGGGCTTTGAAAGGGGAGCGTAGATCCTTGTGAAAACAACGAAATCGTTTGCGCCGTCCAAAAGGGCGGATTCCTCTAGGCTTGCGGGGATTCCTTCGAAAAAATTCCGCATGACGATCATATTGAATCCCCATACGAGGGATGGAAGGATCATGGACCACATGCTGTTCATAAGGTTCAGGCTGCGGATAAGCAGATAATCCGGAATCATGCCGCCGGAAAAGAACATAGCGAACAGAACGAACATCATAATGCCCTTTTTGAAGGGAAGATAAGGCTTTGATATGGCATATGCTCCCATTCCTGTGCAGACTACAGATAGAATGGTGCCTACTACTGTGCGGAATATGGTGTTTCCGTAGGCCTGCCAGATTTCAGGGGCGCTAAGCACCTGCTCCAGGGCGCTGAAATCCACCTCTCTGGGGTAGAGATGCAGGCCGGGCCGGATAGCTTCCGCCTGGGTGCTGAAGGCCACAGCCGTCACATGGATAAAGGGATACAGCATCACAATGCAGAGAAGCACTAACAGAATGCCGTTAACCGTGTCAAAGATGAACTCTGATTTTGTCCTTTTGATTTTCATACTATACCGCCCCCTATAATACGCTTTCATGCCCCATCTTTTTGGCAATGGTGTTTGTTCCCAGGACCATGACAAATCCCACCAGGGATTTAAAGAAGCCGATGGCGGCTGTATAACTGTATTGAGCTTCCTGGAGGCCGATACGATATACAAAGGTGTCGATGATATCGCCCACGCTGTAAACAGCCGCATTGATGAGATTGAACACCTGGTCGAACCCTGCGTTCAGGATCTGCCCGGTGCGGAGGATAAACATAATGGTAATGGTGCCTGCAATGCCGGGAAGGGTGATATATCGGATCTGCTGAAGCCGGCTGGCTCCGTCTATTCGGGCGGCTTCATACTGTGTAATATCCAGGGAGCTTAAAGCAGCCAGATAGATGACGGAATCCCAACCCACGTTCTGCCAGATTTCCGAAACCACCAAGAGTCCCCGGAAATAACGCGTATCGCCCAGAAGATTGATATGTTCCATACCGAAAAAGTCAAAAACAGGAATCAAAACACCGTAATCCGGCGAGAGAATGACCCTGAGAATACCTGCCAGAATAACCCAAGACATAAAATGGGGAAGATAACTGATCGTCTGCACGGCTTTTTTGAAACGCTGATTGCGCACCTCGTTGAGCAGCAAAGCCAGAATTACGGCCGAGGGAAAACCAAAGATCATTTTATAGAGACTGATGAGAACTGTGTTTAACAAAACCTGAAGGCCATTGGGGCTTGTGAAGAAAAAAGAAAAGTGTTTGAAGCCCACCCATTCCCCGGTGAAAATCGTTTCGTAAAACCCCTGGCCCATTACCGGCCTGTAATCCTGAAAGGCGATGAGAAGCCCCAGCATGGAGCCATAGCGAAAAACCAGAAAATAGAGAAGTGCGGGAAGAAGCATGAGAAACAGCAGTTTGTGTTTGGCAATTTTCCCGAAAAAACCGGGCTTTCTTTTCACAGCGGTCAGGGCAGTCATAAAAATTCCTCCTCCTTTTTATGGCCGGGGTCACAGGCTTCCCTGGCCATGACAGAGGCCCATCCCTGAAAGCTGTTTTCCACGGCGCATATCAGTTCCTGCTCGTCCTTTTTTATAAAGGCCTGCAAAATCCGCCTGTGATCCGATAGGGCCTGCAGGGGAATCGTGCGCATGGATTCCCCTATGGAGGCCTGAAATAGCTGCAAAATGGTTTTGCCGATCCGGATCACAAAGGGATTATGGGTGGCCTCAAGAATGGCGTAATGAAAGGCCAGGTCGTCCTCCGCCTCCTGGCAGCCCTGGGATATTTTAGATTCAAAGCGATCACAGAGAAGGAAAAGGCGCCGGATATCCTCTTCTTTGGCGTTTTCCATAGCAAGTTTGGTGTAGGCCGGTTCAAAAATACGGCGCAGCTCCAGAATATCGGCGTGGTTCCCATAGTCGATAAGAAGTTGAAATACAAGGGGATTAAGGCTGTTTTCAGGAATTTTTTCAGATATGTAAGTACCCTCCCCCTGGTGAGTCTCCACCACGCCCAGAACCTCCAGCATTTTGATGGCTTCGCGGACACTGGATTTCCCCACCCCAAGGCTTTCGCACAATTCGGTTTCTGAAGGCAGCCGGTCACCTGGCTGCAGGCTCCGGCGCAGAAGAGCCTGTTTGATGCTTTCCATAACCAATTTGGAAATGTTTGTGGTTTTGATGGGGGTGAAAGGCAGAGCATGATTTTTCATAGGTAAAAGCCCTTTCCTGATAAATTCATCTGATGACATGCTCACATTATAATATGCTGATATGTAGATGTCAATATGCATAAATTATTTATTTTTTATGGATTCTTTTTAGAGATACAAGATGCAGAACATGCAATCAGAAAGGATTTGCAAAGAATTGTAAAAATCCATTGTTTTTCATAAAGGGGAATTGCTATAATTATGGAAAACAGAAAATCTGTAGTTGGGAGGGAAAGTATATGGGTAAAGAAATTTTTAAGCCGGTGCGGAATAAGAGCCTTTCCAAGATGGTGATGGAAAGTATTAAAGAAGTGCTTATTCAAAAGACATTAAAGCCAGGTGATCGCCTTCCAACTGAGACGGAGCTGTGCGAGAGCCTTGGGGTGGGGAAATCCAGTGTCCGCGAAGCCATCAAAATGCTGGAGGTTCTGGGCGTAGTGGAAACCCGTCAGGGGGAAGGCACATATATCGCCAAAAAAATTGCTGAAACAAGCGTGAATCCGCTGGTGTATCAGCTGCTTATAGACGATGGAAGCGTTTCGGACATTCTGGAACTGCGTAGGATGTTTGAGCCCAGTTATACCCTTCTGGCATTGGAAAAGGCCACGGACGAGGATATTTCCCGCATACAGGAGGTTCACAGCCGGTTCTGCTCTGAAGTGGAAAGCGGCACGCAGACTGCAGAGAGTGATATGGCCTTTCACCATGCCATATTGGATGCTACGCATAACCCCTTTATCATTCGGATCGGGCGCACCATCATGCAGCTGTTTCAAGTTTCCATCGGGGAATCCATGAAGGAAATTCCCCAAAGAGCTGTGGCGGATCATGAAAAGATACTGCAGGCTTTCCTGGCCCACGATCCAAAGATGCTGCAGCAGGCCGTTCTGGAAAGCTTCGACGGCTGGGTGTCCATGCTGAATAAGGGATGAAAAAGGCCGCTGGTGCAGTGCAGGTAAGCTAAAGTGCAAAGTAATTTTATATTCTAAAGGAATCCGAGGGGGAAGTTCGAGAATATTCGAATAGAGCACAGCAGAGGGCGGCTTAAAGAAGCCGCCCTCTGCTGTGTGTCGGGGGTTATAGAATATAAGGGAACAGCCCAGGAAAAGGTGGACTTTTTCTGGTAGTCTGTTTACAAAAAGCCATTTTTTCACGGCTCTCCCTGTGGTATACTTAACCAATGCAAAAGGGGGAATGCTTTGCCCGCGGGCGGTCTCCGGCTGCGAAGAAGCCGAAGAAAGGGAAAATAGCGGGAAGCGGCCCAATGCGGATACTGAAGTAAAGGAGATGATAGGCATGGGAAATTTTGAAATCAAGGAAGGCTCCTTTTGGCTGGATGGCAATCCCTTTCAGATTATTTCCGGGAGCATTCATTATTTCCGGGTGGTGCCGGAATATTGGAGGGACAGGCTGGAAAAGCTCAAGGCCATGGGCTGCAACACAGTGGAGACTTATATCCCTTGGAACCTGCATGAGCCTCGCAAAGGGGAATTTTGCTTTTCCGGCATGCTGGATGTGGCAAAATTTGTTTCCATTGCGGGGGAACTGGGGTTGAAAGCCATCCTTCGGCCAGCGCCCTATATTTGTGCAGAATGGGAGTGGGGCGGTTTCCCGCCGTGGCTTATGAAGGAGCCCGGTCTGCGGCTGCGCACCTCGCACCCCGGGTATTTGAAGGCGGTAGAGGAATATTATGAGAGGCTCTTTCGGGAGCTTGCGCCCCTGCAGATCACCAGAGGGGGGCCGGTGATTCTTTTCCAGATTGAAAATGAATACGGTTCCTACGGCAATGATAAGGACTACCTGCGGGCCTTGAAGAAAATGATGGAGAAAAACGGGGTGGAGGTGCCCTTTGTCACCTCCGATGGCGCATGGGACGACGCTCTCAGAAGTGGAACCCTGCCGGACGTGCACCCCACAGCCAATTTTGGCTCCCGCACAGAGGAGCGGTTTGGAATTCTTTCCCGCCACACAAAAGGCCCTCTGATGTGTATGGAATTCTGGGTGGGCTGGTTTGACCACTGGGGCTGCGGGAAGCACAGCACCTCTGATCTGGAAGAGAATAAAAAGGATTTTGAGGATCTTCTGCGGCTGGGGAACGTGAATATCTACATGTTCCACGGCGGCACAAATTTCGGATTCATGAACGGCTCCAACTACTACGACGAACTCACGCCGGATGTAACCTCCTATGACTACGACGCCGTCCTTTCAGAGGATGGGGAGTTGACACCCAAATATAGGGCTTTTCAAGAGATCATCCGGAAATACGCGCCTGTGCCGGAAGTGGAATTCTCTACGGTTATCCGCAGAAGGGCTTATGGAAAGCTGCAGTGTGAGGAAAAGGTGGGGCTTTTCGCCTCTCTGGGTGCGCTGAGTACTTCTGTGAGGAATCCCTGGCCCCTTTCCATGGAGGAACTGGATCAGAACTGGGGCTATGTGCTCTATCGGACGGTTCTCTCAAAAGGGGATCGGATTGAAAAAATCAAGCTGCTGGGTGCTGGTGACAGAGCTCAGGTCTTTTTCGGTGGGGAGCCAGTAACGACTTTCTATGACAGAGAGCTTCTGGAGGAGCGGGAAACGGATCTTTTCTGTGCAGAGGATAGTTCGCTTTCCATCCTGACGGAGAACATGGGCCGCGTGAATTTCGGGCCCCGCATCGAAAGCCAGAAAAAGGGCATAGCGGGCGGCGTGCTGCTGAACGCCCGGCATCAGTTCGGCTGGGAAATGTTCCCCCTTCCTATGGATAATCTGGAAAAG
Source organism: uncultured Clostridia bacterium (assembly GCA_904399395.1). Lineage (GTDB taxonomy): Bacteria > Bacillota > Clostridia > Oscillospirales > Acutalibacteraceae > UMGS1264. The sequence goes on along the minus strand of CAJFPJ010000069.1, from coordinate 49,788 downwards.
CTGGATTTTTCAAAGGGCTGGAAATCCGGGGAACCTGCCTTCTACCGGTTCCACTTTCAGGTGGAAAAGGGAGACGCCTGCGACACCTTCCTGGACTTCACCGACTGGGGCAAGGGTTTTGCGGTGCTGAATGGCTTTAACTTGGGCCGCTTTTGGGAGAAAGGGCCTCAGAAGCGCCTGTATATTCCGGCTCCTCTTCTGAAGGAAGGGGAGAACGAGCTGATTCTCTTTGAATCCGAGGGAAAAACTCCTGAAACTGTTTCCCTGGAAAAGGAGCCATTGCTGGAGTAAAGCACGGCATGAATACTTCACAGTCCGCCGGTATGGATTCGGAAAAAGGGTCGAAGAAGCGGAAAATTGCGATTACCACCGGGAGATTTTCCCGGCTATGGGCTCTCTGCAAATCCCAATAACAGCAAAAAGACCTGCATGCAAAGCTGCATGCAGGTCTTTTTTGTTGGCATATTCTGACATGGCGGCGAAACCATCGGCATACGGTCGATGCTTTATTTGCACCCGGTTTTGTTATGCTTTTCCGGCTGCCGGATTCGGCGTATTAGACTGGGGCACGGGTGCATCTGAAGCGGGGCCGTCACTGGGCGTCTCCCCCTTATACAGAAGCTTGAGAAAAATAGGTGTAGCTATGGAAGAGATCATGATCAGAAGGATGACGGAAGTAAAATAGACGGAATCCAGTAACCCTACAGCAAGGCCCTTCTGGGATACAATGAGGGCCACTTCGCCTCGGGTCATCATTCCTACGCCTACCTTCAGAGAGTCTTTGCTGCTGAAGCGGCAGAGCTTAGCCATTAGGCCGCAGCCGATGATTTTGCCCAAAAGGGCCACAACGATGAAGGCCACTGAAAACAGGAGGATGGCGGGCGTTACACCGTTGATCTCTGTTTTGAGGCCGATGCTGGCGAAAAAGATGGGGCCGAAGAGCATATAGGAGCTCACATCCATCTTGCGGGCGATGTAGTCGGAATCTTGCACGCTGCAGAGGATGATACCCGCCAGATACGCGCCGGTGATATCTGCGATGCCGAAGAATTTTTCGGCGATATAGGCCAGAAAAAAGCAGAGAGCCAGCCCATAGATGGGCGTCCGGCGGTGATGAGGATACCGGCGGCTCATGAATTTGAAGAAGAAATAGAACACCGCCCCCAGAGCAGCGCTCACAAGGAAGAAGAGAATTGTGTTTACCACTACCATCATGGGCTGGGAATCCGGGCTCTTGAAGCCGATCACAAAGGTGAGCACAATGATGCCGAGCACATCGTCTATGATGGCCGCGCTGACAATGGTGGTTCCCACCCGTCCCTTTAAGTGCCCCAGCTCCCGCAGAGTCTGCACAGTGATGCTTACGGAGGTGGCGGTTATGATGACGCCCATAAACACAGCTTTATAGAATCCATCGGTGCCCACGGCTTCCCAGCCGTAAAAGCAGCTGTAAAGCACATAACCGCCGAGAAGGGGCACCGCCACCCCCACGCAGGCCACAGCGAAAGCAATGGGGCCTGTTTTGAGAAGATCCTTGATGTCCGTTTCCAGGCCTGCCAGGAACATGAGGAGCACTACGCCGATCTCCGCCATCCTGGTGAGAAAATCATTTTGGGCTACAAGATTCAGCACGCTGGGGCCGATGACAAGCCCTGCGATGATTTCGCCCACTACCTGGGGCGCATGGAGCTTCCCGGCCAGAAGGCCGAAACACTTGGCTGCCACTATGATGATGGCAAGCTGCTTGAAAATTTCGATTGTTTCCATATTTGTTCCCCCGCCTCTGATTTCAGGAAGGGAGAGACGAGGTTCTGCTGAGCCTGTCCTTCCTTTTTCCGTAGCCGCACGGAAAATTTTCCTTCCAGAAGATATTCCACCTTATGTCTGTGCACTCTGTGCCGGTGATACACCGGGCAGCCTTATCCTAAAGGGAGTGGAGACTTTGATGTGGAAGTATGTTTCGTAATAATTTCTTCATAAGTGTAGCACTTGGAGATCAAAAAACCTGTTGCTGCAGCAACAGGTTTTGTATATACTATTTGATAAAGAAATCTCCATACCCATGGGCAAAAATGGAGAAAAATGATTGAAATACCAGAAAGAAAGGCGGAATGACGGGTATGCTGCATCCTGTTTTTCAGGGGATCTCTCAGGAAGAAGTGTGGCTGCTGCTGGAAGAACTGGGGGCATACAGCAGGGAATATGAAAAGGGGGAATACTTATTGCTGCAAGGGGATCAGCTCGCTGCTCTTGGGCTTCTCCTTTCCGGGCAAGCCTTCGTGGAAAAGGAGGATGTATTTGGGAAAAATTTCCTCCATCTGGAGCTTCGACTGGATTCCCCTTGGGGTGTATCCTTTCTTTATCCGGCGCCTAAAGGCAGCGATGTAAGCTGCCGGGCCGCCCGGCACACACGCCTTCTTTTTATTCCGTGGGAGCGGCTGCTTCTGCCTGTTTCAAGCTGTGAAAGGGCAAGGCAGAAGCTTATGGAGAATTTTTGGGCTGCGGCTGTTCTTAAGAACCGTATTGTGATGGAAAAACTCAATATCCTTTCCCGAAAGTCTCTGCGGGAACGAATATGGCTTTATCTGCGGGGGCTGATGAAAACCCCGGAGGATATAAAGCTCTTTTCTCCCTTAAACAGGACGGAACTTTCCCGATTCCTGGGCGTTAACCGCAGCGCTCTCTGCCGGGAGCTTTCCCGCATGGAAGGGGAAGGGCTCCTGCAGATCGAGAAAAATACCTACACAGTTCTGCGTCTGGAAAAAACGGCCCTGCTTCGGTCCCCTCCCTTATTTTCAGAGGCAATGCGCTTTGAATGACCTCAATGGCTTCTTTCGCGGCGGAATATACGTCTGCTGCTCTTTTTTTAGAGAACTTTCCTATTTTTTCAGTTTTCCTTTGCAAATTGCCGCCGAAGAATGGCATAAACGGAAAGATCACATATGCCGGTGTTGTTCCGGCCTGCCTGCCGGAGAGTTCCTTCATAGGAAAGGCCGCATTTCTGCATGACCTTGCCGGAGTTGGGATTGTTCACATCGTGCTTGGCGCATATGCGGTTGCAGTCCGTGTTTGCAAAAAGATAGGCGATCACCGCCCGAAAAGCCTCACTCATTATACCCTGATGCCAATAGTTCTTGCCGATGCAGTAGCCGATCTCCATGGAGCGGATATTTTCATCTATATGCACAACGCTCAGGCTGCCGATGGCTTCTCTGCTTTTTTTCCATTCGATACACCAGAGGTACTGGGCCGGGTCTTCATAACCCGCTTCCCATTGCTTTAGTAGCTCCGCCGTGGCTTCTGGAGAAGAGTGGACGGGCCAGGTGAGAAATTTTGTGACTTCCGGGCTGGAGGCCCAGTTCCTATACATGGCCTCTGCGTCCGACACCCGGAAGGGGCGCAGCAACAGGCGCTCTGTTTCTATAGAGGATGTCCCCGAATGTTTCATCACGATAGTCTCCTTTCGGTTATAGGGAAGTGAAGGGATGTAAAAGGTTTTGCCTGAGGAAGAATCGAGAGCTGCTGTGATTGGTTTTTACCAGTATAGCATACTTTTCTCTGTGTAGCACATAGTCTCGGTACCGCTGCTTGAAATAGCGGTTGAATAGGGCACGGGATTGTATTATAATGGCGGTAAGGAAATCTATTGGCCTCCGTCTGGCCGTAAACAGCGGAAATCAGACCGCAAATTTTTTGAGAAGCGCTTTCTTATGTTGGAAGGGCTTCGAAAGGAGAGTTGAAATCCATGTATGCAAAAGACCGCGTCGCCCTGACCCCACCCATGGGCTGGAACAGCTGGGACTGCTACGGCCCTGCAGTAAATGAGGAGCAGCTCCTCGCCAACGCCGAATATATGGAAAAACATCTGAAGTCTTATGGCTGGAAGTATGTGGTGTGCGATATCCAGTGGTCCGAGCCCAGAGCGGGGCAGGAGGGATGGGATTATATCCCCTTTGCGCCCCTTACCCTGGATGAATACGGCCGCCAGATCCCGGCGGAAAATCGCTTCCCCTCCTCTGCAGGCGGGAAGGGCTTTAAGCCTATTGCGGATAAGATCCACGATATGGGCCTGCTTTTCGGCATCCATATCATGAGAGGCGTTCCCCGCCTGGCTGTGCACCGCCAGCTGCCTGTTCTGGGAACAGATGGCATTACCTGTGACCGCATTGCCCACCCGAATTCCGTCTGCAAATGGAATTCCGATATGTACGGTGTGGATTACAGAAAGCCGGGCGCTCAGGAATATTACGACTCCATTTTTGCGCTTTACGCTTCCTGGGGCGTGGATTTCGTGAAGGTAGACGATATCGCCAACCTGGAAGCCTATCCCCAGAATCCCTATGGAGCGGAAAAAGAAATCGAGATGATCCGCCACGCTATCGATAAGAGCGGAAGGGATATGGTGCTGAGCCTTTCCCCCGGCCCTGCTGTAATCGAAAAGGCCTGGCATATGCGGAAATTCGCCAACATGTGGCGCATGACGGGTGATTTCTGGGATAACTGGAAATCCCTGAAAGCTATGTTCGAGCGCTGCGAGGTCTGGCAGCGGCAGGTTTCCCCCGGATGCTGGCCGGACTGCGATATGCTGCCATTCGGCCATATCTCCATCACCACCGATGGGAAGGGCCACTGGACATATTTCACCCGGGATGAGCAGCGCACCGTGATGACCCTTTGGTGCATTTTCCGTTCGCCTCTAATTATGGGCGGTGAAATGCGTGACAACGACCAGTGGACGCTGGATTTGCTCACCAATGAGGAGGTCCTGCGGGTGCTGAATCATACTTCCGGCGGGGAGCAGATTTACCGTACGGATGAGAAAGCGGCTTGGAAATCTGTGGACGAGGACGGCAGTGTATACGCAGCCCTCTTCAACATAGGGGACGAAGAGGCGGAGGTTTCCGTAACCTTTGAGGAACTGGAGCTTTCCGGCAAAAAGAAGCTCCGCGACCTGTGGCAGAAAGCCGATCTGGGCGACGCAGAGGAGAAAATTTCCGCTGTGATTCCGCCTCACGGAGCCATGCTGTATAAGCTCTCCTGAGCTTTTTAAAATGTGATTGAAGAGCCTGCGCCGGCTTCAGCGCTTGGCGCGGGCTTTGTCTTAGACGGCACGGTATCACGGTGTTATAGAAGTATACAGAAGGAGGACGTTTCATGAGCGTCGATGTAGTAAAGCCTCTTATCGAGCAGAGGGCGGATCCTTATATCTATAAGCATACGGACGGAACCTATTATTTCACGGCTTCCGTCCCGGAATACGACCGGGTAGAGCTCCGGGCCGCCAAAACCATAGCGGGGCTGGCGGAAGCAGAGGCCAAGGTCTTGTGGAGAAAACACGAGAAGGGGATTATGTCCCAGCATATCTGGGCCCCGGAGATCCATTATGTGGAGGGCGGCTGGTATATCTATTTTGCCGCCAGCGATGTGGATGATATCTGGGCTTTGCGGCCCTATGTGCTCCGCTGCACGGGCAGTGATCCCATGGTTGACCCCTGGGAGGAGATGGGCCAGATGCAGCCTTCTGAGGGGGATGATTTCGCCTTCACAGATTTTTCTCTGGATATGACGGTCTTCCAGCATAAAAATGTCTGGTATACGGTGTGGGCCCAGAAGGTCAACAATATCAGCAATCTGTATATTGCAGAGCTGGCGGCCCCCAACAGGCTGAAGACCAAGCCTGTTCTGATCACAGAGCCGGATCACGACTGGGAGCAGGTGGATTTCTGGGTGAACGAAGGCCCCGCCGTCATCCATCACGGGGATAAGCTGTTCCTTACCTTCTCCGCCAGCGGCACGGGGGCTTGCTATTGCATGGGCCTGCTCACCGCTCAGGAAGACGCGGATCTTCTAAAGAGGGAATCTTGGGTGAAGACGCCTACCCCCGTTCTTGTGACAAGTCCGGAGCATCAGGCTTACGGTCCCGGCCACAATAGCTTTACTGTGGATGAAAACGGGGAAGATCTGGTGATCTATCATGCCCGCCCCTATGAAAAGATCGTGGGCGATCCCCTTTACGATCCCAACCGCCATACCTGTGTGATGAAGCTGATTTGGGATGAAAAGGGCTATCCGGTGTTCCGATTCTGATTTCTGCCTGCAGCTATCCATGGGAGCTTTGAAGAGCTCGCTGGAATGCCGGGCCATAAGATGGGAATAGGCGAAAACACGGCATAAAGAGAGGATATTTGGTCCGCTCTATGGGAAAGGCCCCGGGATGCAGGTAGTGTTCTGCATACCGAGGCCTTCTGCTATGTGCGAATTTCTATGGATTCGTCGTGTAATACTGGGCTTGAGCATGCCACAGCTCGTAATATTTGCCGCTTTCATCAGAAACCAGCTCTTCATGGCTGCCCTGCTGCACGATCTCTCCTTTATCGAATACGGCGATAGAGTCGCAGAACCGGCAGGAGGACAAGCGGTGACTAATATAAATGGCGGTCTTGCTGCCTACGATTTCATTGAATTTGGAATATACTTCATATTCGGCGATGGGGTCCAGGGCGGCTGTGGGTTCATCCAAAATGATGAAGGGGGCGTTTTTATACAAAGCTCTGGCCAGAGCGATTTTCTGCGCTTCCCCGCCGGAGATTTCCACGCCGTTTTCTTCAAAATCCTTATAGAGGCATGTGCCAAGCCCTTCCGGCATCCCCCGCAGGCGGGCGCCGAAGCCGGCTTTTTCCAAGCAGGATTTCACGCGGTCTTCGTCATACTCCACGCTGGCGGCCACATTCTGCCCCAGGCCGAAGGAAAACAGCTTGAAATCCTGGAAGACTACGGAAAAAATGGACATGTATTCATCGTAGTCATATTTTTTGATATCGATCCCGTTGAGCAGAATTTCTCCCTCTGTGGGGTCATACAGCCGGCAGAGAAGCTTAATGAAGGTGGTTTTTCCGCTTCCGTTCATGCCCACCACCGCCAGCCGTTGCCCCACCCGGAATTTGATGGATATATGCCGCAGAGCGTAGCTTTCGGAACCGGGGTATTGAAAAGATACATCCCGAAATTCGATTTCATAGTCGTTGTCGCCGCCCTCACAGAAGGCGCGTTTTTCAACGGGAAGGGATCCTTTCTTCAAAATATCCTCCACATGCAGGTATTCCAATGTGGAAGCCTGCCGGCCGGAGGAGACCGCATACTCCTCTATAGCGTGAAATGTGCTGGAAACAGACTGGGAAAACCGGTAGATAATGCCCGCGTATTGCACTACGTTGCCGATTGTCAGCGCGCCGGCTGCTGCGCGGACCACTACAAACAGATACGAGATAAGCTGCAGCAGCCCTGCTGAGAAATTGGATGAAAACCCTGTTTTCATGCTGTTACGGATGATTTTATGCATCCATTGCTTTTTCGTCTGTACATCGCCCCGAAGCTTGCTCTCGATCAGCGGCTTTGCGCCGTAGACCCGGATATCTTTTCCATAGTGGTAATCCTGGTCATTCCACAAAAAATGGGAAAGGTAGCTTTTATCCAGGCTTGGGTTGTCCAGAAGCCGGTAGTATTCCTTGCGTTTTCGGGCGCCGAACCACAGATTCCAAAAAATAACGACGGCGAAGAGAAGCAGCAAAAATACGGACGCGGTATCCTGAAACACGATCCCTTCCGTGAAGAGGGGAATCAGAAAAACCAGAGAAAAGATGCAGGAAACGAAACTCCCCAGCAGCCAGGGAAGCTGCTGCGCCAGGGAATAAAACCCGGCGCCCCAGTCGTTGTCGTGCCGTATCCTGGCGCGGATGGCGTTGACCTGGGGGCTATCCAGAAGAGGATAATCCATCGAGATGGTTTTCATGCTCATGAGGGTATCGTACCGTTTGCCGCATACGTCCGTGTGGATTTTCTGCAGGGTCTGAAAGTGTTCCTTCAGCAGGGTCAGCACGAATATGCCTGCTACCGAGAGCAGGGCGGCCGCCAGAAGCGTCTGGATGGGTTCCCCTGCCTGCAGGCCGTCCAATATATAGGCGGAAAGAAAAATTCCGATAAAGGGGATGGCGGATTCAATCACCGCCCCGATGCAGCTGTGGATCAGGAGCCATTTATCCATTTGCCATACAAGTTTAATGCCGGTGCCCACAGCTTTCCCTTTTTTACTGCTCATTTTCTTCACCCCTTTTGCCTTTTTGATAATACTGGCTCTGCAGCGTGAACATTTCGCAATAGTCCCCCTGTTTTGCCAGGAGCTCTTCATGGGTACCCTCTTCTGTGATTTTTCCATCCTTTAAAAAGGCGATCTTGTTGCAGAAGCGGGTGGAGGCAAGCCTGTGGGAAATATAGATCGCCGTTTTCTCCAAAGTGAGCTCATGGAACTGCTGATACGTCTGATTTTCGGCGATGGGATCCAGAGCCGCGGTGGGTTCATCCAGGATGAAGATGGGCGCATCCTTATAGAGCGCCCGCGCCATAAGCAGCTTTTGCTGCTGGCCGCCGGAGAGCACTATCCCCTCTGTAATTTCCCTTGTCATGGGTGCGTCTATGACGGCGCCGCCCCCGGAGCCCTCGGAAAATTCGGAGATTTTTTCCCAAAGCCCGGCTTTCATGAGGGAAGCCTTCACACGGCCCGGCTCCGTATACTTTTTTTCCTTGAGGGATACGGTTTCGGCTGCGGAGAACGGGGGAATGTAGATATCCTGAAAAACGGTGGAAAAGAGCCGGAGCAAATCCTCTTTTTCGAAGCTTCGGGTATCCCGCCCGCCGATTCGGATTTGACCGGAATCGGGGGTGTAAAAGCCGCACAGCAGCTTCACTACCGTGGTTTTACCGGCCCCGTTGACGCCAACCAAGGCCACCTTTTCTCCCGCTTGTATTGTAAGATTAAAATGATTCAGGACCTGTTTTTTGCCCGAATTAGACGTATAGGAAAAGCACACATCGCAGAATTCGATGGAGTATTTTTCTGCCGGAACTGCCAAGTCGGGCTCCTGTGCGGCCTGTTCCTTAGATAGCGGCTTGGAATCCGGCTTTGGTTCGCTTGTGCTGTCTAAAAAGTCGCGCATGGAATTCATCTGCAGATTTGCGCCGTTGAGCTGGTTCAGGCTGTTCACTATGCCGCCCACAAACCCTGAAAATGCCGTGATAGCGCCGAAATACAGGGTGAAGTCTGAAACTGTAATGCGCCCGGAGGCCGCGGAATAGATCAGATAGGCGTATGCAACGCCGTCCCTGAGAAAAAGGACAAAGGCGTTTACAGCGCCGGCGAAAAAATATCGTTTCTGGATCTTGCGCATGAGGGCGCTGCTTTGGCCGATCAGGGTGTTGCGCAGATCTGTGAACCAACCGCCTGTGCGGTAGAGACGCATATCCTTACCGAAGGCGGCGTCGCTCCCTGTATAGATGATGTAATTCAGCTTTTTATCGATTTTTGCCGTTTCATCCCGCTTTTCATACTCAAATTTCTGTGCCCGCCGGGTGCTGAAAAGGCTGATTAGGGAAAGAAAAACAAGGGCCAGCAGCATAAACGGGCTGAGAGCCGATATGATACCCGAATAGATGATAAAGCAAAGGCTGCTTGTGAGGATCTCGACAGCCGCCACAAGCATGACGGAGGTTCCGGAAAAATCCCCATACCGCAGGGTGTTCATGGCGCGCTGGTATTTTGTCTGCCCTTCTTCACTTTCGATATCTTTGTAACTGCAGCTGAGGGAACGCAGAAACAGCTGCATTTGGTAATAACGCCGCATATCGTTATATAGCAGGTATTTCCCTTCGTTTGCCATGCCTGAAAGAGCCATAGCCAGGGCCATGATTCCTCCGAACGACCCCAGAACAAGGCAGATCTCCGGTATATCTGCTCGATTCAGGACAAGATCCAGCGCAATTTTGGGCATATAAATGCCGAATACAGGCGAGACCACGGAAAGCACCACCTGCATTGCGATAAAAAGCAGCAATACAGGGTGTTCGGCCCGTATATCCCTAAGTAAAAATACGATATTTTGAAAAATAGAATAGCGAAGATTTTCCTTCTCTTTTTTCACTCTTCCCACCTCCTGCAGCTATGGTAGCATGCAGCCTTTTTGCTGCGGTGGTTTCTGCATGAACGGTATGTCTTTTTGCACGAATGGTGCAATGGTGGTAATCGTCGCAGTGGACAAAAAGATCACAAAGGTCAAAGCGGAAGCATGACTTCGGTGGCGAATACGCCTTCTTCGTTCTGGCGGTTGACGTAGCCGTCATATTTTGCGGCGAGGCGGTCAATGCGCATCAGCCCGAAGCCGTGGGTTTGGCTGTTTTTGCGTGAAAGATATTTTTTTCCGGCTTTCGGTATTTCCCCTTCCGTGGAATTGGAGACAGAGATATACAGCTGGTGTTTCAATACGCCGATAAAGACGCGGATAAACCGGCTTTCAGAATCCGCCTGCCTGAGGCAGGCTTCCATAGCGTTGTCAAGCAGATTACCAATAATAACACACAAATCAATTTCGGATATTTTCAATTCCGGCGGCACCACTGCTTTGGCATTCACAGCTATATGTCTGGAATGAATCAGAGACAGCTTGGAATTTAGAATCGCATCGACCATAACGTTCCCCGTTTTCAGGACAGTATCCACCTGGGTTAAATCCTCGTTGAGCTTCAGCAGATACTCCTTTGTTCTGGTTTCATCCCCACAAAGCGCCAGCAGGGTCTGGATATGATTGTGATAATCGTGCCGCCAGCCCCGCATGGTTGTATAGATGTTTTGCACCTCATCGCAATGCTTTGTGATGAGATCATTTTGATAGGCGGAAATGCGCCGGTCGATCATTTTTCCAAACAGCAGATTTATCAGTCCCATTGCGGATCTCCTTTAAAGTAGCGTATGAATGCCTGGTTAACAGCCTGATACCGGCTGCGGGAAAGGGGAATGCTTGCGGCATTATCCAGTGTTACGGTTGTTTTTGAAATGCTCTTTATATATCGCACCCCCACAATATAGGAACGGTGGCAGCGGATGAATTCTTCCGGGGCCGCTTCCTGCAGCTGCTTTTCTATGGCGGAGATGCTTGCCCTGACTGCAAGACCGGATCGGGCCGTTGTGATCACACAGGAATGGGCAAACGCTTCTACAGATATAATTTCAGAGACCCCCACCCGCAGCGTTTCGCTCTCGCCGGTAAAGAATACTGCTTTTTCGGCTTTTTTTCGTTTTTCTGCTGCGCGGTTCAAAACCTCCGAGAGTTTGCCGGCCGAAATAGGCTTCATCAGATAATGCAGTGCAGAGACATCATAGCCTTCGGAGATATAATCCGGGTAGCCTGTAATAAAAACGATCTGCACGGAGTCGTTTTCCCGGCGAATGCGTCTGGCAAGCTCCATGCCGCTTATGACTTTCATTTCTACATCCAGAAGGAGGATATCGTAATCCTTCTTCTCTTCATAGCGGAACAGAAAGCTTTCCCCGGAGGGGAAGGTTTCCACTTTCACTGGAATATAGTTTTCTTCTGCCCATTGTTTTACGGCGGAAGCAATATATTCTGCGTCCTCTTTTCTGTCATCGCAGATGGCGATCTGATACTTCATATGCATTCTCCCTAGTCGCTTTTTTGCAGTCCATAGCATAAACCTTTTGATGCATAGCCGGAACAGCCGGAAAAACAACAGCCGGAAGGCACAGTACCTTCCGGCTGCATAAGGGGCTTTGCCCTTTGGCGTTTACGCACCGCTCGCCTTAGGGGAACTCTTACAGCGGCCCTCTGTAGTTTTGTTTTATCCGAAATCTGTGTCAGTCTTCCTGCAGGGATTGCCGGTCATATTCCCGGCGGAGGCTCTCCATTAGAGCAAGAATATTGCGGCAGGAAGCAGAACGGTCGAAGGAGCGGCAGTTCTGCGCCATGGCGGATAAAAGCTCCGGATTTGTCAGCAGACTTCGGATCTGCCCGGCGCAGTCTCCCTTGGAATCCAGGGAAACAGCCATCTGATGGCGGATGAGGAAATTGGCATTATCCTCCTCCTGGCCGGGAATAGCGTCGAACACTGCCATAGGAATACCACTGGCAAGGGCTTCCGACACGGTGAGCCCGCCGGGCTTTGTGATGAGCAGGTCGCTCATATGCATGAAATCCGCCACCCGGTCGGTGAAAAAGAACAACCGGGTATCCTTGGGGCTTTTGCGAATCTCCTTCTGGAAGGCATCGTAAAGTTTCTGGTTTCGCCCGGTAATAACGATGATCTGATAGGGTTCCGGAATTTCCTGCAGCTTTCTGTAAATTTCCAGAATATTGCTGACTCCGAAACTGCCCGCCATAAAAAGGACGGTGGGGACATTGGGCGTCAGATCGAATTCCCGCAGCAGGGCGGTTTTATTCCCGGGGGAAAAGAAGGTTTCCCCCACCGGAATACCGAAGGGGTGTACTTTTTCCTCTGGAGCGCCCATCTGCACCATGGAAGCTGTCATATCTTCGTTGGCGGTGATATAGGCGTCCACATTTTTAGCGATCCAGGCCTTGTGGGGGCCGTAATCCGTCATCAGGCAGAGGAGAGGAACGTTCAGCTTCTTTTTTCCCTTCAGGACAGAAAGCATTTCCGTAGCAAAAGGGTGAGTCGAAAGGACTACGTCCGGCTTTTCTTCTTCCAAAACAGGCAAAAGCTTTCTGCTGAACTGGTTCGTCAGGCCCGACATCATATCAAACAAGGGGGTCTTCCGGTTGGTGCGGGTATAGAGATACCCGAAAAAGCCCGGAATATGGCGCACCATGAAATAGTAACCGTCGCAGCAGACGGTATCCACCAGCCGGTTAATGAGCTTCAGCGTGTCGATGACGGTAACCTGATGCTCAGGGTTCGTTTTGCAGATATAGGTTTCCAGTGTATGGGCGGCACGCATATGGCCGCCTCCTGTAGATGCGGAAAAGATGACAATTTTCAAAGGAAAGCCCCCCTAAAGGCATATTTTAGCCGGATATACATCCGGAAGACAGCTGTCGGTAGTTCCTGTCTATATAGATTGCGGCAGATGGCTTGGATAAAACGAGAACAGACCCGAAGGCCGAATATCCAGCCCGCAGGCTGCATATACAAAGGTGGCGGCCTATGGCAGGTAAGCCGGCTGTGTATTCAGTCTGACATCTTTCCAACCTAAAGTGGATGTGATTGAAAAAGAAATCCGTGCAGATCTACGATCTCAGTATAGCACATTTTTGGGGAAAATGGAAACTGGAAGCCGATTTTGAAAACTTGTTATCAACCTTGTAACTTTACTTTTTGCCTTAAAAGGGATATGATAGGAAAGGTAAATTATCGTGTGGGATTTTTGCTTTGCAGCAAATATTCTGCTGAATTCAAGGTGTGGAGGCTTTTCTTCGGATATGTAAGACTTACACAACCTATGGCAAACAAGATAAAGGTGAAATGTGATAAAGATAGTAAAAAGGGGGAAAACCCATGGCTTCACACGTGCCTCAGAATATGACGGATATCTATTCTGATTCTGGAAAAACGAAAAAAAATAAGAAAAAAATCTGGATTCTGTCCCTCACGGCAGTAGCAATTGTGGCGGTGGCTGTCACAGCCTTTTTCGTAGTCCGTTCCATCAATGAGCAACGAGCTCGCGAAGCCCATGAAGCCGAGGTGGCCGCTCTTTTGGATACGGACACCTTCTATGACGGCATCGTAGTGGAGGGCGTGGATTTGGGCGGCATGACCATGGAGGAGGCTCAAAGCAAATTGAGCTCCATGGAGGATGGCCTGCGGGATACGTATTCCATCACCCTGAAATACAAGGATCAGGAATGGAAGCTCACGGAAGATAACCTAGATTTTACCTTCAATACAGAGGATGTATTAAAGGAAGCTATGGCTTACGGCCGTGAAGGGGATCGGGAAGAGCGGTTCCAGAAGGTGAAGGCCCTTAAAGAGAAGCCGGTTACCTTTGAGATCACAAATACTATGTCCTATGAAGGGATTCAGTCCGATCTGAAAGAAATTGCCGGTGAGATTGATAAAGATATGCAGAACGCCTCTGTAGAGGGGTTTGATAGTTCCACAAAGAAGTTTTCCTTCAAGGAAGGGACTCCGGGTGTAAAGGTAGACCAAGAACGGCTGTATACGTTGGTGGCAGAGGCCATCGATGCAGGAGAGAAAACGGCTTCCATCGATATCCCCACAGAAGAGCTTCCCGTAGAGATTACTATGGAGCAGCTCTCTTCCCGCATGAAGCAGCTTTCCTATTATGAAACAGTGGCCACGGCGGCATATGCTTCCCGCTTCAATATGGGCCGCGCACTGGAAAGCTTCAGCGGCGTCGTGCTCCAGCCGGGCGAAACCTGTTCCTTTTTCGACAGAGTGGGCCCCTGCGGTAAGGAGGACGGCTATATTCAAGCAAACGCTATTCTGAATGGCCGGTTTGTTCCCTCCTACGGCGGAGGAATCTGTCAAGCATCCACTACTATTTATGGAGCGGTCCTTCGTGCTGGGGTGGAGATTGTGGAGCGGAGCAACCACAGTATTCCTTCCACCTATTGCCCCATTGGGCAGGATTCCACAGTGAGTTACCCCAGCTTGGATCTGAAATTCAAAAACAATACAGATTTCCCCATGTATATTTATTCCGGAATGGATGGGAATACCTGCTGGACGGCTGTATACGGCTACCAGGATCCATCCTATGACAAGATAGAGGTATATTCTAAACTCACAGAAACCATTCCCGCCAGGGATTCCAAAAGCTATCAGTTGGATAATTCTCTGAAAAAAGGACAGATTCGCTTGGATTCCAACGGGCGCGCCGGCTATAGAGCTATTGCATGGCGCGTATACCTAAAGGATGGCAAGGAAGTAAAAAGAGAAAATCTTTCCTCTTCCTATTACCCACCCACGGGCAAATATTATTCCTATGGCCCGGGAACGGATATTTCCGGAGAGCCCGGCCCCAGCGGCGGTGAGAGCAGCTCCAGTAGTTCCAGCTCGTCGAAACCCAGCAGTTCTTCTTCCCAATCCAGCAGCTCCTCCTCTAAGCCCGAAAGTTCTTCAAAGCCCTCGTCTTCTGAAGGTCCCTCTTCCTCTGAAGATTCTTCTTCTGAGGGGGAAAGCGAGGCTGCATAAGGCCCGCTTCCAGATGATACCGATTGCCGGGGAGCATAGGACGTTTGCAAATTTTGAATTTTTTTGCTATACTATCTCTATCGTGAAGGGCACTGCATCGGATGGCGGATAAATTCTGTGCAGTGTGCAGTGATGGCCTGGCGGCTTGATAACGGTATTCCCAGTGGAATGTCCGCAGGAACCTTGTTCCCATGCTAAGGTTGCTATTTTAGCTTTTTGCCAATTTCTGCATCACACAGGTTGGTATATATCTTCCTGACGGGTTACAGATGTGGATTTAGCGGATGTTTCTTATGGAGTTGCACTGTATGGAAGGTATAGGCAACGGCCTAAGTGGGGCGGTTTGCAAATTTTGCATAATTAGGAAAGTATTTGCAAACCGGAAAAAAGCCAGGCGGTATCTGTGTTGTTTGAAGGAAGGATTTATAGAATGGAAAATACTCCCAGAATCAGTGTGATTATCCCTGTCTACAACGTGGAAAAATATCTGGGCAAATGTCTTTCTTCTCTGGTAGAGCAGACCTTCCGTGATTTTGAGATCATTGCAGTAAATGACGGATCCACGGATCACAGTTTGGAGATTCTGCGCCGGTTTGAAGAAAACTATGATTTCATCACTGTGATTGATCAGGAGAACCGAGGGATTTCTCTTTCCCGAAACAGAGGAATGGATATAGCCCGGGGTGAATATCTCTGTTTTGTAGACAGCGACGACTTTGTGGCCCCTTGCTATTTGCAGCGGCTTTATGAGCTCTGTGAGGAAAATAAGGCTGAGATTGCGTGCTGTTCCTACTATTTTCGCTTTGTGAACTGGGATTTTATCATTCAGTATCCCTTTCGTTGTAAGGGTATTTACACCCGTAAGCAGGCGATGAAGCGCTTATTGCATGATTTTTCGCTTCAGAGCCTGGTGTGGAACAAGCTCTTTAAACGTTCTCTTTTTGAAGAAAAAAAGATTCGGTTCCCCAAAATGTGTTTTGAGGATTTGGCAGTGATGAATCAGGTATTTGCAAGCGCTGAACGTGTGGCAATTACCAATGAGCCTCTGTATTATTATAATAAACACAGTAGCAGCACCTTGGCCACCATCAACGCGAAAAAGATCAACGACTTCCTCCGGTCTATCGCTATGGTGCGCACTTCCCTGGAAGATAGCGGGGAATTTCGGAATTATCGTCGCAGTTATTGGCTGCTGACGCAGAAAACGGCCCTTTGCTGCCTTTCTTATCTTTTCAAAATTCATCGGGAAAAGAAGGCAAAGGGTTTGTACCGGAATATCCGCAATCTAAACAGAGCGGTCAAATATTGTAACAGCGATACGTTCATGCCAGTCCATTATGCGCATGAATTTGCGGATTCCGTTTTGGAACCCGGCTCTAAGGAGCTTCTGGAGGAGGATTTTATCCGCTAGGAGCTGCTGTCAATGAAACAAAAACGCAGGGTTTCCCTGTTTTTGCAGGTTGCCTTGTTTGCCTTAACTGCCGGAATGCTGATCTATTTCTGCATTTCGGGGAACAATCTTGTATTATTGTTGCACAGCCTGCCCGGATTGAGCCTTTTTTGGCTTCTGGGCAGTCTGTTTTCTGTAGTTGCCAGCTGGCTGCTCGAAACGGCCATTCTCCGCCTTTTGCTCAAAAGCAGTGGCCGCGGGGAGTATGCATATACGTTTCGGGAGAGCTTTTCGGTGGTGATGACGGGCCTGTATTTCAGTGCCATTACTCCTTTTGGAGTTATGGGCCAGCCTATGCAGTTTTTGAGGCTTACCCGCCAGGGGATTCCTTCCGGAAGGGCGGTTTCCGCTTTGGCGCAGAAATATCTGGTGTATCAGACGGCGATCACTTGTTACTCTGCTGCCGTGCTGCTTTTGCGCAGCGGCTTTTTCAGCCGTGAGCTGCCCGGATTTCTGGCTTTAGCAGTGGTGGGTTTTGGATATCAGTCCGCAGTGGTGATTTTTCTTTTCTTTTTTACCCATAACCGAAAGGTGACGACAAAACTTATTCGGGGAATTCTGCGGTTGCTTGCCAAAGTGCGAATTGTGAAAAATCTTCAGCAGGCGGAGGACAAGCTTAACCGCCAGTTGGATTTCTATCTCGAGAGCAACAAGGCCATGCACAAGGATCATAAACGCAGCTTTATGGTATATGGCCTTACAGTGCTGCAGCAGACGGCGGTATTCGCCGTTCCTTTTTTTCTCTATAAAGCTTTTCGATGTGAAGGGTTCCCGGCTGTGGATATGATTTCGGCCCAGTGCTTTGTTACGATGATTTCTTCCTATACGCCTCTTCCCGGTGCGGCCGGTGCGGCAGAAGGGAGCTTTCTCGTTTTGTTCCGTATGTTTTTTCAAGAGGATATCCTGCAGCAGGCTATGTTGCTATGGCGATTTATCAGCTATTATTCCAGCATTCTCGTGGGCGCTTTTTTCGCAGGCTTTGGCAGGTCGGGCAAAGGAAATAAGCGGCAGTCCTCTTCGGGCGGGAATGCGGATTCTTCCAGGGAGGTATCATAATGTTGAGGGATGGATTTTTCAGAGTAGCTGCCGTTACCCCTAAAATACGTGTAGCGGACTGCGCCCATAATGCCGGCTCCATTTTAAGGGCGGCTGAAGAGGCTGCTGAGAAGGGCGCGAATGCTGCGGTTTTCCCGGAATTGTGTTTGACGGGCTATACCTGCGGGGATTTGTTCCTGACGGAAACGCTGCTTCAGGGGGCGGAGAATGCCTTGCAGAAGCTAATCCGGGATACAGCTGATCTTCCTCTGTTGTGTGCTGTGGGGGTTCCTGTCCCTGCAGGAGGCAATTTATATAACTGCGCGGCTGTTTTCTGCGGCGGAAAGCTTCTGGGGCTGTCTGCTAAAAGCCATATTCCCAATTACGGCGAATTTTATGAAGCGCGGCATTTTTCCCCTGCTCCCTGTGAAAGCATAGAAGTGGAGTATGCCGGCTTCCGAGTGCCTCTGGGAAACGATCTTCTTTTTCTTTCAGAGGAAATGCCGGAATGCGTCATCGGAGTGGAAATCTGTGAGGATCTCTGGGTTATGAACACGCCCGGCACCCGATTGGCGGCTGGCGGAGCAACCCTGCTTCTGAATTGTTCCGCCAGTGATGAGGTGGTGGGGAAAGCGGAATACCGCCGCCAGCTGGTGGCTACCCATTCTGCCCGGTTGCTTTGCGCCTATGCCTACGCAGACGCGGGTGAAGGGGAGTCCTCCACGGATCTGGTCTTTTCAGGGCACAATCTCATCGGAGAGAATGGTTCCGTTCTGAGCGAATCAGAGCTTTTTGAGCCTTCCCTCCTTCTGGCGGATGTGGATTTGGGTCGGATGTTGTATGAGCGCAGGCATACCACCACTTGGGTGGGAAAGCCTTCTGCTCCCCTGCGGCGCATACCCTTTTCCTTTGGTCAGAAGCCTATTGAAAATAGAAGTAGGGAGCAAACTCCTTTGCTTCGCAGAATTTCTGCTTTTCCCTTTGTCCCGGGGGAGGATGAAGGGCTCAGAGAGCGGTGTGAGCGGATTTTGACCATGCAGGCTGAGGGTCTCAAGACCAGGCTTTCACACACCGGATGCCGGGAAGTGGTGATTGGTGTTTCCGGTGGTCTGGATTCCACCTTGGCGCTGTTGGTTTCCTCCAGAGCCTTTAAGCGGCTGGGGCTGCCGGCGGAGGGAATTCTGGCTGTTTCCATGCCTGGTTTCGGCACTACGGGCAGGACAAAGAGCAACGCCCAGCGCCTTGCGGAGGAAATCGGGGCCCGCTTCCGGGAGATTCCCATTGGGGAGTCGGTAAATCTGCATTTTCGGGATATTGGCCATAACCCTGAAAACAGGGATGTAACCTATGAAAACGCCCAGGCTCGTGAGAGAACCCAGGTGCTGATGGATCTGGCCAATCAGTCCGGCGGCATGGTGGTGGGAACGGGCGATCTATCAGAGTTGGCCCTGGGTTGGGCCACCTATAATGGCGATCACATGAGCATGTATGCAGTGAATGCTTCCATCCCCAAAACGTTGGTGCGTCACTTGGTGCGCTACGTTTCACAGAACTCTGGGGGAGCATTGGGTGCTGTTCTGGAAGATATTCTGGATACTCCTGTGAGCCCGGAGCTGCTTCCACCCGTAGAGGGGGAGATTTCTCAACGGACGGAGGACATTGTGGGGCCCTATGAGCTGCATGACTTTTTCCTCTATTATCTTCTGCGGTTTGGTTTCGGCCCGGGGAAAATTTTCCGGATGGCCCTCCAGGCCTTTGAGGACTCCTATGACCGGAAAACGATCCTGAAATGGCTGAAAATCTTTTGCAGGCGCTTTTTTACCCAGCAGTTCAAGCGTTCCTGCCTGCCGGATGGGCCCAAGGTGGGCACTGTGACACTTTCCCCTCGCGGGGACTGGCGTATGCCCAGCGACGCCTCTGCCGCTCTTTGGATGAAGGAGCTGGAAGAACTGGAAAAACTGGAGCAGGCCGCCGAATAAGTGTGCGGCAAAACATATACGAAAAAAATGCGTCCCTTGTGAAGGGGCGCATTTTTTATATAGTTTATGCATTGCCTTTTATAGCGGGAGGCGAGTCCTTAGTGCTCTTATAAAAAAGGAAGTGGAAAATCTGGATGCTGTGTGCTACAATGAGACGGAAGAAAACATCGGGTAGCGCGCCTGCCAATATGGGTGGATGCGGGGAAGGACTACTTTTGAACTGTACGCCGGCTGGGGGCCGGGGAAAAGGAGTTGTGAGTATGCGGAATATACAGCTGGGAAGCTCAGGTGTAATGGTGCCCACCATAGCGGTTGGGTGTATGCGGATTGTGGGGCTGGATGCAAAACGGGCTGAGCATTTTTTGAAGACGGCTCTGGAAAACGGCGCTAATTTCTTCGATCATGCGGATTGCTACAGCGGTGGGCGCTGCGAGGAGCTGTTTGCTGATGCGCTTCACATGAATGCGGATATGCGGGAAAAGGTCTTCATTCAGACCAAGTGCGGCAATGTGGATAACCCCTATGGCCATTGGATGTATAATTTTTCTAAGAATCATATTCTGGAAGCAGTGGAGGGAAGCCTCCGGCGCTTGAAAACGGATTATATCGATATGCTGCTTCTTCACCGGCCCGATCCGCTTATGGAGCCGGAAGAGATCGCTGAAGCCTTTGAAAAACTTTATACAGAGGGAAAGGTGCGGCATTTCGGCGTATCCAATCAGAATGTCATGCAGATGCAGCTTTTGCAGAAGTATATCCGGCAGCCGCTGATCGTAAATCAGGTGCAGATGGGAGTGGGCCACACCTCTATTCTGGATCACGGCATGTTTATGAATATGGAAATGCCCTTCGGCACCGACCGGGACGGCGGCCTTTATGAGTACAGCCGCCTGCAGGAATTCACGCTGCAGGCTTGGTCCCCCTTCCGCGTGGGATGCTACTGCGAGGAGCTGGTCATTGATAACCCCAAGTATCAAAGGTTGAACGACGCCCTAGAAGAGGTGGGCGATCGCTACGGTGTCAGCAAGACTACCATGGCCTTAGCGTGGCTTTTGCGGCTTCCGGCCCATATCCAGCCTGTTACGGGCACCATGAATGAGGGAAGACTCTTAGAGTGCCTGAAGGCCGCAGAGATAGAGATTTCCAGAGCGGAATGGTATTCCATCTATGCTGCGGGCGGCCATCAACTGCCGTGATTTGGGCTGCATTACAAGTGAGCGGAAAAACTTCTGCCAATGTTTCCCCTTTGGCAGAGTGAGAAAGGGAATGCCGAGAAATACGAAGCAATAGGGTCAAGCAGAGAAGAAAGGAAAAAGGGTGGAAGGGTTATGAAAACAGTGAAGATATACAGCAAAAATGCTGCGTATCAAAAATTTGGAGTGCTGAAGACCAACCGCAACAAGCGCCACCGGTATGGGGAATTTTTTGTGGAGGGCGTGCGGAACATCAATGAGGCGGAAAAAAACGGATGGCGTTTTTCTTCTTTTCTGTATTCTTCAGAACGTTCCCTGTCGGGATGGGCTAAGGAGAAGCTTGCTTCTGTGAAAACAGATGTGAACTATGAACTGGCCGGCGGCCTCATGGAGGAGCTGAGCGAAAAACAGGATACCTCTGAGCTTTTGGCAGTAGTGCGGATGCGGGAAGATTCCGTTTCGCAGCTGCGTATGTCTGAAAATCCCTTGTTGGTGCTATTTGACCGTTCCTCCAACCATGGAAATCTGGGGACTATCATCCGTTCCTGCGATTCTCTCGGGGTAGACGGTCTGATCCTCACAGGCCATGGGGTAGATCTCTATGACCCGGCAGTTGTGACGGCCTCCATGGGCTCGTTTTTTCATGTGCCCGTCATTCGTATGGCAGATACGGCGGCGGTGCTTTCCTTTTTCAGTCGCATGAGGGAAAAATATTCCGGTTTTCAATTGGTGGGTACTACTGCCCATAACGAAACCCGTCTTTCAGATGTGGATTTCTGCAAACCTACATTGGTGATGATCGGCAATGAAACCGAAGGGCTCTGTCGGGCCTTTAAGGAACAGTCGGATATTTTGGCCACCATTCCCATGAGCGGGACCTCTTCGGCGAGCTCCTTCAATGTGGCCTGTGCAGCCACTGTTATTCTGTATGAAGCGGTAAGACAGCGGCTTTCTTCCCCAAATGGCTTGTAATGCTGTAATGTGTATTGTGCAGTATATTCTTGCGAGAGACGTAGTTTCTTTTTGCCTTCCGCTTAATTTGAAAGAACCAAAAGCACTGAGACTCCTGGTTTTGCAGTTCATATGGACAAAAAATATTTTTGAGAAAATTTGAGCTGCAGAAACTATGATTTTACTTTACAAGACAGAAGAGCCTTTTGTATAGAAGAAATAAAATCTTCTCCAGCTCCATTAGAAGTAGGTAGGATCTCCATAGTTCCATGAAGGGAGAGCGGGATTTCTTTCCCCTGATAAAAGAAAGTTTCTTCATTTTTAGAAAGAACTTTTTCTAGAAGAGATCTGGCTATTTCTTGTTTAGTTGGAGGATACCCTGTAAGAAGAACGAATTCATCGTTACCTATCCGAAAAAGGGGCATATCTGTATTTGCGACTTCTGTGATCCTTGCTACGGCTTTTTGCAAGGCTGTGTCTCCTGCTTGAAAAGATATCTGATTGATTTTCATAAGATCTTGTAAATCGAAGGCTAGGGCGTATGTGTTTGCGTGTTTGGCTATACAGGCATACATTTTACGGACATCTGTTTGTTTTTCAGGTACAATCATAACTGTATTTCCTCCTTTTGCGCGTGCGTCTTTCCCTTGATTGGCGATGGGCGGTTCATAGGTCAGCCTAGGGAAAATATCACAAATTTTTTGTTCTTTACGGAATTGAAGAGGCGGGATCCCAAAAATTCGTCGAAAAGCTCGGGAAAAAGCTTCCGGTGAAGAATACTGATATGTGAAAGCGGTTTCAGTGACGGAACAGCCGTTAATAATATCCTGAGCCGCTTCTGACATTCGCCTTTTTGCTATATATTCTCCCAGACTGTAATGAAGTGCATACCGAAAAAGTTTTTCCAACGAAGAGAGAGAAACATGGCAGTAAGCTGCAACTTCTTTCCGCGAAAAAGGAGTGCGAAGATGTTCCTCTACATAAGCGAGAGCAATTGTCAATATATAGAAGTTTCGAATATTGCCATCTCCTCTCGATAAAGTGTTTTTCATGAATGTTTCTATTAATGCAGATTTGACCGCTCCGGATCTATATATGAATAGTATCACAGAAAAATCTTCTTGTCTTGATTATTTGAGCACGTTTTTCGCATGTGTTTTTTGCTTGACAAATTCCGGCAGATATGCTATATACAATGTGGTACCCTGATTTTGCCTACTGTATGGGTTTGGCAGAAGACTGAGGGTTGAGAAAAATAGTGAGAGGATGGAGAAGATGTATAGAATTTCCTGCTGAAAATTAGTATTCGGGGATACACGATCTATGGACACAGGCGGCCGTGGTTCAGTTGTTCTCCGGCAGGAAAATTCTCTTCTCTCCTTTTTATTTTTCCATAGCTTCGGCCCGGAAGACCAGGATGCCCGTTGTGCTGGCCTGAGCCGATGCGTTTATGGTCGCTGACTGTGTGGAATGGACGGTTTGTGCGAAGTTTTGCGGATACCAAGACTATGAGGGATACAGGATTTTCCTGTATCCTTTTTTGTTTAGCGGAGGTGTCTGCAGAATGGCAATGATTGAAATTCGAAATTTGACTTTTGCCTATGAAGGCTCATATGATAACGTATTTGAGAACGTTTCCTTCCGTTTGGATACGGACTGGAAATTAGGTTTTACTGGCCGGAACGGCAGGGGAAAGACTACCTTTCTCCGGCTTCTTATGGGAGAATTGGATAGCGGAGGAGCTATATTCTCCCCTGTGCCCTTTGATTACTTCCCGTTCCCTGTACATCACCCGGAAGAGCTGGCTCTGGAAGTGGTGCATTATCATTCGCCAGCAGCGGAGGATTGGGAAATCCTGCGGGAAGCCTCCCTTCTCCATGTGGATGCGGAAGCCCTTTACCGGCCCTTTTGCACCCTGAGCAACGGGGAGCAGACAAAGCTCCTGCTGGCAGGTCTCTTCCTGAAGGAGGGGAATTTTCTTTTGATCGACGAGCCCACCAATCATTTGGATCTGGAGGGCCGGGAGACGGTGGCTGCCTATCTGCAGAAGAAAAAGGGTTTTATTCTGGTTTCTCACGACAGGGCTTTTCTGGATGGCTGCATAGATCACGTGCTTTCCATCAACAAAGCGGATATTGTTGTCCGCAGGGGAAATTTTTCCGCCTGGCTGGAGGATAAGGAACAGCAGGATCGGTTGGAGCTTGCCAAGAACGAGCGGCTGAAGGGAGAGATCAAACGGTTGGAGGTTTCTTCCCGCCGGACAGCTGCATGGTCAGAAAAAGTGGAAAAGAGCAAGATCGGCGCGGCGGATAAGGGTTACGTGGGGCACATGGCCGCCAAAATGATGAAGCGTTCCATGGTTACACAGGCCAGAAAGGAAAAAGCCATTGAAGAAAAATCCGGCCTGCTGAAAAATCTGGAGCTGGAGGAAGCGCTGAAGATACATCCACTGGAGCATCCATCTCTTCGCCTGGCGGAGTTTCATAATGCTTCCGCCAGCTGGAACGGCAAAGCAGTTTCGGAACCGGTTTCCTTTACGATAGAGAGGGGAGACCGTATCGCCCTTACAGGCCGCAATGGCTGCGGGAAAAGCAGTCTTCTGAAGCTTCTTATACCGGATGCGGCCGTGGAAAGGGTTCCGTATATGGGGGAAGTACACACAGTGGGAAATTTGAAGATCTCCTATGTGCCGCAGGATCCCTCCTTTTTGAAAGGAACCCTCGCAGAGTTTGAGGAGAGCCGGAAGATCGATGTGCCCCTGTTTCGGGCCATCCTTCGGAAAATGGATTTTTCCCGGGTGCAGTTTGAGAAGGATATGGCCTCCTACAGCGCTGGCCAGAAGAAGAAAGTGCTTCTGGCTGCCAGCCTAAGTGAATCTGCCCATCTGTATATTTGGGATGAACCTCTGAATTATGTAGATATCCTTTCCCGTATACAGCTGGAGGAACTCTTGGGGACCTATAAGCCTACGCTCCTGCTTGTGGAGCATGACAGGCATTTTGTAGAGACCATAGCCACTAAAACTGTACACGTGGAAAAAGCGGGAGGATAGAAATTTTTTCTGCGGTCTCTCAATCTTTGATGATAGAATCTATTTCTATCTCTTGTATCTACTCAAGCCGCAAAAGGCTTCGTGCCCTTCGGGCACGTGGGAAGCATACCATGCGGTACGCTTCCCTAAATACATGGTTCCGTCCAGAAATGGGGGAAAGATACGGTTCAGGGGGAAAGAATTCCCCCATGAAGTTCCCCCTTCTTAGCAGGGATAGATTTTAAAACATGGGCGTTCAAATTGAAACGTAGTGGATAGGACTCCGCAGTCGTCCACTGACCACGGATTGCACAGAGAAGAGGCCGCGCAGTGCACGGCCTCTTCCTATCTCGAGGGCGACTGCGGAGCCCAAGCCGCCAAAGGCCGCAATTTGTGTATCCGTGGTAAAGTAATTTCTCAGCAGAAGGAGGGAGGAATTCCAATATGAGGGGGTGTGCCAGTAAAACCGGCACAGGCCGAATTGTGATGATTATCACAATTCGCCAATTAAATCCCCTCTTAGCTGCCTCTTTCTCCCCTTTCTGGGCAGTTCCAGAAAGGGGATGCCCCTTCGGGAGCAGATTACAAGAAGTAGAGATCAATTCTTATAATAAGGGCTGTGAGACCGTAGAAAGACAATTACTCAAAAAATAGAATTTGCCTTATAGATGCGATACATATACATCTATAAGGCATTCTTTATTATATCGGATTAATAGAAACTTTTATTATATATTTCCAGCCGGATAAAAGGCCTTCTTTTATCCGGCCGTCGTTTTATCGATTGTAATTTAGTGCAGTTCCGGCATAACCCCCGGCTCATGGGAGCCTCCCTTAAAGTAAATGTCGTACCAGATGAGGAAAACAAAGATTGTCCAGATTTTGCGGTTATTGTCGCATTTGCCGGCCTTGTGGTCGTCCAGAAGTTTCATGAGAGCGTCCGTATTGAAAAATTCCCGGGAGATGTCGCTCAGAAATGCATCCTTTACGATAGTATAGTATTTATCTTCCCGCAGCCACACTCGGGTGGGAACGGGGAAGCCCAGCTTCTTTTTCTTTGCGGTCTCCGGGGGAAGACGGCGCAGAGCAGCTTTCCGCATGGCGTATTTAGTGTTTTCAGAGTTCACCCGCAGACGCTTGGGCAGGCGGGAGGCCACTTTGAATACCTCTTTATCCAGAAAGGGAACGCGCAGCTCCAGGGAGTTGGCCATGCTCATCCGGTCGGCCTTCAGGAGAATATCGCCCACCAGCCAGACATTGATATCCACATACTGCATCTTGGTCACATCGTCCAAATCCTGAACCCGGTCGTAATACGCCTTTGTCAGCTCCTGGGGACGGGTGCAGGGGATATCCCTTTTCAGAAGCTTTTTCTTTTCTTCCATGGTGAACATGGAGCAGTTTCCGTAAAAGTTTTCCTCAATGGGCTGAGAACCGCGGATGAGAAAGTTTTTGCCCCGGAAACGGAAGGGAAGGGCTTTGGCGATGCCCGCCAGGGCCTTTCGCAGAAAGCGAGGCAGCCTCTGATAGGAGGCCAGATCGTCCGGCTCATGATAGATATTGTAGCCGCCGAAAAGCTCGTCGGCCCCTTCGCCGGAGAGAACCACCTTTACGTAATCCCGGGCCATTTTAGAGACAAAATATAGAGCGATGCAGGAGGCGTCGGCCAAGGGCTGGTCCATATGGTACTGCACCTTGCGGATATTGCCCCAGTACTCATCCGGGGTAATAACCTTATAATGGTGTTCTACACCGATTTTTTCGCTGAGATTTTTGGCCCACTCGATTTCGTTGTAGCGCTCGCCGTTGTCAAAACCTACGGTAAAGGTTTTCTGGCCGCTGAAATAGGTGGAAACATAGCTGGAATCCACCCCGCTGGAAAGGAAGCAGCCCACCTCCACGTCGCTGATCTTGTGGGCACTGACAGAGTCCTCAAAGACCTTAGCGATCTGCTCTATGGCTTCTTCCTCCGTCATGGCCTCATCAGGTTCAAATTTGGGCTCCCAGTAACGGTGGGTTTCCACCCGGCCGTCTTTGAACCAGAGGTAATGGGCGGGCATCAGGGCGTAAACGCCCTCGAAAAATGTTTCCGGCGGGACGGAATACTCAAAGGAAATATATCGATCCAGAGCGTTGCGGTTGAATTTCTTTTCATAGCCGGGATATTCCAGAATGCTTTTGATTTCAGAGCCATAGACAAGATTTCCGTTTACCACAGCATAATGAACAGGCTTGATCCCAAAATAATCTCTGGCGATAAAGAGGCTTTTATCCTTCTTGTTCCAGATAGCGAAGCCAAACATGCCCCGCAGTTTATTCAAAAGACCTTCTTTCCATTCTTCAAAGCCATGGATAAGCACCTCGGAGTCGGTTTGGGTGGCAAATACATGACCCTTTTCTATGAGAGTTTTCCGGAGCTCCCGGTAGTTGTAAATTTCTCCGTTGAAAGTAAGCACGAGGGTTTTATCCTCATTATAGATGGGCTGGTCGCCCGTTTCGCTGATATCGATAATACTCAAGCGGCGAAAGCCCATGGCGATGTCTTCATCCGTATAGAAGCCGCTGCTGTCGGGCCCACGGTGAGTGATGATTTCCGTCATACGGCGGAGCACTTCCTGTTTGTCTCCCCGGTCGATGATCTCACCTGTAAATCCACATATTCCACACATACGTTTAAACCTCTTGTTTTTCTAGATTTTTATCCATTTTTTGCTAAAAGTTTTATAGGCGCTAGGCCTCAGAAAAAACTGTCTCTATACCATTTCTAAAATTTTCTTGTGTTAGCCTCGGGGCGTTTCCTGACATCTGCAGGAAATTTTCCTTTTGAGGAGGCGTCTATGCCTTTTCACTTTCCGATTCTCTGGGAGCCGATGTATAGGCCTTCATGCAATTTGCGGCCTCAGCGCTGCCCATACGGAAAAATCCGGAAGAATCAGCCGGTGCAAAAGAGCGGGCCACTTCCAGGGATTTATCGTATACCTCCAGTGAGGTAGTGCGGTGAAGAAGCCTATCTGTATTTTCCAGTAGATACGAAAAGCCGATACGGTTTTGCTCATGATCCACCATCCGGAAGTAACCTTCCAGAATTTTGGCGCCGGTTTGTGCCTGCAGCACATCCGCTATTGCATATTTTACCAGTTCAACCGCCCTGTCATCCAGATTTTTTTCAAAAATCAGGATCTTTTCCCGCAGTTCGAGGCCGGTGGAGACGATTCTCTTTTTTACATCCGCCAGTGAAGCCAATTCATCTCCCAGCTCCACCGGTTCCTGAGGAGAGCCTTCGGGAAGAAGATACACCATAAAACCATGAGTTCTGTCGCTATAAAGACAGGGATATAAGAAGCGGGCGGAGTAGCCGCACTCCGGGCAGAACCAGTCGAAAAGCGTCTCACTTAAAGCCCGTTCCCGAAGAGAGGGATCCTCATCTGCGCTGATTCCAGGCCACATGGCGGTGCTAACAGAGGCGCCGCAGCCCGGGCAAAGAATTTCTTTTGTGATCTGTGTTGACATCTGCGTTTCTCCTCCCTTGGGTGGTCTAAATATGGATAAAACCAACAGCCTGGTGCTTTGCCGCCAAGCAAATTTTTCCGGCTGAAATCGCCAGCTTTTCCTGGCGGAAGCAAAAACTGCGGTCTTGAATGTGTTGTTTACTAAATCCAATATGGTAAACCGACTGAGCGCATAGCCGGGCATCCTGCAGGAAGCATAATTGCATAGACATTATAGCACAGCCTGCAGGAAAAGAAAACCCAGGAATCGACAGCCTTTTTTACAGCGTAAAGAAAGCTGCAGTTTCCGCTGAGGCAGAAAATAGAAAAGAGGCCTCCCATAGAAAGGGAGGCCTCACAAAGATTATCTATTGTTCAGAAAATTTAGTTTGGGCTTGCACTTGCCCGGGAAGTTACCGATTCTTGAAATCTTACAGTTTCTTCGCCTGGCCGTAATAGGCGTTGGCTCCATGCTTGCGAAGGAAGTGCTTATCCAGAAGTTCCTGCTGCATGGTGGCAATCTGGCCGGACTGCAGAGCTTCCGTATGCCAGGCCATCATGGCCAGTTCTTCCAGAACAACGCTGTTGTGAACAGCGTCGAAGCAATCCTTGCCCCAAGTGAAGGGAGCGTGGGATTTTACCAGTACAGCGGGAATATGATCGGGATTTTTGCCCTCAAAGGTCTCCACAATCACGTTGCCGGTTTCTTTTTCATATTCGCCCGCAATTTCTTCGGGAGTCATATTCCTGGTGCAGGGAATCTCCCCGTAGAAGTAGTCGCCGTGGGTGGTGCCATAAGCAGGAATGCCGCGGCCGATCTGGCTCCATACGGTAGCCCAGCGGGAGTGGGTGTGCACCACGCCGCCGATGTTGGGGAAAGCATTATAGAGCACGCAGTGGGTGGGGGTATCAGAAGAAGGATTCAGATCCCCCTCTACCTTTTCGCCCTTCAGGTTCATAACAACCATATCGTCGGGGGTCAGCTTATCATATTCCACGCCGGAGGGCTTGATGACAAAGAGGCCGGATTCCCGATCGATACCGGAAACATTGCCCCAGGTGAATACCACCAGGCCGTGGGCGGGAAGCATCTTATTGGCTTCGCATACCTTTTTCTTCAGTTCTTCAAGCATGGTTCTCTCTCCTTTTCCAGCAGTATGAGGAAGCAGGGCAAAAGGGGAACGATGCGCTTCCCCTGCTCCATCTCCACAGGGGAAAAGCCCCTTTCAGAGAGGGGCTTTCCGTATGGATAGATTTTTATTTCTTGAGCTTCCAGACAAGATCGTTCCAAGTAAGCTCCTTACGCAGTTCGTTGATATTGGTTTCCGCGCCGATATGGATATATTCGATATCCATGATCTCTGCGAAATCCCGGAGCACTTCCTCATCGATAGCAAAGCTGATGACGGAGTGGTGAGCGCCGCCGGCATAGATCCACGCTTCAGCAGAGGTCTCCAGGCTCGGCAGGGGCTTCCACAGAACGCCCGCTACAGGCAGGTTGGGCATATCGTGCTCCTGCTCCTGGCCGATAACGTCGTTGACGATCATGCGGAACCGGTCGCCCATATCGATAATGGTCGCCAGAACGGCAGGGCCGTGCTGTGCTTTGAAGGTTACGCGGGCGGGATCCTCACGGTCGCCGATGCCCAGGGGCACGACCTTGATCTTCGGGGTTTCGGCGGCCAGGCTGGGGCAGACCTCCAGCATATGGGCGCCCATATTCATGCCGTTTTCGGGGTCGAAGTTATAGGTGTAATCCTCCATGAAGCCGGTGCCCTTGTCGCAGTCCTGGGTCATGAGCTTCATGATACGGCAGAGAGCAGCGGTTTTCCAGTCGCCTTCACCGGCAAAGCCGTAACCCTTGCGCATCAGGTTCTGAGCTGCAAGGCCGGGCAACTGACGGAGCTGCTGCAGATCCTGGAAATTGGTGTGGAAAGCGCCGAAGCCTTCCGCTTCCATGAATTTCTCCAGAGCTACTTCCTCACGGGCCTGATACCGGACAGCCTCGATATTGTCGGTGGCCATCTCATAGACCTGGGCGTATTCAGCCATCTTAGCGTCGATTTCTTCCTCTGTTACGGCGTCCACCATGCGGATGATATCCTCTACGCCATAGTGGTCAACCTGCCAACCGAATTTGATGTGTGCTTCCACCTTGTCGCCTTCGGTAACGGCAACGTCGCGCATGTTATCGCTGATGCGCAATACACGAAGCCGCTGGCTTTCGTAGGCGCCCACTGCAGCGCGCATCCACTTGCCCATCCGGGCACGGAGATTCTCGCTCTCCCAGTAGCCGGAAATGACCTTATGCTGCAGGCGCATGCGGGCGGTGATAAAGCCGTGCTCCCGGTCGCCATGAGCGGACTGGTTCAGGTTCATGAAATCCATATCGATGGAATCCCAGGGAATATCCCGGTTGAACTGGGTGTTGATGTGAAGAAGGGGTTTCTGCAGAGCATTGAAGCCGCGGATCCACATTTTAGAGGGGGAGAAGGTATGCATCCAGGTGATGACGCCGGCGCAGGCGGGATCCGCATTGGCGGCGGTCAAGGTAGCATAGATCTCATTGGAATTGCGAACTACGGGCTTGAATACCACGGTGCCAGGGATAAGGGGATCCTTATTGAAGCCCTCTACCATGATCTTGGAATGCTCGTCTACCGTCTTCAGCACTTCGGGACCATACAGATCCTGGCTTCCGACCACGAACCAAAACTCGTATTTTTTCAGAGAATTGTTCATTGGGAAAACTCCTTTCGTGTACAAATGGTCAGACCGGCTCACGCCGGAGTATCCTTTTATTTTGGCATATGACACAGATTTTATATGTGCGATATGTAAAACGCCGCATCAACTGGAAAACGATCCTGCAGGAGGAATCGCTTTCCAGCTATTTCTGCAGGAACAATCCATTAAAGGGATTTCATCAGAGCCTTCAGGCGCTTCATAACGTCATTGGCGCCGCGGCCGAAGTAATCGTGCAGGGTGCGGTATTCGGCAAAGATCTTGTTATAGAGCTCCACGTTCTCCGGAATGGGAGTGTAGACCGTATCCTTAACTTTGCCCAGCGCTCTTGCAGCCTCGAAGATATTGTCGTAACCGCCCTTTTCCTTGCCTGCGGCTACGCTGGCAAAGATAGCGGAGCCCAGAGCGGGGCCCTGCAGGGAACCTGCAATCTTAATAGGCATATTGAGAACGTCTGCATAGATCTGCATGGTCATGGGATCCTTCTGGGAGATTCCGCCGGAAGCGTAGAACTCCTCCACCGGGATACCATTCTCACGGTAGTTCTCCACGATCATGCGGGTGCCGTAGGCGGTGGCTTCGATCAGAGCACGATAGATATCCTCGGGCTTGGTCTGCAGGGTCATGCCCAGCATCATGCCGGTGAGATCCACGTCCACCAGAACGGAGCGGTTGCCATTCCACCAGTCCAGAGCCAGCAGACCGCTTTCGCCGGGCTTTTTGACCTCGGCCTTGGCCCGCAGGTATTTATGAATGTTCATGCCCTGCTTTTCCGCATCCTCATAGTAAGAGGCGGGCAGGCAGTTGTCGATAAACCAGGCAAAGTGATCGCCCACGCAGGACTGGCCGGCCTCATAGCCAAAGAATCCGGGCAGGATGCCGTCTTCCACAACACCGCAGATGCCGGGAACCTGGGTCTCGGTGGTGCCCATCATCATATGGCAAGTAGAGGTTCCCATAATGGCCAGCATTTTTCCGGGGCCGTCGATACCCACAGCGGGAACGCACACATGAGCGTCCACGTTGCCGATAGCCACGGCGGTGCCTACCTTCAGGCCGGTGAGTGCAGCAGCCTTTTCAGTTACATAGCCGGCGCAGCCGCCCAGGGGCGTGATGTCCCGGGAGAATTTCTCATCGATCACATGCTCAAGGCGGGGGTCAAGAGCCTTGAAGAAATCGTCGGAGGGATACCCCAGTCTCTTATTGAACATAGCCTTATAGCCTGCTGTGCAGGAATTGCGGGTCTCTTTGCCGCAGAGCTGCCAGATGATCCAGTCCGCAGCCTCTATAAAGCGATCCATTGCATTGTAGATTTCCTCGTCTTCGTCGAGGATCTGCCAGATCTTCGGGATGGCCCACTCGGAGGAAATTTTGCCGCCATAGTTTTTCAGCCAGGTTTCACCGCGCTTTTCAGCGATTTCGTTGAGCATGTTGGCCTTATCCTGAGCGGCGTGGTGCTTCCACATCTTCACGTAGGCATGGGGGCGGTTCTTGTATTCGGGCAGGAAGCAGAGGGGGGTGCCGTCCGCCTTAACAGGCAGGATGGTGCAGGCGGTAAAGTCCGTGCCTACGCCGATGACGTCCTCATTGGAAACGCCCGCTTCCTTCAGAACGGCGGGAATGGTGTGGGAAAGCACGTCCAGATAATCCTGGGGATGCTGCAGGGCCCAGTCGTGGCCCAGCTTGGTGCCGTCCGGCAGCTGTGTTTCCATTACTGCGTGGGGATACTCATAGACGGAAGAAGCCAGCTCCTCGCCCGTGGCTACGTCCACCAGCACAGCGCGGCCGGAAAGGGAACCGTAGTCGACGCCGATTGTGTACTTGCTCATGTCAACAAATCCTCCTTAAAATGTAAAATACCAAAAAAGACATTCAGATGTTTGGGAGAAGTTGTATGTACAACTTATGCCTTTAGTGTAGTATAAAATGGGAAAAAAATCAAGAGCTTTTCCAAGGTTTTATGCAGTTTTTTATAAAGACACCTACCGCAAGGGGCCAATTTTTAGATATAGCTCGCTCACCCTTTTTCGCCGTTAAGGTTCACCGGGTGGATTCCTTCACCACAGGTTCCATGTCCATCACCAGGGGCGTTTCCTTTGTGCCTTGCTCCACCATGCGAAGAAGACGGCGAGCGGCCTCTACACCTAACCGCTCTTTGGGGTGGGCAAAGGTGCTGATTTTTATGGGAGAGTATTCTGAAACGCTGGAGTTATCAAAGCCGAAGACACTGACCTGCTCTGGCACGGCTATCCCCGCCTTCTGCAGGCTGTCGATAAGCCCATAGGCGATCTGGTCGTTATAGCATACCACCCCGTCGCAGCCCTGTAACCGGCGAACAATGCCGGGGGCGTTTTCCAGGCTGAAAAGTGTTTCCTTGTCCGCTGTGGTATACCAGATCACAGCATCATCGTCCAACTCGCGGCCTTCTTTCAGAATGGCTTGGGAAAAGCCTGCATAGCGCTCATGGCCCTGGGTGTCATCGGATTTGAAGATTCCCCCCAGCTTCCGGCAGCCGGAATGGCGGATCAGGTATTCCGCTGCGTCCCAGCCGCATTTCCGGTCGTTGGTCACCACATAGACGGAGGGAAGCTCCCGATAATACCCGTTAAAGAACACCACGGGAATTCCCATGGCTTCCAACTGGCAATATAAGCCCAGATTGGGGTTGGGAAAGGCGGTTTTTGTGCCTTCCACGATCAGGCCGTCTACCTGGTTTTCCAGAAAGGAGCGCAGAAGCCTGGCTTCATTTTCCACCCGGTTTTTTGTGACCCCCAAGGTCAGGTGGTATCCGTTTCTGGTGAGTTCCTCTTCAATACCTCGGACAATGGTGGGGAAAATGTAATCCGTAATATAGGTGGTGATAACGCCGATGACGTGGGTTTTTTCTCTCCTGGGGGCGGCAAAGCTTACATAGGTGCCGCTTCCTCTCTGGCGCAGAAGCAAGCCTTCCTGCTCCAAAAGAGCCAGCGCCTGGCGAACTGTCTGGCGGCTCAGACCATACTGCTGGGAAAGCTGATTTTCAGAAGCAAGCTTGTCGCCGGCATGATACTGCCCGCCCAGGATTTGCTGCCGCAGAAGATTGGCGAGCATGATGTATTTGGATTTTCCGGATTCCCGCTCATGTTCACCGTGCTCATCTGCAAGGGGGTGGAAGGTCTTGGGCACTTCTTCAGAGAAGACGGATTCCGGGGATCGGCTGCCGGGGGCGGTCATAGCAATTCTCCTTCCCGTTTTGGGATTCCGACCGGGGGCCGGTTCGTGTATATCCATGTGGATTATGGTACTATATGCAGGCAATAGCCAGCCTGCAGACTGTTCGAAAAGCTGCGCGACATCGATGGGGAAACGACTCTGTCTTCCAGCTCCTTTTGATACGATCGTTTAGATTTTTTGTAGAAAAGTACATACAACTTTTCTTAAATATAATACAACTATTCCTTGAAAATAGCAAGAAAAAGTATGGTATTTGGGCAAATTGAGGATAAAATCTATAAAAATCTATTTTTATGGGAATCAGCATGGATCAATGTATAAACAAGCTCATACAGGTTTGGCAGAAAATTGAAAGAGACTAGAGGGTTGTTCGGACAAACATACGAGACATTTATCTTTTTAAAGCTAAAAGCGGCTGCCGTGCATCACACGACAGCCGCTTTCGGTTGCTAAAATAAATAAGCCGGTGGAATTACCCCACTATGGTGAGCTCTTTTGGATAGCTGTTGAGAACCTCGCAGCCCTCTTCCGTTACCATTACCAGATCTTCAATGCGCACACCGAATTTTCCGGGAAGATAGATGCCGGGTTCGATGGAAAAGCACATGCCGGGCTGAGCAAGGGTCTCCTCCTCTGCGCCCACAGAGGGGGCCTCATGGCATTCCATGCCGATGCAGTGACCGGTCCGGTGGATAAAATATTCGCCGTATCCTGCGTCCTCGATGACCTTTCGGGCTGCTCCATCGATTTCCTTCAGCGGGACTCCGGGCCTGACGGCGGCAATTCCCGCCAGGTTGGCGGCAAGGACAGTCTCATAGACTTTTTTCTGCTCCTCCGTTACGGATTTATAGAAAATGGTTCTGGTCATATCGCTCCAGTAGCCGTTCAGGGGGGCGCCGATATCAAATACAATGCCGTCGCCTTCCTTTATAGTATCCTGGCACGTTACGTGATGAGGGTCGGAACCGTTTTCCCCGGCGGCCACAATGGCAAAGCCGCTGGTCTTGGCACCGTTTTCTTTAAAGAAACGGACGATTACATCCATGAGCTCCAATTCAGTAAGGCCGCCCCTGATAGCCTTGGCCACCGTATCCATGCAGCGGTCGTTCAGCTTGGAGGAAACGCGCATGAGCTCCCGCTCTGTTTCATCCTTCTGCATCATGGTGAGCTGAACGGGCAGGGAACCATGCACAGGCGTAACATCCGGCCGGAGCTCCATCAGGTTGATAAGAAACTGCGTGCGCCAGTTATCGTCAATGCCTATTTTACCAGGAAGAAGGGCTTTCGCTAAATCTTCCACAGGGTTTCCAGCATCCGTATGTTCCACGAGACGGAGACCTTCCATAGGGGTAAGCTTAAAAAGCTTGTTTCCAAACAGAATCCGGTCCCCCCGGCTGTTTAGGTATAGAGCCAGCATACGCTCCATAGGATCTAGGCTTACGCCGGTAAGGTAGAATACGGCAGAGCGGGAGGTGACGATGATCTGCTCAAGGCCTGCCTGCTCCATGGCCGCCAGCACTCTTTGCAGGCGTGCTTCATTCATTGCCATTAAAATCTCTCCTTTGTATAGTAATATGTAGGATACAGAATGACCTGTTGAATTGTGGATAAGAGGAGAATGCATAGGATTCTTTCCGTATTTTTATATTCTAGCGCACTGGCCTGCAAACAAAAAGCCGCGCATCTCCGAAAATGGAAGCGCGGTCGCAAGTCGATCTGCGGCATGCGTCCGGGGAAACCTAGTTTTCGGCCCAGGTGCACCCACTGTGCTCACCGCTTGTATTTTTTATATATTTTTCTGTATGTCAGGATAATGGTGGGGATTCCCCCAAAACATACAATGCCGATAAGAATGACGGAAATAGGAGCAGAGGTGATAAAAGGGGTTAGCCCCGCCAAAAACCAAGCCAGGGCATAGACTATCCAAATGCGGCCGTAAGCTCTGTTGTATGCGGGAATATCCCGGATGTTTTTCTCGGTGACTTCCCAACCGGACCAAAACTGCACAGGTTCCGGTTTTTTACGGGCCAGTAAGCCCATAATAAGAAAAAGTACGGCACAGGCCATACAGATCGCCACGAAAAGCAGCCCTTCATTTTCCATAGGGTCGGTTCCTCCTATTCACGGCGGAACAGCGCCCCCATTGAGCACACCTTCCGGCCAGATTGTTTTATATCACTATAGCATAGGCGGCGGAAAAAGGGAAGGGTAGTTTTCGTAAAAAGAGACCGCTGCACGGATGCCTTTATGCAAAAGAGGCATACACGCAGCGGCAGAAACTCTATTTGAGGCGGATTCCATTTTTGCCCTTTTATTCAGCGATCGTATTCCGGGAAATAGTGCCTCCACCCAGCACCAGGTCACCATCGTAAAAGACCACAGCCTGCCCCGGCGTTACAGAGCGTTGGGGCGAGGAAAACTTCACATAAAGGCGCCCCCCCTCTAAAATGTGTACACTACAGGGGGCAGGGGTCGCATGATAACGAATGCGGGCTTCACAGGCGATGGTTTCGCCGGGAGCGGGAGGTTCAAAGGCGATCCAGTTCACGTCTGATGCGGTGAGGGAATCGGCGTATTGACTGCCCTCGGGCCCCAGGACCACCTGATTCTTTTCTGGTAGGATGGAGGTCACATACATGGGCTTTCCAAAAGCGACGCCCAGCCCCTTTCTCTGCCCGATAGTATAGCGGGTGATCCCCTTATGCCGGCCGAGGACGGTTCCTTCCTTGGTTACAAAATCTCCTTCGGGAGCCTTACTGCCGGTGTATTCTTCCAGAAAGCGAATATAATCATTATCCGGCACAAAACAGATTTCCTGGCTATCCGGCTTTTTTGCCACGGGAAGACCGGCGCTTTCTGCGATAGAGCGTATCTCTTCTTTGGTATATCCCGCCAGGGGAAGAAGCGTATGGGAAAGTTGTTTCTGAGAAAGGGAATACAGCATATAGCTTTGATCCTTCTGCGAAGGTACGCTTTTGAGAAGCCAGCGGCCAGGCCCTTTTTCCGTTTCCTGCCGGATGATATTGGCGTAGTGGCCTGTAGCGATATAGTCAAAGCCGTGGCTGAGAGCATATTCCAGCATGGCGCCGAATTTGATAAACCGGTTGCATACGGCGCAGGGATTGGGAGTGCGGCCCCTGGCATATTCCTGCACAAAATTGGAGATCACTCTGTTTTGGAATTCTTCCCGCAGATCCAGAACTGAATGCGGAATTCCAAGAGTTTCAGCCACTAGGGCGGCGTCTCGTATATCACCGGAGGCGCCATGGGCCTCGGGCTGTTCCCGCCCAGCGGAGCGCGTGTCGTCCATCCGCAGGCGCAGAGTGATGCCCTCCACCGCATAGCCTTGCTCCTGGAGCAGAAAAGCTGCAGCAGAGCTATCCACCCCGCCGCTCATTCCTAAAAGTACTTTTTGTTTCCTGGTCATAAAAATATCCGTGTCCCTTCTCAGCTTTATCTGAATATTCTTTCCGGTCTCGGTAGGCAATAAAAAAGGGAGAACCCCACATGCTTCTGCAACCGGGTGTTTCTCCCTTTTACCTATGCAAGTAACATCATACTGGCAAACGACGGCAGTTTTATGCTTCTGCCTTCCAGTTTGGCAGGATGTGGGCACGTTTGGCACCGGTAAAGAACTCAGAAGGAGTAATCTCCTCCGCGGAATAGGGGCACTGGCAGCAGTCATCGGAGCAGTCTTCGCAACTGTTGCAATTCTCAGCGCTGCTGGCCTCCGCGCTTTCACTGGCGATTTCATCCAGCTTGGCGAAAGCTTTGCGGATCCGGGCCTCGCTGTCTTCAGCAGAACGGCAGAGGCGTTCGGTTAGCTCATTTTCAGGATCACGGAGGTTTTCCAGATAATATTTCCCCAGCGCTACGTATGCCCGGGAGGCATTTTCCCGTTCGTTTTTGATCACAATACGAAGACGGTTTACCAGCGCAGCTTTATGATTTTTATCTGCAACAAATCCTACGGCTCTGGAAATCCCATGGGTAATGGTTTCGAAAATATTCATGAAAATCCTCCTTTTTGCAGTATGCAGTGCATGCAGATGTGTAGGCACATAAAACACATTCTAGAGTGGATCCACCGGAAGAAAGCGTTATGTATCCGGCGGGTTTTTGTATCTTGTTTTTATTATACTGCAAAGAGATGCAAAATAATAGTACCAATTCTGTAACCTTCCATTGAGGTAGGTATTGTGAAGAGATTGAAAACGGAATCATGGTATCCCAGATGAACGTTTGAAGCTGAAAGCCTTTTTTGTGTTTTGCTGCGGTGCAGAAACAAAGATGAAGGAACCTTAGAAAATGTGTCAAAAGGTGTTTTATAAAAATATAACTTTTTAACACATAAAAATAATATAAGTTTTCTTTTCTTTTTTTGTGTTTTTACAGTTTTTTATAAAAAATCCCATAAAAATCCCTTTACAAATTCATAAAATGGAAGTAGTATAACAACATAGCCGCAAGAATGGTTAAAAAACGGCGGCAAAAAATCAAACTTTTTTGCATGCTCAGATGCTGTAGCTGTAAGTGAGAAAGAGAGCGGTTGGCCGGGCGAAAGACGCGTGCAGGTTCTTGCACAGATCCTCTTGCATAACGGCATAACAAATTGATAGCATGATCCCTGGGCATCAGGCCTTGGGGCTAGAAAGAGAGAGTTGTATGAAACATTTTACCCATCCGCAGCTGGCCTATGGCCTGAACCGTGTCCGGCGTATTCCCGGACCAGCTTCCCCACAGTCGGTCTGCGAGCCCATCTCCCAGCCGGAGGTAGATCCCCTGCGCCCCTATTTTCCGTGCCATACGGGCTTTTTTGACGGCTGTATTTTTGATGAAAACGGAGAAGAGCGCCGCTATGTTCTGTATGTGCCCGAGACGATGAAGACTTCTGGAAATTCGGCGTTGGTGTTCATCGACGGAAAAACCGATGTGAGGGAATGGCTTTCCCGAAACCCTTGGGCGGATATTCTGGAGGAATATGAGGTAGCGGCATTTTTTATTGAGGCGCCTGATGGCTGGAACCTGGAAAATCCGGGCTATGAGTTGGATTGTGCTTCTAAGCTTTTGGCCGAAATGCGCAATATGCTCTATTACCCCTCCAATGCCGACGCCGTGTATGCGTTGGGATTCGGGGATGGGGCGTATATTGCTTCTGTATTTGCTATGACCCATGTGAGCCTGCTGGCTGCTTTTGCGGTCAAAGGTCCCTGCCGTGTGGCTCCGGAGCTAATGCAGTGGATCGGCGACCAGCCCTCTGACTGCGATGCAGGTATCCCGAAAAAGCGGGTTTCGCTTCCTGCCTGGATTTTGGATGAGGGAGACTATCATCCTCTTGTGGAATACTTCCAGAAAGCTGCTCATACGAAAGATGAGGGCCTGCGCAATGGATATGCCCGGGTGTATCGTCAAAAACCGAAGGCTGGGGAACTGTATCTGAATGAGCAGGCTGCGGTGGAGGTATGGCACAGTACGGCCAAAGAGATTGAGGAGAAGAGCGAGAGCGATATCCTCCGAGAGATGACAGCCTTTGTCACCCACTTCAAGCGTTGGGGCGGCGAGGGAAATTCCCATATCCGTGTTACGTTGTCCCCAGAGGACATGGGGCTGAAAAAATATGAAATGAAAATTGACGGGCTGAATCGGTATTGGTATGTATTTGAGCCCACAGCTTATAAAAGACATAAAAAGGAAGCGTATCCTCTGGTGGTCGCTATCCATGGCTTTTCCTGTTCCGGTGAATTTTTCGCAGAAAACAGCGGATGGCAGAGTGTAGCCGAGGAAAGGGGCTTTTTGGTGGTTTTTCCCACCGCATATCCCTTCCGGCGGACAGTTCATCCCAAGGGAAGAGCTTCTGCTTTTGCTGGGGATATCTGTCGTACACCCGTTTGGAACAGCTCTTATGAGCAGGATCCCCAGGGACCGGACGACGTTTCCTTTATCCGGCAGATGCTGCAGGCTGTGAAGGCTCAATATCCGGTGGATGAGGCTCGCGTCTATGTGACGGGCCATTCCAACGGCTCCATGATGACCCAGCGGCTGATGCACTGCATGCCGGAAGAATTCGCCGGTTTTGCGCCGGTGGGCGCCATGGGGGTGGATGCCGATGGGCAAGCCGTTCCTCTGCCGAATGATATTCCCCGGCCTGTATGGTATGTGCTGGGCGAATATGATATCGGCAGCATGAGCCTGGAGCCCGGCGGTATAAATGATAAGGTTCTCCGGAATCTATGTGCCTGCAATAAAGTTTGCTATGAAGAAGCTCGTTTTTATGAAAACGGCATTTATCAAAATACGATTGTGCGCAATGAGGATCATGTTCCCATGGTGCGTTTTACCGGGGTGTTGAATTGGCCTCATACATATACGCCTGAGCTTTCCCTGATGATTTGGGATGAATTCTTCTGCCGCCTGATCCGTAATAAAGATGGCTCCATCACCTATCTTGGATGATGAATCCCATCGGGAACCTGACGGGTTTTCGGCGTTCTGACATAACACGAGCCGGTTCTTGGGGCTGGCTTGAAAGGTTTTCCCCATTTGGGGGAAGGGGTTGTAGGGATTCCCCGGCGCAGTGGGCGCCGGGGAATCCCCTTTTGTTTAGATGAAAAAGCAGACGGTGGAAAATATGTGATAGAGGCAGATATATTGGGTTGCTCCCCAGAGTGGGAAAAGGTATAATGTGCTGTAGGAACCGAGTTTGCTAAAGATGCAAATACTGTTTGTGGCAAATTGAAAGGAGAATATAGATGAATACAGATATGAGCAGATGCTTTTATGTGGATGCAGAAATGGGAAGCGACGGCAACGAGGGCGTATCCTCTGAGGCGGCTTGGAAGACGCTGGCCAGGGTGAATGCAGAGCCTCTTAAACCGGGGGACCGGGTAAGGCTTCGCCGGGGCTGCCGGTGGGATGAGATGCTCAGACCTCAGGGGGATGGCTGCTTCGGCGCGCCCATAATCCTGGAAGGCTATGGAGAAGGGGAAAAGCCCTGGGTTGCCGGAGACGGCGGCTATGCGTCCCTCTTTCTGGACGGCGTCAGCTTCTATACAGCGGATGGACTGAAAATTACCAATCATGGGAAGGAAAGGGGTATCCGCAGCGGGATATGCGTACGGGGAAAGGCAAGAGGCGTCACGGAGGGGATCTCTATCCTGAACTGTGAAGTTACGGACGTGAACGGAGAGAATCGCCGGGCCATGGGCGTATATAAGAGCATGTACTGGAATTCGGGTATCTATGTGACTTTCCCGGGCCGCACTTCGGAAAAAGACCATCTCCACGATATCCTGATCCAGGGGAACTATGTCCACGATGTGCACACCAGCGGCGTCCGTGTAAACCAGCAGGAGGATTTCATCAACGATATCCATCATACCCATGTGGTGGTGCGCGGCAACCGGATCGAGCGCACGGGCAGCGACGGCATCATTGTAGCCAACTGCATTTCCCCGCTTATCGACGGAAACCGGTGTTTCGATGCGGGCGCGCTGGGGAATCTGAAGGATACCCAGCTGATAGCGGGGGTCTGGGTCTGCGCTACGGAGAATGCCCTTATCCAGCGCAACGAGGTGGCCAGGACAGCTTTGTTTGAAGCGGATGGCTCTGCCTTCGACACCGACTGGGGCACGGCGGGCGATACTGTATTTCAATATAATTATACCCACGGGAACAAAGGCGGCTTCTGGCTGGACTGCATCGGCCTGAACCATAATGAGGAATGCGGAAAAACGATTTTGCGCTATAATATCAGCATCGGTGATGAAAAGGCCATTACCCGGGAGGATAAAGGTCTGCCTGCTGAGATATACGGAAACTATTTTGGCGGACTTGAGCAGATGCCGGAGGTCTGCACCAGGGATTCCGGCTGTTCCCACAGCTTCTTTTCCAATATTTTCGATTATGAGAAGGAGCCGGAAAGCGGCTTCAAAGCTTCTTTTTATCGGGGAAACTGGTATGGGAGCATGGAGAACCTGCCGGAGGATTCGGAGGGGAAACCGGGCGTGCCCTTTGCAGTGGAAGCCCCGGAGGAAGGCTCAGCGCCGGAAGGGCTGGATTGGTGCTGGAAATATTGGGAACGTCTGGCGGCACTGGTGACGAAGGAAAAGAAGAAAGACCGCTCCTGATCCCGGGCGTTATCTTCCCAAAGAAATTCCCATCCATATGAAAACACGAAAACACCCCTGCTTTCATAAAAAGCAGGGGTGTTTTCATAGTTTTGCGGATTAAGCGGATGATTTATTCCTGTTTTGTGCCGTCCGGATTATACCAGATGGTGTCCACATAATCGCCGTTGTCATCATATTGGATGACGCCGTATTTACTCAGCGTTCCGTCGGCTTCATATATGTTTATGTTGGTTTTCGTGTGGAATCCATTTTTATCGTATTCGTATTCGTATTCCCAATAGGAATCCAGCTGACCCTTTTCGTTATAATAACTTTCTTTTGCAATGGTATAATTTTCCATATACTCAGAGATGCTGGAAACGGTGCCGTCTGCCCGGTAGTCGGTTTCCTTGGCGATGTCGCCGTTCGTATCATATTCAGACAGGGTATAGGATCTCAGCGTTCCGTCGCTTTCATAGGTGCTGTCTTTTATGCGCTTTCCGTCCTCATTATATTCATATTCTGTATAGAAATTCAATTGGCCTTCTGCAGTATAGTAACTGACTTTGAAGGCGCGGCCCTCTGCATACTCGGTAGCCGAGGATAGGGTGCCGTCCGCCCGGTAGGAGCTGCCTTTGATTTTGGTTCCGTCCTCGTCATATTCAGACTGGCTATAGGAGCTCAGGGCGCCGTCGTCATCGTAATATGAAGTCTTTATCTCATTTCCGTGGTCATCATATGTTACTTCATAGGAAAGAATATTGTTTTCGGAATAGCGGGCTTCGGTTGAACGCTTTCCCCGTTCATTATATGTGTACTGGGTGAACTGCTGCAGATGACCGCTGCCGTCCAATTCGTTTTGCCGGGTACGGAACCCTTTTTCATCGTATATGGATTCTGTTACCTGGCTGGGCTTTCCTTTTTTATTATATGAGGTGTATTTTATAGTCCGGCCCAGTTCATCGTATTCGCTTACCGATTGAATGTTTCCCTCTGCATTATAGTTCGTATCCGTCAGGAGAAGGCCCTGGCTGTCGTATTCCGATACAACGGATGACGAGAAGCCTGTTTCATCGGAATAGGAGCTTTTCAGGATACGCCCCTCGGAATCGCGCTCATATACATAGGAAGCTACTAAAGAGCCGTCCGGTGCATAATGGGAAAATTTGTTGTTGCGGCCCTGGCCGTCATATTCTTCATACAGCGAATATCCGGTTAGCCGGCCGGAGGAGTCGTATGTATCCGACCGGGAAAGCTTTCCGTTTTGGAAGGTGTTCTCATCGTAGGACGTCAAGTTTCCATCGCCGTCGTATCTCTTTCTCCCGATGCATTTGTTGTTGCTGTCAAATTCATTTACGGTTTCCTCTTCCAGCTCGCCGAGGAGATTGAATGTGCGGTAGCGCACCCGGTTGCCCTGATCGTCGTATTCATACACTGTATAGGAAACGGATCCGTCGTAATTGAAAACGGGATACTGCAGGATTCGGCCCTCTTCGTCTTTGACGGTCTCCAGATAGTTTTCCGCCGGAACAGGGTTGTTTGCTTCCGTATCCGTATGTGCGCTCCCATTTTGTTCTGTTTTTGAAGAGGGAGAAGCCGCCGGGACGGAAGCATTCTGCAGAAAGAATACGACCGTCAGAAGTATGGCAAGCAGACATGCCGCCCCAATACCTGAGCCGAGGCCTATCCAGAGCTTTGCAGAGCTCTTTTTTTTGCTGGGAACCGTCTGAGCCGGAGACGTTTCCGGCGAAGGCGAAGGAGAAGGCGCCGGCGGAGGGGATATCCGGGTAAAATCATTGACGGCAGCCACAGTGGCGTCCCGTTGCTCCGGCCCCAGAAAGGCGGTTGCCGTATCTCCGAAAATATGGATCGTACTGTTGGCATTGTTGAAGCCGCTCTTTTCTCCACCTGGAGCCGGGTAAGGCTCCGGCCCGGCCTGTTCAGGCGAAACGGATGGAACAGGCGGCACAGAGGGGGAGGTTGTGCTGCTTCCCGCATACCGCAGGGAATCCTGAGGGACGTTATCCCCTTCCGGGTAGATGTACGGCTGCTCTTCCCGGTTATAGAGAATGGCTTCCAGCTCCTGCCGCATCTGCA
The DNA here is from genome assembly GCA_904399395.1 of uncultured Clostridia bacterium. Lineage (GTDB taxonomy): Bacteria > Bacillota > Clostridia > Oscillospirales > Acutalibacteraceae > UMGS1264. Next base: position 5,483 of record CAJFPJ010000069.1, on the reverse strand, counting down.
TGGGGCTGGAATAGCGTTCCTTCGGATTATACGCGCAGGCTTTCAGTACAATTTCCGCCAGCCTTCCTTCCCCATGGCAGGGAGGAGGAATGGGAACGCCGGAAAATCGTTTCACAAGGGCGTTTTCCCGGTCCGCGTGGGTGATGAGAGCCGGGGCGGCAGGCAGGAAGGGGGTGCGGCTGCCGTTGAGCAGACGATAGAGCACAATCCCCAGGGAGTAAATATCCACTGTAGAGCCATAGGGCTCCCCCTTATAGACCTCCGGAGCCATATAGGTATAGGTGCCTTTTTTGGAAAGACCGCTTGTGGTTTTTTCCACTGTCCGGGCGATACCGAAATCACCCAGCTTAAAATCTCCCACTTCTGAGATGAAAATATTCTCGGGCTTTACATCCCGGTGGATAATATTGTATTTCTGGCAGAGTTCCAGCGCTTTGCACAAATCGATTCCCAGCTTGATCACGTCCTGCCGGGTGACGGCGTGCGTGCGGGTATATTTATTCAGAGGCGTCAGCAGTTCCATCTGGATGAGGATATCCCAGCCGATACCGTCCCTGTGCTCGATAACCTGATGGTTTTCATAGCTGACCACATTGCTGTTGCCTTTGAGCTTGCTCATCAGGGCGAATTCTTTTACAAGATCCTGCACAAAGCTGCCGAAATATGTGCGGATGCTGGCTTCGTCCATTCCTTCGGCCATCACTTCCCGCAATTCGCTTTGATTTGCCGGAACCGTAATGGCTTTCAGAGCAGCCTTATAGGTAATACCGAAGTCTTCCCGTTCCATCTCGAAAACTTTGCCGAAACTGCCCTCGCCGATAAGACGGGTGATCTTCCAGGCGCCGAAGACAGGTTCGTATTGTTTATAGTAGTTTATATCCATCGTTCTCCCACCTTCTATAAAGTAAAATGCATATACGCACATAAGCACAGGCTGCTTGATGTATCCGGCAAATTTCAGAACCCCGGCCGCATAAGGACATCTTGCCGGCATAGTTTTCCCCAGCTGGACGTCAGGCGCCACAGAAAGCAGAGAAGCCAAGGGCTTTGCTCTGAGCAATTTGGAAAATCCTTCCCGGGGGACTGAAACCAGCATTTTTTCAGGAAATTCTTCCTTATACTGTGTCAAACAACTGATCGGCTATTTTCTCAATTACGTCTCGCAATTCCAGATTGCGGAGGTCAAAGGCCTCTTCCACTGCCTCTTTCCCCAGCCAGGCGCCGAGAATGTTGCCGCAGACGGCGCCGGTTGAATCGCTGTCTCCCTTATGGTTAACAGCCGCTCGGATGGCGGCGGAAAAGTCGTTTTGATACCGTACGGCGCAGAAAATAGCGATAGCCAGGGCTTCCTCCGCCACCCAGCCCTCTCCCAATCTGTGGATGCCTTCCAAATCGGAGACGGAAGGGGTAAGCGCCAGCGAAACAGCTCTGTCCAACAGGTTTCGGATCTTTTTATCGCCGGGCCCTCCTGTTTTTGCAATAGCATCCTGCAATGCGTAATCCCGCTGCGGATGCTGCTGCACGATCTCGAAGAGAATCTGTGCCAGTATGCCGGAGCTTGCCCATGCCATTTCATGCCCATGTGTCAGGGCGGCATCGCAGGCAGCCATGTTGTAGACATTGGCGCTGCCGTTGCCCTGAGCGGCTGCAGCGGATATGGCCAGCCCAAAAGGAGCCGCCCGCATGACGGTGCCGCAGCCTTTGCTGTTGTTCACAGGCTGATGCATTGTGCCGCCCTCCGGGCTGGTGCGTATGGCGTGCAGGCAGGTATTTCCCGGAGCCCGGCGGGCATGAAGCCGCTTATCGCCATAAATCCACATTTTGGGGTGCGCCGGGTCATCCATGCGGCTCTTGTCCCCCTGAGTGCCCAGCCATTCCCGGTAGGCTAACCATAAGCTTTCTGAGAGACTTTTGCCTTGCTTTTTGGAATAGATCAAAGCATTGGCAGCAAAGAGCGTCATCTGTGTGTCATCGGAGATGGGGGCGGGAACGCCGGCCTGGGAGAGTGTCCGGATCCCTTTTGATCCGTATCTGGCCCAAATAGCGTCTTCTTTCATAAATTCCACAGGATACCCCAGGGCGTCTCCCACCGCACCCCCTAAGAGGCAGCCGCGGTAACGGCTGAGCGTATTCTCCTGCTGGCTGTTTGGTGTTCCGGCCGCAGATTCTGTATTCATTGCACTGGCGGTTTGATCCGCTTTTCGTGCCAACTTCCCAGATGGATTAGCGTCCTCAACAGACGTGGTACTATCGGGGGAGAATTTGCCGGCCGCCTTTTGAAACAGCTCGCCGTTTATGTGATTGGAATGCAGGTTTTCGTTCATTGTATGCGCTCCTCCTGTTTTACCGCGGTTGTTTTTATGCGGGGAAGATGCGGCGCAGCAGGGGATGTGGATCTTTACACACCTTTGCCACCAGTGCGGTTACATTGTCTCTGCCTCCAGCCGCTAGAGCCATTTGCAGCAGAGCGGCCGCCTGCTGTTCGGGTGTGCCGCCATTGGCCAGACAGACGGCAATATCCTTTTCTGACACCATGTCGGTAAGACCATCGCTGCAAAGCAGCAAGATATCCCCGGGCTGCAGCTTTATGATTTCACTGAAGGCAGGTTGAATGAGCATCTCTTTTTCCAATATCCCCAGATATTGGGTCAGTTCATGACGGCTTGGATGCCGGGCGGCTTGCTCTGGGGTGAGCACCCCAAGCTCTACCATTCGTTTGGCCCTGTTGTGGTCCGTAGAGAGCAGAGTGAGCATTTCATCACGCAGAAGATAACAGCGGCTGTCCCCTATATTGCAGCACAAAGCCCTTCCATCATCTATATATAGCGCAGTTAGGGTGGATCCCATACGTCTGCCGCCATTTTTCTTAATCTGGTTACAAATGTGGGAATTCGCCCGGGTGATGGAAATCTGGGCCGTTTTTCCCATTTGTTCGAAGGAGCAAGGTTCCAAAGCTCTAACGGCCAGAAGGGATGCCAGTTCTCCAGAATCCTCGCCTCCCATGCCGTCGGCCACGGCTGCCAGAAAACGGTTTCCCGGAATGTCACAGGTATAGTGGGCTTCCTTTTGTTCCACATCTTCTCGGATATGCCCCTGGAGATAAAAATTATCCTCATTGTTTGTACGAACCTGCCCCACATGGCTTATAACAGAAGCGGAAACATATAGATTCATCCTGCAGTCTCCTTTTCCCGCAACATATGGTAGAAATTTTCCGATTTTCCTCTTTATTCTGCGTATCGCGCTGGTTACTGTGGTTTACAACATGGGCGGCGGATAAGCGCCAATAAGATCGGAATATATAAATTTTATCATTTGGATTATTAAAATACAATCATATTTCTATTGTTTTACGGAGAGATAAACAGAAAAGAGGAGGAAATAGAAAAAAAGAAAAGGTATGAGAAGCTTAAAAGCAAAAAGAACCCCCGTACATTTCCAATCGGAAATTGTACGGGGATGCTTTTTACATATTAATATGCTGTCTTTCGTGGAAATGAGCAGGGAACTTATTTCGCTCTCTTTTCCTTAACAGCAGCCTGTGCAGCAGCCAGACGTGCGATCGGCACGCGGAAGGGGCTGCAGGAGACGTAGTTCAGGCCTACATTATGGCAGAACTCAACGGAAGTCGGGTCGCCGCCATGCTCGCCGCAGATGCCCAAGTGGATGTCGGGGCGGGTCTTACGGCCCAGCTCGGCAGCCATCTTGACCAGCTTGCCCACGCCCTTCTGATCCAGATGTGCGAAGGGATCGGACTCGTAGATCTTCTTCTCATAGTAATAATCCAGGAACTTGCCTGCATCGTCACGGCTGAAGCCGAAGGTCATCTGAGTCAGGTCGTTGGTGCCAAAGCTGAAGAATTCGGCCTCCTCGGCGATCTCGTCGGCGGTGAGAGCCGCACGGGGGATCTCGATCATGGTGCCCACTTCATACTTCATGTCGATACCAGCCTCGGCAATGAGCTTGTCGGCGGTAGCGGTAACAACGTCCTTCACATATTTGAGCTCTTTCACTTCGCCCACCAGCGGGATCATGATCAGAGGCTTCACGGCGGTGCCGGTCTTCTTGGTCACGTTGATGGCGGCGTTGATCACAGCGGTGGTCTGCATCTCAGCAATTTCCGGATAGGAAACAGCCAGACGGCAGCCACGGTGACCCATCATGGGGTTGAACTCGTGGAGGCCGGCGATAACATTCTTCAGCTCGTCCACAGAAATGTTCAGCTCGCCTGCAATCTCAACGATGTCCTCTTCCTTAGTGGGGAGGAACTCGTGGAGCGGGGGATCCAGGAAGCGGATGGTAACCGGGCGGCCTTCCATCACTTCATAGAGAGCCTCGAAGTCACCCTGCTGATAGGGCAGAACCTTAGCCAGGGCAGCCTTGCGGGCTTCCACGTCCTTGGCAACGATCATTTCACGAACAGCCTTGATGCGGTCCGCTTCGAAGAACATATGCTCGGTGCGGCAGAGGCCGATACCTTCTGCACCGAAGGACTTAGCCTGAGCAGCGTCGCGGGGGGTATCTGCATTGGTGTATACCTGCAGCTTACGGAATTTATCCGCCCAGCCCATGAAGCGGCCGAAGTCGCCGGAAATGGAAGCAGGAGCGGTGGGGATGGCTTCGCCGTAGATGTTGCCGGTGGAGCCGTCGATGGAGATATAATCGCCCTCTTTGTAAACCTTGCCGCCCAGGGTGAACTGCTTGTTCTCATAGTCCACGGTGATTTCACCGCAGCCGGAAACACAGCAGGTGCCCATGCCGCGGGCCACAACAGCAGCGTGAGAGGTCATGCCGCCGCGGACAGTCAGGATGCCTTCGGCCACCTGCATGCCCTCGATATCCTCAGGGGAGGTTTCCAGACGGACAAGAACGACCTTTTCGCCATTTTCATGCCAGGCCTTGGCGTCGTCAGCGGTGAAGACCACTTTGCCGCAGGCAGCTCCGGGGGAAGCAGCCAGGCCCTTGCCGATAACTTCAGCCTTCTTAACGGCCTCAGCATCGAACTGGGGATGCAGCAGGGAATCCAGCTGCTTGGGCTCTACGCGGAGAACAGCCTCTTCCTCGTCGATCATGCCTTCGTCCACCAGGTCGACGGCAATCTTCAGAGCGGCGGCAGCGGTGCGCTTGCCGTTACGGGTCTGCAGCATATAGAGCTTGCCGTTTTCGATGGTGAACTCCATGTCCTGCATGTCCTTATAATGCTTCTCAAGGCGGTCTGCGATCTGGGCAAACTGCTCATAAACCTCGGGCATCTGCTCCTGCAGATGAGCGATGGGGGAGGGAGTGCGCACGCCGGCCACAACGTCCTCGCCCTGAGCGTTGATCAGATATTCGCCGAAGAGCTTTCTTTCGCCGGTGGCGGGGTTACGGGTGAAAGCAACGCCTGTGCCGGAACGGTCGCCGGAGTTGCCGAATACCATGGCCTGCACGTTAACGGCGGTGCCCCAGTCATAGGGGATCTCGTTCATGCGGCGGTATACGTT